>NZ_CAXBHE010000002.1:12500-399075 GCF_963975535.1 uncultured Brevundimonas sp. | reverse complement strand
CACGATTGAACCGCCGGCCCCCGCAAGGTGGCCGGCGGTTTTCGTTCGGGATCCGTATGCTTGCCAAGGCCGCTTGGCGGGCCCTAGGAACAGGACGTCCGGCCGATTATCCGAGAAGGGACCGGTATTGCTCGCCACGACCGATTCCCCATCTTCGACCTTGGAGCCGGGTTGCCTGGCCCTGACCGGGCGACGCTTCCTCATCGTCACCGCGCCCTTTGGTCCGTTCGCCGGGCGTCTGGCCGATGCGATCGCCGCACGCGGCGGGACGGTCGTCCGGATGATTTTCAATGCCGGCGACCTGCTGTCATGGCGGCGACCGAACGGACGGGCGTTCCGGGACGGCCCGGATGTCTGGGCCGCGCGGCTGCCGGCGCTGGCCGCCGGGTTCAGCGACCTGGTCATCTTCGGCGAGGGCGGGCCCTACAATCACGCGGTCGTCGCCCTGGCGAAGGCCGGCGGCCCCCGGGTCTGGGTGCTCGAGAACGGCTATTTCCGCCCGGACTGGATTACGCTGGAGCAGGGCGGGGTCAACGCCTGCAGCAATCTGCCGCGAAACCGCGCCGACTACGGTGACCCCGTCGCCGAGGCTCCGCCCCCGCGGCCGCTCGGGCGCATCCTGCCCTATCACGTGCTCAATATCACGGTGCACCATCTGGTCCAGGTGCCGGGTCGCCTGCTGTTTCCACGCTATGCGCCGGCCTATACGGCCCCGGCCTGGTTGCAATGCGCCGGCCATATCGGCCGCTATCTGCGGGGCCTGATCGCGTCGCCGCGGGCCTGCGACGCGGACGCGATCGCGGCCCGGGGGGCCTATTTTCTCGTCTGCCTGCAACGGGAAGGCGATACCCAGCTGCTGCGCTATTCGCGTCTGCCTGACAATGCGGCCTTTCTCGCCGGGGTGATGACCAGTTTCGCCCGGTCCGCGCCGCCGGAGGCGCGGCTCGTGGTCAAGAACCATCCACTGGACCCGGGGTTGCTGGATCTGCGGCGGGTGACCCGCTCCCTCGCGGTCGAGCGGGGTCTGGCGTCGCGGGTCGAATTTATCGACGGTGGCCAGTTGGCGGACCTGTGCCGGGGATCGCGCGGGCTGGTGGTCAACAACTCCAGCGCCGCCCTGTCCGCGCTTGGTTTCGGCACGCCGGTCAAGGTCCTGGGTCAGGCCTTTTTCGATTTCGACGGCCTCACCGACCAGCAGCCGCTGGACGGGTTCTGGACGTCGCCGGCCGCCCCCGATCCGGACCTGTTCCGGCGGTTTCGCGCCACGGTCATCGCCCGGACCCAGATCAACGGCAGTTTTCATGCGCCCCGGGCCGTCGACCGGACGGCGACGCGACTGGCCGAAATTTTTGCGGAATCGTGAAACCCGGCGCGTGCTTTCGTCGTATCCTGAAAGGAGCCGCCCGCCCGGCGGGCCTGGAGACACGGGATCATGCTTCGCCGTCGCCTGCTTGTCGCCCTGTGTGTGGTCGCCGCCGCAGCCTGTTCGGCCGCCGAAACCGCCGAGGGCGGACAGGCCGGCCGCGAGCCGGACAGTGGCCGGCGTGAAACGGCGGTCTTCGCCGGAGGCTGTTTCTGGTCGGTGGAGGCCAATTTCGAGCAGATGCCGGGTGTGGTTGCCGCCGTTTCCGGCTTCACAGGCGGCCGGACCCGCAACCCGACCTATGACCAGGTGGTGCGTGGCGGCACCGGTCACGTCGAGGCCGTGCAGGTCCGGTTCGATCCGGCCCGCGTCAGCTACCGGCAGCTGGTGGACCGGTTCTGGCTGACGATCGATCCGACCGATGCTGACGGCCAGTTCTGTGATCGCGGGGCCGCCTACCGTACGGCGGTGTTCGCGACCGCGGCGCAGAAACCGGCGGCCGAGGCGTCCCGCCGCGCCGCCGCCGTCCGGCTGGGCCAGACCCGTCTGGTGACGCCGGTCCGGGATGCGGTCCGGTTCTGGCCCGCCGAGGCCCATCACCAGGACTTCGCCCGGCTCAACCCGGTTCGCTATGCGGGCTACACCCGGTTCTGCGGCCGGGCGGCGCGCCTGCGTGCGGTCTGGGGTAGCACCGGCCGCTGAAACCGGCGCGCGCCCTAGTGTGGCCTTCCGGTCACCTTTCGTCGTCGTCACATCACTGTCACACGACTGTCGTCCCAGCTTCCCACTGCCACCGTAGACGGGTCCTGATTTTTGGCACGCTCCGGTGTGCCGCAGGCCTTTAATGCCTTCACCATCTGGGGAAAGATGACAATGACGAACCGCAAACGCGTGTTCTGGGCGACGACCGCCCTGTTCACAGGCCTTCTGGCCGCCGGAGCCGCCTCGGCGCAGTCGACCGGTACGGAGGCTTTTGAAGCGTCCAAGGTTGACGACGTCGTCGTTCAGGGTCGTCGGGGCCCGTTGACGATCGACGGCGGCATCGTTGCCGAGACCGCCTCCAAGTCGCGCGCCACGATCACCGAAGAATACATCCAGACCCAGCCGGCCGGCCAGTCGATCCTGAACTCGATCAACCTGATCCCGGGCGTCAACTTCACCAACAACGACGCCTACGGTTCGTCGGGCGGTGATCTGACCATCCGCGGCTTCGACGCAGCGCGCGTCTCGCTGACCGCCGACGGTATCCCGCTGAACGACACCGGCAACTATGCCATCTACTCGAACCAGCAGCTCGACCCCGAGCTGATCGAGCGCGCCACCGTCAACCTCGGCACGACCGACGTCGACAGCCCGACGGCCTCGGCCACGGGCGGCACCGTCAACTACAACACCCGTCGTACCCGCAGCGACTTCGGCATCATCGCCCAGCCGTCGATCGGCGAGGAAGACTATCGTCGCCTGTTCCTGCTGATGGACACCGGCGCGTTCGGTCCCTGGGGCACGGAAGCCTGGTTCGCCTATTCCAGCACCGAATACGACCACTTCAAGGATCCGGGTGGCATCAACAAGACCCAGTACAACGGCCGCGTCTATCAGGCCCTGGGTGACAACGGCGATTTCATCGCCCTGACCGGCCACTACAACCGCAACCGCAACAGCTTCACCCGCCGGGTGACCCTGGCGCAGTTCGATGCCGGCACGGCCTTCGACCAGGCCAACTCGGTCGCCGCGTCCTACACGGGCATCAATCCGTCGAACACGGGTAACATCCGCGGCGCGTCGCGCTTCACCCTGTCCGACCAGCTGACGCTGACGGTCGACCCCTCGTTCCAGTACGTCCTGGCCAACGGCGGCGGCACCAGCAACTGGAGCGAGACCGATCGCCAGCTTCGTGGCAACTCGGGTGCCGCCGGCGTCGACCTGAACCGTGACGGTGACCTCAACGACACCGTGACCCTGTATCGTCCCAACACCACCAATACCCACCGTTACGGCCTGACCAGCTCGCTGGTCTGGCGCCCGAACGACAACAACACGGTCCGTCTGGCCTACACCTATGACTACGGCCGTCACCGTCAGACCGGTGAGGTCGGCTACATCGAGGCGAGCGGTCGTCCCGAGAACCCGTTCGCGGGCCGCAACGGCACCGCAATCGCCCTGCCGGACGGCACCATCCTGCGTCGCCGGGACCGTCTGTCCTACGCCGAGCTGAACCAGATCGCCGTCGAATATCGCGGCTCCTTCGCCGACGACGCGCTCAGCGTGTCGCTCGGCCTGCGCGCCCCGTTCTTCGATCGTGAGCTGAACAACTACTGCTACCAGCGCGACACGTTCAACGCCTACTGCACCACCCAGGCCCCGACGGTCACCAATGCCGACGGTACGGTCCAGTTCCCGGTCTCGGCCCTGAACTCGAGCGCCAACAACCGCTATCGTCCGCCGGTTTCGTTCGACAAGTCGTACGAGGCTGTCCTGCCGAACGCGGGGGCCACCTGGCGCTTCGCTGACAACCAGTCCTTCTACGTCAGCTATGCCGAAGGCTTCTCGGCGCCGCGCACCGACGACCTGTACGATCGCGTCGACGTCAATCCGGAACCGGAAAAGACCAACTCCTACGACCTGGGCTATCGCTACCAGTCGTCGGGCCTGATCGCCTCGTTTGCCGTGTGGCACACGGACTACTCGAACCGCATCCTGCGGACCTTCGACGAAGCCGCCAACCTGTTCCTGACCCGCAACATCGGTGAAGTGACCCTGCGCGGCTTCGACGGCCAGCTCGGCTTCTCGCCGTTCGAGAATTTCAGCCTGTACGGTTCGGTGACCTACACCGACAGCGAGGTCCAGAATGACCTGCCGAACGGCGTGGTTCTCGGCGTGCCGGTGTTCCTGCCGACCGCCGGCAACCAGCTGGTGGAAACCCCCGAGTGGCAGTACGCCATGCGTGCGGACTGGAAACTGGGCAACTGGGACCTGGGCGTCCAGGGCAAGTATGTCGGTGATCGTTTCTCCAACGACATCAACACCGAAGTCGCCCCGTCCTACGCCCTGTGGGATCTGGACGTCCGTTACACCTTCAACGCCATCGGTGCGCCGAACTGGTGGATGCAGGTCAATGTGACCAACCTGTTCGACGAAGAGTATCTGGCCGACATCTCGACCAGCACCTCGGGCGCGGCCCAGTACCAGTTGGGCGCTCCGCGCACGACCATGGTCACCCTGCGGACCGCCTTCTGATCACGGTCTGAAGTCGACAGGCGAGGGGGGCGGGCCGGTGACGGTCCGCCCCCTTTGTCGTTTGGTCCCGAGTCCCCCGAGGGGGCGTCTGTTGAACTCGCCCGTCCGGGTGTCTATCTGGCCGGGCTGGCCCGCTTGGCCCCAGTCCGGATGTTTGCCGTCACCATGACCTCTTCGCTCCCGCCGATCCCGGCCGAATGGACCCCGCACCGCGCCATGTGGGTGGGCTGGCCAAGTCACGGCGAGTTGTGGCTGGATCAACTCGACCAGGCCCGCGACGAGGTCGAGGCCCTGGTGCGGGCCCTGGCGGGGCCGGGCCGCGAACAGGTCCGGCTGATGGTCGGAAATGACGAGTCGCTGTCCGAGGTCCGGGCCCGCTTTGACGGCGTGGCCGGAGTCGCGGTGATTCCCGGCCGGTTCGGCGACATCTGGCTCAGGGACACGGGGCCGATCTTCGGGGCCGGATCGAAGACGGCCCATGCCTTCCGCTTCAATGGCTGGGGCGGCAAATACGACTTCCCGCACGACGACGAGGTCGCCGACCAGATCGGGGCCGCTGCCGGCGTGCCCCTGGTCCGGCACGACTTCATCCTCGAGGGGGGCGCACTCGACCATGACGGGGCCGGGACCCTGCTGACGACCCGTCAGTGCCTGCTGAACCCGAACCGAAATCCCGGCTGGACCGAGGCGGCGGCTGAAGCCGCCCTCGGCGCGGCGCTGGGGGCGCGCAAGGTGCTGTGGCTGGGCGACGGCCTGCTGAACGACCACACCGACGGTCACGTCGACAATCTGGCCCGTTTCGTCGCCCCGGGCGTGGTCGCCTGCCCGGTGGCCTGGGGGCGCAACGACCCCAATGACGAGGTCTATGACGCCACGGCCCGGACGCTGTCGGCGATGACCGATGCCGACGGACAGCCGATCCGGGTGCTGCGTATCCCCTCGCCCGGCTTCGTCCCCGACGAGGACGAAAAACCGATTCCGGCCAGCCACATGAATTTCCTGATCGCCAACGGGGCCATCGTCGTGCCGACCTATGGCGACGACCGGGCCGCCGGGCTGGCCGGCCAGGCCCTGGCCACCGTCTTCCCGGACCGGGAGATCATCCTGCTGCCGTCGCTGG
The DNA here is from genome assembly GCF_963975535.1 of uncultured Brevundimonas sp. Lineage (GTDB taxonomy): Bacteria > Pseudomonadota > Alphaproteobacteria > Caulobacterales > Caulobacteraceae > Brevundimonas. The sequence continues at coordinate 393,355 of NZ_CAXBHE010000002.1, read as the reverse complement.
CGATTCTCAGCGGCGGCGGCTCCTTCCACTGCATCTCCCAGCAGGAGCCTGCCTGATGAGCCGCACCATCTCCGTCGCCGCCCTGCAGACGTCCTACGGCGAGGACCTGCAGGTCAATATCGACAAGACCATCGACCTGGTCCGTCAGGCCGCGGCGAAGGGGGCGCAGGTGATCCTGCCGTCCGAACTGTTCCAGGGCCCCTATTTCTGCGTCACCCAGGAGGAGCACTGGTTCGCGACCGCCCATCCGTGGCGTGAACATCCCTGCGTCACCGCCCTGGCCCCGGTCGCCGCCGAACTGGGTGTGGCCATTCCCGTGTCGATCTTCGAGCGCGAGGGGCCGCACTACTATAATTCCATGGTCATGCTGGATGCCGACGGCGCGCCGATGGGAGTCTATCGCAAGAGCCACATCCCCGACGGTCCCGGCTATCAGGAGAAATACTATTTCCGACCGGGGGATACGGGCTTCAAGGTCTGGGACACCCGCTTCGGCCGCGTCGGCGTCGGCATCTGCTGGGACCAGTGGTACCCCGAGACCGCCCGGGCCATGATGCTGATGGGGGCCGAGGTCCTGATGTATCCGACGGCCATCGGTTCCGAGCCGCATGACAGCGAGATGGACACCGCCCTGCCGTGGCAGCGGGCGATGCAGGGCCATGCCGTGTCGAATGTGGTGCCGGTGGTCGGGGCCAACCGCATCGGCCATGAGCAGGTCGCGGGCGAGGGGCAGGAATTCTACGGTTCATCCTTCATCGCCGATCATCGCGGCGACCTGGTGCAGAGTCTGGGCCGGACCGAGGAGGGGGTGCTGGTCCACACCTTCGATCGCGACTTCCTCGACCGCCATCGCGCGGCCTGGGGCTTTTTCCGGGATCGCCGGACAGACCTGTATGGCCCGTTGGTCGCGCCCCGGCCGGCCTGAGTCCGGTCTAGGTCGGCGCGAAAAACAGCCGGCGTTCGGCGGCACAGCCCGGGCTTTCCAGCCCCGGTGTGCGGGCGGCCGACACTTCGGCCCGGGCCAGGGCCAGGTCGGCCTGAAACGCCGGTGTCGCCGCTGCGGCGGCGTGGACGGCATGGCCCAGCCGTTGGCCCGCTGTTACGTCACCGGGCCAGTCCAGGGCGCAGACGGCGCGGCTGAGACCGATCTCCCGGCCGACGCGCTGGATCGCCTCTGAACGCTCCGGAACCAGACTGCTGAACAGGTCGCCATAGGCCGTCCCGACGGCCGCGGGAATCGAGGGCCAGGAGGGGGACGCGCGTCCCGCCGCGGTCAGGCGCAGACAGACGCGACGCTGCGGATCGAGCGCCGCCGGTCGGGGGCGCGGGTTCCGGTCCCGGGCGATGGTGCCGACGGCCAGGGCGTCAAGCTGCAGACGGGTCATCAGCCGGGTCAGGGCCGGCATGGGTTCGGCGGTCAGCCGGGCCCCGACGGCACAGTCGAAATGCTGGGCGACGTACGGCGGTCTCAGCTCGGCGTGGGCGATCGCCATCAGCCAGCGGTCGCCGCCTTCCAGCGGGCGATAGCGGTCGGACCCGGCGCGGTCCTGCGACGACACACCGGACGGACCCGGCAGGATGGCGGTCGCCAGCTGTTCGCCGATCGTGTCCGGCAGATAGCCCGACAGCGTCACCGCGGGCGCAGCGGGCGCATCGGGCAGGCTGGCACAGGCACCGAGCAGCAGCGCCGCAACCGCAAGGGTCGCGCCGCCGTTCAGAGTCACCGCCCGGTGCTCCAGGTCAGCTGGACCGAGGTTGCGCCGTCATCGACCGGGTCGGCCACGACCCTCAGGCTTGTGCCCGCGTTGGCGGCGGCGACCGCGCCATAGGCCCGGGCCTTGCCCTGGTTCATGCCCATGATCGAGGACAGGCCCGCTGCCTCGGCCTGCTGACGATACCAGGCGACCACGGTGTCCGGATCGGCGTTGGTCGTGAAGGAAATAATGCCGCCGGGACCGTCGGGACCATTGGCCACGGTCGGCGGACCGGAGACCTGCCCGCCGGGATAGACCGCGGCGAAGGCCGGGACGCCGGACGCTGCGGCCGGAGCGGCGGCAGGCGTGGCGCTGCCGGGAACCACGTCGACGGCAGGGGCGGGCGTTCCGGCTGCAGCTTCGCGCCCGGCGGGCTGCTCCGCCGGCCCATCGCCGTTTCCGCAACCCGTGAGCGAGGTTGCCACCGCCACGAAGGCGATTGCCATGCTCCGCTTCATCCGTTGTACGTCCTTGAGACTGTTCTGATTATGGGATCACCGTGGCCCATCGATGCGGCGACGACAAGGCGGCACGGTGGCACCTTCGGTCTCACCCGGCGTCCGGATCTCGATCGGCCGCGTCCGCCTGTCCCTGCTCGGCCAGGAGGGCGTTGATCCGGTCCTGGTCCGGATCGATGTCCGAGCCGGAGGCCGAGCCACCGCGCAGCGAGCCGGCGCGGGTATCGGATCCACCGTCCGATCCGGACAGGGCCAGGGCCAGGGCCTCCGGGCCCAGGTCCTGATCGGTCCCGGTTGACGGGGGAGCGGCGGCGGGGCGGGGCGTTTCGGGCATGATCAGTATCCTCTCGCGACTCTAAGCCGCCGCCCGTCGGTCAGTTCCCGAAACCGGCAGGGACGGAGCCGGGACCCCGCCCCCCGCCGCCCTGACCGGGATCCGGCCTAGCCTTTGGCGAACAGCTTGTTCCAGCGGCGCTTGTCGCGGTTTTTCCACGCGCCGCGGTGCCAGGCGTCCGAGCCGATCAGCGGCACGACGGTGGTGGCCTCGGCGAAGACCATCTGCTCGTGCGTGGTCTGGACCTTGCCCCACGAGGCGGCCTCCTTGAGCGTCGAGGACGAACAGGCCCCGTCGCGCACGTCGGCCACGGTGATCTGGACCGCATAGCGGTGCATCTCGGCCTCGACGCCGAGGATCTCGGCGCAGACGACGGTGTCCTGGGCGAAATTCTTGGGCACGCCGCCGCCCACCATGAACAGGCCGGTGACGCCGGCGGCGATCTTGATGTCGGTCAGTTCGCGGAAGTCGGCCACGGCGTCGATCATCAGATAGGGCTTGCCCGCCGCGATCCGCTCCTTCTGGTGCTTGACCAGACCGAAGCCGGCCGAGGAGTCGACGAAGGCCGGGCAGAAGATCGGCACGCCCTCTTCATAGGCGGTCTGGATCAGCGAGCCGGGCTTTTTGGCGTTGCCCTCGCTGAGCCATTTGCCCATCTCCCAGATGAACTCACGGCTGGAATAGCCGCGCGGCTCCAGGGCGTTGCAGATCTCCAGAATGGTGTGGTCGCAGGCCTGGAGCTCTTCCTCGTCGATATAGGTGTCGTAGATCCGGTCGATGTAGTTGTCGCGCAGGACGTTGTCGTCCACCTCGCCGGCGGCCTGGTAGTGTTTGAAGCCCAGGGCCTCGAAGAAATCCATGTCGACGATCGAGGCCCCGGTGGCGACCACGGCGTCGATCATGCCGAATTTCACCATGTCGCGGTACACGTGCATGCAGCCGCCGGCCGAGGTCGAGCCGGCCAGGATCAGCCACGGCGAGCAGTCCTTGTCCTCGATGGCCATGCTGAAGATGTCGGCGGCGCGGGCGGTGTCGCGGCTCGAGAATGACATCTTGCGCATCGCGTCGATGATCGGCCGGGCGTCGAAGCTGGTGATGTCGATGTGCTCGACGGTGTTCTGGAGCAGCTGGGCCTTGGTGTTCGACTTTACGGGTGCGGTCATCTCGCGGGGTTCCCTGGATTTGAGCGCCCGTCCTGAGAACTGCAGCGGCCCGGACGGAGCGACGGGCCGCTGCTTCGTTGAATAGCCGAGGGACGCTGTCGCGTCAGCCTGGGATCAGCGTTTGCGCTTGCGCACGCCGGCCTTGCCCTTCGGGCGCGACAGGCGAACGATCTTGCGCGCCTGCTCCTCGGCCGTGGTGCGCACGGTCGGAATCGAGCGGGGCGCCAGGCCGTAGAGCGAGGCCATCGGCGCGTCCTCGACCATGGCCAGCTCGTGCTCGCCATAGCCGTTGAAGCCCGTCGACATGGCGACGCCATAGGCACCCAGCATGCCGATCTCGATGAAGTCGCCTTCACGGATGTCGGCCGGCAGCCAGAACGGGCCGGGCATGTGATCGATCGAATCGCAGGTCGGGCCGTAGAACTGGAACGGCTTCAGGTCCCCCGAGGCCTCGGCATCGCGCACCAGCTTGACCGGGAAGGGCCAGCGCGAATGCGTCGCGTCGAACAGCGAGCCGTAGCTGCCGTCGTTCAGATACAGGGCGTCGCCCTTGCGCAGGTCGACGCGGCACAGGACCGACGACGACTCGGCCACCAGCGCCCGACCGGGCTCGCACCACAGTTCGGTGGTCTCGGAGACCGGCATCTCGTTGAAGCCGCGATGGATGGCGTCGGCGTATTCGCTCATGTCCGGCGGCACCATGCCGGGATAGACCGAGGGGAAGCCGCCGCCGACATCGACGATGTCGACGAACACGCCGGCGCGGCTGATCGAGCGTCCGACCTGGGCCATGGCGGCCTGGTAGGCGCTGGGCCGCATGCACTGCGAGCCGACGTGGAAGCTGACGCCCATCAGGCCGTCGACCACGGCGCGACGCGTGGCCAGCAGCAGGGCGGGAGCCTGGTCCGGCGCGACGCCGAACTTGCCGGACAGGGTGTAGGCGGCACCGTCGGTGGCGACGGCCATGCGCACGATCAGGTTCAGGTCCGTTGCACCGGCGGTGGCGTCGAGGATCTTTTCCAGCTCATCGTGGCTGTCGAGCGCAAAGGTCCGCACGCCCAGATCGAAATAGGCGCGGGTGATGGCATTGCGGCTCTTGACCGGGTGCATGAAGGCCAGGCGTGCGTCGGCGCTGACCGAACGCACCAGTTCGATCTCGGCGAGCGAGGCGACGTCGAACGCGTTGACGCCTTCCGCGACCAGGGTCTCGATGACCCAGCGTGAAGGGTTCGCCTTCACCGCATAGAAGACGTCGGCTTTCAGATTGTCCTGGAACCAGCGCGCCGCTACGGAAACCGAACGCGGCCGCACAAGTGCGACGGGACGCTCGGGGGGCCGCTCACGGACCAGGTCCAGGGGAAATGGATACGTGCGCAATTCACGTAAACCCCTGTAATTGTTGAACCCAGCCGGCGTTAGCAGCGCAAGATCAGACCACGGGGTCCGCCGGAAAGGGCGATGTAGGGTCGTGAGGCCGGAAAGTAAAGCGGCGATTTTGTGTTGCCGGGGCGGAACTGACCCTCGTGCCCCTGTATAGAACCCTCTGTCCGCCGGGGCGTTCCCGATGTTCCGGGGAGCCGGTACGCGGGCCTCGGGCAGGGAGATGCAATGAACCGGTGGCTGTTTGTCTGGCGTCGTGCGACCCGCGAGTTATGGTTTCGGGCCGGGCTCTACGCGGTGTTCGGCGTCATCGCGGCCCTGGCCGCTGTCGTGGCGGCCCCGCTGGTCCCGAGCGAAATGGCGGATCGCTTCGGCGGGGAGTCGGTCGAGCAGGTCCTGACCATCCTGGCGTCGAGCCTGCTGGCCGTCGCCACCTTTTCGCTGGGGGCGATGGTGACGGCCTATACCGCCGTCTCGAGCGCCGCCACACCGCGGGTGGCGTCCCTGGTCACCGGCGACGAGGCGACGCAGAAATCACTCGCGACCTTTGTCGGGGCCTTCCTCTACGCCATCGTCGGGGTCACGGCGATCAATGCCCACTACTATGCGGCGGCCGGGCGGGCGGTCCTCTTTCTCATCAGCCTGGCCGTGGTCGGCCTCGTCGCCTTTCGCCTGCTGGCCTGGATCAACCGCCTGTCCAGCCTGGCCCGGCTGGGACATATGATCGAGCTGGTTGAGGAGCGCGGTACCCGGGCCCTGCTTGAAGCCGCCGCGCGTCCGAATCTCGGAGGGCGGGCCGGAACCCTGGGGCCGCGGGCGCTGGCCGTTGCCAGTCCGAAGACGGGCTATGTCCAGAATGTGGACCCGGACCATCTGCAGCGCGCGGCCGAGACCGCCGGCACCGATGTCGAGGTTGTCGCCGTGCCGGGCACGTTCGTACGCCGCGGTGAGGTTCTGTGCCGGCTTGGTCGGGCCGACGCGGATGCCGCCCTGCAGGCCCGGTTTTGCGCGGCCTTTACCCTGGGGCGATCGCGGTCGTTTGATCAGGATCCCCGATTCGCCCTGACCGTGCTGGGGGAGATCGCCGGCAAGGCCCTGTCGCCCGCCGTCAATGATCCCGGAACCGCCGTCGAGATTGCGACCACCGGTGTGCGCCTGCTGGACGAATGGTGCCAGGCGCGCGAGGCCGCGGCCGGCGAGGGGGCGGTCACCCACGACCGTCTGCGCGCCCCCTCCCTTGTGGAGGGCGACATGCTCGACGACGTCTTCGGCCCCCTGATCCGTTTCGGTGCCGGCGACCTGCTGGTGGCGATCCAGCTGCAGCAGGCGCTGAATTCGCTGGGATCGGAGCGGAGTCCCCTGGGCCGTGCGGCTGCGCTGCTGGGCAAGGAGGCCCTGAAACGGTCGTCGACGGCCCTGGCGTCTTCGCACGACCGGGCGCGGCTCAGGGCAATCATTCCCTGACTTCGATGCGTCACACTGGACGAAATCGACGCCGGCGTGTCATTAAGACTTGCCGAAGCGCGCTCCGCGCGTCATGCGGCCCAGCCCTGCAACCGCCGTCAGCGAGTCCATGAGCTCATCCGCCGCCGCCGTCGCTTCCGTGCGCGATGTGTCAAAGACCTTCGGTTCCCGCAAGGCGCTCAACGGCGTGTCCGTCGAGGTCGCCGCCGGAGAGATGGTCGCCCTGATCGGTCCTTCCGGTTCCGGGAAGTCGACGCTTCTGCGTTCGATCACCGGGCTGCAGAGCATTGATCCCGGCAAGGGCACGATCGAGGTGTTCGGCGAGGTGGTCCAGAAGAACGGTCACGTCACCGGCCGGGTTCGTGCCGCGCGCGGCAAGCTGGGCATGATCTTCCAGCAGTTCAATCTGGTCGGCAGGCTGTCCCTGTTTTCCAACGTCATGCTGGGGGCCCTGGGCCGGCTGCCGGGTTGGCGCGGTGTGCTGGGCCTGTGGCCGGCTGCCGACAAGGCCCTGGCCATGGCCGCCCTGCACAGGGTCGGCGTGTCCGACTACGCCGGACAGCGGGCCAATACCCTGTCGGGTGGCCAGCAACAGCGCGGGGCCATTGCCCGGGCTCTCGTCCAGGGGGCCCAGGCCATTCTCGCGGATGAGCCGGTCGCCTCCCTCGACCCCGTTTCCGCCCGCAAGGTCATGGAATTGCTGGTCGAGCTCAACAAGCGCGACGGGCTCGGCGTGATCGTTACCCTGCACCAGGTCGACTATGCCATCCGCTATTGCGACCGGGTCATCGCCCTCCAGGCGGGCAAGATTGTGTACGACGGCCCGACCACCGGTCTGGACACCAATCGCCTCATCGACATCTACGGTCCCGAGTTTGAGGACGCGTTCTGGGAAGCCAAGGCATGACCCGCACCCTGTTCACCCGCCGTCTGGCCGCTGCCGCTGGCCTTGCTGTCCTGGCCCTTGGCCTCGCGTCCTGTGGCAAGGGCGAAGACACGACCGCCGGCGCGCCGACGGAAATCACCTTCTCGATTCTGTCGGCCGAGGGCCAGGCGTCCTCGGGGCCGCTGTGGCAGCCGTTGCTCGATGACATGTCCAAGGCCATCGGCGTGCCGGTAAAGCCGTTCTTCGCCGGCAACTACAACGTCCTGATCGAGGCGATGCGCTTCAACCAGACCCAGGTCGCCTGGTTCTCGGCCAAGCCGGCTCTTGAGGCGGTCGACCGGGCCCAGGGCGAGGTGATTGCCCGTATCGTCGATCCCGAAGGTCGTGACAGTTATCAGTCGACCCTGATCGTCCGGAAGGGCTCGGGCATCACGCTGGACAAGGTTCTGGCGTGCGGCAAGGTCTATGACTTCGGTCTCGGCGACGCCCAGTCGACCTCGGGCACGTTGGCTCCGATGACCTTCCTGTTCAATCCCCGCGGCATCCAGCCCGGTCAGTGCTTCAAGACCGTGCGGTCCGCCAGCCACCAGGCCAATGCCTTTGCCGTGGCGACCGGCGTCGTTGATGTGGCCACGTCCAACACGGTCAACACCATCTTCATGATGCGCGAGAACCCGCATCTGGGCGGCCAGCTGGAAGACATCTGGACCTCGCCGCCGATTCCGGAGTCCGGGATCGTGATCCGGGAAGACCTCGATCCGGTTCTCAAGGAAAAAATCCGCAGCTTCTTCCTGACCTACGGCCAAGGCGACGGGGCCGAGGCCGAGCGTCAGCGCCAGGTGCTCGCGACCCTGAACTACTCGATGTTCCGTGCTGCCGATGACGGCTACCTGGACCCCGTTCGGGAAATGATCGCGGACATGCATCTGACCGAGGCCCGGGCCAAGGGCGACCGGGCCGCGATTGCCACCGCTGAATCCACCCTGGCGGCCCTGCGCGCCAAGCGTGAGGTCCAGCCTTGAGCGAGACGCCGAAAATCGCAGCTGCCGCGGCTGCTGTCGGGGGACGGCCCGTGAACGCGGCCGGCGAGGTTCCTCGCCCGCCGTCGAAATCGCTGTCGGCCTGGCTGATGGACCTGCTGCTGTGGGGCGGTATCGCCGTCGTGCTGCTGATCAGCTTCGACAAGGTCGACATGGCCAATCTGCCGAAATTGGTGACCAACCAGGAAAGTATCCGGACCTACGGCCGCGAGCTGCTGCGGCCCGATTTCACCAATTGGCGGCATCTGGTCGGCCTGATGTGGCTGACGGTGCAGATCGCCCTGTGGGGGACCTTCATCGCCGTGTTCATCGCCGTGCCCCTGGGTCTGGCGGCGGCGCGCAACATCGCGCCGGGCTGGATCGTCTGGCCGGTTCGCCGGGTGATGGACCTGCTGCGCTCCATTCCCGACCTGGTGATCGCCACCCTGTTCATCGTCGCGGTGGGCCTTGGTCCCCTGGCCGGCGTCCTGGCTTTGGCCCTCAACACCGGTGGTGTCCTGGCCAAGCTGTTCTCGGAGGCCGTCGAGTCGATCGACAAGGGGCCCGTCGAGGGCGTTCGCGCCACGGGGGCCACGCCGCTGCTGGAAATCGTCTGGGGGGTAATCCCGCAGGTCGCCCCGTTGTGGACCTCGTTCGCCCTTTACCGGTTCGAATCCAACAGTCGCGCGGCGACGGTGCTGGGTCTGATCGGGGCCGGCGGTATCGGCCAGCTGCTGTTCGAGGACATCCAGGCATTCAAATACGCCGAGGTTTCGGCGATCGCGATTGTCATCGTGGTGGCGGTGACCCTGATCGACACCCTGTCGCAGATCATGCGCAAACGCTTGCTCTGACTGTCACAAAGGCGCGCGCTGTCCGTCATATTTGTCTGGTCTAAGCCTGTCTGACACACCGTGTTCGGAGAATTGATCATGACTTCCAAGCTTCTGATGGCCGTCTCGGCTGTAGCCCTGCTCGCCGTGGCCGGTTGCGGCCAAGGTGGAGGCGGCGACGGAGCCCGCGCGGGCATCTGGGCCGCGGGTTCCTCGACCGTCTTCCCGTTCGCGACCCGTGTGGCCGAGAATTTCGCCCGCGCCTCGGGTGGTGCAGCGCCCCGCGTTGAGTCGCTGGGCACGGGTGGTGGCATCCAGGCCTTCTGCCAGGGCGTCGGCCCGACCACCCCGGACATTGCCAACGCGTCGCGGCAGATGAAGGCCTCCGAGTTCGCGATGTGCCAGGCCAACGGCGTTACCGACATCGTGGAGCTGAAGGTCGGCTTTGACGGGATCGTCATCGCGACCGCGCGCGATGGCAACGGCTTCAACTTCCGTCTTCAGGACCTGTATCAGGGTCTGGCCAAGGACGTACCCGGCGGCGGCGGCTTTGTCGCCAATCCGGCGACGACCTGGAACATGGTCAATCCGGCCCTGCCGAACCAGCGAATCCAGGTCTATGGCCCGCCCCCGACCTCCGGCACCCGGGATGCCTTCCTCGAACTGGGTATGGCACCCGGTGCGGCCCTGATCCCGGCGCTGGCTGCGGTCAAGGCAGCCGACAAGGACCGGTTCGAGACCCTGGCGCACACGCTGCGTGAGGACGGCTCCTGGATTGACTCCGGCGAGAATGACAACGCCATCGTCCAGACCCTGTCGCGCACGCCGGGGTCCCTCGGCGTCTTCGGCTTTTCCTTCCTCGAGCAAAACATGGACACGGTTCGGGCCGAGACGATCGACGGCATCGCGCCGACCGTCGAGACCATCGCCGACGGCTCCTATCCGCTGGCGCGCAGCCTCTACATCTACGTCAAGAAGGCCCACATCGGCGTGACGCCGGGTCTGCAACAGTTCGTGCAGGAGTTCATGTCGGACGCTTCGGCCGGGCGTGGTGGCTATCTGCAGGATCGGGGACTGGTGCCGCTGCCGGTCGACCAGCTGGCTGCGCAGCGGGCCATTGCCGCTGCGATGACGCCGATGACCGCACCGTCGAAATAAACACCCACACTCGAACGACGATCAGCGCCGCGGGCCCCAGGGTCCGCGGCGTTTTTCTTGGCCGAACCGGCACCGTCATCAAACTGCCAGACCCCTGTAGCGCAAGCGAAACATCAACCTCGCATTACGGTCACGCGTTCCTCACCAACCCGTCGCCGGACTGGAAAAAAACCGTCTCAGGACCCGGCTAAAGCGAGGCCGTAGGCGGCGGAAAAGCGCCGGACGGGGCAACCAGTACAGGATCCACTCCATGCGACATCACACCCTGACGGCGAGCGTCGCGCTCGTCCTCGCGACAGCGCTCAGCGGCACCGCCCAGGCACAGGACGCCGCGCCGGCCACCATCATCAGCTGGAAGGGGGCACCGCAGTTTCAGTGGGGCGAGTTCACCTTCAAGCCGCGTGGCCGGGTCTATTTCGACTACGTCCGCCAGGACGTCGACCGCGCCACAGGCACGGATTTCAGCGCCTCGGAGAGCCGGTTGCGCACCGCCCGCCTCGGTGTCCAGGGCACCTACAGCGATCAGTGGGCCTATGTCGCCGAGGCCAGTATCGGCAATGGCGACGCCACCTGGGACGATCTGGCCCTGACGTATTCGCCGTCGGATCACACCGAGATCAAGGTCGGCAACTACAAGAGCCTGTCGCTCGAGAACCTGACCTCATCGCGCTACACCACCTTCATGGAGCGCGGACCGTTCAACGACCTGATCGACGCCGGTCGTGTCATGACCCTCTCGGCCCGCACCGGCGGCGATAACTGGTCGGTGACCGGTGGCATCCACGGCGATTCGATCAATGACCCCTCGGTCGCCGGCGACGAACAGACCGGTGCCTTCGTGCGCGGCCACTTCGCCCCTGTCGTCAGCGATGACGTCAACATCCACCTCGGGGCCTGGGCCCGGACGCGCGACCGCCGCGACGACTCCGCCTTCCGCTACCGCGTGCGCAACAACACCAACTACGGCGACCGCTACACCGACGCCGGCTCGTCCCCGCTCGGGGCCGGCGACAAGGACACCACCTGGGGTCTCGAGGCCGCCGGTGTCTGGCGCAGTGTCTCGCTCCAGGGCGAATGGGCCCAGGTCAACGCCGACCTGACCGGCGGCGGCAAGGCTGACGCGCGCGGCTACTATGTCATGGCGTCCTTCTTCCCGACCGGCGAACAGCGCAACTACGACGCCGCCGACGGCGAGTTCGGCCGGGTCAAGATCCGCCGTCCCGTCACCCAGGGCGGACCCGGCGCGGTCGAGCTGGGCGTGCGTTATGATAACGTCGACCTGACCGAGTTCGCGGGTGTCGCCACGGCGGGTCAGTATTCGGCCGTGACCCTCGGCGCGACCTGGTACCCGTTCCCCTACGTCCGCTTTATGGCCAACTACACCGACGCCAACAATGACGCCCAGGTGGCGTCCGTCGACGTCGATGTGAAGACGCTGCAGTTCCGGGGTCAGTTCGACTTCTGAGTCGATCCGCGTTCGGCCCCGCATGGCGAGGCCACGATTGAGAAGGCCCTGAACGGTCATCCGTTCGGGGCCTTTTTGTCGACGGGATCAGGCGGCGACCTTGCGGCGGAGGCGGGCGATTCGCCTCAGGCGACGCCAGAAGCGGCCCCGCTCGGGTTCCGGATACGGCTGCAGGTTTTCGACGAACTGCTCTGCCGAGGCGCGCCAGCTGAACTTCTCCGCATAGGCTCGCACCTCGGCGCGATCACATGTCAGCGCCTCGAGGCAGGCGGTTCGCAGATCGTCACTGATCGCCCCGGCACCCGATCCGGGAATGATGTCGATCGGTCCGTGCGCGGGGAAGGCCGCGACCGGGGTGCCGGTCGCCATGGCCTCGAGGATCACCAGTCCGAAGGTGTCCGTCCAGCTGGGGAAGACGAACACGTCTGCGTCACGGAAACAGCGTGCCAACTCTTCCCCGAACCGCGCCCCGAGGAATTTGGCCTCCGGGTAACGGGTCGCCAGGTCGGCACGGGCGGGGCCGTCGCCGACGACGATCTTGGTGCCCGGAAGGTCGGTCTCGAGGAAGGCCTCGATGTTCTTCTCGACGGCCACCCGGCCGACGTTGAGAAAGAAGGGCCGGGGCCAGTCCTTGCCGCCCAGCTCGTCATAGATGCGCGGGAGGTCGGGGTTGAACTGCTCGGTGTCGACACCGCGGGACCAGGGCGAGACATTCCTGAATCCGTGTTCGACCAGCTCGTCGCGCAGGGTCGGTGTGGCCACCATCAGTCGACCGGACGGCTTGTGGAACCATTTCATATAGGCGTAGCCGACCTGAACCGGGATCGGGAAGCGGGCCGAGACATATTCGGGGAATTTGGTGTGATAGCTGGTCGTGAAGGGCAGCTTCCATTCGACGCAGATACGCCGCGTGGCGATGCCGATCGGCCCCTCGGTGGCGATGTGAACCGCCTCGGGCTCAAAGGCGCGCAGGCGTTCGCGAATCTCTTCTTCCGCCCCCAGGGCGAGCCGGATCTCCGGATAGGTGGGGCAGGGGATCGTCTTGAACTGGTCGGGGCGAATGACCTCGACTTCATGACCCATGGCACGGCATTCAGCCACGGTCCGGGTCAGGGTGCGGACGACGCCATTGACCTGGGGTTCCCAGGCGTCGGTTGCCAGAACTATGCGCATGGACGGGCAGCGAGCTTTCACCATCAGCGAGGAGGACAGCCTTAGCCGCTCCTGAGGCCTATGGCGAGACTTCTGCGCCGGCATCGCGTCGATCAGGTCGTGCGGGGGAAACCGCCGGCGCGGCTGAGCGCTGAAGGCGCGGATCGGCCGAGTTTCTCGCCCATCCAGCGCGCCGTGTCGATCAGGGCCTCCAGATCATAGTCGGTTGTGAACCCCGCCCGCTCCAGCATGTAGACGAGGTCTTCCGTGGCGATATTGCCGGTGGCCCCGGGGGCGAACGGGCAACCGCCGATGCCGCCGGCCGAGGCGTCCAGAACATCGACACCGGCCTCGACGCCCGCATAGGCGTTGGCCAGGCCGGTATTGCGGGTGTCATGGAAATGCAGACGCAGCCGCGCGTCCGGTGCGGTCCTGCGGGCGGCCTCGACCACCCGCGTCACGGCCCAGGGGTCGCCGGCCCCTATGGTATCGGCCAGGGCGATCTCCCCGACCCCGAGCGCGGCGACCTGGCCGACGAGGTCGATCACCCGCCCGACCGCAACCTCGCCCTCGAACGGGCAGCCCCAGACGCAGGACAGGGTCGCGGACAGGGAAGGCGCAACGCCGGCCCGGCCGGCCGCATTGTGACGCCGCCCGATGATCTCCCCGAGCATGGCCACCTGGTCTTTCACGGACAGGCCCTGGTTCTTCAGCCCGAAGCCGTCGGTTACGGACAGGGAGACGTTGACTTCATCCACGCCTGTTTCCAGCGCCCGGTCATAGCCGCGGCCGTTCAGCACCAGGCCGATGCGACTGTGCCCGGCCCGGGGCGGCAGCAGGGCCATCACCGCTTCTGCGCCGGCCATCTGCGGAACATATTTCGGATGGACGAACGAAACGGCCTCGATCCGCCGGGCTCCGGCCGCTTCCAGCTTGTCCACGAACTGTGCCCGCACGGCGGGGTCGAACACCGTCGGCTCATTCTGCAGGCCGTCGCGCGGCCCGACCTCGACGATGGTGATGTGACGGCGGCTCATCGGCGGCCTCCGGGGGTGTCCGCCGCGCCGGGTGGCGCATAGACGGTCAGGCTGACGTCGTCGCCGTTGGAATAGTTGTGGCCCGTCACCACGCCGACCGCGCGGCCGGTCACGCCAAGCCGGGCGCTGGACTGGTGGAAGGCGTCGGCGTCATGCGCCTCGACGATGGCCGGGCGGCCCTCGGCCAGGGCCCGGGCCGCGCCCTCGGCATCGGTCAGCTCGGTGTTGCGGCCGGTCAGGAAGACGAAGCTGGGCTCATGAAAGCCGGTGATGGCGACCGGGCCGGTGATCCGGCCCTGTCGGGGATGGAGGGCCGCCTGTTCAAGGGTGGCCTCCAGACGGGGGGCCACCGACAGCGGTCGCAGCTGGCGCAGGGTACCCGCCAGGGCGGCGTGGGCGATCACGCCGAGCATGACCGAGGCGAGAACGGCGGAGGTCGCGGCCCGGTTCAGCAGCAGGAAGGCCCCGATCGCGGCCGCGGCGGCGGTAAAGGCGATGGTCAGGGCGGCCCAGGTCTGGGCCGTCGAGGTGCCGAATTCGGTCAGGCCGTACAGGGTTATGCCGATGATCAGGGTCCCGGCGAACACGGTCAGAACCGCTCCGGCCCGTCTTGAAACCGCGCCGATCGGCTGGGTCAGGGCCGCGGCGGCCAGCAGGGCCACGGCACCGAATGTCGGCAGGGTATAGTGCCACAGCTTGGTCGGGGCGGCTTCGAAGATCAGCCAGGCCGGCACCAGCCAGCAGACCATGAACCGCACCGCCGGCTCGGCCCGTCGATGCCAGGCCGTCGACAGGGCCGCGGGCAGCATCAGGGTGGCCGGGAACAACAGGAGCGGGGCCAGCACCAGATACATGCCCGGAAAGCCGCCGTGACTTTCATGGGCACCGGTCAATTTCGGTGCGAGGTCGCCCCCGATCGCCTCCCGCCAGAACCCGCCGTCGGTGGCGATGGTGATGGCGATGGCCCAGGGACCGACGATCAGGGCGACCAGCGGCAGGCCCCAGCCCCAGCCGAGGCGACGCATCCATGTCAGGTCCCGGTCCCAGACGGACAGGGCGATCATGGCCGGCAGAATCACGATCAGGCCGATCGGCCCCTTGATCAGGATCGACAACCCGAGTCCCAGCCAGAACAGTAGTTTGTGCAGCCTTTGCGGGGCCTTGTCGGCCCGCGCCGCCATGTAGATTCTCGCCAGGGCCGCCATCGCCAGGGTGACCGCGCCGCACAGCATGGCGTCGGTCTTGGCGATCCCGGCCTCGCTGGACAGCAGGAAGGTGGCTCCCAGCAGGATTCCTCCCAGAAACCCGGCCCGTTGGCCGAACAGGGCCGCGCCGGCCCAGGCGCAGGCGGCCGCGGCCAGAATCGCGCCCAGCAGGGACGGAATGCGATAGGGGGCGATGTCGCGATTTTCGACCTGGGAGACCGTGGCGACGGCGAGCGCCTGCATCCAGTAGATTCCGACCGGCTTTTTCCAGCGCGGCTCGTCCTGGAAGCGGATGTCGACGTAGTCGCCGCTTTCCAGCATCTGCGAGGTCGCCTGGGCATAGCGACTCTCGTCGCGGTCGAGCGGCGGCAGCAGCAGGAGGCCGGGCAGACCGGCGACAAGGGTCAGCAGGGCCGCCAACAGGGGGCCGCGCCAGCCGGCGATATGGCGATCCAGATTCGGGCGCATCATGCGGTCATTCCTACCATGCGGTTTGGCGCGACGTCAGCCACCGTGACCCATCCGGTCCATGGTGACGCTTGTGTCCGCTTGTGGCTCCCGCCGGGCGGCAAACTCGGCTATTGAGCGACAATGACAAGCAAGGAAACGCCTGAAATCTCCGTTGTTGTGCCGGTGCATGACGAAGCGGGTGCCGCTGGACCGCTGGCCCGCGAAATTGCGGCGGCGTTTGCGGGGCGCGCCTACGAGATGATCTTCGTCGACGACGCCAGCCGCGACACTACCCTGGCCGAACTCCAGGCGTTGATGGCCGAACTGCCTGCCTTGAGGGTGCTCGGTCATGACCGCAACGCCGGTCAGAGTCGGGCGGTCCGCAGCGGGGTGCTCGCCGCGCGCGGGTCGATTATCGTGACCCTCGACGGCGACGGCCAGAATCCGCCGGCGGATGCGCCGAAACTCGTCGATGCCCTGATCGCCGCGCCGGCGTCGGTGGCGCTGGTCGGGGGGCGGCGTGCCCGGCGGCAGGATTCCCATGCCAAACGCCAGGCCTCGCTGTGGGCCAACCGCATTCGCAAGAAGCTGCTTCACGACGACGCCGACGATACCGGCTGCGGGTTGAAGGCGTTCCGGCGCGAGATCTTCCTGCGCCTTCCCTATTTCGATCACATCCACCGTTACCTGCCGGCACTGATGATCCGCGAAGGCTTCGAGAACCGGTATCTGGACGTCGATCACCGGCATCGCGAGACCGGCCAGTCGAAATACACCAACTGGGGGCGGCTGATGGCCTCGGTTTCGGACCTGATGGGCGTGATGTGGCTCAAGTCGCGATCACGGCAGCCCGGCGCTGTGCGCGAAATCGGGACATCCTGACCGTCTGACTCGCCCCTCGCGCGAAGTGGCGTAGCCGTCGGGAGCGAACAGGGGTATTCGTCGTTAACAAGCGCGGCCGTTCGACCGGCCGCCTGTCGAGGATCGAACCATGCTGATCGCCCTGCCGCTGCTGCTGATACCCGTCGTCATCTACAACATCGTCGTTCTGTCCGGGATGATGGGCAGTAACGGTGCCCTTCAGGCGGACGCGGTGCTGCGTGATCCGATATTCTCGATTCCGATGACCTCGGGTGCCAATTGGGATGTCGGCGTCGGCGATCTGATCCTGTTCCTGGCCTTGATCCTGCTGTTCTTCGAACTGCTGAAGTCGACGTCGAGCCAGAAGGTGGCCATCGTCAATCACGCCCTGTCGATGATCCTGTTCGTGGCCTGTCTGGTCGAGTTCCTGCTGATGAAGGGCTTTGCCACCTCGACCTTCTTCCTGATCGTGGTGATGGTCATGCTGGATGTGCTGGCCGGCTTCATCGTCACCATCATCGCGGCCCGCAAGGACCTGGAATTCGGCGGCGGCTAGACCGTCTTGTTTCCGGTCGATCCGACCTGATTCCGGAACAGGGTCGAGATTCAAACGGGAGCGAAATCCGGGCCGGGCTGGACTGCGGCCGGTTCAGCCGATGTCGCTTCCGGGCTGAGTGTGCCGTCTAGCTGAAGGCGGTGAAGATCAGGGCGACGACCGTGACGTCGAAGACGCGGGCGGCGATGGTGAGAACCGTGGACATGGCAGGCGATCCGGACAGCGGGACAGGACCCCCTGCACAGCAAGGACCGTGCCGCCGGATGTCGCCGCGTCAGACGTCGGTGCGCTTGCCCTTGCCGGCCCCCGGGCGGCGTTCATTCGGCCCCGAATATTCCGTGCCCAGATAGGTGGAGCGGGCTGCACCGAGAACCGGCGGGCCGCCCTTCAGGCCTTTGCGCTGGCCGGTCTGGCCGATCATCTGGGCCGCGAAGGCGGTTGCGCCGGGGTCGGCGGCGGGCCTGGGGGCAGGTCTTGCCGGGTTGTCTTCCGACGGGGCGGCATGATCGGCGGCCTCTCCCAGTGGCACGAGTTCGCGCGAGGTTGAGCCGGCCCGGCGTTCGGCCGCGCGTCGGTCGCGATCGCGGCGATCCTGCCGCTCGACCGGGCTGACGGGGCGAACGCCGTCCGTCATTGCGAACCCTTGTCGCCCGCCATGCGGTCGATCTGGGCCTTCATCTCATCCATCTGCCGGCGCATCTCGGTGAGCGGATCACGCGGCGGGGTGTCGGCACCGGATTCGGGCGCGGTGTCGGCTCGCGCCGCGGGGTTGCCCATGGCGAATCCCGGCCACATGGTCATGGCCTTTTCGAACAGGGCCATGTTGCGCTTGACCGCCTCGTCCATCAGCCCGGCTCCGGGGGCCGCTCCGAAGGTGCGGCTGAACTGGCTGCGCAGCTCCTCCTGCTGCCGGGAGAAGGAATCCAGCGACATTTCCAGATAGCTGGGCAGGACCCCCTGCATCTGGCCGCCGTAGAAGCCGATCAGCTGGCGCAAAAACTGGACCGGAAGCAGGGCCTCGCCGCGGCTTTCCTCCTCGAAGATGATCTGGGTCAGGATCTGCCGCGTCAGGTCGTCGTTGCTCTTGGCGTCATAGACGACGAAATCGGTGCCTTCGCGGACCATGGCCGCCAGGTCTTCAAGCGTGACATAGGCGCTGGTGGCTGTGTTGTAGAGCCGCCGGTTGGCGTACTTCTTGATGATGACGGTATCGCCGTCCTTGCCTTTTTCGCTTCCGGACTTTTTCTCGGCCACGCGTCGCACCCGCTCTTGTTGCAATGCCGCACTATCCCGCAGGGCGAGGGCTGATACCAGCCCCCTTGCGGGGGTCAGGCCGCGGGCACGAGAACCACGCCGACCAGAACAGCCGACCAGTGGACCGCGGCCCCGGCGACGACGAAGCCATGCCAGATGGCGCGGCGGAATTTCACGCGCGGGCTGATGAAGACGAAGACGCCGGCGGTGTAGATCAGTCCACCGATGACCAGCAGGGTCAGGGCTGCCGGATGGACGGTATCGATCAGCGGCTTCAGCGCCAGGACCGCCAGCCAGCCGAACAGGGCATAGACCACGCTCCAGAAGCCGTCCGAAAGGCGCGGGGCGATCAGTTTGGCGAAGACGCCGGCGAAGGCGATCAGCCAGACCCCGACGGTGAAACCGATCGCCCACGCCCCTTCGAACCTCTGGGTGGTGAAGGGCGTGTAGCTGCCGGCGATCATCAGGAAGATGGCCGCCTCGTCCAGTCGCCGCAACACGGGTCGGGCAGCGCAGGGGCTGGCCTGGTTGTAGATGGTCGAGGCCGTCAGCATGGCGATCAGGCACAGGGCGTAGACGGCGGTCGAGACCGATGTGCCGACCCCGGCATAGAGGGCCGCCAGGACCGCGAGAACAACGCCGCCGGCCGCAGCCAAGACCAGGCCGATGATGTGGACCCAGCGGTCCGCCAGCTTCTCGCCGCGGGTCTGGTAGTGTTCGATCATGTCCAGCTCGTCGGGGGTACAGAGCCGGGTCGCCAGTTTTTTCAGTCTCATCCGCATGGTTTTCTAACCAGATCAGTCTGCTTCTTGTTCCCGGTCATCATGCGGAAACAGAATGACTATCCGCTGAACGCCACGGGCGTGGGTGACGAAGGCCGCGGAATGCGGCAGAAACGCCACGCAACAATTTTGCCCCGGAGTTTCCCATGTCTGACGCCCGTCCCGATGTCGTGATCGTGTCCGCCGCCCGCACGCCGGTCGGGTCGTTTCTCGGAGCCCTGTCGAGCCTGCCGGCGTCGAGGCTGGGCGAAATCGCCATCCGCGGGGCGCTGGACCAGGCGGGCGTGGCGGCGGCGGACGTCGACGAGGTGATCCTGGGTCATGTGCTGCAGGCTGCGGCCGGACAGGGGCCGGCGCGGCAGGCGGCGATGGGGGCCGGGGTGCCGCAGGAGTCGCCCGCCTGGAGCCTGAACCAGATCTGCGGGTCCGGTCTGCGGGCTGTGGCCCTGGCCTATCAGCAGATCGCCCTGGGCGATGCCCGCATCGTCGTCGCCGGGGGGCAGGAGAGCATGAGCCAGGCCCCGCATGCGGCCCATCTGCGCAATGGCCAGAAGATGGGCGACCTGGCCTTTACCGACACGATGATCAAGGACGGGCTGTGGGACGCCTTCAACGGCTATCACATGGGCCAGACCGCCGAGAACATCGCCGACCAGAACCAGATCGATCGCGCGGCCCAGGACGCATTCGCCGTGGCCAGCCAGAACAAGGCCGAGGCCGCGCAGAAGGCGGGTCGCTTCGCTGACGAGATTGTTCCGGTCACCATCCCCGGCCGCAAGGGCGACGTGGTCGTCGACCAGGATGAATACATCCGCCACGGCGCGACGATCGAGGCGATGGCGAAGCTGCGACCGGCCTTTGCCAAGGAGGGATCGGTCACCGCCGCCAATGCCTCGGGCCTGAACGACGGGGCCGCGGCCCTGGTGCTGATGAGTGGCGACGAGGCCCGCAGGCGCGGCCTGGAGCCGCTGGCGCGCATCGTGTCCTGGGCCAGTGCCGGGGTCGATCCGGCGATCATGGGTACCGGCCCGATCCCGGCCTCGCGCAAGGCGCTGGACAAGGCCGGCTGGACCGTCGCCGATCTGGATCTGGTCGAATCCAACGAGGCTTTCGCCGCCCAGAGCCTGTGCGTGCTGAAGACGCTGGGTCTCGATCCGGACAAGGTCAACGTCAATGGCGGGGCGATCGCCATCGGCCATCCGATCGGCGCGTCCGGGGCCCGCATTCTGACCACCCTGCTGCATGAAATGAAGCGGCGCGACGCGAGGAAGGGTCTGGCGACCCTGTGCATCGGCGGCGGCATGGGCGTGGCCCTGTGCGTTGAGCGGGACTGAGTCTGGACGAAGACCGGTCTTGAGCCCCGCGCCGCCACCGGCCCGACTTCGCGAATTGGGCGGAAGGGGCTAAGGCGACGCGATGACGACAGACATTCTCCATGGCCGCCCCCCGCTGGTGTTCGATCCGCCGGGGGCTGCGATCCAGACCTCGCCCCTGATCCCCGGCTCGACCGCGCTGGAAAGCTTCGCGCCGGAGTCCGTGGATTCGGCCATGCTCTATGCTCCGCCGGGGGTGCTGGAGCGACGCTATCTGCTGGCCCTGGCCCTGCGGGCGCTGAAGGTTGGCGGGCGGCTGGATGTGATGGCCGCCAAGGACAAGGGCGGGTCCCGGCTGAACAAGGAGCTGAGGGCGTTCGGCGTCGAGGTCGCCGAGAGCTCCAAGGCGCACCACCGCCGCTGCGTGGTGATCCGGCCCGGGACCCTGACCGGGATCGACGACGCCATCACCGCGGGCGCACCGCGGCAGGTCGAGGGGCTGGAGGCCTGGTCGCAACCGGGAATCTTCGCCTGGGATCGGGTCGATGCGGGCACCGCCTTGTTGGCCGAACACCTGCCGCCGATGAAGGGTACCGGCGTGGACCTGGGCTGCGGCTACGGGGCCCTGGCCACCGTGGTGCTGCGGTCAGAGGCCGTGACCGGCCTGAAACTGGTCGATCTGGACCGTCGGGCGATCAAGGCGGCGCAGAAGAACGTCGTCGATCCGCGCGTGAGCTTCGACTGGATCGACGCTCGCAATCTGGAGGCGACCGGGGACCTCGACTTTGTGGTCAGCAATCCGCCGTTCCACGATGGCGGAACCGAGGACAAGCGGCTGGGCCAGGCCTTCATCCAGAAGGCCGCCGCCCTGCTGCACAAGGGCGGGGTGGCCTGGATCGTGGCCAACCGGCACCTGCCCTATGAGGCCGAGCTGAACGCTGCCTTCAAACGGGTGACGATGGTTGCCGACCGCGGCGGCTACAAGCTGTTCGAGGCGGTGAAGTGAAGACCCCCGCCTCGGGCTCAAGTAGCGCGAAGCGCGTTAGCCCACCAACAAGCCGCGTCGACAAGCTGCTGGGCGGGATGGGCTACGGCTCGCGCAGCGAGATGGCGCGGCTGGGCAAGGCCGGGGGCATTGTGCTGGACGGGGTCGATCTGGTCGATGTGTCGAAACGCATCCCGGTGACCCGTGACCTGCCGCAGCGGATGATGATCGACGGTCGTCCGGTCGACCCACCGCCAGGGGTGGTGCTGCTGCTGAACAAACCGCTGGGCATGACCTGTTCGCGCAAGGAGGAGGGGGCGCTGGTCTATGACGTGCTGCCCGCGCGCTGGCGGCATCGCGATCCGGCCATCTCGACCATCGGGCGGCTGGACAAACAGACCTCGGGCCTGCTGCTGCTGACCGATGACGGCGACCTGCTGCACCGGGTGATCTCGCCGCGCCGCCATGTGGCCAAGGTCTATCACGCGACCCTGGCGCGGCCGCTGGCCGGGACGGAACAGGCGCTGTTCGCCGCCGGGGGGCTGGTGCTGGAGGGCGAGGACAAGCCCTTGGCCCCGGCCGAGCTGGAGGTGCTGTCGCCGACCGAGGCGCGGCTGACGGTGACGGAAGGCCGCTATCACATGGTGCGGCGCATGTTCGCCGCCGCCGGCAACCACGTCGAGGCCCTGCACCGCGAACGCCTGGGCGGCCTGACCCTGCCCGACGACCTGGCCCCCGGTGAGTGGCGGTTGCTGGACGAGGCCGAGGTCGAGCAGATCTTCGCCTGACTGGACGATAGCCATCGGGGTGGCTATCTTGTCGGGATGAGTACCTACACCGTCGCCCAGGCCCGGGACAATCTGTCGAAGCTGATCGCTGCGGCCGAGCGTGGCGAAGACGTGAGAATCGCTCGGAACGGACAACCCGCTGTGCGGATGATCAGTGATGCGCCGAAGGGAACCGTCATCGATGTGGCCGATCTGAAACGGCGACGGATCGTTCCCGAGAAAGGCCCGACGGATATCCTTCAGATACTGGAGGAAATGCGCCAGGAACGGCCGTGGTAAACGCCTATCTCGATGCCAGCGTCCTGTATTCCATCCTGATCGCTGACGCCCATTCCGAGCGGGTCAGGGACTGGCTGTTGGGTGAACCGGTCCTGACCTTCAGCCTGTGGACCCTGACCGAAACCTCGTCGGCCCTGTCCCACGCCCAGAGAACCGGCCGGATCACGGCCGGAGAACGCCGGCGGGCGGAGGTGGAAATGGACAGACTGCTTAACCCCTCGCGGCCGGACACGGTCGTCGGGCCTGACGATTTCCTTCAGGCGCGCCGTCTGCTTGAACGTCATGAGGCCCTGCGCGCACCCGATGCCCTGCATCTGGCCATCGTCGAGCGGGAGGCCTGGACCCTGGCCACCCTGGACCGTCGCCTGGCCGAGGCGGCGGTCAGTCAAGGCGTGGCGCTGGCCCTGCCATGACCCTCGCCAAGATCTGTGGCCTGACCACGCCCGAGACGCTGGACGCGGCGCTGGATGGTGGGGCCGCCTTTGTCGGGGCGGTGATGTTTCCGAAAAGCCCCCGTCATCTGGAGCCGCTGCATGCGGCGACCCTGTTCGACCGGGCCCGGGGGCGGGCGAAGGTGGTGGCCGTGACGGTCGATGCCGACGATGCGCGACTGACCGAGATCGCCCTGATCCTGAAACCCGACCTGATTCAGCTGCACGGTCGCGAGACGCCCGAGCGGGCGGCACGGGTGCGCGAGCTGACCGGGGCCGGGGTCATCCGGGCCCTGGCGGTGTCCACCGCCGCCGACATCGCGGCGGCAGCGGCGTGGGAGCCGGTGGTCGACCATCTGATGTTCGATGCCCGCCCGCCGCAGGGTTCGGACCTGCCCGGCGGGGTCGGGGCCAGCTTCGACTGGTCGTTGCTGGCCGGACGGGCGTTCCAGAAGCCGTGGTTCCTGGCCGGAGGGCTGACCCCGGACAATGTGGCGCGGGCGCTGGCCGTGACACGGGCCCCCATGGTCGATGTGTCCTCTGGTGTGGAAAGCGCGCCCGGTGTTAAGGACACCGACCGGATCAAGGCCTTCCTCAAGGCAGTGTGACGCCCCATTTCCGACGCCTCCCCGCGAGAGAAACGCCTGTGAACGCCATCCTGCCCAATGCCTATGCCCTGCCTGACGCCGAGGGGCGCTTCGGTCCCTACGGGGGCCGGTTCGTGGCCGAGACCCTGATGCCGCTGGTGCATGAGCTGACGGACGCCTATGCGGCGGCCCAGGCCGATCCGAGCTTTCAGGCCGAACTGGACGGTTTCCTGACCCACTATGTCGGTCGGCCCAGCCCCCTGTATCTGGCCGAGCGGCTGAGCGCCCACTACGGCGACGCCAATATCTGGTTCAAGCGCGACGAGCTGAATCACACCGGCGCGCACAAGATCAACAACTGTATGGGCCAGATCCTGCTGGCGATGCGGATGGGCAAGACGCGGATCATCGCCGAGACCGGTGCCGGTCAGCACGGCGTGGCCACGGCCACCGTCTGCGCCCGCTTCGGCCTGAAATGCGTGGTCTATATGGGCGCGACCGACGTGCAGCGGCAGTCGCCCAACGTCTTCCGCATGAAGCTGCTGGGGGCCGAGGTGGTGCCGGTGACCAGCGGCCGGGCGACGCTCAAGGACGCGATGAACGAGGCGATGCGCGACTGGGTCACCAATGTCGAGGACACCTACTATCTGATCGGCACGGCGGCGGGTCCGCACCCCTATCCGGCCATGGTGCGCGACTTCCAGTCGGTGATCGGCAAGGAAACAAAAGTCCAGATGCAGGCGCGGCGCGGCAAACTGCCGGACGCCTGTGTCGCGGCCATCGGCGGCGGATCGAACGCCATCGGCCTGTTCCACCCCTTCATCGACGACGCGAGCGTGCGGCTGATCGGGATCGAGGCGGCCGGGCGCGGGCTGGACGGACCCGACCATGCGGCCAGTTTGCAGGGCGGGCGACCGGGCGTGCTGCACGGCAACCGCACCTATCTGCTGCAGGACGATGACGGCCAGATCCTCGAGGGCCATTCGATCTCGGCCGGGCTCGACTATCCCGGCATCGGGCCGGAACACGCCTGGCTGAAGGACATCGGCCGCGCCGAATATCGCGCCACCACCGATGTCGAGGCGCTGGAGGCCTTCCAGCTGTGCTCGAGGCTGGAGGGGATCATTCCGGCGCTGGAGCCCAGCCACGCCCTGGCCCGGGTCGGCGAGATCGCGGCCGAGGTCGGCAAGGGGGGCGATGTGGTGGTGAATCTGTGCGGCCGCGGCGACAAAGACATCTTTGCCGTGGCGGAACATCTGGGCGTAGAGCTCTAGGGCTCGGGGAGTTTGAACATGAAACATGTCATCGCAATCACGGCCCTCGTGTCACTGACCCTGGCCGGCCCGGTCCTGGCCCAGGCCCAGGGGCAGCCGGCGGCGGACACGCCGGTCCTGGCCGGGGCCACCCTGGCCCCCGAATGCGGCAATCTGTACGCCCTCGCCGGCAAGGCCTTCTGTGTCAGCGCGCCGCTGGCGGGCGTGGGCACGCTGGCCGATGCCTATGTCGCCCATTTCGAGGGTCAGGGCTGGCTGGCCGCGGGCGGCGACAGCAACCGGGTGGTGCTGGTCAAGCGGCGCGACAGTGGTGGCTGCGACGGCATCCAGATGATCGCCTTCTATGACACGACGCGACCGGCCGGACCGACCTCGACCGGTTATCTGGGCTTCGCCACCATCCCGGGCGACGTCTGCACAGCGGCGGCCGCGGTGCCGGCGGCGCAATGACCACAGCTCGTATCGACGCCCGTTTCGCGGCACTGAAGGCCGCGGGCCGGGCCGGGTTCGTGACCTATGTGATGGCCGGTGATCCGACGCCGGACGCGGCGCTGGAGATCCTGCGCGGCCTGCCGGCGGCCGGGGCCGACCTGATCGAACTGGGCATCCCGTTTTCCGATCCGATGGCCGAGGGGCCACCGATCCAGAAGGCCGCGATCCGCGCGCTGAAGGCCGGGCTGACGCTGAAGGGGACGCTGGACCTGGCGCGGGCCTTTCGTGACGGCGACGCCGATACGCCGCTGATCCTGATGGGCTATCTGAATCCGCTCGAGAGCTATGGCTATGATGCCTTTGCCCGCGACGCGGCGGCCAGCGGGGTCGACGGCGTGATCGTGGTCGACTGCCCGCCGGAAGAGGCCGATCCGCTGTCGGACGCGCTGGATGCCCACAAGGTGGCGCTGATCCGGCTGGCGACGCCGACCTCGGACGATGCGCGGCTGAAGATCATCGCCCGGCGCACCTCGGGCTTCGTCTATTACGTCTCCGTGGCCGGGGTGACCGGGGTCAAGGAGGCCCAGGCCCTGTCGGTGGCCCCGGCGGTCGCGCGGGTACGCAAGGCCTCGGGCCTGCCGGTGGCGGTCGGCTTCGGCGTGCGCACGCCGGAACGGGCGGCCGAGATCGCCCGCGTCGCCGACGCGGTGGTGGTCGGCTCGGCGCTGGTCGACGAGGTCGCCGCGGCCCTGGAGGCCGGAGCGTCCGCGCCGGAGCGGGTGCTGGCCCGGGTCAGGGCCCTGTCCGATGCGGTCAGGGCTGCACGCGTGACGGAAACCGTCTAGAGACACGTTCATGGCCGACAAGAACACGCCCCCGACCAAGACCCCGCCCGAACGCCGTGGCGGCTGGCTCTCGCGCTTCGCCCCCGGCGTCCGCAAGATCGTCAGCCGGCGCGACACGCCCGATGGCCTCTGGGTCAAGGACCCCGACACCGGCGAGATGCTGTATCGGCCGGACCTGGAGGCCGCCCTGTGGGTGACCCCGTCCGGCCGCCATATGCGGATCGGCGCGAGCAAGCGGCTGGGCTATACCTTCGATGACGGCGACTATGAGAAGATCAGCAGTCCCGAGGTCGAGGAAGACCCGCTGAAATTCAGCGACGGCAAGCCGTATCGCGAGCGGCTGGCCGCGGCGCGCAAGGCCGTGGGTACGCGCGACGTGATGTCGATCGGCTATGGCGAGATCGACGGCACACCGGCCGTGGCCATTGTGCAGGACTTCGCCTTCATGGGCGGATCGCTGGGTATGGCCGCCGGCGAGGGCTTCATCGCCGCCGCCCAGGCCGCAGTCGCGCGCCAGGTGCCGATGGTCTGTTTCACCGCGGCGGGCGGGGCCCGGATGCAGGAGGGCGCGCTGAGCCTGATGCAGATGGCGCGCACCACCCTGGCGGTGCAGGAGCTGAAGGCGGCGCAGCTGCCCTTCGTCGTGGTCCTGACCGACCCGACCACCGGCGGGGTCACGGCCAGCTATGCGATGCTGGGCGATGTGCACCTGGCCGAGCCGGGAGCCCTGATCGGCTTCGCGGGGCCGCGCGTGATCGAGGCCACCATCCGCGAGAAACTGCCGCCGGGCTTCCAGCGCGCTGAATACCTGGAACAGAAGGGCATGGTCGACCGGGTGGTCACCCGCGCCGATCTGCCGAAGACCCTGGGCCAGGTCCTGTCGATGCTGATGGACGGCAAGCGCCGGGCCGCCTAGGCCCGGGTCATGGATCCGATCTCGGCCCGGTTGCTGGCCCGACATCCCCAGAAGATCG
Source organism: uncultured Brevundimonas sp. (assembly GCF_963975535.1). Taxonomy (GTDB): domain Bacteria; phylum Pseudomonadota; class Alphaproteobacteria; order Caulobacterales; family Caulobacteraceae; genus Brevundimonas. Next base: position 366,236 of record NZ_CAXBHE010000002.1, on the reverse strand, counting down.
ACCTGTCTCTGGACCGGATGCGAGCCCTGTGTGCCGCGCTGGGCGACCCGCAGGACGCCCTGCCGCCGGTGATCCACATCGCCGGGACCAACGGCAAGGGCTCGACCGCCGCCCTGCTGCGCGCCATGGCCGAGGCGGCGGGGCTGCGGGTGCATGTCTATACGTCGCCACATCTGGTGCGGTTCAACGAACGCATCCGCCTGGCCGGCACCCTGATCGACGACGCCGCCCTGAATGCGGCCCTGGACCGGGTCGAGGCCGCCGGCGAGGCGCGCGGCGTCGGGGCCACGGTGTTCGAGGCGACCACGGCCGCGGCCCTTGTCGCCATGGCGGAGGTGCCCGCCGATCTGGCCATCATCGAGGTCGGGCTGGGCGGGTCACTGGACGCGACCAATGTCATCGACCGGCCGTTGCTGAGCGTGATCACCCCGATCGCGCTGGATCATGCGGAATTTCTCGGCACCGATCTGGCGGGCATCGCCGGGGAGAAGGCCGGAATTCTGAAGCCCGGAGCGCGGGGGCTGGTGGCGCGCCAGTCCGAAGCGGTGATGGCGGTGATCGCGGCCCGGGCGGCGGCGGTCCTGGCCCCGTTGACGGTGATGGGCCGTGATTTCGACGCCTGGGCCGACCGCGGCGGCCTGTCGTACCAGGACGAAGAGCGGTTTCTCGACCTGCCGGCCCCGGCCCTGGCGGGGGCGCACCAGATCGACAACGCCGGACTGGCCGTGGCCGTGGCTCTGGAACTGGACCTGCCCGAGGCCGCGCTCGCCGAGGGTTTGCGCACGGCGCACTGGCCGGCGCGGATGCAGCGGATAACGACCGGCCCCTATGGCGAGACGGCGCGCTCGGCCGACGCCGAGTTGTGGCTGGACGGAGGGCACAATCCCCATGCGGCGCAGGCCCTGGCCGGGACCCTGGCGGCGCGGCAGGCGCGCGCGCCCCGGCCGCTGGCCCTGATCGTCGGCATGCTGGCCAACAAGGATTCGGGCGGCTTCTTCGAGGCGCTGAAGGACAGCGGCGCGGCGGTGTTCACCGTCGGCTTCGACGGGGCGGCCGCCGAGCCCGAGGCCCTGGCAGCGGTGGCGCGCGGGCATGGACTGGGCGCGCAACCGGCGGGATCGGTCAGCGGGGCGCTGGATCTGGCGCTAAGACTGGGGGCCGGACGGGTGGTGATCTGCGGCTCGCTCTACCTCGCGGGCGAGGTGCTGGGCGCGAGCCGCGAGACCTGGCCCATTTAGCATGGGGCCGATCGCGCTTCGCGCTACTTGAGGCCGTTGGCCGGACCAGCCTGCCCGGTGGCCCCTCCGCGCGGGAGGGGCCCTGGGACGTCAGGCGGTGATGCCGGCTTCGGCCAGCCATTCGACGATCTTGCCCTTGGGCATGGCCCCGACCTTCATCGAGGCCATCTGGCCGTCGCGGAACAGCATCAGGGTCGGGATACCCTTCACGCCCAGCTTGGACGGGATCATCGGCGAATCATCGATATTGACCTTGGCGATCACGACCTTGCCCGCCAGTTCGTCGGCGATCTGTTCCAGGGCCGGGCCGATCTGCTTGCAGGGGCCGCACCATTCAGCCCAGAAATCGACGAGCACGGGGACCGACGACTTGAGGACGTCGGCGTCGAAGCTGGCGTCGGTGACCTTGACGGTGGCCATGGGGAAAATCTCCTGCTGCGCCGGGAATGGCGCGGGGTTGGGGCGGGATCGGAATGATCGACCGTTGCCGCAGATGTGGGGCGATTCCCGCTGAAATCAACGCCCCGCGGCCAGGGCTGTCTCCATCAGGGCCTGGGGCACGGGCATCAGTCGCGGTCCGTCGGTCCAGACCAGGGCGGCCTCGACCGCCCGGTCCGGGTACAGGCGCTTCAGCACGGCGACATAGACGGCCAGCTGCAGCACATAGGCCGGGTCGGCGTTCTCGATCCGGTCGGGGGCCGGGCGGTTGGTCTTGTAGTCGACCACAAGGACGCGCTCGGGCGTAATGACCAGCCGGTCGATCCGGCCGGAGATGGACACGCCCGGCGGCAGGCCGGGGGCCCAGCCGGTCAGGGCCACCTCGGCGCGGGAGCCGGTACCGAACACCGGGGCGAAGCGGGGATCATCCAGCACCGTGAAGGCGGCGTCGATCATGTCGGCGCGCTGGGCCGCGTCGAGATCGGGCTCGCGCGCCAGCATGCGCACGGCGGCGTCGCGGCGGGCCGCCGGGTCGATCTCCGGCAGTCGCTCCAGCAGCCGGTGGATCAGGTCGCCGCGGCGGAACCGGCCGAGCGGCGCACCCGGCCCGGCGGCGGTGGCCAGCGGTGAGGGGGCGGGGCTGTGATCAAGCATCTCGAGCCGTGACGGCACCAGGGGGCGGTCAGTGTCTTCGCGCACCGGCTCGGCCGTCAGCCAGGCGGGCGGTGACGCAGCGGCGGGGGTGGCAACGGCCGGACGGGCCAGCAGGGTCGGGTCCGCGCCGAAACGGCGGGCGCGGCCCGACGCCGTCTCGATGTTCCGCACACCGTCCAGCCCGCCAAAGGCGTCGAACACCGGACCCCACCAGGCGCGGGCATTCTCGATCTTGCGGTTCGAGGCGATCCGGCCCCCGATGATCAGCCGGTCGCGCGCGCGGGTCAGGCCGACATAGAGCAGCCGCAGCGACTCCTCCTCGTTGCGGGTCTTGCGGGCTTCGCGGGCGAGGGCGGAGGCGTCACAGTCGCGTTCGGACGCCCCGCACCACAGGAAGTCCCCGTCGGCCGTCTCCAGCAGCGGGTCGCCCTTGGGTTCGGCGAAAATGGTATCGGGCAGGATGACGATGGGAGCCTCCAGCCCCTTGGAGGAGTGGGCGGTCATGACCCGGACCTCGCCGCGCGGTTCGTCCATTTCGCGTTTAACGGTCTGGTCGATGGCTGCCAGGCTGGCGCAAAACCGTTCGAGGTCGGTGACGCCGCGCCCCTCGGCGGCCCGTGCCTGATCGAGGAAGGCGTCCAGGGCGTCGGCGGCCTCGCCGCCCAGCCGCGTCATGAAGCGCTGGCGCACGGTCAGGCCGCGCGCGTCGCGGCGGTTGAGCAGCCGGGCGTAGAGGTCGAACGGCGTGCGCAGCTTCGCCTCGGCGCGGAACCAGCGGATCAGGATGCGGGCCGCCGTCCATTCCGGCCGTTCGTCGGCGCGGGCCTTCAGTGTCCGCCACAGGCTGCCGTTTCGGCCCTGGGCCAGATCGAACAGGCCCTGCTCGTCGACATCGCACAGGGGGCTGCGCAACAGGCCCGCCAGGGTCAGGTCGTCCTCGGGATAGAGGGCGGCGCGGCCGAGGGCCAGGAGGTCCTCGAACACCGGATGTTCGGCCAGCTTCAGCCGGTCGGCACCGGCGACGGGAATGCCCGAGCGTTTCAGGGCGCGCAGGACTTCCTCGAACATCGGGCCGCGCTTCTTGACCAGGATCAGCACATCGCCCCAGTCGGCGGGCCGCCAGGCGGTGCGGTCCTCCGGATTCTTGGCATGGACGCCCTGTCCGGAACCTACAATGTCACGGACCTCAGCCACGATGCGTTCGGCCACCCGGCGGCGCGCGCCCTGACCGGCACCGGCGTCGAGTGGATCGTCCCAGGCGCGGCGATCGTCGGCGGGCTCGTCCTTCTCTTCCGGCCACAGGTCGACGGTACCGGGACCGTCGGTGCGTCCGGCCGTGTGCTGGACAACGACATCGACCCGGTCGCCGACCTCGCCCCGGCCAGGGCTGAGCGCGCGCGCATGGTCGGGTGTGCCGAACACCGTGTCGACGAAGGTCAACACCTCGGGTGTCGAGCGCCAGGATTGCAGCAGGTCGACGGTCTCGAAGGAGCGTCCGGCGGCCTCGGCCAGCCGGCGATAGGTCTGGCTTTCGGCCAGCAGCCGTTCCGGCGCGGCACCCTGGAAGGAGAAGATCGACTGCTTCTCGTCGCCGACGACGAAGACGGTGCGTTCGCGTCCATCCTCGCGCGCGCCGGCCCCCGCGAAGAACTCCTCGGTCAGGGCGCGGGCGATGGCCCATTGTTCGGGCGAGGTGTCCTGGGCCTCGTCGATGAGCAGGTGATCGACACCGCCGTCCAGCTTGTACAGAACCCAGGCCGCCCCCGGGCCGTCGGTCAGCAGGGCGCGGGCCCGAACGATCAGGTCGGCGAAATCGAGGGCCCCCGTCGCAGTCTTCGCCGCCGCATAGGCCTGGGCATAGGTCCCGGCCAGGGTCAGGGCATGAACGGTCTCGGTCGCGACGCGGGCGGCGCGCAGGCGCTCGGCCGCCGCGACCACCCGGTCCTGCTGTTCCACCAGCCAGTCGCACAGGCCGGGCTCGGCTTTGGCGGCGGCGCTTTTGGTGCACCAGGTCGCGGGGGCACCCTTTCCGGTCAGGAGGATGGCTTGAAGGGATTCGAACCGGCCCTCGCCGTCGCGGGAGGCCTCGACGAAGGCGCGGATCTGGCGCGCCCGATCCTTGTCCCCGGCGGACTTGGCGCGGTCCAGGGCGTCGGCGGCCCACAGCCAGCGAGCCGCGTCGATCGCGGCCGGGTCAGCGGCCTCGATTTCGAGCGTCTCGATGTCGGCCTCGGTGGCATCCCCGAAGCCGACCGAACGGGCGACGAAGTCGGCCAGACCATCCTCGCTCTCGGCGTGTTCGACGTAGGCGGCGAGGGCCGCGCGTTTGGCCTCGAATACGCCGAACATTGCCTCAAAGGCCTCGTGATGCAGGGACTCGCTCATTGCGGCATAGGCGTCGGACAGGGCGGGGTATTTCTCGCTCAACGAGGCACGGGCTACAGCCTCGCGGGCGACGGCCGACACGGCGGCGGCCTCGGCGTCATCGATGACCCTGAAGCCGGGCGAGACCCCGGCCTCGATCGGGAACCGGCGCAGCAGCTGTTCGCAGAAAGCGTGGATGGTCTGGATCTTCAGCCCGCCGGGGGTTTCCAGCGCGCGGGCGAACAGGGCGCGGGCGCGGGACAGGCCGGCGCGATCATAGGCGTCGGAGGACCGGGCCTCCAGCTTGCCGAGATCGGCGCGCAAGTCTTCATCGGTGGCCACGGCCCAGGCCCCGAGGCGCTGGTACAGACGGCGCTGCATCTCGGCCGCCGCCGCCTTGGTGAAGGTCAGGCACAGGATGGCGTCGGGCCTGGACCCGTCCAGCAGCAGGCGTGCAACCCGGTCAACCAGGGTCGTGGTCTTGCCCGAACCGGCGTTGGCCATGACGAAGGCGTTGATGGCGGGATCAGCCGCACGGGCCTGGGCGGTGGTCATTCCGGACCCTCGGCTTCATCGGCCACCGACCATTCCCGCACCCGGGCGAGGTGGTCGTAGTCGGAGAAGGCGCGCTGGGCGTACTGGGGCGCTGCCCGTGAGACGTAGGCCTGATCGGCGCGTTCATAGGTCGCGATCAGACGATTGAGCCCCGCCAGCGCGTCATCGACGGTGACCGAAATGGGCTGGGGGTCCTTTTTCTGGGCATCACCGCTGCGGTCGACCTCGGTCGCGGGCGGACGGCGTCCCGTTACCGTGACATAGAGCAACCGCTCCGGCTCTGGTGTGCCCAGACCCGGGAAACCGCCCGAGCGGGCGATGGCCGCGGTCAGGGACAGCTGGGGCGAGAAGCCGGTGTGGACCTGCTTCCAGCTCGGGGCGGCACCGGTCTTGAAATCCATCACCGTCAGCCGGCCATCGTGCAGTTCCAGCCGGTCGGCGCGGGCACTGAGGCGGAACGGTTCACGCGGGGCGTCGAACTCCATGACACCGCGCTGCTCGATCAGGATGGCGGCCCCGTCGGCCCGCCGTTGCGTCTCGAAACCGACCGCCCAGCCGGCGACATTGCGAGCAAGGACGACCTCGCGGGCGAGGGCGGCGTCGGGCATGCCGCCGTCGCGCAGCTGATCCAGATAAAGGTCGACGAAGGTGGCCTCGGCGGTGGCGGGGTCCAGCGTCGGCCAGGCCTCGGCGAACTGTTCCAGCGCCGCATGGATGGCGGTGCCGCGCAGCCGGGCGTCGACCCGTTCGTCGGGCCGGGCCAGGGCCTCCAGCCCGAGGATGAAGCGGGCATAGGTGGCATAGGGGTCGCGCACCCATTCCTCGATCCGCGTCACCGACAGGCGGCGTGGGCGCAGGTGCACGGGCGGGGTGGGGGCCGGACGCGGCGCGGGCAGGAGGGTCGGGGGCGGCGCGCTGTCGGCCGCGTCGAGGGCGCGGGCCATGGCCAGGATGTCGGCACGGCCGGGCAGGGCACGGCCGGCCCCACCGACCAGGGTCTCCAGCCGCCAGAGCCAGCGGGATTTGACGGAGGGCTGACCCCCGCGCCGTTCCGTGTGCAGCAGGATGACCTCGGACGCGCAGGCCGACTGGGCAAAGTCGTGGGCGGACAGGCCGATGCGGCGCTCGGGCGGCGGCAGTCCCAGGGCCTTGCGCATCGGCCGCGACAGGAAGGGATCGATCGGCGCGCCACGTGGCCAGACGCCTTCCTCCATCCCGGCCAGGATCATCCGGTCGGCCCGGGCCAGCCGTGCCTCGATGGCCCCGAGAATGAACAGGCGCGGATGCGCGGCACCGCCGGTGCGCACCACTTCGGAAGCCAGCATGCCGGAGATCAGACGGGCAAAGTCCGCGCCCGACAGCGGTTGCAGCCCGGCACCGTCGGCGATCAGGCCGGACAGCATGCGCGCCGCCGCCTCGCCTTCGGCCCCGCGCCAGGCACCATCCGTGGCCCCGGTCTCGTCGCGGCTCAGTCGTTCGATCGCCTGCACCATGGCTGTCGTCGCAGCGTCGACCGTCACCGGGCCCGCCGCGAACAGATCCAGCCATGGGTCCAGCGCTGTGCGCAACGGCGTCAGCAGGGACTCGCCCTCGTCGACCTGGGCCAGCCAGGCGTCAGTGCGGGGGCGTTCGAACCGGGGCAGGCGGGCGCGGTCCAGCTGGCGTTGCACGGCGGTCCAGTCGGCAGGACGGGGCCCGCGCAGGCCAAGCAGTTCCAGCATGCGGGCCCGACGGGCCAGGGTGCGGTCGTCGAGTCCGAGATGGACCACCGGATGTTTGAGCAGGGCCAGCAAGCTCGCCCCGCTGAACGGCTCTCCGACGAGATCCGCCATCAGCGCCAGCAGGACACCGACCGGCGTGATCGACAGGGGCGAACCGGCCGAGGAGTCGGCTTCCAGCCCCCAGCGCGAGAGCCGGGCCTGGACGCGGCGGGCGAACAGGGGGTCGGGGGTGACCAGGGCGGTGGTCTTGCCCGGCGTCTCAAGGGCCTCGCGCATCAGCACGGCGGCGACGGCGGCCGCCTCTTCCTCGGCGCGCGCCGGGATCAGGGTCAGGCCATCAAGGCCCTCAATGATCGGGTCGCCCGGCTCGCGGGCCATGGCGTCGATGGTGTCGCGCCAGTCGGCGGTGGCCTTGGGCGGAGTCAGGGCCTCGGCGATCAGGCGGCGACGCGCCGACGCCGAGGGGATCTCGGAGCCAGCCCAGACCGATACCCGCTCACGGGCGATGTCGTGTCGTTCCAGCAGCCGCTTCAGGGCCCCCTGGGGGTGCTGTTCATCCACCGCGTTCCAAGCGTCGATCGAAAGGTCGAGGTCCAGTCCGGGCAGGACGACGCACCCTTGTGGCGCGCGCGCGGCGGCACCGATGACCGCCGCAGCAGCCGGTGCCGTGCCGGTCGAGCCGGCCACGATGAGGGGCGTGGTCGGGGGACGGGCGTCCCAGGTTTCGGCGAGTCGTCGCAACAGGGCGGTGCGGCGCGCGGCGGGATCCATCAGGCCCAGTTCGGCCAGGCGGATCGGCCACCGGTCCACGGCGATGGCCAGGAAGGCAGCGGATTCGAGCCAGTGCTGGGCCAGATCGGCCCCGGCGAGACTGGCGACGAGGCCGAGGTCGGGCACTTCCTCGATCTGGCAGGAGTCGAGAAAGGCCCCGAGAGCGTCGGCCATTTCCAGCGCATGTAGAGGCGAGGTCGCGGCGCGGGGGTCGTGGGCCGCGACCAGACGCGCCATCTCGAACCGCCGGGCCAGGGGGCTGATGGCCGGGGGCAGGTCCAGACCCAGTTCGCCGGGGGCGAAGGGGGCCTCGTCCTCTTCCAGATCGCCGAGCGGACGGACCTGGGGCAGCAGGACGGGGCGGTCGCCGCCGAGCCGCGACAGGGCGGCGGTAAAGGCCCGGGCGGCGCGGCGGTTGGGCAGCAGCAGGGTGGCGTCGGACAGGGTCTCGGGCGGCTGGTCGCCCAGCCAGGCCAGCACCCCGGCGGCGAGATCGTCGAGAAAGGGGCGGTGCGCGGGGATCGCGTACCAGCGGGGGGCCGACCCGGAAAACGGGTCAAAGGTAGAGGTCAACGTCGATGTTGTAGAGGTCATGGAGCTCTGCTTGGCCGATGCGCGGCGGCACCCTGTTTGAGGCGCGCGATCATCATGCCGCTCCAGCCAGTTTCGCCTCGGCGGCGTCGCGGGCCTGCGGGTCGCCGACATGCATCCAGTCGCCGTCCAGCACGCAGCCGTACAGACGACCGGCGGCGGCCGAGGCGCGCCACAGGGGGCTGAGCGAAAAGGGGCCGTCGGGGCCGGCGTCGGCATAGTCGGGCCGGGTGATGTGCACACCCATATAGGCGAAGGGGGCCGCAGCCGCGTCGCCGCGGAAGGACAGTTGACCGTCATCCCCGAGGAAGAAGTCGCCATTGCCCTCGAAGCCGATCGATCCCTCGCGCCGGGCCAGCAGCAGGACGGCGTCCATCCGTTCCGGATCCCACAGCCGGGCCAGGTCGCCGAGGGCGTCGCCGTGGTCGGTCCAGACACTGTCGATATTGGCGACGTACACGGGATCGGGCCCGAGCAGGGCGGCGGCCTTCTTCAGCCCGCCGCCGGTCTCCAGCAATTCGGCGCGCTCGTCGGAGATGACGATCGCCGGGCCACCACAGCGCGCCGCCAGATGGGCCTCCAGCCGGTCGGCGAACCAGTGCACATTGACCACGGCGCGGGCGACCCCGGCCTCGGCCAGCCGGTCCAGCACGTGATCGATCAGGGCCCGCCCGGCCAGCTCGACCAGGGCCTTGGGCCGGTCGTCGGTCAGGGGGCGCATACGGGTGCCGAGGCCGGCGGCGAGCACCATGGCGGTGGCGGGGGCAGTCTTGGGAGCGGTCATCGGCGGCTGGCCTCCGGCACGTGGCGGTCGAACCAGGTGGCGACGCCCTCGAGGCCCGGCGCTGTCAGATTGCGGTTCAGATGGGCCCACATGCGCGGCATGAAGGCCCGGTAGCGGGGCTTGCCGTCGCGGGCGATCAGCCGGGCAAAGACACCGAGGATGCGGGCCTCGTTGAGGGCGGCGAGACCGGCATAGGCCTGCAGGAAGGGCGCGCGATCAACGTCGGGCCGCAGGGCGAAATAGTGGTCCAGGGCCAGCCGTTCGAGCTCGGGCGAGACGTCGCGGCGGGCGTCCTGCAGCAGGGAGTGCAGGTCCCAGGAGGGATGGGCGCGGACGGCGTCCTGAAAGTCGATCATCCCGGCCCGGGCCGGACCGGCACGGCCGGGCAGCCAGATCAGGTTCTCGGCGTGATAGTCGCGGTGGGCCATGACCGTGGCCCCGGCGGCCCCGGCGGTAACGACCGGGGCCCAGGCGTCATGCCATTCGGCCACGGCGGAACGGTCGAAGGTCAGGGCCGGATCGAGTTTCGGCAGCCAGTCGACGAACAGATCGGCCCCGCCCTGCAGGGCGGTCTCGTCATAGGGCAGCAGCGGCCAGTCCCCGGCGGGCCCCTTCAGGACGTCGGGGGTCGGGGCGGCGTGGATGCGGGCCAGGGTCTCGACCGCCGCCAGATAGAGGGGAGCTTCATCCGCACCCCGGTCGATGGCGTGGGCGAACAGGTCGTCGCCGAAATCCTCCAGCACGGCGAGACCGGCGGGGGCGTCGAGGGCCACGATGTCAGGGGCCGACAGGTCCAGCGTACGCAGATGGGCGGCGACGGCGGCGAAGGCCTCGATCCGCCCGGCCGACAGACGGGCCACGGCGTTCCAGCCCTCGGCCCGGCGGCGTTCGGGCGACCAGGCCGGGTCACAGGGGGCGCTCTCGGCGGCGGGCGGCTGGTCCATCAGCATCAGGGAGGTGCCGGACGGGGTGGTCAGCCGCTCGTAGCGGCGGGTCGAGGCGTCGCCGGGCAGGGGCGCGCGCACGGCGTCGGCGAGGCCGGATGCCCTGAGAAATTCGAGACGCTGGTGTTCGCGGTCAGACATGGACATCGGTGAGTTTGGCTTCCCATGAGCCTGCGCCGGAAACGGTCGCAAGGCGGCCGTCGACACCGTCGAGGCTCTGTTCGGACAGGGTGATGGTCAGGCGGTCGGGGCCCAGCATGGCGGCCGGATCGTCGCCGAGCCGTTCCGGCCATTCGATCAGGGCGCAGCCCTCGTCGAGCGCCTCGTCCAGACCGATCTCGAAGGCTTCCTCGGGCCGGGACAGGCGGTAGAGGTCGAAATGGGCCACGGGCGGATCGCTGTCGTAGAATTGGACCAGGGTGAAGGTCGGCGAGGGCACGTCCTCGTCCGGCGTGGTCAGGGCCCGGATCAGCCCGCGGGCCAGGGTCGACTTGCCCATGCCCAGAGGACCGTACAGCAGCACCGACTCGCCGGGAACCAGCAGGGGGGCGATGGCCGCGCCGAGACGGGTGGTGGCGTCGGCGTCGGACAGGGCGATCCTCATGCGAGTTCCGCGTCCGGATCCTGCGACAGCACCCGTTCGGTGAAGGTTTTCAGGGCCAGGGTCGCCTCGACCGGGTCAACGGACAGGCCGGCCGGGTCAACCGGGCGGCCGACATGGAGACGGTAGGCCTTGCCCTGCTTGTTCAGAAGTTCGTGGAACAGGGTGATGTCGCGCAGCTCGTCGGAAATGCGGTGGAACAGGTGGAACAGGTGCGAGCGCGGTCCGGCGAGATGGATCGGCACCACGGGCGCGGCGTATTTCCGGGCGAGGGAGGCGGCGGTCGCGGCCCATACCGGATCGGCCAGGGCCCCGTCCGGCCCGATGCGCGAGATGCGCCCGGCGGGGAACAGGACGACGCAGCGTTCAGCCTCGAAGGCCGCCTTCGCCGCCAGCAGGGTCAGCCGGGTCTTTTCACGGGTGCGTTTGCTCACCACCCATTCGACCGGGATGACGGTTTCGGACAGGCGGGGTGCGACGCGCAGGGCGTCGGCATTGGCGAAGAAGATGGCGTCGGGCCGGCGACGGCTGACGGCATCATGGACGGCGATACCATCGGCGATCCCGGTCGGATGGTTGCAGACCACGACGCAGCGGCCGGTGGCCGGGATACGGTCGAGGTTGTGGGCCGCGACCTCGAGCGCCAGCAGGTCGGACATATGGCCGAGGGCGTCGAGCCCTGACAGGGGCCCCACGGCGTCGGCCATGGTGCGGGCGTGGTGATAGCCCAGCAGACGATAGAAGAAGGGGCGCAGGGCCGGCCAGAACACGGATCCGGTCAGCCGGGGCGCGCGCTCGGCGATCAACACATCGCAGATGTGGGCGTCCGGGGCGGTGGTGAGAGGAACGGGCTGCATGCAGACCGGTTGTCGCCGGTCGCGGCGCGGCGGGCAAGCGGTCCGTGCGGGTTTGCCAGCGACGGCCCGGCATTGACGTAGCTGAGGCGGGTGCTACCCCTGCGCACCGGATCTGTGACCGATGCCAAGGATATCCTGCATGCGCCGTCTGCCCCTCCTGCTTTCCAGCCTCAGCGCCGCCGCCCTGTTGAGCGCCGCCGCCCTGCCCGCCGTGGCCGAGGCCCCCGCCGCAGTTGCGGCACCTGCCGCCGCAGCCGCCGTCGCGGACGGCCATACGGCCTTCACCTATCGCGACCTGATCGGTCTGAACCGGCTGGGCGACCCCCAGGTGTCCCCGGACGGTGCGTGGGTGATCTATGCCGTCACCGCCACCGATGTGGAGGCGAACAGCCGATCGGGTAGCGTCTGGATCCGCCCGGTCGCCGACGACGGCAGCCCGCGTCGCCTGGCGATCTCCGACGGCGGTGCCAATACGGCGCGCTGGGGTTCGGACAACCACATCTATTTCCTGTCGAGCCGGTCCGGTTCGAGCCAGGTCTGGCGCGCCGAGGCCGACGGCACCGGGGCGATGCAGGTGACGAACCTGCCGGTTGATGTGAACGCCTATCGGCTGAGCCGCGCCGCCGACAAATTGGTGATGTCGCTGGCGGTGTTTCCGGACTGCGCCGATCTGGCCTGCAGCGTTGAGCGCGCCCGGGCCGAGGCCGAACGGAAATCGACCGGCCGGGTCTACGACCGGATGTTCGTGCGGCACTGGGACACCTGGAATGACGGGACCCAGAATCACCTGTTCACCCAGGCCATCGGCGACGACGGCCAGGCCAGCGGCGACCCGGTCTGGGTCAGCAAGGGCTTCGACGGGGACACGCCGTCCAAGCCGTTCGGCGACGAAAGTGAATTCACCTTCACGCCCGACGGCGACGCGGTGGTGTTTTCCGCCCGTGAGGCCGGCCAGAGCGAGCCGTGGAGCACCAATTTCGACCTGTGGCGCACCAATGGCCTGTCGGGTGACGGGCTGTTCGAAAACCTGACCGAAGCCAATCCCGCCTGGGATACTGGTGCGGTCTTCTCGCCCGACGGCCGGACCATGGCCTATCTGGCGATGGAGCGGCCCGGCTTCGAGGCCGACAAGTTCAGCATCTTCCTGAAGGATGTGGCCAGCGGCCAGACCCGCCAGATCGCCGCCAACTGGGACCGTTCGCCCGGCGGCCTGCAGTGGGCGGCCGACGGCAACACCCTGTACGCCACCGCCGGAGATGTCGGTCAGACGCGCATTTTCGCCATCGATACGCGCAACGGCGCGGTGGTCCCGGTGACCGGCCCCGGCCACGTATCCAGCTTCGGGCTGACGCCGTCCGGAATCGTCTTCGCCCGCGACGCGCTGGATGCCCCGTCGGACCTGTATTTCAAGACCTATCGTGGTCGGGAAATGCCGCGCCGTCTGACCAATGTGAATCCGTCTCTGGACGACAAGATGTTTGGCGAGGCCGAGCAGTTCACCTTCGACGGCTGGAACGGCGAGACGGTGCACGGCTATGTCATCAAGCCCGCCGGCTATGTCGAAGGCCGCAAATATCCGGTGGCCTTCCTGATCCACGGGGGGCCACAGGGCTCGTTCGGCAACAGCTGGTCCTATCGCTGGAACCCGTCGAGCTATGCCGGGGCCGGATTTGCGGTGGTGATGATCGATTTCCATGGCTCGACCGGCTACGGCCAGGCCTTCACCGACTCGATCAGCCAGCACTGGGGCGACCGCCCGCTGGAAGACCTGCAGAAGGGCTGGGCCGCGGCCCAGAGCCGGTACAGCTTCCTCGATGGTGACAATGCCTGTGCCCTGGGAGCGTCCTACGGCGGCTATATGATCAACTGGATCGCCGGCAACTGGCCCGACGAATTCAAATGCGCCGTCAATCATGACGGGGTGTTCGACACCTTCAGCATGGGCTTCGCCACCGAGGAACTCTGGTTCACCGAGTGGGAAAATGGCGGCACGCCGTGGGACAACCCGCGCGCCTACCAGGAATTCAATCCGGCCAACCATGTCCGCAACTGGAAGATGCCGATGCTGGTCGTCCAGGGCGAGCTGGACTATCGCATCCCGACCTCCCAGGGCCTGTCGACCTTCACCGCCCTGCAGCGGCGCGGGATTGAAAGCCGGTTGCTCGTCTTCCCCAATGAAAACCACTGGGTGCTGAAGCCGCAGAACAGCCTGCAATGGCACAATGAGGTGTTCGGCTGGCTGGACAATTACCTGCGCCCGGCGGACTGACGGGAACGCGACTGGCCCGCGACGGGACGCGACGCGACGCGAGTCCGCGTCCCGTTTCGGTTTCGGGGCACCGGCCTTGCCGGTGTCGGTTGAGGCCAAAAGGGTTGGTCAGGCGTTGACCGGTTTCCGCCGGAGACGATCACGTGGCCAAACCCCTGGACTGGAAGTCCCCCTGGAGCGCCATCCGTGAGCGCGTCCTGATCCCCGCCGGGGCCCGGATCCGCGCCTGGCGGGACTGGGTTCAGGCCAATGATCCGGTCTATCGCGCGTTCAGGCACCCCGGCCGGGCGGAGATGTGGGCCGCGTCTATCGCCCTGCTGCTGATCGTGGCCATGGTGGTCTTTCTGCTGCTGTTCGACTGGAACTGGCTGCGGGGCCCGATCGGGCGCTGGGCCTCGGCCAGCTATGATCGTGAAATCGAGCTGAACGGTGATCTCGACGTCAATCTGTTCAGCTGGACGCCGTCGGCGCGGGTGCGCGACCTGCGCATCGGGGGACCGGACTGGGCGCGGGCGCAGGACACGGCGCGGGTCGATGATCTGCTGGTGATGGTCCGCCTGAGGCGTCTGTTGGTCGGCCAGATCGAAATCCCGCTGCTGTCGATCATCCGGCCCGATGTGGTGCTGATCGCCGACCGGGAGGGGCGGACCAGCTGGACCCTTAATCCGGATCGGCCGGACGACGGCCGGGGCATGAAGCTGCCGCCGATCCAGCGGCTGATCATCACCGACGGCAAGCTGTCGCTGGACGAACAGCGCCGCAAGGTGAAGCTGGCGGCGACGGTTACCGCGCGCGAGGGGTCGGACGAACAGGCCGGGTTTCATCTGCAGGGCGACGGCACCCTGAACGGGACCCCGCTGACCCTGATCGTGCGCGGCGGACCGTTCATCAACATCCGCCGTGATCGCCCCTATGATTTCACGGCCGAGCTGTCCGGGGTCAATTCGCGGCTCAAGGCTGACGGTGCGGTCACCCGCCCGTTCGACCTGGGTCAGTTCACCGCCACGTTGAGCCTGGAGGGGCAGGACCTGGCGGACCTGTATCTGCTGACGGGGATCACCCTGCCCAATACGCCGCGCTATCGCCTGAGCGGGGGGCTGAGCCGGGATGGTGCCCGGTTCCGGTTCAGGGATTTCAGCGGCCGGGTCGGCTCGTCGGACCTGTCGGGCGACATCAAGGTCGACAGGGTCGGTGATCGGCGCCGGGTCGAGGCCACGCTGCATTCGCGGTCGCTGGATATCGCCGACCTGATGACGGTGCTGGGCGCGAAGCCGCAGGTCGGGGCCGGCGGCACCACGGTCACCTCGGGAACCCCGGGTCGCCTGCTGCCGGACGCCCCGCTGCAGACGGACCGACTGAGGGCGATGGACGGAACGCTGAGCTACCGGGCGGCCTCGGTGAAGCGCAACGATCTGGAAATCCGCCGGGTCCGACTGGATGCCGGACTGGACGGCGGCGTGCTGACGCTGGATCCCGTCGCCTTCACCTTCAGTCGCGGCGAGCTCAGTGGCACGGCGCGAATCGATGCGCGCGAGACCGTGCCCTACAGCAAGGTCGATTTCCGTCTGTCCGGCTATCCGCTGGAATCGATCATCCCCGCGCGCAACGGCGCACCGACCGTCACCGGCCGGGTGCTGGGCCGGGCCCGACTGGAGGGGCCGGGGGCCTCGGTTCATGATCTGGCCGCCCGGGCCAGGGGCACGATCAGCCTGGTCGTGCCACAGGGGCAGATCCGCAAGGCGTTCGCCGAGTTGCTGGGCATCAATGTCGGGCGGGGCCTCGGTCTGTTGCTGTCGGGCGACCGTTCGACGACGGACATTCGCTGTGCCGTGGCGGACTTCGATGTGTCGGGCGGGACGGCCACGGCCAAGACGTTCGTCATCGACACGGACGTGGTGCTGGCCAAGGGCTCGGGCACCATCAACCTCGGGTCCGAGACGCTGAACCTGCGTATCGACGGGGAAACCAAGCGACCGCGGCTGCTGCGGGTCTGGGCCCCGATCACGGTCAGGGGGGCGCTGGTCGCGCCGAAGGTGGGGGTCGACGGTGCCGCCGTGGCCGGGCAGGTGGGTCTGGCTGGAGTGGTCGCCGCCCTCGTCAATCCGCTGGCGGCGATCCTGCCCTTTATCGACCCGGGGCTGGCCAGGGACGCCAACTGCGGGGCGCTGATCGCCGGGGCCCGATGATCTGGCGATTTGAGCCGTTTTGCCGTTTCGTGCGTATCTAGCCGCATTGACCCATCGCCTGACGAGATCGCATGACCCGTAGAGGATTTCTCGCCCCCGCACTCGGTGCGCTGGTGGCCGCCTGTTCGCCGCTGGGGATGCTGAACCAGTTCGGCCCGCGCGACGCCGGGGTGCGCCGGGTGGCGCAGGGTCTTGCGTATGGCGACGACCCGCGCCAGCGCTTCGACCTGCACGCACCCGAAGGCCCGGGCACCGGCCTGTTGCCCACGCTGGTCTTCTTCTATGGCGGGGGCTGGGATTCCGGGACGCGGAGCGTCTATGCCTGGGCGGCCCAGGCCCTTGCGGCGCGGGGGTTCGTCGTGGCGGTGCCGGACTATCGGCTGGTGCCCGAGGTCCTGTTCCCGGCCTTCATCGAGGATGCGGCTGCGGCCACGGCGGCGGTGGCTGCGGCGGTCGGCGATCACGGCGGCGACGCCGGGCGACTGGGGGTGATCGGCCATTCGGCCGGGGCCCATCTGGCGATGATGATCACCCTCGACCGGCGCTATATGGCGGCTGTCGAGCGCCCCGACCTGATCCGGGCGGCGGCGGGGCTCGCCGGGCCGTACGACTTCCTGCCGTTCGACGTGCCCGCCTCGGTCAATGCCTTCGGCCGGACGCCGGACCCGACCCTGACGCAGCCGGTGACCTTTGCCCGGGCCGACGCCCCGCCGCTGTGGCTGGGTCACGGCACCGCCGACACGGTGGTGCATGACGACGACACCATGATCCTCAATGACCGGATGCAGGCGCTGGGCGGTCGGTCGGAGGCCCATCTCTATCCGGGGCTGGACCATGCCGACCTGATCGCGACCTTCTCGCCCCTGTTCCGCAAGAAAGCCCCCGTGCTGGACGATGTGTCCGGCTTCTTCCGTCGGGAACTGGGCTGATCCGGCCGGGTCGTTCGGGCAAGCCTGACCGTCTCGCCAAGGGCCCAAAGTTCCGCTAGTGGAGGTCATGAAAAAAGCCATGACAGCCCAGGCGGCACTGGACCGCCTCGAAGCCCACTACAATCAATCGGTCTCCAACCTGCGGGATGCGGTTCGCACCTTCATCGCCACCGGCGAGCGCACGACGCCCGAGGCCCGCGCCACCGGCCTGTTCGCCTATCCGCAGCTGCGTGTCAGCTGGTTCGGCGAGCGGCTGGATGTTCAGCCGATCCGGGCCTACGCGCGCCTGTCGCGGCCCGGCATCTATTCAACCACGGTGACACGGCCCGACCTGTTCCGCACCTATCTGGAGGAACAGCTGACCCTGCTGGAGCAGGACTATGGCGCGACCTTCGAGGTCGGGCCGTCGGAGCAGGAAATCCCGTTCCCCTATGTGCTGGACGGCTCGGATGTGGTGCTGGACCGCAGCCAGACGGCGGCGATCGCGCGCTGGTTCCCGACCACGGATCTGGCCAATATCGGTGACGAGGTCTCGGATGGCCTGTTCGACCCGGCCGAGGACTTCCCGCTGTCGCAGTTCGATGCGCTGCGCACCGATTTCTCGCTGGCCCGGTTGCGCCACTACACCGGCACCCCGGTCGAGGATGTCCAGTCCTACATCCTGTTCACCAACTACCATCGCTATGTCGACGAATTCGTCCGTTGGGCCTGTGTCCAGCTGGCCAATCCGGACAGTCCCTACGAGACCCTGTCCTGCGCCGGCGGCGTGGTGATCACGCGCGACAATCCCGACCCGGAATTGGCGGTGATGGACACGGCCTGGCGCAAGCATCAGATGCCGGCCTATCACCTGACCGCGCCGGGCTGGAAGGGGATCACCCTGGTCAATATCGGGGTCGGGCCGTCGAACGCCAAGACCATCTGTGACCATCTGGCCGTGACCCGGCCGCACGCCTGGATGATGATCGGCCACTGTGGCGGGCTGCGCCCCAGCCAGACCATCGGCGACTATGTGCTGGCCCACGCCTATCTGCGCGATGACCATGTTCTGGATGCGGTGTTGCCGCCGGACATTCCCATTCCGTCGATCGCCGAGGTTCAGCGGGCCCTGTACGACGCGGCCAAGATGGTCTCGGGCGCGCCGGGCGAAGAGGTCAAGCGCCGGCTGCGCACCGGGACGGTGGTGACCACCGACGACCGTAATTGGGAGTTGCGCTATTCCAAGTCGGCGCTGCGCTTCAACCAGAGCCGGGCGGTGGCCATCGACATGGAGAGCGCCACCATCGCGGCCCAGGGCTATCGCTTCCGCGTGCCCTACGGGACGCTGTTGTGTGTGTCGGACAAGCCGCTGCACGGCGAGATCAAGCTGCCGGGCCAGGCCAATCGCTTCTATGAGGGGTCGATCTCCGAGCATCTGCAGATCGGCATCCAGGCGGTCGACCTGCTGCGCGCCGAGGGCGACAAGCTGCATTCCCGCAAGCTGCGCGCCTTCGACGAGCCCCCCTTCAGATAGGGGGTTTGCGCAGCAGATAGAGGCCGAAATCGACGTAGTCGCCGCCGTACTCGAACATGATCTTTACCCGGTCAGCCGAGGCGCGGACGACGGCGGTCTCGGGGGCGTCCGGATGGTCAGCCAGCCATGCGCGGGCCTGCCGGTCTGCAGTGCCGATATAGTGATCCATCGCCGCCCGCGGCGAAATCCCGGCCGTGACAACCTCGTACCCCGCGGCCCGGGCGGCCTCGTGGGTGCCTTCATGGGTCGTGAAACGATTGACCGCTTCGAAGATCTGACGCACCGGCACCGGTGGTTCTGCGTTCCAAATCAGGTCGCCCCATAGCAGCCAGCCGCCCGGCTTCAGGTGACCGGACAGGGCGTCGAGGATCGCGGAGGGTTCGAGGCGGCCATCCCCGACCGGGTCGGTGGTGCCGGTGGCGACGATCAGATCGAGCGGGGCGATGTCGGCCAGTACCGTGCCGGATCCGGCCTGCCTCAGATTGACCAGACCGGCCGCCGGGGATGCGTCGACACGGCCTCGCGCGATGGCGGCCATGGCCGGGTCCCGTTCCACGGCCGTCACGTCCAGTCCGAAGTGCTCGGCCAACCGGACGGCGATAGCGCCGTTGCCGGTCCCGATGTCCAGAGCCCGGGCCCCGGGCCGCAGGCCGGTGCGGGTCACGGCGGCGTCGACTGTGGCCATGTCGAGTGGGTTGCAGACGTCGAGTGCGGCATAGGCGAGGCAGTGATAATTGATCGATGAGGCCATGGTCGGATGCTACGACGCCGGGCATTTTCTCGCTGCATGAAAAGTGCTTTACAACGCAAAGCACAAGTGCCACTGTCGCGGTGAACACGAGGTGACCATCATGACCGACAACCCCCATTCCACCGCCCACGACGATATCGCCTATATGCGGGCCATGGCTCAGGAGGGGCGGCAGGCCCCGCTGCTGAACGGCCCCATCATGGTGGCGGCCGGCCTGATATTCGGGGCCGCCAATCTGGTCCAATGGACGATCGTCAGCGGCCTTTGGGTTGTCGAACCCATGGTCATGCTGTGGGTCTGGCTGACCGCCGGGGCCGCCTTCTCGGTCGCCCTGTTTTTCCTGGTCCGTCGGGCCAATCGCAAGCCCGGTGCCGGCTCGACCGGCAACAAGGCCGTCGGGGCCGCGTGGTGCGCCCTTGGTTTCGGCATCTTCGTCATGTGGCTCAGCCTGATGGCTGTCGGTTTCACCAGCGGAAATTGGGAGATGATGTGGGCCATGCCGAGCATCGTCGCGACCACCTACGGGACCGCCTGGATGGTTTCGTCCGCCTTCTCGACCCAGCGCTGGATGACGGTCGTGGGCCTGGTCGCCTACGCGGGGGCGATCGCCTGTGGTGCCCTGATCGGTAATCCTGCCATCTATCTGGTCTTTGCCGTGCTGATGGTCCTGACGGGCCTCGTCCCCGGACTGGTGATGATGCGTCAAGAACCCGCCGAGGTGCGCTGAGCATGGCCGACTTTGACATCGGCCAGATTGACGACGTCATTCACGGCCGGGTTCGGCTGGGGATCATGGCCTATCTGTCCGGGGTGGACAGCGCCAATTTCAACGAACTCAAGGAGCGGTTGCAGACGACGGACGGCAATCTGTCGGTGCATTTGCGCAAGCTTGAGGATGCCGGATACGTCGCCGTGAACAAGACCTTTCACGGGCGCAAGCCCATGACACGGGCAAGCATGACGGAGCCGGGCCGCAAGGCCTTTGTCGCCTATCTTGACGCCATGTCGGGACTGGTCGCCGGCCAGGCCTGACCGCAACGACCGCCGGTGGTTCCAAGCGAACCGCCGGCGGTCTATGCAGGCGTGATGAGCAGCCGCATTCTTCGTTTCGACGCCCTCGACAATTTCCGCGACTATGGGGATTACGCCACCGCGGCGGGGAACCGGGTCCGGCCGGGACACCTGCTGCGATCGGCCCATCATGCGCGGTTGACCCCGTCGGACCTGGCGCAACTGGCCGCCCTGGACATCGGGACCGTCGTCGATCTGCGCCGGCCGGTTGAGCGCACCAAACAACCGTCCCGCCGCCCTGACGCCTTCAGCGGCACGGTGATCGAGAGCAATCTGGACGCGGTCGGCGAGGCCCCGCACATCACCTTCCTGAAGGCCGCGGACCTGACCCCGGAGTCCGGGCGTCGTTTCATGACCGAGACCTATCGTCAGCTGCCGTTCGCCGAAGCCCATCTGGACCTGTTCAGCCGGTATTTCCGCGCCCTGGCCGACAGCGACCGGCCGGTCCTGATCCATTGCGCGGCCGGCAAGGACCGGACCGGCATGCTGGCGGCCCTGACCCACCATCTGCTGGGGGTCGGGCCCGATGACATGATCGAGGATTATCTGCTGACCAATGTTGCGGTGGATCTCGAGGCGCGGGCACCGGCCATCGCCCGACAGCTGGAGGCCGCGACCGGCCGTCCGGCCGCGCATGACGCCGTCGTGGCCTTCATGGGCGTGGAGCCCGCCTATCTGCAGGCCGCCTGGGTCGCGATCGATGACCGCTACGGTTCGACCGACGCCTATCTGGCGGAGGCCCTGGGGGTCGATGCGGCGCTGCGCGACCGGATCGGCGCGCGCCTGTCGGCATGACCGCCCCGCTGCGCGTCGTCGATGCGCGGGACCTGCCGTGGACGGATCCCCTGGCGGTCGCCGCCGGACTGCGCGACCGGATCGGGACCCTGGCCCTGCTCTCGGACGGTGGCCCCCTGGGGCGCTGGTCGTGGGTCGCGTGCGATCCGGACCGGATTCACGTCGGCCCGGTCGGGGCGTCGGCCCCGTTCGCCGCCCTGCGGCGGCCTGAATTCGCCACCGGAACCGTGGGCCTGGTCAGCTATGACGCCGGTGCCCGCCCCGCCACCGGTACCCGCGCTGAGGTGTGGCCGGACCTGACCCTGGCCCGCTATCCGGCGATGCTGGGGTTCGATCATCAGACACGCCGGGTGCGGGCCGTCGGTCGCGGCGTCGACGCCAGGGCGGCCGGGGCGGCCGTTGAGCAGGCGGCGAGTTGGCTGGCCACCGCAATCCTGCCCCCCGTGCCGGACGCCCCGGCCCCGGCGTTTGAGGCCGAAGCCTCCGATGCGACCTATCGCGCGGCAGTGGCGGATGTGATCGCCCGGATCGCCGCCGGGGAGCTGTTCCAGGCCAATATCGCCCGGGCCTGGCGGGGCGACCTGGCGTCGGGAACCGAACCCTTCGATGTGATGCTGCGCCTCGCCGGTGCCCGGGCCGCGGCCTACGGGGCCTACTGGCGGCTGGGGGACCGGGCGCTGGTATCGAACTCGCCCGAACTGTTTCTGGCTTTTGAGGCCCGGACCGGGCGTATCGAAACGCGGCCGATCAAGGGCACGCGGGCCCGCGATATCGACCCGGGTCGCGACGCCGGGCTGGCGCGCGAACTGCAGGCCAGCGCCAAGGACCGGGCCGAGAATCTGATGATCGTCGACCTGATGCGTAATGACCTGTCGCGCGTGGCCCGTCCCGGCACGGTCCGGGCCGAGCGGCTGTTCGAGATCGAAAGCCTGCCGACCGTGCATCATCTGGTCTCGACGGTGACCGGGATGGCGGAGGCCGGCGTCAGCGCCGCCGATCTGCTGGAGTCGACCTTCCCGCCGGGCTCGATCACCGGGGCCCCCAAACACCAGGCGATGAAGGTGATCGCCGGTCACGAGCCGCCGCGCGGGCCGTGGTGCGGGTCCCTGTTCCTGATCGACGACGACGGCGGTCTGACGGCCTCGGTCCTGATCCGGACCGCCAGCTTCGAGCGGCGCGCGGGTGTCTGGCACTATCGCACCCTGGCCGGGGCCGGCATCGTCGCGGACAGCACCCCGGAGGCGGAACTCCAGGAAGCCACCGCGAAGATCCGGGCCCTGCGCGAGGCCCTGGTCGGGGATCAGTTGGTGTAGCCGACCTTGTCGACGGTTCTCGGCCGCAGATAATAGGTCTGGCTGAACCGGGTGATCGCCGGCATCAGGTAGTCGACCGGCGAGTCATAATCATAGGTCACCTCGGTCATGATGACGCTCTCGCCGTTGGCGATCAGACCGTCGGGAATGACGACCGTGCTGCCCGTTGTGCGGGCCGTCATGCCCGCGCCCTGGCTCCAGTCGACCTTGACCACACCATTGGCGTCGCGGGTCAGGCTGGAGGCCCGCTGTTGCAGGGGCGCGCTGGAAAAGGGCTTCATCACAAGGTCGCCGACCTTGAACACGTCGGCCATCTGGCTGGATTTGATCGAGTCGCTCTGGGCTACGAGGTCGGCCACCACGGCCGAGGCATGGCCCATCCGCTTCTGCGCCATATAGCCCTGGCAGAATTCAGCGAGGCCGAAATAGAAGGCGATCATCACCGGTGCCAGCATGGCGAACTCGACCGCCGACACCCCGCGCGGATCGTCACGCAGTCGGGCAAACAGGGATTTGCGCGCGGCGGCCATCAGTTGAACGGCTCGTTGCGGAACACGGCGGTGGCGGTGAGGTAGGCCGAGCCGTCCTTCAATCGCGACAGTCCCTCGTTCATGAAGGGGGTCACCAGCGGCTGTTTGTACCAGACGCGGATCAGCATCGTGCTGCCGGCGCTGCCGTCGTCATAACCCAGCCCGCTGGTCTGGAAGCTGCCGGAGGCCATCGGGTCGGGCGGGTTCGGCGTGCTGAAATTGGGAATGACCCGGACATCGACCGTCGCCCGGGCGTCGCAGTCGGCCTGGAATATGCTCATGCGGCCACACAGGGTGGTCTTGAACTGTTCCGCCGTCATTCCCGAGCTCTCGGCCCGACCGGTGCGGACCAGCCGGGACGTTTCCGCCGTGGCGTTGTCGAGGATCGAGTCGATCACGAAGACGAGGCCGAGCTCAAGAATGGCGAACATCATGAAGAAGAAGGGCAGGGCGACCATGGCGAACTCGACCGCGGTCGATCCGTCGCGGGCGCGCCAGAAACCGGTGCGCCGACGAAGGCCGGACCGAAGCGGGGCGCGCGGGCGGATCATGGCGACGCTCGCTCCGGCGATCAGGGGGTCGGGGTCGCGCGGAGCGAAGGCGAGCAGGATGAGGCGCAGGCCATTTCGGTCGCCTGGCCACCGCGCCAGATGCGGACCTGGCCGGCGCCGCTGCCGGCGGTGACGACGACCTGGCTTTGGAACACGGTGCGTCCGATGCTGTCGACGGCGACGATCTCGGTCACGCCGTAGCCCTTGCCGGTGATGTAGAGGGTGTTGGCGTCGACGACCGTGACGTCGGCGATCTGCGGATTGCCGACGATGACCGAACCGGCCGGGCCGCGGAGCTGGACCCGGGTCGACTGGTCGATGCCGACGTTCAGCGGCTGGGCCTGGGCCAGGGCCAGCCCCGGCAGGGCAAGGACGGCGACGGCCAGAACGGCCAGCCGGGCGAGGGGGCGTGTGGCGACGGATCGGGACATGGCGGCGGGGTTCCACTTTATCGAGGGCGCGCGCGAGGCGACGCGGACGAAGGTGCCTGCCAAACCTCAACAAAGTCTGAAACGGTCGGGTGGTATAGTAAACGCAGTGTAACTGAAAACTGACAGAGATTTCGTGGACGCTTTACTCGACTTTAATCAAGGTGCTGCATTGTCGGAATGTAAGTAGGGGTCAAGCGGGCAAACCGATGGCCCTCCTGGTGGAAATCGACTGCTCGCTCAAAGAAGGATACTGACCATGACCAACTTCGTTTCGCGCTTCATTTCGGATGAATCCGGTGCCACGGCCATCGAGTATGGCCTGATCGCCGCCCTGATCGCCGTCGTGATCATTTCGGCCGTGACCGCCCTGGGCTCGACCATCAAGACCAAATTCAATGCCGTCGTGACCGGCATGGGTGGTACCGCCGGCGCCTAAGGCCCCGACAGTCGTCTTGAAACCGGGAGGGCCGGAGCGGAAACGCTCCGGCCCTTTCGCTTGTCGGACCCGCCAACGAATTCAAGTAAACGTCCAGTAACCACGCCTGGCGACCCGACCTTAACCCACATGGGCGATTGTGATCCTGCGTTTTGGGGGTCAGGCGGGCTACCGGCTCCCCCGCCAACTGCTCGCTTCACTTCCACCCATGAGGAAAATCCAGATGACCAAATTTGTTTCGCGTTTCATGTCGGACGAATCCGGCGCCACGGCCATCGAGTATGGCCTGATCGCCGCCCTGATCGCCGTCGTGATCATTTCGGCCGTGACCGCCCTGGGCTCGACCATCAAGACCAAATTCAATGCCGTCGTGACCGGCATGGGCGGAACCGCCGGCGCCTAACGGCTCCGTCAGTCGTCTTGAAACCGGGAGGGCCGGAGCGGAAACGCTCCGGCCCTTTTGGTGTCCGGCGTGGCCATGGCCGGCACCGGGTCGAAACCCCGCTTTAACCGGCGCTCATGCACAACGGTCCGATGGACACCCTGACCCTGATCCTGCTCAGCATTCTTCCGGCCCTGGCCATCACGGCCGGATTGAAGGACCTGATCAGCATGACCATCCCGAACTGGATATCGGGCCTTCTGGTCGCCGGCTTCTTTCCCGCGGCCCTGGCGGTCGGCCTGGCACCCGTGGCCATGGCGGCCCATGTCGGCGTGGCGATCGCCGCCCTGTTCATCGGTGCCGGCATGTTCGCCCTGCGCTGGATCGGCGGGGGCGACGCCAAGCTGATCGCCGCCTCGTGTCTGTGGCTGGGCGTGACCGGTTCGGGCATGTTCCTTCTGTGGACCGGCCTGGTCGGCGGGCTGTTCTGTGTGGTTCTGATCTTCGCCCGCTTCTATTCCCGCCCCTATCTGCTGGGGGCACCCGGCTGGGTGGTCCATCTGATGGAGCCCCGGGGCGACATCCCCTACGGCGTCGCCATCGCGATCGGGGCCCTGATGGCCTATCCGTCCAGCGCGCTGCTCGAGAGCTTTTCGGCCGGCCTGTGAGCCGGTTCCGCCCGTTGCGGGGGTCTGTGCGGGCTTAGGGGCACGTTAACCCGCGCGCTTCATGGTCATTAACGGCAGGGGCCGGAACCCGAATCCGCGTCCGGGCGCGCCTGCCGGAGACCTTCGATGAAGCCCGCCCGTATCGTCGTCATCTGTATCGCCGCCGTTTCGGCCATCGGCCTCGCCCTCGTGGTGCGGTCCATGGGGTCCGGTGCGCCGACGGCCGTCGCCTCCGCCGCGCCGATCGTCGCGGCCGTCCCAATGGCCAAGGTCCTGGTGGCCGCCCGTGATCTGGAGCCCGGTCGCCGGCTGGCCGATTCGGACATGGACTGGAAAGACTGGCCCGCCGCCGACGTCAATCCGATGTTCATCACCGACGGCACCGTGCAGGTGCCGGGTGCCGAGGCCCCCGAGGCCAAGCCCGAGGGGGCCGTCGCCAGCGTCACCCGTGCCGCCACCAACCTGGCCACCGGCGGTGCCAAGAGCGACTATGTCGGCTCGGTCGTACGTGAACCCATCCTCGCCGGCGAGCCGATCGTGGGCCGCAAGATCGTCCGCGCCGGCGACAGCGGCTATATGGCCGCCTATCTGGAACCCGGTAAGCGGGCCATGGCCATCCGCGTAACCGTGGAGACCGCCGCCGGCGGCTTCATCCTGCCCGGCGACCGCGTCGACGTGCTGCTGACCCGCGAGACCAATCTGTCGAACGTCGGCAACGACGACTCCGACCGCTCAAAATTCACCTCCTCGACCGTGATGCAGAACGTCAAGGTCCTGGCCATCGACCAGTCGACCCGCGCCGGGGACGACGAACAGGCCGTGGTCGGGGCCACGGCGACCCTGGAGTTGGGGCCGCGCGACGCCGAGTCGCTGGCCCTGGCCAAGTCCGAGGGCGAGCTGTCGCTGGTGCTGCGGTCCTATGCCGACACGGGCGGTCCGTCCGGCGGCGTCGGTTCGGCGAACCGGCAATCCCAGGCCGTCCGCATCTATCGCGGCGGTGCCCCTGAAGTGGTGGTGGTCCAATGATGCGCCTGACCCTGCCCTGTATCGCTACAGCCGCCTGCGCCGCCGTGCTGGCCCTGGGCGGGCTCGCGCCCGCCTCGGCGCTCGCCCAGACCCGCTCGACCGTGGCCATGGGCGCGGCCCCGCAGCTGATCAATCTGCCGCGCGGTTCGTCGATGGCCATCGACCTGCCCAGCGATGCCCGCGACGTGATCGTGCCCAACCCGGTCGTGGCCGAGGCCATGCTGCACTCGCCGCGGCGGATCACCATCATCGGCCTGCAACCGGGCGAGACCGACGCCGTGATCCTCGATGGCACCGGCCGCACCATCCTGTCGCTGCGCATCCGCGTCGACGCCGGGGTTTCGGCGCTGCAGGACACTTTGAACCGGATCCTGCCCGGGTCGAATGTCCGTGCCGAGGCGGTCAATGACAGCATCATCCTGACCGGATCGGTCACCAGCCCCGGCGAGGCCGACCGGGTGACCCAGATCGCCCGCGCCTTCGTGGCGGCCCCTGAAAAGGTGCTGAACATGATGACCATTGCCGGTTCCGACCAGGTCATGGTCAAGGCCCGGGTGGTCGAGGTGCAGCGCACCGCCATCAAACAACTGGGTCTCGACGTCAGCGCCGTGCTGAACAACGTCGGCGACGGCCTGTCCTTCGCCCAGGCGGCGACCTTCGGCGTCGCCGGCAGTCAGCTGGGCGGCGGGGTTGCGACCTATACGGACAACTCCGGCGACGGGAATACGCTGACCGGCACGCTGCGGGCCTTCGAACGGGCCGGACTGGTGCGGATCCTGGCCGAGCCCAACCTGACCTCCGTCAACGGCGAGAACGCCGAGTTCCTGGCCGGCGGTGAGTTTCCGGTCCCTGTCGGTCGCGATGATCGCGGCAATATCCTGATCGAGTTCAAGCCGTTCGGTGTGCGCCTGGCGTTCCGCCCGATCGTGCTGTCGCAGGGTCGAATCTCCCTGCAGCTGTCGACCGAGGTGTCGGAGCTGACCACCTCGGGGGCCTTCACCCTGGGCGGCACCGCCAGCAATGCCCTGGTCGTGCCCGCGCTGAACGTCCGCCGGGCCTCCAGCACGGTGGAACTGCCGTCCGGCGGGTCCCTGATGATCGCGGGCCTGCTGCGCGAGGACACCCGCCAGAACATCGACCAGATCCCCGGTGCCGGTGACCTGCCCGTTCTGGGGGCGCTGTTCCGCTCGCGCGACTATCTGTCGGGCGAGACCGAACTGGTGATCATCGTCGAGGCCTACATCGTTTCGCCGACCGCGCCCGGCCGCCTGCAGACGCCGGCCGACGGTCTGCAGACGGCCACTGACGCCCAGACCATCCTGTTCGGGCAACTGAACCAGCAATACGGCCGCGCCGCCGATGCCGTCCCCGCCACCGCCCAGTCCGGCTGGCAGGGCCCCGTGGGCTATGTGATCGAATGAGGACGCCCGTGACCATCGTCAGATCCCCTGTGACCGTCGCGGCCGCCCTGGCCGCCGTTTTCGCCGCCGGCCTGGTCGTGACCGGGTGTGGCGGCGTGACCGCGGATGGTGCCGCCATGCCGCTGACCCCGATCTCGCGCTATTCGCTGCAGGTCGAGCCGGATCTGGACCGCATCGCCCTGGCCGTTCACGAGAGCGGCCTGTCCGGCACACAACGCGCCGCCCTGACCGCGCTCGCCGGCCGGTTCAACGCCGCCGGTGCCGACCATATCCGCATCGAGGCCCCGTCCGGCGACGATCCGGTCTCGGGCGAAGCCGCCTGGGGGGCCCGCGCCGCCCTGGAACAGGCCGGTGTTCCGAGCGATCGTATCCGCGTCGCCGCCTATACCGCGCCCGATCCGCGGGCCCCGGTCCTGGCCGGGTTCGAGACCTTTACCGCCCGGGTCCCGAACTGTGCCAGCCGCCAGGGCGACCTGGGCGGACGCTTCTCGAATCAATCCTCGGCCGGCCTCGGCTGCGCCATCACCGCCAATATGGCGGCCCAGATCGCCGATCCGCGCGACATCGTGGCTCCGCGGGCCATGACGCCGTCCGACTCGGGTCGGGCCGCCGTGATCTTTGACAACTACCGCAGCGGTCAGCCGACGTCGGCACCCCAGGATTCCCTGGTGGCCGGGCGGATCGCCCGAGCGGTGGAATAGCGACACCATGAGCAGCGCCTTCGCTCCCACGCCCTTCGAAGTCTCGGACGACGAGTTCGACCTCGACATGGACTTTGCCGCCGACGCGTCCGGGGCCCCGGTCGGGGCGTTTCCCGATGCGTTCGCCGCCGACATCAGTCCGCGCGAACGGCTGCAATTCACCAGTCCGGACGCAGCCGAGGCGGTGCCGGCTGTGGCCGGGTTCAATCCGGTCGGCGAGCTGGTGGCCGGGGCGTCGGCGGCCTTTTCCGCTCCGGTCCCGTCCGGTCCGGCGGGCATGCCGAGCATCGGCGAGGTGTCGGTACCGCGCATCGCCATTCACGTCTTCGCCGAACGGCAGGACACCCTGGCCGCTGCCGAGCGCGCCGGTCAGGACCGGCGCCTGTCGCGTGCCACGACCCAGATCCGCATCGGCGGCGTGGCCGCCGCGGTCGAGGCCTATCAGCATGAGCCGACACCGCCGCTGATCATCGTCGAATGCCTGAGCGACCCCGACACCCTGCTGCACGAGGTCGACCTGCTGGCCCAGGTCTGCGACTCCGGCACCAAGGTGGTGGTCATCGGCGCGACCAACGACATCCTGCTGTTCCGCGAGCTGATGCGGCGCGGGGTCAGCGAATATCTGGTGGCCCCGGTCCAGCCGCTGCAGCTGATCTCGGCCATCGGCGGTCTGTTCGCCGATCCGGCCCAGCCGTTCATCGGTCGTTCGATCGCCTTCGTCGGGGCGCGCGGCGGTACCGGTTCGTCGACCGTCGCCCACAACACCGCCTATGCGATGAGCGAGCGCATCGGGGCCAATACCGTCATCGTCGATTTCGACCTGCCGTTCGGCACCGCCGGGCTGGATTTCAACCAGGACCCGCTGAACGGCGTGGCCGACGCCCTGAGCCAGCCGGACCGGCTGGATTCGGTGCTGCTGGACCGGATGATGGTGCGCTGTACCGACAAGCTGAGCCTGTTCGCCGCGCCCGCGACCCTGGACACCGACTGGGACATCACCCCCGACGCCTTCGAGGAGGTCACGACGCGGATCCGTTCGACGGCCCCCTTCGTGGTGCTGGACCTGCCGCACACCTGGAACGCCTGGATGCGTCGTAGCCTGATCTCCGCCGACGAGGTGGTGGTGGTGGCGACGCCGGACCTGGCCTCCCTGCGCAACGCCAAGAACATGATCGACCTGATCCGCACCGGACGGCCCAATGATGCCCCGCCGCGTCTGGTGCTGAACCAGGTCGGTGTGCCCGGTCGACCGGAAATCCCGGCCAAGGACTTCGGGGCTGCCCTGGGCGTGCATCCCAGCCTGATCATTCCGTTCGAGCCGAAGGTGTTCGGGGCCGCCGCCAACAACGGCCAGATGATCCTCGACGCCGGGGGCAAGTCCAAGGCGGGCGAGGCGTTCCAGACCCTGGCCCAGATCGTTTCACGGCGCGAGCTTCCGCTCGTCGCCGGACCCAAGGGCAAGAGCGGGGCCGCGGGCACCGGCTCGCTCTTCGGCAAGCTGTTCAAGAAGCGCTGACGGGAACGCGAGTGTTCGGTAAACGTACAGCCCAGCCCGGGAGTGTCGCTCCCGCCCCCCGTCCGGCACCCAAGCCGGCCGCGGCGGCGCAGCCGACGGCCGGTATCCAGACGGAATCGTTCGGCTTCGGTGACGAGGATACCGCTCCCGTCCAACAGGCCACGGCGGGTGCGACCGCGGCAGGTTCGGCCGCCTCCTACGCGGCCAAGCCGGCCTCGCCGGCGGCCGATCGTCTCGATGCCCTGGCCGCGCGCCCGAAGGCGGCGGCCCAGCCCGAGGCCGGTTCCGGTGGTCCCGGCCCCAAGGCCACCCCGGGCTTCGAGCAGCTGAAGAAGGCCCAGGCGGTCGAGGTCGTTCGCGAGCAGTCCGACTATTACCATGCGACGAAGACCACCATCTTCAACGCGTTGATGAACACCATCGACCTGGCCCAGCTGGCCCAGCTCGACACCAAGGCCGCGTCGGAGGAAATCCGGGACATCGTCGCCGAGCTGGTGGCGATCAAGAACGTCTCCATGTCCGTGGCCGAGCAGGAGCATCTGGTCCAGGACATCGTCAACGACGTCCTCGGCTACGGGCCGCTGGAGCCGCTGCTGGCCCGCGACGACATCGCCGACATCATGGTCAACGGGGCCGGCCGAGTGTTCATCGAGGTCAACGGCAAGGTCCAGCTGACCAATGTCCGCTTCCGTGACAACACCCAGCTGATGAACATCTGCCAGCGGATCGTGTCGCAGGTCGGCCGCCGCGTCGACGAGAGCTCGCCGATCTGCGACGCCCGCCTGCCCGACGGGTCGCGCGTCAACGTCATCGCCCCGCCGCTGGCCATCGACGGCGCGACCCTGACGATCCGGAAATTCAAGAAGGACAAGCTGACGATGCGCAACCTGGTGGAGTTCAACTCCATCAGTCCCGAAGGGGCGCGCGTCCTCGGCGTCATCGGGGCCTCGCGCTGCAACCTGGTGATCTCGGGCGGCACCGGCTCCGGCAAGACGACGCTGCTCAACACCCTGACCGCCTTCATCGATCCGACCGAGCGGGTCATCACCTGCGAGGACGCGGCCGAGCTGCAACTGCAACAGCCGCATGTGGTGCGTCTGGAGACCCGCCCGCCGAACCTCGAGGGCCAGGGCATGATCACCATGCGGGATCTGGTCAAGAACTGCCTGCGCATGCGTCCCGAGCGGATCATCGTCGGTGAGGTGCGTGGCCCGGAGGCCTTCGACCTGCTGCAGGCGATGAATACCGGTCACGACGGCTCGATGGGCACGCTGCACGCCAACTCGCCGCGTGAGGCCATCAGCCGGATGGAATCGATGATCACCATGGGCGGCTACGGCCTGCCGTCCAAGACCATCCGCGAGATGATCGTCGGCTCGGTCGACGTCATCATCCAGGCCGCGCGTCTGCGTGACGGCAGCCGGCGCATCACCCACATCACCGAGGTCGTCGGCCTGGAAGGCGATGTGATCGTGACCCAGGACCTGTTCGTCTACGAGATCACCGGCGAGGACGAAAACGGCAAGATCATCGGCCGCCACCGGTCGACCGGCATCGCCCGGCCGCGCTTCTGGGACCGGGCCCGCTACTACGGCCTGGAACGGGAACTGGCCGAAGCCCTCGACGCGGCGGAGTAGCAGCATGTTGCCGATCCTCGCCGCCGTCCTGGCCTTCATCACCATCGGCAGCCTCGGTTGGGTTTTCGTCGGCGGCGACGACTCCAGCAGCGAGGCCGTGAAGCGGGCCCAGAGTTTCGGTACCCCCAAGGTCACCAACGCGCGCAAGGCGGCCACGGCGGCCAACACGCCCGAGGCCCGCCGCAAGCAGATCATGACGCAGCTGCAGGAGGTCGAGCGCAAGGAGCGCAAGGCCCGCATGACCATGGCGGCCAAGTTGAAGCACGCCGGACTGGCCATGACCATCCGCACCTTCTGGCTCGTCAGCGGCGGCCTCGGCGTGAGCGCCCTGCTGCTGGTCGTGCTGTTCACCTCCAACCTGCTGCTCGCCCTGGGGGCCAGCATTGTCCTTGGTCTGGGCCTGCCCCGCTGGGTGGTCGGCTTCCTGGGCAAGCGGCGGATGAAGAAATTCTCGTCCGAGTTCGCCAATGCCGTCGACGTCATCGTACGCGGCATCAAGTCCGGCCTGCCGGTCCACGACTGCTTCAAGATCATCGGCCGCGAGAGCCCGGCCCCGCTGGGTCCGGAATTCCAGCACCTGGTCGAGGGCATGGGCGTCGGCCTGACCCTGCCCCAGGCGCTGGACAAGATGTACGAGCGGATGCCGACGCCGGAGCTGAAATTCTTCGCCATCGTCATCTCGATCCAGCAGAAGACCGGCGGCAATCTGGCCGAGGCCCTGACCAATCTGTCGACGGTGCTGCGGGCGCGGCGGATGATGGGCGAAAAGATCAAGGCCCTGTCGTCGGAGGCGACGGCGTCGGCCGGCATCATCGGCTCGCTGCCGCCGGCGGTGATGATCCTGGTGACCATGACCACCCCCGCCTACATGATGGTGCTGTTCACCGACCCGCGCGGGCAGTTCATGCTGTTCGTGGCCGCCTCGATGATGGGCCTGGGCGTCTTCGTGATGAAGAAGATGATCGCGTTCAAATTCTGATGGGCAGGTCCTCGACATGATCGCGTTTTTCACCGACCCCCGGAACCTGTTGAGCCTGGGCGTGGCCCTGGCCGTGTTCGCCACCCTGGTCAGCCTGCTGGGGTCGTTGGGCGGCGAGGTCAAGCTGGAGAGCCGGATGAAGGCCGTCGCCCTGCGTCGCGACGAGCTGAAGCGCCGTTCGCGCCAGGCCATGGCCACGGGGCCCGGCGGCCTGCGACACACCGACGACGGCTTCAAGAAGCGCGTTGTCGACCGGCTGAACCTGAGCAAATTGATCGAGGATCCCAAGGTCACCGAACAGATGGCCCAGGCCGGCTACCGGGGACCGAAACCCCTGACGACCTTCTATTTCTTCCGCTTCTCGATGCCGTTCGCCTTTATGGCCTTCACGGCCTTCTATCTGTTTGTGTTCAATGATTTCGGCCTGCCGACGATGACGCGGGTGACGGCGGTGATGGCCTCGGCCCTGGCCGGCTTCTATGCGCCGAACATGTATATCTCGAACCGGATCTCGCAGCGCCGGACCTCGATCATGCAGGCCTTTCCGGACGCGCTGGATCTGCTGCTGATCTGCGTCGAGGCCGGGATGTCGATCGAGGCGGCCATCCAGAAGGTCAGCCAGGAGATCGGGGGCTCATCGATCGATCTGGCCGAGGAACTGACCCTGCTGTCGGCCGAGCTGAGCTATCTGCCCGACCGGCGCATGGCCTATGAGGGCCTGGCCAGGCGCACCAATCATCCGGGCGTCCGTTCGGTGGCCACGGCCATGACCCAGGCCGAGACCTATGGCACGCCGCTGGGCACGGCCCTGCGAACCATGGCCAAGGAGAACCGGGACCTGCGCCTGTCGGCGGCCGAGAAGAAGGCCGCGGCGCTGCCGGCCAAGCTGACGGTGCCGATGATCCTGTTCTTCCTGCCGGTTCTGTTCATCGTCATTCTGACCCCGGCGATCATCAACATCCAGGATACGATGGCCAAAGGCGGCTAGGGGGCGGTCAGGGCCTCGCGGCGCAGGCCCTCGGCCACCGCCTCGCAGGCGGCGCGCAGGGTCTTGCGGTGCCGGTCGTGGAACAGTTCGCCGCGCAGGCCGGAGAAGATGAAGCCGTTGGCGACGATACAGCTGCCCGGGACCAGCTCCTCGATCTCGAAATAGCGGACCACATCGAAGGCCCAGCCACGCTTCTCGGCCCAGATCAGCTGGGCATAGGGCTGCCAGTCGGCGATGCGCACCGTGGTCGGCCGCTGGGTCAGGCCGGGAATGGTCTCGGTCAGGCTGATCCGGCCGCCGAAGGCGATGGCACCTTCCAGTCCGGTCTCCACCGGATTCCAGCGGTTCCAGCCGGGCAGGTCGGACAGGATGTCCCAAAGCCGCTCGGTGCTGGCCTGAACTCCGACGCGTTTCTCGATCTTGGCAGTCTCCATGGGCGGGGTTTCGCACGGCTCCGTTGCGGAAGGAAGATGCTCAGCGGTTGCCTTCCGGACCCGGCTGGGACGCCGGAGGGGTCACGGACGACGGGCCATCGGCGGCGGGCGTCGCGGCCAGGGTCAGGCGACGCAGCTGCGGGCTGGTGAAGCAGACCAGGAAGGCGATCGCCAGCAGCACCGCGTTGGCCAGGAAGGGGGCGGGCATCGCCAGCTGGTACAGGGCGACGCCGATCACCGGCGGGCCGAGGAAGCTGAGACCGGCGACCGACATCATCAGCCCGGCCACGGAGCCCTGCTCATGATCGCCGACCGCCAGGGACGACCCGGCGGTGAAGCCCGGCCGGGCGAAGCCGATCCCCATAGAGATCACCGCATAGCCGACCACGGCCCCGAAATAGCCCGGCGCGGAGATGCTGAGCAGATTGCCGATCAGGGCGATCGCCGCCCCCCAGCGCATCAGGGCGTGGGGTTGCAGCTTCAGCAGCGGGATCAGGCCCCACTGCACCATCAGCGTGCCCAGCGCCCCGGCGAACATGGCCAGGCCGATAAAGGGCTGGGCCGCGCTGACGCTGGTCCCGCCGCGCCCCATCTCGTCGATGATGTGAAAGCCCAGCACCGAGATGTTGACCGCCTGGGTGCCGGTGACCAGCAGGCCGTAGATCAGGAAGGCTCGGACGCGACGGTCCTTCCACAGGCCCCGGCCGACCGCGTGGTCCGGCTTGCCGCTGGGCGAGGGGATACGCACGACCTCGCCGCTGGGCAGGCGTCGCCAGACCAGGAACAGTACCGCGGCCCCGAGGGCGGCGAAGGCATACATGGGGCCGGCCAGGCCGATCAGGGGCAGGACGAAAAAGGGAGCCAGCACCGGCCCGGCGACCGTGCCCAGCCCCTGGGCCGAGGCCAGCAACGACATGGCCTGGGTGCGGTCCGCCGGTCCGGTCCGGTCGGCGACATAGGCCTGGGAGGCGATCGGCGCGGCCGAGCCGAACACGCCGTAGACCGTCCGGGCCAGCACCATCAGCACGAAGGCCACGCCGACGCCGAGCCAGCCCTCGATCCCCGAGGTCACGGCCAGGCCGAATCCGGCCATGGAGGCGGTGAAGCCGCCGAGGCCGATCATGATCACCCGCTTGCGGCCCAGACTGTCCGACAGCCGGGCCCAGAAGGGCGAGGCCAGGGTCCACATCAGGGCCGAAATGGCGAAGGCGGCGGCGACGAGGGTGTCGGCCAGGCCGAACTCGCGACCGATGGCCGGCAGCACCGACTGCAGGCCCATATTGCCGGCCGCGGCGACCAGGCTGACGGCGAACAGGATCATGAAGGCCGGGGAGCGGGCGCTCAGGCTCCGGGCGGCGACGGGCTCGCTCATGCGGTGGCGCTGCCGCGGAGCGTGGGCCGCTTCAGGCGGATGTCGAATGGAGGAGTCTGGGTCACGACCGATTGCGCCTCCCGGGCCTTGCCGGCCGTCAGATCCATCCAAAGCGCCCTTGTCCGCACCGGGTTCCCCCCGACGCTGAAACGACCGGGCAGCGTCACGGCGCATCGGCGGCACCTCCGCGCCACGCTGCACACCCGGGCTTTCGCGAAGTCGATGGCCATCGGGTCAGGATCGGCGTTCGCCGCGCCTTGCACAAGGGATCGCGTACGGCCCATCATCACCCCGAACCGGGAGATGCCGATGTCCATTCGCCAGCTGATCACCGGGACCGCGCTCGCGCTGGTCCTGTCGGCCGGAGCCGTCCAGGCCCAGACGACGCATCCGGCCGCTGACACCGCCGTCGTGGCCGCCGCAGTCGAGGGGATGATGCCGGAGGTGGTCGGCTGGCGCCGCGACTTCCACCGTCATCCCGAACTGGGCTTTGCCGAGGTCCGCACCGCGGCGATCATCGCCGCCCATCTCGAGTCGCTGGGCATGGAGGTGCGCACCGGGGTCGGACGCACCGGGGTTGTCGGCATTCTCAGGGGCTCGCGGCCCGGCCGCACGGTAGCGCTGCGCGCCGACATGGACGCCCTGCCGGTGCTGGAAGCCACGGGTCTGGCCTTCGCCTCGACCGATACCGGCCAGTACATGGGCCAGACGGTGCCGGTGGCCCACGCCTGCGGCCACGACGCCCATATGGCCATGCTGATGGGCGCGGCCGGGGTGCTGGCCGGTATGAAGGACCAGATCGCCGGCACGATCGTCTTCATCTTCCAGCCGGCCGAGGAAGGGGCACCGCCGGGCGAGCCGATGGGCGGGGCGGCCCTGATGATCGCCGAGGGGGCCCTGGCCGATCCGCAGCCCGAGGCCATCTTCGGCCTGCATGTGGTGCCGGGTCGTCCGGGCACCATCTTCTACAAGCCGCAGGGGTTCATGGCCGCCTCGGACCGGATCGACATCACCCTGCACGGCAAACAGACGCACGGAGCCTGGCCGTGGCGCGGCATCGACGTGATCGCCGTGGCCGGGCAGGTGGTCGAGACGCTGAACACCCTGACCGCCCGCACCGTCGACCCGACCACCACCCCGACGGTGCTGACCATCGCCACCATCAATGCCGGGGTGCGCTACAACATCATTCCCGACGAAGCGGTGCTGTCGGGGACGTTGCGCACCTTCGACATCGCCCAGCGCGACGCCCTGGTGGCCCGGGCCGCGGCGGCGGTCGGTCATGTGGCCGAAGCCTATGGGGCCACGGCCGGGTTCGCGGTGAAACAGAATGCGGCCCTGGTCTATAACGACCCGGGCCTGTCCGCCTGGATCGCCCCGGTGCTGACCGAGGCGGCCGGCGCGGGCCAGGTCAATCCGGCCAGTCCGCCGACCACGGTGGCCGAGGACTTCAGCTATTTCCAGCACGAGGTCCCGGGCGTGTTCTGGCATCTGGGGGCCAGTCCCGACGGCGTCGACCCCGCCACCTCGGCCCCGAACCATTCACCGCAGTTCGACGTCAATGAAACGGTGCTGGCGGTCGGCGTCCGCGCCCATGTGCTGACGGCGCTGCGGTTCCTTGAGCGTTAGCCGAGCCGTTCGAACACGGTGGTGATCACGCGCTGGTAGACCTCGGTCAGGGCCTCGATCTCGGCCACCGGCACGCGTTCGTCGATCTGGTGCATGGTCTGGCCGACCAGCCCCAGTTCCAGCACCGGGCACATGGCGCGGATGAAGCGGGCGTCGGAGGTGCCGCCGGTGGTCGAGGCCACCGGGCGGTGGCCGCACGCCGCCTCGACCGCATCCTGCACGGCGTGGATGAAGGGGCCCGGCTCGGTCAGGAAGGCATTGCCCGAACACAGGTGTTCCAGCTCGATCCTCTGGCCCGAGGCGACCTGGGCCAGGCCGGCCTGGACATTGAGCCAGGCGATCAGCTCGTCACCGGTATGGGTCGGGTTGAAGCGGATGTTGAGCCGGGCCCGGGCCTCGGCCGGAATGACGTTGCTGGCGTCATTGTCGATGCTGATGGTGGTGATCTCGAGGTTCGACGGCGGGAATTCCGGATAGCCCTCGTCCAGCACGTGATCGTTCAGCGCCGTCAGCAATTTTGCCAGCACCGGGGCCGGATTGGCGGCGCGATCGGGATAGGCGACGTGGCCCTGTTTGCCGTGGACGGTGATCCAGCTGTTCAGCGAGCCGCGCCGGCCGATCTTGATCATGTCGCCCAGATGCATCGCGGACGACGGTTCGCCGACGACACAGGCGTCGATGGTCTCGCCCTCGGCCATCAGGGTCTGGACCACCCGCTTGGTGCCGTGCAGGGCCGGGCCCTCCTCGTCCCCGGTGATCAGGAAGGATAGGGAGCCGGCCGGCTCCCCCTCGGCCAGCAGACGCGAGACGGCGGCGATCCAGGCGGCGATTCCGCCCTTCATGTCGACCGCGCCGCGCCCATACAGGATGCCGTCGTGGATCTCGGCCTCGAACGGGGCGGCGGTCCAGGCGGCGGCCGAGCCGGTCGGCACCACATCGGTATGGCCGGCGAAACACAGGTTGGGCGAGGCCGCGCCGCGCCGGGCGTACAGGTTCTCGATGCCCTCAAAGGGCATACGACGGCAGTGGAAGCCGAGGCCCGTCAGCAGGGTCTCGATCAGGTCCATGGCCCCGGCGTCGACCGGGGTCACCGACGGTCGGCGGATCAGGTCGCGGGTCAGGTCGACGGGATCGATCAGGGCAGGGGGTGCGTCACTCATGGTCCTATGCTTTAGGGACATCGGACCAGCGCGAGAAGGGGCGACCCGACATGCCGAAGATCGAGATCGACACCGCCCCGACGGTGAACGGCACCACCTATCCCGAGGAATTCGCCGCGCCGTGCAAGCCGCGCCGTCGCCGGCGACTGGGCGAGGCGGTCGGACTGGACCAGTTCGGGGTCAATCTGCTGCGCCTGCCGGCCGGAGCCTGGTCGAGCCAGCGCCACTGGCATGAGACCGAGGATGAGTTCGTCTGGGTCGTGTCCGGCGAGGTGGTGCTGGTCGAAAACGACGGCGAGACGGTGCTGAGCGCGGGCGACTGCGCCGGCTGGAAGGCCGGGGTGGCCAACGGCCATGTGCTGCAGAACCGCTCGGACTCCGAGGCCGTGTTGCTGGAGGTCGGCAGCCGCAATCCCGGTGGCGACGGGGTCGACTATGCCGACATCGACATGGTCCTGGTGCGGGGCGGTGACGGCTACCAGCATCGCGACGGCACGCCCTACCCCAAACATGACCGACGCAGCTGAGCCGGCCCCGCCGGGGGCATCCGGCAGCGATCCGTGGAAACTGCGCGATTTCCGCCTGCTGTGGCTGGGGCGGCTGGCGGCCGTGTTCGGCATCCAGGTCCAGTCCTCGGCCCTGTTGTGGCAGGTCTATGAGATCGCCCGGCGCGACCATCCCATAGAGCAGGCCAGCCTGTATCTGGGACTGGTCGGTCTGGTGCAGTTCCTGCCGATGCTGGCCCTGACCCTGCCGGCGGGCGAGATGGCCGACCGGCGCGACCGGCGGATGACGGTGGTCGCCTCCATCAGCGTCGAGGGGGCCTGCGCCGTCGCCTTCCTGGCCATGGCGCTGCACGGCTCACCGCCGCTCTGGGGGTTGCTGACGGTGGCCTGTGTCTTCGGGGCGGCGCGCGCCTTTCTGGCTCCGGCCAGTCAGGCCTTCCTGCCGATGGTGGTGGGGATGAAGGCCCTGCCCAAGGCCATTGTCGCCCAGTCGCTGGCCTTCCAGACCGGGGCCATCGCCGGGCCGGCCCTGGGTGGGGTCATTGTCGGGGTCTCGACGCCGCTGGCCTATGGTGTGTCGCTGGGCATGTTCGCGGTCGGTCTGGCGGCCATGCTGCTGATCCGCACCAGCGGCCGACCGGTACGGCTGAACGGACTGATCCGGCGCTGGGCCGCGGTCAAGGAGGGGCTGCACTACGTCTGGTCGACGCGCATCGTCCTGGGCGCGATCTCGCTGGACCTGATCGTGGTGCTGCTGGCCGGGGTGGCCCTGCTGACCCCGGTGTTCGCCCGCGACATATTAATGATCGGACCGGAGGGCTTCGGTCTGCTGCGCGCGTCGTTCGGGGTCGGGGCCCTGGTCATGGCCCTGTATCTGGGACGGTTTCCGATCCTGCGGCGCGGCGGCGTGTGGATGTTCGGGGCGGTGGCGGTGTTCGGCCTGTGCACCCTGGTTTTCGGCCTGTCCAAGGTCGCCTGGCTCAGCGCCCTGGTGCTGTTCATCGGCGGGGCCGCCGACATGATCAGCGTCAACATCCGCCAGACCCTGATCCAGATCGCCACGCCCGATCACATGCGCGGCCGGGTCTCGTCGGTGTCGATGCTGTTCATCGGGGCCTCCAACGAACTGGGCGAGGCCTATTCCGGGGTCATGGTCCGGCTGATGGGACCGATCGGCGCGGCGGTGTTCGGCGGGGCCGCCGCCCTGGGCGCGACCGGCCTCTGGGCCAAATTGTTCCCGGGCCTGCGCAAGGCCGACCGGCTGGGCTAGGGGCGGATGCCTAGGCCGGCGCGCCGGGGTTGAGGGTCGGGACCACCTTCGGATCGGTCGTCAGGACCGCGCCGACGGAAGCCACCACGATACAGACGATGGCCAGCCATTGCAGGCCGCTGAGCTGTTCATGCAGCAGGAACAGACCCGCGACGGCCCCAAGGGCCGGTTCGGCGGACAGCAGGACGCCGAAGGTCCGCTTGGGGATGTGGCGGAGGGCGATCATCTCCAGCGAATAGGGCAGGGCGCTGGACACCAGGGCCACGCCGAGCCCCAGCAGCAGGACGGACGGGACCAGCAAGGCCGGACCGGCGCTGACGATGCCGAACGGCAGGATGACCACGGCGGCG
The DNA here is from genome assembly GCF_963975535.1 of uncultured Brevundimonas sp. Lineage (GTDB taxonomy): Bacteria > Pseudomonadota > Alphaproteobacteria > Caulobacterales > Caulobacteraceae > Brevundimonas. Next base: position 325,904 of record NZ_CAXBHE010000002.1, on the reverse strand, counting down.
GTGCTCATGCCCAGGGCAACCGACTGGCCGGCGTGCATGTGCGACAGCCGCTGTCCGAAGATGATGTACAGGGCCCAGAACAGGCCCGCCGTGGCCGCAAAGGCAATGCCGACCGGATCCAGCGCAAACAGGCCGCCGCGCAGCGGCAGCAGCAGCCCGAGGCCGATGACCGCGCAGGCGACCCAGACGAAATGGATCCAGCGTCGGGCATGGACCAGCGCCAGGGTCAGGGGGCCGGCGAATTCGATGGCGATGGCCGGACCCAGCGGAATGGTGCGCAGGGACAGGTAGAAGGTCAGGTTCATCAGCCCCAGAACCAGGCCGTACATCAGCACCCGCCCGGCGTCGGCCCGGCTGAGCCGGAACCGCCACGGTCGCCAGACGCAGACCAGCACCAGCGCCGACAGGCCGACCCGCAGGGTCGAGGCTCCTTCGGCACCGATGACCGGGAACAGCTGTTTGGCCCACGACGTCCCCACCGTCAGCGACACCATCCCGCCCAGCAGGGCCAGATAGGGCAGGGCCGTTATCGGGTGCGGAGTCGGGGCGGGGTGCGGGTCGGCGATCGACATGGCGACCGATATAGCGGGCCGGGCGAACCTTGCACCGCGGAAATCAGGCCCGGGTCATCCGGCGGCCGTGGCGGACTCCGGGGTCCGGTCCCTCACCAGGGCCGGAAATGCTTGCTCAGCTTCAGGCCCTGGCTCTGGTAGTGGCTGCCGCCCTCGCCGTAGAGGCGGGTCGGGCGTTCGATCAGGGGCTCATAGACCAGCCGCGCAACGATCTGGCCGTGTTCCAGCAGGAAGGGGGTGTCGTGGGTCCGCACCTCCAGCACGCCCTTGGAGCCTGCGCCGTGCGCCTCGTCCGTGCCGAAGCCGGGGTCGAAGAAGCCGGCGTAGTGGACCCGGAACTCGCCGACCGAGGGATCGATCGGGGTCATTTCGGCGGCCTGGTCGACCGGGATCTCGACATCATCGCTCGAGGCCAGAATATAGAATTCGCCCGGGTCCAGCAGCAGCTGGCCGGCGCGCAGGCTCAGGGGCTCCCAGAAGTCGCGCGGGTCGTGGCCGTCGATATGGTCGAGGTCGACGACGCCGGCGTGACGACGCCCGCGGAAGCCGACGATGCCATCGGTGGTGCCGTCCAGGTCGACACCGACGCTGCGGGTCTCCAGCTTGGGCGGTTCGCCGGCCTTGAGGCGCAGCTGGTTCAGCCGGGTGCCGGGCCGGACCAGGATGGAAAAGGTCTGGGGCGCGATCTCCAGATACAGGGGGCCGTCATAGCCTTCGGCCACATCGTCGAACCGGGCCCCGGAGTCGGTCAGCAGGCGCACGAAGACATCAACCCGGCCGGTCGAGCTCTTGGGGTTGGCGCGGGCGATCAGGCCTTTGGGCAGGGTCAGCCGCTCCTGCAGGCGGGCGATATAGACGCAGCCCTTTTCCAGCACGAAGCCGCCGGACAGGTCGATGGTGTGCATCGAGACGTCGGCGATCCGGTCCTCGACCCTGCGGCTGCCGGGCAGGAAGGAGGCGCGCACGCGCCAGGCCTGGTCGGACAGGCGCAGGTCGAGGCTGGCCGGCTGGACCTGATCGACGTCAAGCGGGGTGTCCGAGGTGATCGCGCCACCGGCGATCAGGGCCTCGATCGACTGGCAGGGCAGGATGCCGGGCGGGGTGTTTTCAGAGAACTGCATAGGGTCTGATTACACGTTTTTGCGGCCGGTCTAACCCCCGGGATGCTTGACGGCGGCGTCGGTTGCGGGACCATGGGGCCATGCATGACACCCACGCCTATGAAGCCGAGACCGACGGGATCGTCGTACGGGTCCGCCCCTCCTATCTGGCCGGCCAGTCCGACCCCGACTCCGGACGTTGGGTCTGGGCCTATCAGGTCGAGATCGAGAACCGCGGCCCGGCGACGGTGCAGCTGATCGCGCGGCACTGGATCATCACCGACGCCCGCGGCCAGATCGAGGATGTGCGGGGTCCTGGCGTGGTCGGGGAACAGCCGACCATTCCGCCCGGCGACAGCTATTCCTACACCTCGGGCTGTCCGCTGGGCACGGCCTCGGGCTCGATGGCCGGCAGCTATTCGATGACCGATACCGAGGGGCGAACCTTCGAGGCCGCGATTCCCGCCTTCAGCCTAGACGTTCCGGGCGAGCGGCGGGTGCTGAACTAGGCCGGGTCTCAAGCCCCGAAGGGGCGGGTGAGGGACTGCGTCAACCCGGATAACCGCAGTCCCGCCCCGTGTCCCGCCGGCGCAGGGCCAGCGGGGCGGACGGCGGCTCCATAGGAGCCATCTGTGTTGGTCGTTTGACCAAATTGCAAAGGGCGCACGAAACGAATCCGTGCGCCCCCGGCGCGTTCACGCGCCCGCGCTCAAGTAGCGCGAAGCGCGATAGCGCCCTTGTTAGATATACCGACGCAGGCTGCGGGCCAGTTCGGTGGCACCGTCCTTGTTGCCGCGGCGCACCTGGGGCTGGTAGGCGACCCGGGCGTGCTCGATGCAATAGACGCCTTCCGAGGCGCGGCGGCCGCAGAAGCTGAACTCGCGCGACGACGGATCACCGATCGGCCATTTGCACATGTGCGCACCCAGGGTCATCACCGTGGCGGTGCCGGGCATTTCCGGCGGACGCTCGGGCGTCGGCGGCACGGGAACGTTCGGGCGCAGCTGGGCCGTCTCGATGCGGCGCGGGGCCGACGGCTGGGCCGGAGCGTCCGGCCGCGGACGGGCGGCGCGGAAGGTGGTGCGCGCCGGCTGCGACGGCGCGGCACGGCCTGACAGGCCGAGGCGGTGCACCTTGCCGATCACGGCGTTGCGGGTCACGCCGCCGCCCAGTTGTTTGGCGATCTGGCTGGCGGATTGCCCCTCAAGCCAGAGCTTCTTCAGCGCGCCTACGCGGTCTTCGGTCCAGCCTGCGGTCATGCCACCCTCCCCGGGGTAAAACAGATCAATATCTAGGGGGCTGGCTCCGTTCTGGGGTCAGCACCTACCACCACTTGTAAACGAGACGTTAACGGACGCAATATCTGCGAATCAGTGTGTCCACAGAAACCACATGTTGAATCGGCGGTATGTGAAACGCCCTGTGGACGGCCCCGCCTTGCGCCGGGGCCTTGCCGGGGGCATCTGGCGGTCATGACCGATCTCGCCTCAACCCGCCCGTCCGGCCTGCCGCGGCCCCGTCGTCACAACGGGGTCAACTGGATCGGGGTACAGACCCTGTATCTGCGAGAGGTGCGGCGCTTCTGGAAGGTCGGGGCCCAGACCGTGGCCGCCCCGGTGGTGACGACCCTGCTCTATATGCTGGTCTTCGTGGTGGCCCTGAAGGATGCGCGTCCTCCCCTGCACGGCACGTCCTTCGCCGAGTTCGTGGCGCCGGGCCTGATCATGATGGCGGTGCTGAACAATGCCTTCGCCAATGCGTCGTCCAGCCTGATCCAGGCCAAGATCATGGGCACGGCCACTGACTTTCTCACGCCGCCGCTGAGCCCGCTGGAGCTGACCGTCGGCTTTTCGCTGGGTGCGGCGACGCGCGGCATCGTGGTCGGGGTGGTCACCGCCGTCTGTGTGCTGCCGTTCGCGAAGCTGGGCGTGGCCAATCTGTTCGCCATCGTCTGGTTCGGCGTCGTCGCCTCGCTGCTGATGGGTATGCTGGGCGTGCTGGCCGGTCTGTGGTCCGAAAAGTTCGACCACCTGTCGGCGGTGCAGAATTTCGTGGTCATGCCGATGACCTTTCTCAGCGGCACCTTCTATCCGATCGACCGCCTGCCCGAACCGTTTCGTTCGATCAGCCACTTCAACCCGTTCTTCTATCTGATCGACGGCTTCCGTGCCGGCTTCATCGGCCATGCCGACGGCAGTCTGATGATCGGGGTGGCGGTCAGCGCGGTCCTGACCCTGGCCCTGGCGGTGGCCTGCTGGCTGGTATTCCGCTCGGGCTGGCGGCTGAAGAGCTGAGCCGGAAACGACCCCGGGCTGGTGTTGACTAACCCCGGTGCCGGGTCGACAAGGAGAGACCCTTTTTCAGCGGTCCCGGCGCATCCTGCGGCGGGGCCGTCTCTCTTTTGGAGGTCCGACCGTGTCCAGCCATCTCATGGGTGTCTATAATCGTGCTCCGGTCGAGGTCGAGCGCGGCGAGGGGGCCCGGCTGTATGCGGCGGACGGCACCGTCTATCTGGACTGCGTCTCCGGCATCTCGACCAATGCGCTGGGTCATGCCCATCCCAAACTGGTCCAGGCGGTCAAGGACCAGGCCGAGAAGCTCTGGCACGTCTCCAACATCTTCAAGATCCCCGGCCAGGAGGCCCTCGCCGACCGGCTGTGCGAGAACAGCTTCGCCGACGTGGTCTTCTTCACCAACTCCGGGTCGGAGTCGGTGGAATGCGCGCTGAAGACGGCGCGCAAATACCATTCGGCCAACGGCCAGCCCGAGCGGATCGAAATCTACGGCTTTGACGGCTCCTTCCACGGCCGCACCTACGGAGCCATCAACGCCGCCGGCAACCCGTCCTATGTCGAGGGCTTCGGGCCGCGCCTGCCCGGCTACAGCCAGCTGGTCTGGGGTGACCGCGAGGCGCTGGAAGCCGCCTTCAGGAACCCGACCACGGCCGCCGTGATCATCGAACCGGTCCAGGGCGAGGGGGGCGCGCGCGCCATCCCCGAGGAAGACCTGCGCTGGATGCGCGAGATGGCCGACGCCAACGGCGTGCTGATCATCTTCGACGAGGTCCAGTGCGGCATGGGCCGGACGGGCAAGCTGTGGGCCCATGAATGGGCCGGCATGACCCCGGACATCATGGCCATTGCCAAGGCCCTGGGCGGCGGCTTCCCGGTCGGGGCCTGCCTGGCCACGGCCGAGGCGGCCAAGGGCATGACCGTCGGCGTGCACGGCTCGACCTTCGGCGGCAACCCACTGGCCATGGCCGTGGGCATCGCCGCCTTCGACGAAATCTCGAAACCCGAGACCCTGGCCAACGTCAACGAGATCGCCGGCTATCTGAAGCAGCAGTTGCACGGGCTGAAGGAACGCTTCCCGGACGTCATCGCCGACGTGCGCGGCAAGGGGCTGCTGATCGGCATCAAGCTGGTCCCGAACAATCGGGAATTCATGGGCTGGGCCCGTGACGAGAACCAGCTGCTGGTCGCCGGGGGCGGCGACAACTGCGTGCGCCTGCTCCCGCCGCTGATTCTGAGCCGCGACGAGGCGGCCGAGGCGATCGCCCGCTTCGAGAAGACCTGCGAGTTCGCGCGCGGCAAGATGGCGGGCTAGCGGATGGTGCGGCATTTTCTCGATATCCATCGGCTGTCGGCCGAAGACCTGCGCGGCATTCTCGACGACGCCCATGCCCGCAAGGCCGCCCGTCAGGGCTGGCCGAAGGGGCGGGTCGACGCCGATGCGCCGGCGGCCGATCACGTGCTGGCGATGATCTTCGAGAAGAATTCGACCCGTACCCGCTTCAGCTTTGACGCCGCCATCCGCCAGCTGGGCGGAGCCTCGATCATCGCCAATGCCGGGGACATGCAGCTGGGGCGCGGCGAGCCGGTCGAGGACACGGCCCGCGTCCTGTCACGCATGGTCGATGCCGTGATGATCCGCGCCAACAGCCATGACGATGTCGAACGCTTTGCCCGCGTCGCCACCGTGCCGGTCATCAACGGTCTGACCGACCGCAGCCATCCGTGCCAGATCCTGGCCGACCTGCAGACCATCGAGGAGCAGCGCGGGCCGATCGCCGGCAAGACGCTGGCCTGGGTCGGGGACGGCAATAACGTCTGTCACAGCTTCATGCACGCGGCCCCGAAATTCGGCTTCCGCTTCAAGGTCGCCTGCCCGGCCGACTATCACCCCGACCTGCGCGACCTGGCCCGGGGCGGCGATCACGTCACCCTGACCAGCGACCCGCGCGAGGCGGTGGCCGGAGCCGATGTGGTGATCACCGATACCTGGGTGTCGATGGGTGACGGCGACTACGAGGACCGGCTGGCCGCGTTCGAGGCCTATTCGGTCGACGCCGCCCTGATGGCCACGGCGGCCTCCGACGCGGTCTTCCTGCACTGCCTGCCGGCCCACCGCGGCGAGGAGGTCACCGATGCGGTGATCGACGGCCCGCAGTCGCTGGTCTGGGACGAGGCCGAAAACCGTATCCACGCGCAGAAGGCCGTGCTGGCCTGGTGTCTGGCGGGCTGAACGCCCCGACGCGGTGGCAAGCCGTCCTGTCGGTCCTCGTCTATCTCAGATTGACGTCCGCCACGCCGCCGGCGTCGGGCGTGGTGCCGGTCAGATTGGCCTTGGCGACCTCGTAGAAGAAGCGGACCGGGCCCTGGTTCGACAGCCAGATACGGCCGTCGTCGGCGGCGAAGCGCAGCAGGGTCAGGTGCGGGTCGTCCTTGCCGTCCGGATACCAGGCGGCGACGACCGGATTCCAGTATTCATCGATCCGCGCCCGGTCATGCGACTGTGACAGGGTGCCGTGGATGCAGGCCCAGACCTCCTGGTCCTTGGAGCCATAGGTGAACATGGCGCTCTGCGGGCCGGCGGCGACGTCGCGGGCCAGGTCGGTGTCGGTACGGGTGAAGAACCATATGGTGCCGGTCTCCGCCTCGCGGAAGGCGGTCATCGGCTGGCTGTGATAGCCGGGCTGGTCGAGGCCGAGCATGCCGGTGTTGGAGGCCTTCAGGTGGTTCCAGAATTCCTGCTCGGCCTCGGCGGCGGTAAGGGGCTTGTCGCTCATCGCTGTCTCTCCTGATCTCGGGGGGCTGGATCAGGAATGGGTGACGACGACAGTCGTTCCGGCCGGTACCCGCCTAGTAGGTTCGCTGCGGGACGCCGAGCACAGTGCCGAGGTGGATCGCCAGAATGAACACGGTCGCCGCCGACAGCAGCATGATGAAGCGCCACGGGACCATGCGCACGCCGCGCCGCGGATCCCAGGGTCGCGCGCCGCGCCAGCCGGAGAAAACGGTCATCGCCACGGCGGCGACCAGCAGCGTCAGGGTCAGGGTCAGGTTCACGCGTCAGCAGATGGCGGGCACCACGTCCCGGCGCAAGGCCGGAGTCCTTGCCAGAAGGTTAATCTTCACCTTCGGTTAACCATGATCAGGCGAGAAATCGGCGGGGCGGGCGCGCTGTCCACAGGAACATGGTGTGCCCCCTACATCTTGGGGTTAACCATGCGTTTACACCCCTGATCTGGGCGTCTAGCGTTCAGGTTACAGGTCGGGAGTCGAATCAGTGAGCGCAGCCGCGCCGTGGAGCGTGAAGGGTATCGAACCCAAGGCGCGTGAGATCGCCAAGGATCTCGCGCGGCGTTCGGGTATGACACTCGGCGAGTGGCTGAACACGATGATTCTCGAAGACGATGATGACGGGGTCGTGCCCCTGTCACGTCGCGACCATGCCGCAGACTCCATCGATCGCCGGGGCCGCTACCGGCGCGTCGACGACGCCTATTCCAGCCAGGACGCGCCGTGGGACCGGCTCAGTGCCTCGGTCGACGCCATCGCCGCCCGGCTGGAAGCCTCCGAGCGCCGGTCGACCGTAGCCATCCAGGGGGTCGACCAGGCGGTGACCGGGCTGGTCCGCCGGCTGGAAAGCCAGGATCAGAAGGGCGACGCCACCGGCCGCCGCATCGACGACATCGCCGAGGAACTGCGCGAGGGCCACAAGCGGCTGCGCCGGTTCGAACAGGAGGTCGGTCCGCGCACGGTCGAGACCTTCAGCAAGGTCGAGACCACCCTCGGGAACCTGGCCGGACGGCTGTATGACATCGAGGAGCGCCAGCGTTCCGGTGTGAACGAACTGCGTCAGCGCATGGACGCGGTCGAAAAGGTCGCCGGTCCCGGTACCGGAACCGACGTGATGGCGGCGGTGGCCGCCCGTCTGGACTCGGCCCAGGCCTCGACCGGCGAGGCCCTGCGCGGCCTGGAGCGGGCCTTTGCCGGTCTCGACCAGCGGCTGCGCGCGGCCGAGACCCAGGGCGGGCCGGACAGCTCGCGTGAGGCCGCCCGGTTCGAGAAGCTGGCCGAGACCCTGTCACGTCAGGTCGAGACCAATCGCGCCGAGATGATGCGCCGGCTGGACACCGCCGAAACCGAAAACCGCATGGCGCGGATCGAACAGACAGTCCTGTCGGTCGGCGAGCAGGCCCGGACGGCCGAGCAGCGCTCGGCCCAGGCCGTCGAGGCCATGGGGCGTGAGGTGCTGCGCATCGCCCAGAACCTGAACGGCCGGGTCAGCGCGATCGAGACGGACGTGCCGGCGCGGCTCGAGCGGCTCGGGACCACGCTGAACCAGAAGGTCGAGCAGGATATCGGGCGCTATGCCCAGGCCGTGGACCACAAGCTGGTCGCTGCCGAGGACCGTCACGTTCTGGCGCTGGAGAAGCTGGGTGGAGAGATCACCCGTATCTCCGACCGTCTCAGCGACCGTATCGCCCAGTCCGAGCGCCGCTCGTCCCAGGCGCTGGATGATATCGCCAAGCGTCTGGCCGACAGCACATCGACCGTCGAACAGCGCTTCGAGCGCACCTCGGGCGAACTGGCCGAACGGGTGCGGCTCAGTGAACAGCGTACCGCCCAGCTCCTGACCGACGCCCGTGACAGTCTCGAACAACGGAGCGCCGCCGCCGTCGAGAAGGCACCGGCCGCTCGTCCTGACTGGCGGGCCACCGCCTTCCAGGACGATGATTTCACCAGCAGCTTCGAGGATGACGCCGCCTGGACCGACGCCGCCATCACCGGAGAACCGGAGCCGACGCCGTTCCCGACTCCGTTCATGGAGCCCGAGGGCACGGCGGCCGTCGCGCCGACCCCCGCTCTGGCCCCGGCCCCCTCGGCCGCCGCCATGGCCGCAGACGTGGTGCGCGAGGCCGTGCTGCGCGCGCCGGAGCCGGATCCGGTCGCCCCGGCCGATTCTGAGCCGGTCAATGTTCCGTTCGGACGGTCGACCGCCGCCTCACCGCCGCGGGCCGGTTTCGGCGGTGCTGATGTGTCTGACGCCTTCGAGGCGACGGCAACCGCCGCGGCTTCGGTCGGGCCCGACACCGAGACCGACGACTTCGCCGCCGAGACCGATTTTGTTGATCCCCGGGCCCTGCGTGCCGCCGCCGCCGCCGGCCGGGCCAGCACGACCCGTCAGGCCATCGAGGCCGCCCGTGCCGCCATGGCCCCGGCCGAGCCCGAGGCACCGGCCCGTTCCGGCTTCGGTCTGAAGCGGGGCGGCAAGTCCCGGCTGCAGGAACGTCTCGACAAACAGGCCGCCCGCGACGGCGGCACCATTCGCAAGGCGCTGGGGGCCTCGGTCGCGGCGGTCTGTCTGATGGTCGGCGGCACCTATGCCTATGATCAGCTGACCGGTGAGGGCGGCCTGCCGCAGTTGCCGTTCGGCGGCTTCGGAAGCGGATTCGGCGACAACGCCACGGCGGGTCCGCTGCTGTCGATGGCCACCAGCCCGACGTCCGACCTGCCGCCGCCGCCGGCCGGGCCGGCGTCGGAAGAAGAGACTTTGTACGCCAGCGCGCGTGAACAGCTGGACGCCGGCGACGTGCTCGGCCTCGAGACCCTGACCCGGGCCGCCAGCCTGGGCTATGCGCCGGCCCAGCTGCATCTGGCCGGTCTGTTCCAGACCGGCGACAACGGCGTGGCGGTGAACCTCGAGGAAAGCCGTCTGTGGGCTCGCCGTGCGGCCGAAAGCGGCGATCCGCGCGGCATGCACGCCTATGGCATGTATCTGTTTGACGGCGTCGGCGGGCCGCGCAATCGGGCCGAGGCACTCGACTGGTTGCTGAAGGCGGCCGGACGCGGCCTGATTGACAGCCAGTACAATGTCGCCCGCATCTATGAGAACGGTGAAGAGGGCGTCGCCCCCAATGTCGGCGAAGCCTACAAATGGTACATGATCGCAGCGCGCGCCGGTGACGATGACGCCCGCGCCGCCGCCGAACGGCTGGGCGTGTCGGTCCCGGCTTCCGCCCGCCGCGTGGCCCGCGCCGCCGCGGAAAACTTCAAGGCCGCGCCTCTGGCCTGAATATTGATCGATGACATCCGCCTGTGGCGTGCATTGGCTGGCGAGTAGCCTCCCGGGCCGCTAAGAGGTTTTCACCGTCGCCCTTTCCGGCGCCTAGCGTTCGTTCCAGCCGAAGGCGCGTCCTTTGGATATCTATCTTCCGATCGCCGAGGTTTCGGTGAACTGGCCGTTCCTGGTGATCCTGGGCGCGGTCGTTGGATTCGTGTCCGGTCTGTTCGGGATCGGGGGCGGGTTTCTGATGGCCCCGATCCTGGTGTTCATGGGCATTCCGCCGACTGTGGCGGTGGCCAGCCAGGCCAGCCACGTCGTGGCCTCCTCGACGTCTGGCGTGATCAGCTATTCCGGCCAGGGGCTGGTCGACTATCGCATCGGCGGAATCATGGCCGGCGGCGGCTTCCTGGGCGCGCTGCTGGGCGTCGAGATGTTCCGCTATATGCGGCTGCTCGGTCAGGCCGACCTGGTGGTGGCCGTATCCTATCTGCTGTTTCTCGGCGTCATCGGTTCGCTGATGCTGAACGAGAGTCTGACCGCCATTCTGCGCCGCCGGCGCGGCGAGACGCCACCGCGCAAGGAACGGCGTCGCCCGATGTGGCTGTACGGCCTGCCCTTCCGCATGCGCTTCCCGCGCTCCGGACTGTACATCAGCGTCATCCCGCTGGTGGCGCTGGGCGGGTTCGTCGGCATCCTGTCGGCCATCATGGGGGTCGGCGGCGGCTTCATCCTGATCCCGGTCATGCTCTATGTGCTGCGCATGCGGGCCAGTGTCGTGGTCGGCACCAGCCTGTTCCAGATCATCATCACCACGGCCATCACCACGGTACTTCAGGCGGGCCGGAACCAGACCGTCGACATCGTCCTGTCGTCCCTGCTGTTGTTCGGGGGTGTCGTCGGGGCCCAGTACGGCGCGCGCCTGTCGGGCCGGTTCCGCGCCGAATCCCTGCGCGCAGTCCTGGGTCTCATCGTCCTCGCCGTCGGTGTCTATATGGGGCTGGAGCTGTTCATACGGCCCGGGGACCTGTTCAGCCTGGCCCCGGGGGTGTCGGACTGATGATGCAACTGCCCCCGCCCCCGCCGGCCTATGAGGCCCTGGCCCCGGAACGCTCGGTGGCGACCCAGGGCGACCTGCGGGTCGCCGCCGCCCTGACCGATGCCCGGGTGCGGGTCGACTCCAGCTTCAGCGGGGCGTCGATCGTCCTGTACGGCGCGGTGTTCAATCCGAGCGACCGGCCCGCCGATGTCGTGGTGGTGGTGCGGGGCCCGGACGCCCCGGTGCGTCTGGTCAAACGGTCCCGCAATCTCGGTGTCTGGCTCAACAGCCGGCCGGTTCTGTTCGAGGGGGCTCCCGGCTTCTACATGACGGCCTCGACCCGGCCACTGGGCGATATCGCCGACTTCGGCCAGCTGCGCCGGCTCGGTGTCGGTGTCGACCACCTGCGGATCGACGCCCCCGAGGAGGCCAGCACGGTGACCCGCTACGGGGTGCGCGACGTGGTCATCAGCCGGCTGGGCGAGGACTATCTGGACTGGCGCCGGGCCGTGATCCGGCTGCGCGAGGCGGCGGCCCTGTACAATACCGATCCGGACGGGGTCCAGTTCGTCGACAAGGGCTTGTTCCGGGCCGAGGTCGAGCTGCCGACCGTGGCCCCGACGGGCCAGTATTTCGCCGAGGTCTGGCTGTTCCAGGACGGGGCCCCGGCCTCGGTCTCCAACCTCACCCTGACGGTCGAGAAGGTCGGGTTCGAGCGTGAGGTCTATGAGTTCGCCCACCGCCGTCCGTGGCTGTACGGGATCCTGTGTGTGTTGCTGGCGGCCTTCACCGGCTGGGGCGCGAGCCGGATCTTCCGACGTAACTGATCGCGGACGGTCCGCCGGCTGGATCGAGGCTGTCGATCAGGGCCGTCGCCAGGTCACCGTGTCCGGCCACCTCGACCCGCTCCAGGGCCAACCAGCGCGCGGTCCGGCGCAGCTCTTCAGCCAGCGCCGCCGGGGTTTGGGCATCGGTGTCCGGTTCGCGCCAGGCTGCCTGGACGCGCAGGACCCCCGCCTTGCGATCGGCCTTCAGGTCGACCCGGGCGGTGATGGCCTCGTCCTGCAGGAACGGCAGCACATAGTAGCCGTGCACCCGCTTGTGCGCCGGGGTGTAGATCTCCAGCCGCACCCGCACGCCGAACAGGCGTTCGGTGCGCTCCCGAAACCAGATCAGATTGTCGAACGGCGACAGCAGGGCCCGGGCCGTGATGCGCCGGGGCTTGCGACAGGCCGGGTCCATGAAGGCCGGCCTGTCCCAGCCCTCGACCGTCACCGGGATCAGCTCGCCCGCCTCGACCAGCTCGGTGATCCGGGCCCGGGTGTCGGCCAGCGGCAGACGGAAATAGTCGCGCAGGTCTGCGGCGGTGGCCACGCCCATGGCCCGTGCGGAGATCCGGACCAGGTCGCGCTGGGCGTCGGCCGCGTCCGGGGTCGGGCGGTCGATGATGGCGGCGGGCACGACCCGTTCGGTCAGGTCATAGACACGCTCGAAGCCGCGGCGGGTGGCGGTGGTGATCTTGCCGGACCAGAACAGCCATTCCAGCGCCCGCTTGCCGTCGGACCACGACCACCAGCCGGGCGCGCCCCGCGGCCCGGTGGCGAAATCGCCGCCGGTGACCGGCCCGCGCTGCTCGATCTCGGTCAGGATGCCGTCGATATAGGCGCGCCGCTCGCGCCCGAAGCGGGCCGTGCCGCTCCACAGACCTTCCCCCGCTTCGGCCCGGGCCATCCGCCAACGGAACAGGGGCTGGCTCTCCAGGGGCAGCAGCGAGGCCTCATGGCCCCAGTATTCGAACAGGCTGGGGGTCCGGCCCCAGGCCTCGGCCTCCAGCGCCTCGCGTGGATAGTCGCCCAGGCGCGAGAAGGCCGGCAGGTAATGGGCGCGGCTGACGACATTGACACTGTCGATCTGGATCACGCCCAGATCGCGGGCGGTCTTGCGCAGGTGACGGGCCGTCGCCGCGTCGGGCCGGGCGACGCCGAACCCCTGGGCAGCCAGGGCGATGCGCCGCGCCTGGGCGGCGGAAAGGCGTACCGTCCGGGTCACACCGGGCCTAGCGGGCCGCGAACTCGCTGAGCGCGTCGATCACCGCCCGGTTCTGGTCCTCGGTGCCGACGGTGATGCGCAGGCAGTCGGGCAGGCCATAGCCGCCGACGGCGCGGACGATGATGCCCTTGCCGTTCAGGTAGTCGTTGGCCGCCGCGGCGTTGCGGGCCGCGTCCGGGAAACGCACCATGACGAAATTACCGGCGCTGGGCATGACCTCGAAGCCGAAGCCGCGGATCGCCTGGGTCAGGCGCGGCCGCCAGGTCTGCACGAGGTCGCGCGAGGCCTTCTGGTGCGCCTCGTCACCGAGGGCGGCGGTGGCGGCGTCCAGCCCGGGCACCGAGACGTTGAACGGCAGGCGGATGCGGTCAACCGCCTCGGCCACCTTCAACGGGGCATAGCCAAAGCCGATGCGCAGGCCGCCGAGGCCGTGGATCTTCGAGAAGGTGCGGGTGACGACGATGTTGGCGGCGTCGCGGGCCAGCGGGAAGGCGGTCTCCCAGTCGGGTTCGACCACATATTCGGCATAGGCCTCGTCGACGACCAGCAGGATGTGGGCGGGCAGGGCCGCGTGCAGGCGACGGATCTCCTCGCCGCTGTTGTAGCTGCCGGTCGGGTTGGACGGGTTGGAGACATAGACGATGCGGGTGCGGTCATCGACCTGCTCCAGCAGGGCGTCGACCTCGGCCTTGTAGCCGGGCTCCGGGGCCAGCTTGACCTCCGCCTGGTTGGCCTTGGCCGAGATGCGATAGGCGAGGAAACCGTACTGGCCGGTCACGATATTGTCGCCCGGGGTCAGATAGGTCTGGTTCAGCAGGGCGAAGACCTCGTCCGAGCCGTTGCCGAAGACCAGACGCTCGGGCTCCAGCCCGTGATGGTCGGCCACGGCTGCGCGCAATTTGGCGGCCCGGCCGTCCGGGTAGAGGTGGATAGTGCCGATGGCGGCGGCATAGGCCTCGCGCGCCTTCGCCCCGGCTCCCAGCGCATTCTCGTTCGACGACAGCTTCATCGGCTCGGCGATGCCGGCGATGGCGGACTTGCCGCCGACATAGGGGGCGATGTCGAGGATACCGGGCTTGGCGATCGGACCCTCGGCGGCGGCGGCGGTCGTGTCGTCGGTCATGCGGAATCCCTGGATTCAGAAGACGGGGGCCGCACCGATAATGCCGGCAAGGCTGCCCGGGGCACCGGTCAGGCGCGGGTCGTCCGCCTGCACATAGCCCGCCAGCATGAACAGCTTCAAGCCACCCGTCGCGATCAGGGGCGAGGCGACCAGTCCGGCGGCCTCGAGGGCGGCGACGATTTTGCTGTCGGGGAGGGGGCTGTCACTGACCCAGAAGGTTCGATCGTCGCCGGTGGGGCCTGACGGACGGGTCTCGATCATCAGGGCCAGGGGCTGACGGTGACGATCATCCGGCAGGGCCCCGGTGACGCGCAGGCCGGGTCGGGCCAGCAACTGACCCCACCAGGGTTTGCTGCCGCCCAGATCGATCAGGGCACGGCCGCCCGACTGGCCACGCTTGCGACCCCCGTCATTCACTGCCGCCAGCGCCGCGTCGGCGTCGGCGGCCACCTGGACCGTCAGGCCGTAGCGGTCGATCGCCAGGGTCCGGGCGGCTGGCCCCCAGACCGTCAGCACGGCCCCGGTCGCGGCGTCGAGCCGTCCCAGCAAGGCCCGAAGCAGGGGAATCTCGGCGGTCTCTGCCGTGTCCAGCTGGGCGCGAAGGGCGAGGATCTCGGCATCGACCGAAGTGCGGGCCCCGGCCTGGATCCGGGCCCGCAGCGCCGCCAGCAGATCCCGGTCGAGGGCATCCAGCGTCGCATCGACGGGCGGTTCCGTCAGCATCAGAACAGCTTGGGCGCGGAGGCCAGGGCGAACGGGCCCAGCCAGGTGCGGCCGTCGCGGAACACGAGGGGCAGGCTGACGGCCGAGGTGTCGCCGGTCAGGGCGGTCGCCGTCGCGGCTCCGGCGGCCGCGGCCCGGTCGACGCCGGAAACGCCCGAGCGCGCCAGTCCGGCCAGCGCCGGCAGGGGCTTGTCGGCGGTGAGGGCCACGGTGCCCTGCAGACGACCGCTGCTGTCCGCACTCAGGGTGTCACTGGACAGGGTCGCCGTGCTGACCCCGGCCTTCAACTCGCCGCGCACGGCGGTGAAGCGGCCGCCGGCCCTCGACCAGGCTTCCAGATCTCCGATCATGGCCGGGCCGCGCAGCCGGTCGCCTCCCTCGAGCGTGGTTTCGATCCAGCCCCCGACCGGTCCCTGGACGGCGAGGCCGTCCAGCACACCGCCCGGTCGCGCCCGGGCCTCGGTCAGACGAAACAGGACGTCGACCGGTCCGGTCGTCGCGTCCGCGCGGGCGCCGTCCGCCCCATGGGGCCGGGCGTTGATCTGCAGTTGCTCGGCCCGCAGGATCGGGAAGGGTGCGGCCCCGGGGTGGGGCGTGAAGACCGGCTTGTCCAGCTGGATGCGCAGATCGGGGAAACGGGCCTGGAGATGGCTGACGCTCATGCGCAGGGCCTCGCCCCGCAGCGCGACCTTGCCCATGTCGGGCCGGGTCAGCACCAGGCCGTCCGGGGCGATGACCACCCACCGATCGGGATTGTAGGTATTGGCCTCGGCGACCAGCGTCGGGGCCGAGATCGCGTGTCCGTCCGGCGCGGTCACCGTTGGATAGGCGACGGCGATCCGGGTGCGGAAGGGCCAGCCGGTGGTGGTGATCCGGCCGTGGCCGATATCCCAGCCCGCCGCCCGCATCGCGACGGCGCGGGCTTCGATGCCGGTCTCGATCCGGTGGGTCAGATAGAACCACCATCCGGTCCAGGCGGCCAGCAGGGTCAGGGCGATCAGCAGCGGCACATACAGGCCGGTGCGGCTGTGGCGACGGATCGGCGGAGTCACGGTCATGGGGGCTGACTATCAGGCGACCACGGCCAAAAAAAGCGGGATCTTCCCCTCAGGCGGGCGGTGGTGCCCCCGGGATCGCCAGAAAACCGGCGACCGTCTCGACCGCCTCGGCCAGGCCCATGCGCAGCACCTCGGTCCCCGGCGGCAGGCCGGCGAACAGACGGGTCGGGGTGGCGGCGTCCAGCATCACGAACACCCCCTTGTCGTCGCCGCGCCGGATCAACCGCCCGAAGGCCTGGGCGATGCGGGCCCGGGCCAGGGCGTCGTCATAGGCCCGGCCCTGTGCCCCCTGTCCGCCGAACCGCTCGCGCCGGGCGCGGTGCAGCAGGTCCGGGCGCGGCCACGGCACCCGGTCGAAGGCGAGGATGCGCAGGGACCGACCCGGCACATCGACCCCGTCGCGCACCGCGTCCGTGCCCAGCAGGCAGGAATCCTGTTCGGCCCGGAACACATCGACCAGGGCCCCGACCTCGAGCGGATCGACGTGCTGGGCGTAGAGGGGCAGGCCCTCGCGGGCCAGGTCCGGGCCCAGCCGCTCATAGACGGCCTTTAGGCGGCGGATGGCGGTGAACAGGCCCAGACCGCCGCCGCCCGCGGCCAGGAACAGTTCGCGCATCGCCGCCGCCGTCTGGCGGGCGTCGTCCTTGACCAGATCATTGACGACGATGACCCGGCTGTGGGCGGCATAGTCGAACGGGCTCTCGACCTTCAGGGTGCGGGCCGGGTCGATCAGCCGCGCCGCCCCGGTGCGCACCCGGGCCATGTCGAACGGGTCGCCGTCCCCGGTCGTCGCCAGTGGGTCGGACAGGGTGGCACTGGTCACCAGCACCCCGTGAGCAGGCATGATCACCGCCGCCTCCAGCGGCACGGTCGGATCGATCCAGTGGCGGCGCAGGGCCACGTCGTGGATGCGGCCGAAGGCGGCCTCGGCGGTCAGCCAGTCGACGAAGTCGGGATCGGCCTCGTCACTGCCCTCATCGAGCGCCGCCAGCATCGAGCGCCAGCCGGGCAGGGTCATGCGGGCCCGGCGATCAAGACCCCGCAGCGCCCCCTCGATGCGGGCGCGCTGCGATCCGTCCAGTTCGGTCGCCTCGTCGTCCAGCACGTCTTCCAGATGGCGCGACAGGGCCAGCAGCGGGGCCTCGACGGCGGCCAGGGCCCGGGCGGCGGCGCGCGCGGCCTCCAGAACCGGCTCGGTCACCGGCCGCAGCGCGCATTCGAGGCCGAACTCGGTGCCGCCCGAGCCGCTGTCGCCGGCGCGGGCCCGCAGCTGTTCCAGCGCCGCCAGCAGGAAGGTCTCGATCGGCCCGATCGGATTGACCTCGCCCGAGGCCGGGGCGATGCGGCCGGACACCCCTTCGCCCGGCAACTGGGCCGCGGCGCGCACGGCATCGTTCAGGGCCTTCTGCGCCGCCTCGTTGTCGGCACATAGGTCGCCCAGCCGCTGCTCCAGACCGCGTCCGCGTCGGCCCCGCCCCTCGGGACCGCGGATCCAGCGGCGCAGTTCGGCCGATTCCTGACCCGACAGACAGGCGGAAAAGGCGCTGTCGGCGGCGTCGAACAGATGGTGGCCCTCGTCGAATACGATCCGTTTCAGGGCCGCCGTCTCGCCGTCCTGTTTCAACCCCCGGGCCGAGCGGGCCCCGTCGAAGGCGGCCTGGGTCATGACCAGGGCGTGGTTGGCCACGACCAGATCGGCGCGGCGGCTGGCACGGATGGTCTTTTCGACAAAGCACAGCCGGTAGTGGGGGCATGCGGCGTGGACGCACTCCCCGCGCCGGTCGACCAGGTTGGCGGCGCTGGCCTGCTGGCCCGATCCCACGGCGAACAGGCCCGGCAGCCAGCCGGGATAGTCGCCGCCGGTCATGTCGCCGTCGCGCGAATGCAGGGCCCAGCGCGCGGCCAGGGCCATGCCGATCAGGTCACCATTACCCAGCTGGGCCGCCTGGACCATGTCCTGCAGGTTCAGCAGGCAGAGGTAATTCTCGCGCCCCTTGCGCACCACGGCCTTGCGCTTGCGCTCGGCCGGGTCGGGCCACAGGGCGGCGCTCTCGCGGTCGATCTGGCGCTGCAGGGCCCGGGTATAGGTCGAGACCCAGGCCGCACCCTGGTTGCGCTCGGCCCACAGCGAGGCCGGGGCCAGATAGCCCAGGGTCTTGCCGGTGCCGGTGCCGGCCTCGGCCAGAAGCATGCGCGGTCGGCCCTCCTCGTCGCGGGGGGAGAAGGCATAGGCCGCCTCGGCCGCATAGTCGGACTGGGTCGGGCGGGTCTCGTCCAGACCCGAGGCCTGCAACAGCTTCTCCAGCCGGATGCGGGCGGACTCCGAGTCGACCGGGGCGGATCCCGCCTCGCCGCGCGGGGCCTCGTCCTCCCATTCGGTCATCCGGCTCCAGACATCGAGGCCCGAACCCCGATACTGGCGGGCCCGCATCGGCTGGTGCTGCAAGGCCCCCGACACCCGCCAGCCCCAGCCCCAGCCCGCCTTGGACAGGGTCTCGTTCAGGGTCATCGCATCCTCGCGCCGCGGATAGGCGGGCCCGGCCAGTTCGCGCAGCAGGGCGTCGGCGGCGTGACGCAGGGCCACGGCCTGGGCCTCGGCCCCCTTCGGCTCGACCATACCGAGCGCCAGCGCCAGGCCGCTGGGCGACGGGGCGCAGAACCGGGCCGGGCGCACGAAGGCAAACAGCTCCAGCACATCCAGCAGATCGGGCGAGCGGGGCGGCGGGGCCAGCCCCAGACGCCGCGCGGTCAGGCTGGCGTGGGCGACCAGAACCGGGGCGGTGGTGAAGGCCCCTTCGGCCGCACCGCGCCCGATCCGGCGCGCGCCCGCCTCGTCGCAGATAGCGCCCGCGCCCGGCGGGATGGCCAGGGCGGGCGGCAGCCCCAGCCACGGCTCCGCACCGGTGACGGCGGGACGGACGGCGGCGTCGATGGCGGATTCGTCGGACACGGATCACAGATAGCGGTTCAGCGCGTGAAACGGAACGGGAACATGCTATAGGCCGGATGTGATCCCCCCGTCCGCTCCCGCAACGCTTCCCCCTCTCTTCGCCGACTGGTTCGCGTCGCGCGGCTGGTCGCCACGCCGGCACCAGCTGGAGATGATCGCGGCGGCGCAGGCCGGGTCGCATGCGCTGCTCGTGGCCCCGACCGGCGGCGGCAAGACCCTGGCGGGATTCCTGCCCAGCCTGATCGAATTGAGCGAACGCGGTCCGCGTCCGGCGACCGGTCCGGGCTCGGGCATTCACACCCTGTATCTGTCGCCGCTTAAGGCCCTGACCGTCGACGTCGAACGCAATCTGATGACCCCGATCCGCGAGATCGGGCTGTATATCCATGTCGAGAGCCGCACGGGCGACACCAAACAGTCGAAGAAGCAGCGCCAGCGCGAATTCCCGCCCGACATCCTGCTGACCACGCCGGAACAGCTGGCCCTGTTCTGTGCCTGGGAGGGCGCACGCAGCTATTTCGCCGATCTGCAGTGCGTGGTGCTGGACGAGATCCACGCCATCTGGAGCGGCAAGCGCGGCGACCTGCTGTCACTGGGTCTGGGCCGGCTGCAACAGTTCGCGCCGGGCATGCGACGGGTGGCCCTGTCGGCGACCGTGGACGATCCGGCGATGATCGCGGGGTGGCTGGCTCCCTCTTTTCCTTCCCCCATTTCGGGGGAAGATGGGCCGCGCAGCGGCTCGGATGGAGGCTCTGACCACGCCACGCCTGCCGACCCCCGGGGTGGGGCCGCCAGCCCCCATCCGTCTCGCTCCGCGAGCCACCTTCCCCCGCAGGGGGGGAAGGGAGTGGTTGTCGTTCGCGGCGACCCCGGCTCACCGCCCGTCATCGATGTGCTGGTCTCCGAAGGCCACGTGCCCTGGGCCGGCCATACCGGTCAGCACGCCATGCCCGAGGTCTATCAGGCCATCGCCGCCGCGCGCCTGACCCTCGTGTTCGTCAACACCCGTTGGCAGGCGGAGTTCGTGTTCCAGTCGCTGTGGGCCATCAATGACCAGAGCCTGCCCATCGCCCTGCATCACGGGTCTCTGGCGGCGGAACAGCGGCGCAAGGTCGAGGCGGCGATGGCCCGGGGCGAGCTGCGGGCGGTGGTCTGCACCTCGACGCTGGACCTCGGCATCGACTGGGGTGACGTCGATCTGGTGATCCAGCTGGCCGCGCCCAAGGGGGCGTCACGGCTGGTGCAGCGCATCGGCCGGGCCAACCACCGGCTGGACGAACCCAGCCGCGCCCTGATGGTCCCGGCCAGCCGGTTCGAGACCCTGGAATGCCAGGCCGCGCGCGAGGCGGTGGCCGAGAACGCCTTCGACTGGGAGCCGGTCCATGTCGGCACCCTCGACACCCTGGCCCAGCATGTGATGGGCGTGGCCTGTTCCGAGTCGTTCACGGTCGCGACCCTGCACGCCGAGGTGACCGGCTGCGGCCCCTATCGCGACCTGTCCTATGAGGCGTTCGAGGAGGTGCTCGATTTCGTCGCCACCGGCGGCTACGCCCTGCGCACCTATGACAAATTCGCCCGCATCGTGCGCGATCGCGACGGTTTCTGGCGGGTGCGCACGCCGCAGATCGCCCAGCGTCACCGGATGAATGTCGGCACCATCGTCACCGCCGCCACCCTGAGCGTGCGGGTCGCCTCGGGCCGGGGCGGGGCCCGGCGCACGCGCGTCGGCGGTCGCAAGATCGGCGAGGCCGAGGAGCATTATTTCGAACGGATGAGCCCCGGCGACACCTTCGTCTTCGCCGGCCAGGTCTGGGCCTTCCAGGGCATTTCCGGGCTGGACGCCCTGGTCACCCGGGCCACCGATCGCGACCCGAAAATCCCGTCCTACGGCGGTTCGAAATTCCCGCTGTCGACGTCGCTGGCGGTGCGGGTCCGGGCGATGATCCAGGACCGCGACCACTGGCGCGTGCTGCCCGTCGATGTGCAGGAATGGCTGGCGCTGCAGGAGCGGCGCTCGCTGATCCCGACGGCGGACTCCCTGCTGATCGAGACCTTCCAGCGCGGCACGCGGTATTTCATGGTCTGCTATCCGTTCGAGGGGCGATTGGCCCACACCACCCTGGCCATGCTGCTGACGCGGCGGCTGGACCGGGCCGGAGTCGGGCCGCTGGGCTTTGTCTGCACCGACTATTCGCTCGCCATCTGGGCCATCCGGCCGCTGGACGGCCTCGACTTCGACGACCTGTTCCAGCCCGACATGCTGGGCGACGACCTCGAGGCCTGGCTGGAGGAGAGTTTCATGATGAAGCGCAGCTTCCGCGACTGCGCCCTGATCGCCGGCCTGATCGAGCGCCGCCAGCCGGGGGCCGAGAAGACCGGGCGGCAGGTGACCTTCTCGACCGACCTGATCCACGATGTGTTGCGCCGCCACCAGCCCGATCACCTGCTGCTGCGCACGGCCCGGGCCGATGCGGCGGCCGGCCTGCTCGATGTGGCCCGGCTGGGTCAGCTGCTGACCCGGATCGGCGGCCATATCCGCGCCGTGGCCCTGGATCGGCCCTCGCCGTTCAGCGTGCCGGTGCTGGTCCAGATCGGCCGCGAACGGGTCGGCGGCGGCGCGGCGGAGATGATCCTGGAGGACCTCGCCTGTGGCTTCGACGAAGAAGCCCTGATCGCCGAGGTGATGGCGCAAATCCCCGATGAGCCTTCCTCGGCCGGGGAGGTAGGGCGATGAATGCGGCCCTGCGCCGGACCCTGTCACCCGCCCGCCATCCGTGCGGCGGCCTGCGCGTGCGTATTATGGGCGAAGCCTGTGTGCTGCGGACGTCGGGCGCGCTGTGGGTGATCGCCCACAACACCCTGATCGCCGCCGATCTGCATCTGGAGAAGGGCTCGGCCTATGCCGCCGGCGGCCAGATGCTGCCGCCCTATGACAGCGCCGCCACCCTGACGCGGCTGGAGGTCGAGATCGCGGCCCTCGACCCGGCACGGGTGGTGTTGCTGGGTGACAGTTTCCACGATACCCGCGCCATCGGTCGCATGGCCCCGGACGACCGGTCCCGTCTGGACCGGCTGGCCGCCGCCCGCGACTGGATCTGGCTGGAGGGCAATCACGACCGGCTGGCCCTCGGCGAGGACCTGACCGGCCTGACCGGCACGGTGGTCGAGGCCCTGTCGCTGGGCGCGCTGCGGCTGGTGCACGAGCCGCAGCCGGGCGATCAGCCGGGCGAGGTCGCCGGCCACCTGCACCCGGCGGCCCGGGTCGCCGCCCATGGGCGTGGCGTGCGCCGACCCTGTTTCGTCACGGACGGGGTGCGGGTGGTGCTGCCTGCCTTCGGAGCCTTCACCGGCGGGCTGGATGTGCGCAATCCGGCGATTGCCGGCCTGTTTACCGAACGGCCGATGGCTGCGGCGCTGGGACGGGACCGGGTCCATGCGCTGGCCTGGGCGGCGTTGCGGTAGGGTCTCTGACCAGAAGGGCATCCGACGCCGCCTCCAGCTCCCGCTCCAGCCGCGCCATGAACACATCCCGCTTCAGCCCCGCGGGGATGGGGGGCAGGAACTCATAGACGATGGTGCCCGGATAGCGACGAAAGCCATGCGCCGGCCAGTGAACGCCCGAGTTGGTGGCCATCGGGGTGCAGGGGCAGTCGAGGTCGCGGTACAGGGCGGCGATGCCGGGCTTGTAGTCGGGCTCGGCCCCGACCGGTACGCGCGTCCCCTCGGGGAAGATCAGCATCTGCCGACCCTCGGCGAAGCGGTCGCGCGCCTGGCGCACCATGGACTTCAATGCCTTGGCGTGGGCCGAGCGGTCGACCGCGATCATCTTCGTCTTGACCGCGAACCAGCCGAAGAAGGGCAGGGGGGCCAGCTCCTGCTTCATGATGAAACAGTTGTCCGGCAGGATGGCGAACGGCGCGATCACATCCAGCATGCTCTGGTGCTTGCCGGCGATCAGGGCTGCCCCGGTCGGGCGGTATTCGAGGCCGCGGAATTCGACCTTGACCCCCGCGATCCAGCGCAGGCCGAACAGGCAGAACCGGGCCCAGTTGCGGATCACCCACATGGCCTGGCGATAGGGCATCAGCAGGGCCGGCGACAGGCCGACGGCAAACAGCGCCATCGACAGGTACAGCCAGACGACAAACAGCAGGGAGCGGACGCTGGTCACGCGGGCGCGGCTTCGGTGGCGGCGATGTCAGCCTCGGCCGGCTCGCGGTCACCGGTCAATTTGTGCACACCGGCCCGCGTCAGGGCGGCGAGATACTTCATATATTCCAGCGTCATCCGTCGGGCGGTCACGGCCGCCTTCCACCAGCGCGTATCATCCAGCGACGGGGTCGAAACCGCATAGGGGGTCAGGGTCACGCCCGGCGCGGCGGAGCGGATCTCCACCAGGCTGCGCGGCATATGGTAGTCGGAGGTGACCACGATCAGGCTGTCATAGCCCTTGGTCTCCGCCCAGGCGGCGATCTCGCGGGCATTGCCGGAGGTGTCTTCGGCCTCGAATCCCAAGTCGACGCAGCAGTTGAACAGCCGGTTGGAGCCGGGGGTCAGGGCGCGCAATTCCTGGCGGCGGACCTCGCGGTTGACGCCCGAGATCAGCAGACGCCGGCCCTTGCCCTGTTCCAGCAGCCGTACCGCGACATTGACCCGCTCGGCCGACGGCCCGGTCAGGGCCACGATGGCGTCGGCGCGGGCCGGATCGTCAGCCGGGGTCAGGTTGCGGACCCGGTCCGCAAAGGCGAACAGGCCGACCAGCCAGACCAGGGCCAGAATCGCGATGAGAGTCAGAAACTTCATAGCCCTTCCTAACGCCGCCGTTGCAGGCTCGCCAGCGTTGTAATGCGCGCCGCGACCACCGCTACCGTAGCCGCCAGAAGCGGGCATGGCGAGAGCAACCACAGGTCGCTCCAGGCCAGGGGCAGGGCCGGGCTGAAGCCGTCGCTGCCGCCGAGGCCTCGCAGGCCGGCGACCAGCAGGGCGGCGGCGATGGCCCCGGCCGCCCCCGCCCCCGCGGCGAGCAGGCCGAACCGGGCCTGGTACAGACGGGCGATGGTGCCGTCTGTGGCCCCGTTCAGGCTCAGGGTCTCGATCACCGGGCGCTGTGCCGCCATGGCGGCGCGGGTGGCATAGGCGATGGCCGCGCCCGCCGCGAGCGCGGTCAGCAGGAAGGCGGCCCCGGCCAGCAGGGTGATGATCATGGCGGCGCGCTCGACCTCGCCGCGCCACAGGCTGTGGTCGTCGACACTGGCGTCCAGGCCGGCCTCGGCGAGAGCCCGGCTGAGGGTGACGGCGCTGGCGGGGGTGACCGGGTCCAGCCGCACGGTGACCAGATGGGGCAGGGGCAGGTCGGGCAGGACGGCGTCGCCGATCCAGGGGCGCAGCAGGGCCTCGGCCGTGGCGCGGTCCATGGCCTCGGCCTCGGCCACTCCCTCGACCCCGGCCAGGGTCTCGGCGGCGCGGGCGGCGGCCCCGGCCCCGGTCTCGCCGACGCGCGGCCGGACCTGGACCGTGGCCTCGGCGCGCAGCTGGCCGGCCCAGCCGTGGGCGGCCCGGTCGGCCGAGGCGGCCCCGACGGCGGCGAGACAGGCGAGGAAACAGAGGATGGCGATCAGCGCCGCCAGCCACGGCTCACCGGCGCTGTCGCGCGGCAGCAGGCCGGGCGACCGGCCGGTCAGGCGGGGACCCAGCCCCCGGGCCAGACGGGCGATCATCGACGGCTCCCGGCCAGTCGGCCGCCTTCCAGGCGCAGGATGCGGGCCCCGGACCGGGCCGCGAGGGCCTCGTCGTGACTGGCGATCAGAACCGTGGTGCCCAGCTGGTTCAGTGACTGGAACAGGCGCAGCAATCGCTCACCCATGTCCGCGTCGATACTGCCGGTCGGCTCGTCGGCCAGGATCAGGTCGGGGCGACTGATCACGGCCCGGGCGATGGCCAGCCGCTGCTTTTCGCCCCCCGACAGGGAGGGCGGGACCTCGGCCATCCGGTCGCCGAGACCGACCCAGTCCAGCATTTCGGTGACATTGCCGGCGTAGTCGGCGCGTTTCAGCCCGGCCAGCCGCAGCGGCAGGGCGACATTGTCAAAGGCGCTGAGGTGATCCAGCAGACGAAAGTCCTGGAAGACCACGCCCAGGCGTCGCCGCACGGCCGGGATGGACCGGCGCGGCAGGGAGGTGACGTCGTCACCGAACAGGCGCAGCTTCCCCGTCGTCGGTCGCTCGACCAGGGTCAGGAGCTTGAGCAGTGATGATTTTCCCGCACCGGACGGCCCGGTAAGGAAGTGGAAAGAGCCGCGCGGCAGAATGAGGTCGATGTTCCGAAGCACGCCGGGCGCGTCCGCATAGCCGAACCCCACGCCCTCAAGGCGGACGGTGTCGGCGGTGGAGTCGGGTTCGGCGGTGCGGCGGGGCGATTCGGGCATAGGTTACTTATTGGAATCGGGGCGGAATGTCGCCTCGACGGGAGGGGGCTCAACGCCTCGCAGTCAGACCACATGATACTGACCTGCCCGTCCTGCGCCACCAGCTATTTCACCCCGGACGATGCGATCGGTCCGGGCGGACGCCGTGTGCGCTGCAAGAGTTGCAGCCATGTCTGGCACGCCAGTTCCGATGAACCGCTCGAACTGAACGCCGCCGCGGTCCTGATTGCGGATTCGGAAAAGGCCGCGACCGTAGCGGGGGACCCTGCGCCGGGCCCGTCATCCGCCGCCGGATTCGGCAAGCGGGACGACGGCACCGAAACCCTGGCCGAGACCCCGGCCCCCGAACTGCCCAAGGCCTTCCGGGCCCGGGCCGAGCAGCAGCGTCGCCTGCGCCGTGCCGCCGCCCATGGGGCGGTCTGGGCCGGGATCGCCTCGGCCTTCGTCTCCCTGCTGACCGCCGGCTGGCTGTTCCGGGTCGAGGTCGTCGAACTGTATCCCCGTGCCGCCGCCGCCTATGCCGCGGTCGGGTCACCGGTAAACCCGACCGGTCTGGAGTTCGAGGCCATCACCGCCCGGGCCGCTCCCGGCGCGCCTGACCGGGTGCTGGTCTCGGGGGCCTTGCGAAACGTTCGCGCGACCGAGATCGTCGCCCCGCCGGTGCGGCTGGCCCTGCTGGATGGGCACGGGGCAGAGATCGGCCATGCCGTGGTGCGGATCGACGCCGCCCCGGTGCTGCCGGGCAAGGTCCAGGGGTTTGCCGTCCTGATCGCCGATCCGGGCAGCAAGGCCGCCGGTGTCGATGTGGTCTTCCAGTCGCCCGATCCCGTCCGTCGCCGTGCCGCCGCGCCCCACGCCACGCCGGTCCATCCGGTCCCGCGCCCCCTGCCCACGGCGGACGAGGGCGGCCTGCGTCCGGCCCTGGCCCCGGTGCCGGACCCCGACGACCTGCATCCGCTCGATGCCGTGCCCCTGCCTGCACCGGCTCTCGACACGACCGGGCACGAAGCGGTATCCGCCTCCCATCATGGCTGATGACCCCCAGGCCGCGCCGGCCACCCCGACCGTCCTGCTGCCCGAGTCCGAGATCCAGCGCATCGTCGCCGATCTGGCCGCGCGCATCGCGCCGGTCATCGACGACGAGACCGTGGCCGCCGTCCTGCTGACCGGCGGGCTGTGGTTCGCCGCGGACCTGACCCGGGCCCTGTCGCGGGTCGGACGCAATGTCCGCTTCGACGCCCTGTGGCTGGCCTCCTACGGCGACTCGCAGACCAGCCGTGGCCGGATCGACGTCTATGCGCCCTATCAGCGGCCGATCGTCGGCCGTCGTGTGTTGATCGTCGACGATGTGTTCGACACCGGCCTGTCGCTGGCCGAGGCCGTGCGCATCACCCGTGAGGCCGGGGCGGCCGAGGTGCTCACCTGTGTCTTCGCCCGCAAGCCCTGGCCCCTGCCGCGCGCGCCCGAGCCGGATTTCGTCGGCTGGGACGCCCCCGACCGTTTCCTGGTCGGCTATGGCCTCGACCACGCCGGGGCCCTGCGTGGCCTGCCCGACGTCTGCGCCCTGGACTGAATCGCCCCTTTGCCGCGGTCTGGACGGGTGACGCGCCCTGACGGTGGCGCTAAACCATCGGCAGGGAGATCCGCACCATGACGACTCGCGCCAATGCGCCCCACTACCAGTCCGGCTTCGGCAATCATTTCGCCACCGAGGCTGTGGCCGGGGCCCTGCCCGAGGGGCAGAATTCGCCGCAGAAGGCTCCGATGGGGCTCTATGCCGAACAGCTGTCCGGAACGGCCTTCACGGCCCCGCGCGCCGAGAACCGGCGCAGCTGGCTGTACCGGCTGCGGCCTTCGGCCCAGCACCCGGCCTACAGCCCCTTCCCGCAGGGGCGGCTGCGCTCGGGGCCCTTCA
Organism: uncultured Brevundimonas sp.; assembly: GCF_963975535.1. Classification (GTDB taxonomy): domain Bacteria; phylum Pseudomonadota; class Alphaproteobacteria; order Caulobacterales; family Caulobacteraceae; genus Brevundimonas. The sequence continues at coordinate 298,602 of NZ_CAXBHE010000002.1, read as the reverse complement.
CCGAGGCCGAGCCCAATCCCAATCGCATGCGCTGGGACGCCCTGCCGATGCCGGACACCCCGACCGACTGGGTCGAGGGGCTGATCACCTATGGCGGCACCGGTGACGCCGAGGCGTTGAACGGCATCGGTATCCATCTGTATGCGGCCAACCGCTCGATGGTCGACCGGGTCTTCTACGACGCCGACGGTGAGCTGCTGATCGTGGTGCAGGCGGGGGACCAGACCTTCGCCACCGAGATGGGACGGATCGCGGCGCGGCCGGGCGAGATCGTGGTCATTCCGCGCGGCGTGCGGTTCCGCGTCGAGTGTGACGGGCCGATCCGCGGCTATGTCTGCGAGAATTACGGCGCGGCCTTCCGCCTGCCCGACCTGGGGCCGATCGGGTCCAACGGCCTGGCCAACCCGCGCGACTTCCTGACCCCGGTCGCGGCCTTCGAGGACGTCGACCGCCCGACCGAATGCGTGCAGAAATACGCCGGACGACTGTGGACCACGACCTTCGACCACAGCCCGCTGGACGTGGTCGGCTGGCACGGCAATCTGGTCCCGTACAAATACGACACGTCCCGGTTCAACGCGATCGGTACGGTCAGCTATGACCATCCGGATCCCTCGATCTTCACCGTCCTGACCTCGCCCAGTGACACGCCGGGCACGGCCAATTGTGATTTCGTGATCTTCCCGCCGCGCTGGATGGTGGCCGAGCATACCTTCCGGCCGCCGTGGTTCCATCGCAATGTGATGAGCGAATTCATGGGACTGGTGTCGGGCGAGTACGACGCCAAGGCGGGCGGCTTCGCCCCCGGCGGGGCCAGCCTGCACAACTGCATGAGCGGCCACGGCCCCGACCAGGCCAGCTATGACAAGGCGATCAAGGCGGACCTCAAGCCGGTCAAGATCACCGACACCCTGGCCTTCATGTTCGAGACCCGGCTGCCGATCCGCACCACTCGCTGGGCCCAGACCACGCCGCTGATGCAGCTGGACTACGACGAGGTCTGGACCGGTTTCGACAAGGGAAACGTGACATGAGCCTGCGCCTGATGATGGCGGCCGCCGCCGCCCTGCTGCTGACCGCCTGCGCGCCGGTGGTCCCGATGCCCGACGGTCCGGTGGTGGTCGACCAGACTCCGACCGCCGCCGCCTGCGCCGCCCGCGGCGGCGAACTGCGTCCGGTCGGCCGGATGCAGAGCCTGCAATGCGTGATCAAATATGCCGATGCCGGCCGGCGCTGTACCGACGGGGATGACTGCCTCGGTGACTGCCGCATCGCGGGCGCGGCCCCGGCCCCACGTGAGGGTGCGCCAGCCGTCGGCCAGTGTCAGGTCAGCAGTGACCGCTTCGGTTGTTTCACCACGGTCGAGAACGGTCGGGCCGAGGCGACCCTTTGCATCGACTGATCCAGTGCATCCAGGCCCCGTCGGGACTCGTTTCTGAACCATGACCCTGACCGAGATCGCCGTCCTGCTGTCCGTGAACCTGGCCCTGATCGTCGGGGTGATGGTCGCCCTGTGGCTGGTGGCCCTGAAGGTGCGGGACGTCAGTTTCATCGACGGCGTCTGGCCGCTGGCCATGCTGTTCCTGGCCCTTGTCACCTGGCCACGGACCGAGGGCGATCCGGGACGCAAATGGCTGTTGCTGGGGATCGTGACCCTATGGGCCGCGCGCCTGGCCTGGCATCTGTTTCGTCGCTGGCGCGCGAACGGGGCCGACGCCCGCTATGTCGCCATTCTCAAGGATCGGGCCGACAAGGGCTGGAGCTTCGGCAAGACGGCCCTGGTGATCGTGTTTCTGCCGCAGGCGGTTCTGGCCTGGCTGACGTCGCTGCCGGTGCAGCTGGGTCAGGTGGCGGCGACGCCTTCGCTCGGGGCGATTGCCGTGATCGGCGCGCTTCTGGCTGTGGCCGGACTGGTGATCGAGACGGTCGGCGACGCCCAGCTGTCCGCCTTCCGCAGGGATCCGGCGACCCGGGGCACGGTGCTGGACACCGGTCTGTGGCGCTATACCCGTCACCCCAACTATTTCGGCGACGCCTGTGTCTGGTGGGGCCTGTGGCTGATTGCCGCCGAGAGCGGGGCGGTGGGCCTGTGGTCGATCGCCGGACCGCTGTTCCTGACCTTCACCCTGACCCGCTGGTCGGGCATCGGCATCACCGAGAAGGCGATCTCGAAATCCCGGCCGGGCTATGCCGACTATGTCGCGCGCACCAGCGCCTTCATTCCCTGGCCGCCCAGAAAGGCCTGACGACCAGAGCCCGGGCCCGCACGGAAAACCCCCGCCGCGGTTGCGACGGGGGCTGACCGTTCTGAAGGTAGCCGGGGGTCATGAGGCCCCGGCCTGGCCGGTTTACTGGGCCGGGATCGACGGCGAGGTGTTCGGCGTGTTTTCGGTGGTCATGCCACCGTCGGCGTTGCCGGCCTGCTGTTCGATGCGGTCGGCCTCGGCGTTGAGGGCGGTTTCCTCGGCTTCATTCGAGGTCGCGGCGGCCTGGGCTTCCAGGGCGTCGGCCTGGGCCTCGGCCTGCTTGTCGGCGGCGCTTTCACCACAGGCGGCGAGTCCGGCAAAGGCAAAGGTGGCGGCGGCGGCGATGATCAGTTTACGCATGGTAGGGCTTCCTTCCTGAGTGGAACCCCGATAACGCGGCCTTCCGAATTCGGTTCACGCCTCCGTGATAAAAATTCGCGGGCCCTGACGGAAATCCTCGAAGGCCACCCGGCCCGCGCCCAGCAGGGCGGCGTGTTTGTGCAGGATCACATGGGTCGGTATGGCGGCCATATAGTCCTGGAACCGACCCTTGCGCTCGAACCGTTCGCGGAACGGACTGGCTTTCAGGAAGTCCAGGATGCGCGGGGCGATGCCCCCGGCGATATAGACGCCGCCGCGTGCCCCGGTGGTCAGCGCGATGTCGCCGGCCACGCCGCCCAGAAGGGCGCAGAAGCGGGCGAGGGTCGCGCCGCAGGCGCTCCGGGGGTCGGCGAGCGCCGCCCGGGTGATGGCCGCCGGATCCTCGATCCCGCTTTCGCGACCGTCGATCTCGGCCAGGGCCTGATGCAGGTTGAGCAGGCCGGGGCCGGAGAGCAGGCGCTCGATCGACACCCGGCCATAGCGCCGACGCAGAATGCGCAGCACCGCATCCTCGACCGGATCGTTGGGAGCAAAACTGACATGGCCGCCCTCGCTGGGCATGGCGATCTGCCGGCCGTCGCCGTCGTGGATCAGGGCCGAAACGCCGAAGCCGGTGCCGGGACCGATCACCGCCAGGGTGGCGTTCGCCGCGCCCGCCCTGGGGCCGCCCAGTGACGCCAGCTGATCCGGCGGCATGATCGACGCGCCCCAGGCCTGGGCCTCGAAATCATTGATCAGCCGGACCGGGTCGAGGCCAAGGGTGGCGAGTTCCGGTTCCGAGACCCGCCATGGGGAATTGGTCAGGTCGATCTGACCGTCGGTGACGGGCCCCGCCACGGCGATGACACCGCCCGACGGCCGGTCCTTGCAGCCGTCGATGAAGGCGGCCACCCCGGCGAGGAGGGTCGGAAAGCGTTTGGCCGGAAAGCTCTCGATCCGGTCCAGCACGGGCGTGCCGTCGACCAGGTGGACCGTGGCGAAGCGGGCATTGGTGCCGCCGACGTCACCGACCAGCAGGGTGGGGGCGGTCATGCGTCGACTGCGGCATTGACCCAGTTGGGGTCGGAGACGTCCCGGATTTCGGGCTTGCCGCCCCCGTGCAGACCGCTGAAACAGACCGAGGCTCCTTGTTCGGCCGGGCTGACCCCGGCGCGGAAAGCTCCGAACAGCTCGCGGCCATAGCCCCAGTCCTGGGACTCGGTCGGCCGGGCCCGTTTGCGCGCCATCAGCTCATGCATTTCGATGCGGATATGCAGTTCGCCGGTCTCGGCATCGACGCGGATCACGTCACCGTCGCGGACATAGGCCAGCGGTCCGCCGTCGAGGGCTTCCGGGGTGACGTGGATCGCGGCCGGGGTCTTGCCCGAAGCGCCCGACATGCGGCCGTCGGTGACCAGGGCGACCCTGAAACCGCGATCCTGGAGCACACCCAGGCCCGGCGACAGACTGTGCAGTTCGGGCATGCCGTTGGCCCGCGGTCCCTGGAAGCGCACCACGGCGATGCCGTCATGGTCCAGCTCGCCGGCCTTGAAGGCGGCCAGGAACCCTTCCTGGCTGTCGAACACCCGGGCGGGAGCCTCGACGATGCGGTGCTCGGGCTTGACCGCCGAGACCTTGATCACGGCCCGGCCCAGATTGCCCTGGAGCAGGCGCAGTCCGCCCTCGTGGTCGAACGGGTCCGAGGCGGGGCGCAGGATGGTGGTGTCGAGGCTCTCGGTCAGGCCGTCGCGCCAGACCAGCTTGCCGTCGATCAGCAGGGGCTCCTGGAAATAGGCGGCGATGCCCTTGCCCATCACGGTGGTCACGTCGGAATGGATATGACCGGAACGGGCCAGCTCACGGACGACGAAGGCGACGCCACCGGCAGCCTGGAAGGCGTTCACGTCCGCGGTGCCGTTCGGATAGATCCGCGTCAGCAGCGGGGTGACCGAGGACAGCTGGTCCATGTCCGTCCAGTCGATGATGACCCCGGCCGCCCGGGCCATGGCCACCAGATGGATGGCGTGGTTGGTCGAGCCGCCGGTGGCCAGCAGGGCGACGATACCGTTGACGATGGCCTTCTCGTTGATGACGTCGGCCATCCGGCCCTTGCCGGTGCGGGCCAATTCGACCGCCCGCTGGGCCGCCGCCGCCGTCAGGGCGTCGCGCAGCCCGGTTTCGGGATGGACGAAGGCGGTCGAGGGCAGGTGCAGCCCCATCACCTCCATCATCATCTGGTTGGAGTTGGCGGTGCCGTAGAAGGTGCAGGTCCCGGGTGAATGATAGGACGCGATCTCGGTTTCCAGCAGGGTCGCGCGATCGACCTTGCCCTGGGCGTATTCGGCGCGGACCAGGGCCTTCTCGGCGTTTGGGATGCCCGAGGGCATCGGCCCGGCGGGGGCGAAGATCACCGGCAGGTGGCCGAAGGCCAGGGCCCCCATGAACAGGCCGGGCACGATCTTGTCACACACGCCCAGGCACATCACCGCGTCGAAGGCGTCATGGGTCAGGCCGATGCCGGTCGACATCGCGATCACGTCGCGACTGAACAGCGACAGCTCCATGCCGGGCCGGCCCTGGGTGACGCCGTCGCACATGGCGGGCGTCCCCCCGGCGACCTGGGCGGTGGCACCGACCTCGCGCACCGCGTCGCGGATCACCTCCGGGAAGCGTTCGAACGGCTGGTGGGCCGAGAGCATGTCATTGTAGGCGGTCACCACCCCGAGGTTGGGCTGGGTCCCCGACATCGCGGTCAGCTTGTCCTTGATCGGGGCACCGGCGAAGGCGTGGGCCCAGTTGGCGCAGCTGAGCTTGGCCCGGCCCACTTCGGCGCTGCCGGCGGCGTCCATGCGACGCAGATAGTCGGCGCGGGTGGCGCGGCTGCGGTCGACGATGCGGGCGGTGACCCCGGCGACGACCGGATGAATCTTGGGTTTGGCAGCGGCCATCAGGCAGTCTCCGTCCACAGGACCTGAAGCGGGACCCCGGCTTCAATCAGGGCAGCGATCGGCCGGGTGACCGGGTCACCGGCGGCCTCGCTCGCGAATACCGTCCGCTTGGCGTCGCCGGTCAGGGCCAGGATGACCCGTTCGGCCCTGACCAGATAAGGCAGGTTGATCGACAGGCGTTCCATCGACGGGGCCGCCCCGTCACGACCGGCAGGCACGCCCAGAACGGTCGGCTGAAGATGCGGGCTGAGCAGGCTTTCCAGGGTCGGGCTGCCGGGGAACATCGAACAGATGTGCCCGTCCTCGCCCATGCCCAGCAGCACCACATCGATACCCCCGATCTCGGCTCCCAGGGCCCGGGCGGCGATCAGGGCCGAGCGGTCGACGGTGATCGACGGGTGAAACAGGGGTACGAACCGGGCCGCCGCGGCCGGGCCGGTCAGCAGGGTGCGCTTCAGCAGACGCGCATTCGAGTCGGGTGAGGACTCGGGCACGTAGCGCTCGTCGACCAGGGTGACGGCGATCCTGGACCAGTCCAGGGCGGCCTCGGACATGGCCCGGTAGATCGGCCTGGGTGTCGATCCCCCGGCCCCGGCGAACACGGCCCGACCCCGCGCCTTGACCGAGGCCGAGAGCCCGTCGGTCAGCCGGGTGGCGCAGGCCCTGGCCCAGGACTTGGCATCCGCGAAGGTCTCGATGGTCGGGATCACAGGCGTCGTCCAGATCTGGCAGAGGGCAGGCGGTCGTCAGACATCGTTCTTGTTCCAGGCCCGATCGGTGTCGGTCAGCAGCTTGCGGGCCGAGACCGGCCCCCAGGTGCCGGCGGCATAGGGTTCCAGCCGCACGGCGGACTCCGCCCAGGCGCGGGACACGTCGTCGACCCATTCCCACGCCTTTTCCGCCTCGTCACGGCGTACGAACAGGGTGGAGTCTCCGGCCATTGCGTCGAGCAACAGCCGTTCATAGGCGATGCGGCGGCGCGGCGCGGCCTCGCCCTTGCCGTTCATACCCCACGACAGGGACATACGGATCGGCTGGAGTTGCATCCGCAGGTCAAGGCCGGGACGCTTGTTCATCACCGTCAGGGAGATGTCCTCGTCCGGCTGGAGTTCGATCACCAGCCGGTTGTCGCTGATGTCCCCGCTGTTGTCGTCGCGGCCGAAAATCGAATGGGGCACGGCCTTGAACTGGATGACGATCTCGGTGCGCTTCTCCTTCAGGCGTTTGCCCGTGCGCATGAAGAAGGGCACCCCCGCCCAGCGCCAGTTGTCGATATTGGCGCGGATGGCGACGAAGGTCTCGGTGTCCGAGGGCTGGCCGCGCTCCTCGCTGTAGCTGGCGGCCGGGGCCCCTTCGACGGTGCCGGCGATATACTGGCCGCGTACCGTGACCTTTTCGGCCGCCTCGGGCGTGATCGGGCGCAGCGAGCGCAGCACCTTGACCTTCTCGTTGCGCACCGAATCCGGGTCGAGGTCGGACGGCGGCTCCATGGCGACCAGACAGAGAAGCTGCAGCATGTGGTTCTGCACCATGTCCCGCAGCGCGCCGTACTCGTCGTAATAGGGCCAGCGATCCCCGACTCCGAAGGATTCGCCGATGGTGATCTGGACGTGATCGATGGTCAGGTTGTTCCACAGCGGTTCGAAGATGGTGTTGCCGAAGCGCAGGGCGATCAGGTTCTGGACTGTTTCCTTGCCGAGATAGTGGTCGATGCGGAAGACGCGCTCCTCGGGGAAGGCGCGGCGTACGGCCTCGTCGATCTCGAGGAAGGAGTCGAGGTCGCGACCGACCGGCTTTTCGATGACGATGCGTGAGCGCGGACCGGCCAGTCCGGCGGCGGCCATGGCGTCGACGATATGGCCGAACAACGAGGGGGAGACGGCGAGAAAGGCGGTCAGGTCGTCGTCGCCGTCGAGCCGGTCCTTCACCGCCTGGAGGCTGTCGGCGTCGGTCGCGTCGACCGCCAGATAGTCGAGCCGGGCGGCCAGGCGATCCCAGCTGGCCGGATCCCAGCCGCCGTCCGCCCGGGCCCGGGTCTCGACCGCCTCACGGGTGCGGGCGACAAATTCCGGCACCGTCTCCTCGCTGCGGGCGGCCGCGATGATCTTCAGTCCGTCGGGCAACAGGCTGTCCCGCTCGAGGAAATACAGCGAGGGCAGCAGCATCCGCATGGCCAGGTCGCCGCCGCCGCCGAAGAGAACCAGTGCCGCCATCGCGTGTGTCGCTTCCCGTCAGATTCGCTTCTGGGTCAGTGTTTGGCTGCTGCGGCCCTCTGCGCCAACACGTCGAGGACGTCCTGAAACACCAAGTTACGCGCCCGAAGCAGGACCAGCAGATGATAGAGCAGGTCGGCCGCTTCTGAACACACCTCTTGATCGGGTCCGGCCGCGCCGGCCAAGGCCGTCTCGACTCCTTCCTCGCCGACCTTCTGGGCGACCCGTTTGGGTCCTTCGGCCAGCAGGCGGGCGGTCCAGCTGGTGGCCGGGTCGGCGGCGGCCCGCTCGGCGATGGTCTGCTCCAGCCGGGCGATCCGGCCCAGACCCGGCGCATCCTCGGCCCCGAAACAGCTGATGCGGTTGAGGTGACAGGCGTTGCCGACCGGCCGGACCTTGAGGACCAGCGCATCTGCATCGCAGTCCGGCGTGATCGCGACGACGGACAGCCGGTCACCCGAGGTCTCGCCCTTGCGCCAGCGCCCGCCCCGCGAGCGCGAAAAGAAGGTGGCCTCGCCGGACGCGATCGTCTCGTCGAGGGCGGCGCGGTCCATATAGGCCAGGGTCAGCACCTGCAGGGTGCCGGCGTCCTGCACCACGACCGGGATCAGGCCGTCGCCCTTGGCGAAATCCAGGGTGTCGGGATCGAGGGTCACAGGCGCACCTCCTGGCCGGAATCCGAAAGGAAGGCCTTCAGGTGGGGAATGGTCAGGGCCCCGGTGTGGAACACGCTGGCCGCCAGGGCCCCGGACACATCGGCATCGCGGAACACGTCGAGGAAATGCTGCGCTGACCCGGCCCCGCCCGAGGCGATCAGCGGGATGGTCAGCCGCTCGCGCGCCGCCTTCAGCTGGTCGATGTCATAGCCTGAGCGGATGCCGTCCTGATCGATGCAGTTCAGCACGATCTCGCCGGCCCCGAGCGTTTGGACTTCGACGATCCAGTCCATCGTCCGTCGCCCGGCGGCGCGACGCGCGTCGGGATCGCCGGTGTATTTGTGCACGACCCAGTCGCCGTCCTCGAGTCGGCTGTCGACGCCGATGACGACACACTGGCTGCCCAGACGCGCGGCCAGCTCGCCGATCAGGTCCGGCCGTTCCAGCGCCGGCGAGTTGATCGAGACCTTGTCGGCCCCGTTGTCGAGACAGCGCGCCGCCTGGTCGACCGTGCGGATGCCGCCGGCGACACAGAACGGAATGTCCAGCAGCCGGGCGATGTCGCGCACCCAGCCATAGTCCAGCGTCCGGCCCTCGGGCGAGGCGGTGATGTCGTAGAAGACCAGTTCGTCGGCCCCTTCATCGCGATAGCGCGCTGCCAGCTCGCCGGCGTCACCCATGTCGACATGGTTCTCGAAGCGCACCCCCTTGACCACCCGGCCGTCCCTGACGTCGAGACAGGGGATGATGCGGCGGGCGGTCACGCCACGCTCGCCAGGGCTTCGGCGACGGTGAACCGCGCTTCGTAGAGCGCCCGGCCGACGATGATCCCGTCACAGCCTATGGCTTTGGCCGCAGCCAGGTCGGTGAGGGTGCCGACGCCGCCCGAGGCCTGGATCCGCAGGTCGGGACGCCGGGCCCGAACCTCGGCCAGAAGCTCGAGATTGGGCCCGGTCAGGGCCCCGTCACGGCCGACGTCGGTGATCAGGACGTGGCTCAGGGTGCCGGGCGGATAGCGATCCAGCGCGGCCCAGAGGTCGATTGCGGCGGCCTCGGTCCAGCCCTTGAGGGCCGGCACCCAACGCTCGCCGTCCGCCTTGACGTCGAGGGCCAGGGTGAGGCGCTCGGCCCCGAACTGTTCCAGCCAGCCGGCCACCGCCTCGGGCCGGGTGATCGCCAGCGAGCCGACCACGACGCGGTCGACCCCGGCCGCCAGCAGGGCGCGGATATCATCGTCAGAGCGGACCCCGCCGCCCGACTGGATGCGGATGTCGACGCTGCCCGCCAGCTCGCGGATCAGGCCATGCTGCATGGCGCGCCCGGCCTCGGCCCCGTCGAGATCGACGATATGGGCCCAGGTTGCGCCCGACAGGGCGAAGCCGGCCAGCCGGACGGCGGGATTTTCGTCGTAGCGGGTGACCTGGTCGAAACGGCCGTGCATCAGCCGCACGCAGACGCCGGCTTTCAGGTCGATGGCGGGATAGACAATCATAGCGGCAGACCCAGGAAATTCTGCAGAATGCGCGCGCCGGTGGCGGCCGAGCGTTCCGGATGAAACTGACAGCCCCAGCGGTTGGCCTTGCGGACCACGGCGGGGACGACGGTGCCGTAGGTGGCGGTGGCCAGGGTGGCGTCGCCGGCGGGGCAGACGAAACCGTGCACGAAATAGGCATAGTCGCCCTCGCGGACCCCGGTCAGCAAGGGGTCTGTCTGCACACCCTCCAGCCGGGTCCAGCCCATGTGCGGCACGGGCCGGTCGGGGCCGCCCTCCAGCTTGCGCACCGTGCCGGGGATCAGACCGAGCAGGTCGACCCCGCCGCCCTCGTCGCTGCGCTCGAACAGCAGTTGCTGTCCCAGACAGACGCCCAGCAGGGGGCGACGGAACGCGCGGATCGGCGCGACGAGTCCAAGCTCGTCCAGCCGCTGCATCGCATAGGCGGCCGCCCCGACGCCGGGCAGGATCAGCCGCTCGGCGGCGGCGATCCGGTCCGCATCATCGGTGATCACCACCGAGGCGCCCAGCCGCTCCAGCGCGAACTGCACCGAGGCGGTATTGCCGGCCCCGTAGCCGACGACGGTGACCGTGCTCACAACACCCCCTTGGTCGAGGGGATGACATCGCCCTCGACGCGGATGGCCTGGCGCAGGGCCCGGCCGAACGCCTTGTAGACGGCCTCGGTCTTGTGGTGGTCGTCGTCGCCGGTGACCGTGACATGGATGGCCGCGCCCATGGCCTCGGCCAGAGAGCGGAACACATGGGCGGTCAGGTCGGTGCGGTAGTCGCCGATGAACGGGGTGCGGAAGGTGCCCTCGAACACCGGATAGGGCCGGCCCGACAGGTCGATCGACACCGCGGCATTGGCCTCGTCCATCGGCAGGACGAAGCCGTAGCGGGCGATGCCACGCCGCTCGCCCAGGGCCTGTTTCAGCGCCTGACCCAGGGCGATGGCGCTGTCCTCAATGGTGTGGTGCGGGTCGGTGTGCAGGTCACCCTCGCACGCCAGCCGGATCGAGAAGCCGCCGTGCGCCGCGACCTGCTCCAGCATGTGATCGAAAAAGCCGACGCCGGTCGAGATGGCGACCGGGCCGGGGGTGTCGAGATCGACCGTACAGACGATGCGGGTCTCTTTCGTATCGCGCACGGCCTGACCCGTGCGGGCCGCCCGGACCGGAGCCGGACCGACGCCCAGGGCGGTCAGCAGCCGGTCATTGTCCTCGGGCCGGATCGACAGCGGCAGCCGCAGGCGATCGCCGGCCACGTCGACAGCGACGCCGAACTTCTCCAGGGCGGAGAGGGTGGCGGTGACGTCGACCGGACGGGCCATAACCACCGGCCCGACCCCCGCCTCGATCGTCATCACCCGGCCGAGGGCGGCGGCGATGCGCTTGCGCTCGGCACGCACGGTGGCAATCCGTTGGCCGGTCTCGACCATGCGCGACGGATCCAGTGCCTGCAGCGCCAGCCGAATCGAGGGCTCGGGCAGGGCATACGGTTCCAGCATCGCCGCCAGCCGGGTCAGTGTGGCCGGCTGGCCGAGGGCCGCGCCGATCCGCGCCCCGGCCAGGCCATAGGCCAGCGACAGGCTGCGCAGCACGACCAGATTCGCGTGGTCGGCGATGACCGCGCTTGCCGAGGGGGCGTCCGAGAATTCGATCAGACCCTCATCGACCACCAGCAGGGCCGGGGCGACGCGTCCGGCCATCTCGGCCACCGCCTCGGGCGCGCCGAGGGCGCGGATGACGACGGCTCCGGTCTCACGGTCCTCACCGGATCGGGCGTAGATGGCGGCCAGTCCGGCATAGGGCTGGGCCTCCGGCGCGGTGACGGTCAGACCCTCGCGGGCCGCCAGCCGCCACACCAGCTCCAGCCCGTGCGACAGGCCGCGCACGGGCAGCACCTGATTCACCGGCACGGCATAGATCTGCGCCATCCGGGCGGCCAGCACGGCCGGCTCGGCCGGATAGCGGTCCAGACCGTTGCCGTCGGCAACCAGCGGCGCGAACGGGGCGGGCAGGTTGATCATGACGCGCACCTCAGGTCGGCGGCCCGGGCGTGGGCCTCCAGACCCTCCAGCCGCGCCAGCCGGGCCGCGACCGGGGCCAGGGCCGCGGCCCCGGCGACGGTGACGCGCTGCACCGACATGGTGGTCATGAAGCTGCCCGTGGTGATGCCGCCCAGGGTCCGGGCCCCGCCGTCGGTCGGCAGGACATGGCTGGGTCCGGCGGCATAGTCGCCCAGGGTTTCGGCGGCGCAGTTGCCGACAAACACGGCTCCGGCGGCGGAAATTTGCGCCACCAGAGCCTCGGGGCTTTCGGTCTGCAGCGACAGATGTTCGGGGCCGTACAGGTTGGACACGGCACAGGCCTCGGCCAGGTCACGCACCTTGATGGCGCGCGCTTCCGACAGGGCGGCGCGGGCGATGTCGGCGCGCGGCAGGGACGGCAGCTGGGCCTCGACCGCCTCGAGGATGGCGGCGATGGCGGCCTTGCTGTCGGAGACCAGCAGCACCTGGGCGTCGGCGTCGTGTTCGGCCTGGCTCAGCAGATCAGCGGCGACGATGACCGGATCGGCGGCCAGGTCGGCGATGACCAGCAGTTCGGACGGACCGGCCGGCATGTCGACGGCGGGGCCGCCGGGCCGGGCGGCGGCCTGGCGCTTGGCCTCGGCCACCCAGGCATTGCCGGGGCCGAACAGCTTGTCACAGGGCGCGATCTCGCCGTCGTCGAGGGTGACGCCGAAGGTCAGGGCGGCGATGGCCTGGGCCCCGCCGATCAGCCACAGGTCGTCCAGCCCGCCCTCGGCGGCGGCCAGGATCATGGCCGGATGGGCGTCCCCGTCCCTGGTCGGCGGGGTCACGGCCACGCGGCGCGCGACCCCGGCTGCGGTGGCCGGAATGGCCAGCATCAGCAGGGACGAGAACAACGGGGCCGACCCGCCGGGCACGTAAAGACCGGCCGAGGCGATCGGCCGCCACACCAACTGCGAGCGCACGCCCGGCGTGGTCTCGATGATCGCCGAATCGACCGGCACCGTCAGCTGGTGAAAGACGCGGATATTGGCGGCCGCCATGGTGATGGCGCGGGTGTCGGCGGGCGACAGCCGGTCGCGGGCGGCGGCCACGCTGTCGCGGGTGATGGCGATGCGGCGCGGGGCCGCCCCGTCCAGTTTCAGGCTCCAGTCGGTGACGGCCGCCCCGCCGCGGGCCTGCACGTCGTCGAAGATGGCGCGCACGCCGTCGGCGACGCGCGTCTCGGTGCGGCGTTGCGGCCGGGCCAGGGCGGCGCGGCGACCATCGGTGTCGAGGGAAGACCAGTCGATCTGTCGCATCACATCATCTTCTCGATCGGCAGGACCAGGATGGCCGAGGCCCCGGCGGCCTTCAGCTTCTCCAGCGTCTCCCAGAACACGGCCTCCTGACAGACGGCGTGGACGGCGACGGCGTCGTCACGGCCCGACAGCGGCATGACGGTCGGCGACCCGGCGCCCGGCAGGATGGCGGTGATGGCGTCCAGCGCCGAGCGCGGCGCATTCAGCATCACATATTTGGCCCCCTGCGAGGACACGACGCCGCTCATCCGCTCGATGATACTGTCCAGCAGGTGCTGCAGGCCGGGTTCAGGCGGCTGGGGCGCGCGGATCAGCACCGCCTCGCTTTCCAGCACCGTCTCGCGCGCCATCAGGCCGTTGGCCTCCAGCGTCGCTCCGGTCGAAACCAGGTCGCAGATGGCCGCCGCCAGCTTCAGCCGGGGGGCGACCTCGACCGCGCCGCGCATGACCACGATGTCGGCCTTGACCTTCTGTGCGTCGAGATAGCGTTGCAGGATCCGCGGATAGGAGGTGGCGATGCGCAGCCCCTCCAGCGAGGCCGGGCCGGCGTAGTCCAGCCCCGGCGGCACGGCCAGTTTCAGCGTGCAGCGCCCGAAACCCAGCGGCATGATCACCTCGGCGGTGGGGCCGCCGTTGCGGGCTTCCTCCAGCACGTTCTCGCCGACGATGCCCAGATCGCAGACGCCGTCGGCGACGAAGGTCGGGATGTCGTCGTCGCGCACCCGCAGCAGGTCGATGGGGTAGTTCTCGACCCGATACAGCAGGTCATTGTTGCCCTTGATCACGCGCAGACCCGCGTCGCGGACGAGATCGAGACTGCGGTCGGCCAGGCGGCCGGATTTCTGCACGGCGATGCGAAGTCGCCCCTGGACGGTACTCATGATCGGAGACTCAGGCTTTCGTTTTCAGGCGATCCAGCACCAGGCGATAGCCCTGGTGCGGCATGTCTTTCAGGGACCGGGCCACCCGCACGACGGTGGTCGGGCTGGCCTCGGCCTCGGCGGCGATCTCGCGATAGGACTTGTCACCCCCGTCCAGCAGACGGGCCACGGCCCAGCGCTCGGCAAAGGCCCGCAGTTCCGCCGGGGTGCACAGGTCGGCCAGGAAGGCGTCGACCTCCGCGCGCGACCGCAGCGACAGCAGGGCATCGTAGAGGGCGTTGCGGTCGTCGGCGGCCTTGCGCGGGGCCTTGGGTGAGGGGGTGTCGCTCATGGCTTGTTCCACTATGCTGTAACGCTGGCACAGTCAAGGGGGCGCAAATCAGACGTCAGAGATTTGTGGGCGCCGGACCTGAAGGGCTTTGAAGCAGCGGGGTTGTGAAATTATTCGCGCGAACTTCCAGCATGGGTTCCACCGGCCCTATAATGGCGCAAAGCGGGAATGGTCAGTGGATACGCTGGCCGGGTTGGCACCCCGGAATCGCAAAACCCTGCCACTGTCGGCGGCCAGCCCGGGCCAGAGGGCGAGACTCGAGGAATGAATTGAAGATTCTGATCATCGGTGCCGGACACGCGGGCGGCACGGCGGCGGCCCTGCTGCGCCAGTACGGTCATGAGGGCCCGATCGTGCTGGCGGGCGCGGAAGCGGCGGCCCCGTATCAGCGACCGCCCCTGTCCAAGGCCTGGCTGAAGGGCGAGGCGGATCTTGAGGCGCTGCTGTTGCGGCCGGAAAGCTTCTACGCCGAGCAGAACATCGATCTGAGGACCGGCGTGACCGCCGCGGCGATTGACGCGGCGGGCAAGAGCGTGCGGTTCGCGGACGGGACGGTGGAGACCTATGATACCCTGATCCTGGCGACCGGCTCGACCGCGCGGAAGCTGGCCATCCCCGGGGCGGATCGGCCCGACCTGCTGGAATTGCGAACGCTTGAGGATGCGGAGCGGCTGAAGGCCGCCCTGCGGCCGGGCGCGCGACTGGCGGTCGTCGGCGGCGGCTATGTCGGGCTGGAGGCGGCGGCCTCGGCCCGGGCCCTGGGGGCCGAGGTCGTGGTGCTGGAGCGGATGGACCGGGTGCTGGCCCGGGTGGCGTCCGAGACCCTGTCGACCTTTTTCACCGACCTGCACCGGGCCCAGGGCGTCGACATCCGCACCGGGGTCGAGGTCACGGCCTTCGAGGACGGCGGCGTACGGCTGGCCGACGGTTCGCAGGTGGCGGCCGATGTCGTGCTGGTCGGGGTCGGTGGACTGGCCTGCGACGGGCTGGCGCGTGCGGCGGGCCTGGACTGTGACAACGGGGTGGTGGTCGATGAGTCGGCGCGAACCTCGGATCCGTCGATCTATGCCCTCGGCGACATGACCTGTCGCCCCCTGCCGGTCCATGGCGGCCGGATGCAGCGACTGGAAAGTGTGCCCAACGCCCTCGAGCAGGCCAAACAGGCGGCGGCGGCGTTGACCGGTCGCCCGGCCCCTGCGCCCGAGGTGCCGTGGTTCTGGTCGGATCAGTATGAGGCCAAGCTGCAGATCGCGGGCCTGCCGAACGATGCCGATCGGCAGCGGGTGCGTGGCGATCTGGCCGAGGGGCGGTTCGCGGTGTTCCATCTGAACGGCGACCGGATCGTCTGTGTCGAGGCGGTCAACGCCCCGGCCGAGTTCATGGGCGGCCGTCAGTTGATCGGCCGGGCCACGCCGGTCGATGCGGCCAAGCTGGCCGATCCGGCGGTGTCGATGAAGGCTGTGGCGGCCTAGCCGGTCCGGCCTACCGGGTCAGCCGCAGGCCCAGGCCCAGGCTGCGCGGCGGGCCCAGACCGGTGACGCCGGTCGCCGTCTGTGACACCTCGACATCGGCATCGAACAGGTTGTCGGCGGCCAGCCACAGGGTGGTTCCCGGGGCCAGGACCCAGCCGGCGCGCAGGCCCAGCGTCGTCGCCGGAGCCAGGGTGCGGCTGTTGAGGTCGTCGTCGAAGCGACGGCTTTCAAACTGGACGGTGCCCGCCAGGGTCAGCCGCGACGAGGCCTGCCAGTCCAGCCCGGCGGTCGCACTCCAGATCGCGGCCTGGGCCGGGCGCAGGCCGGTCAGTTGCGGAGCCTGACTTCCGCCGTCGAGACGGGCATCGGTGACCGACAGGGCTGCCCGCAGACGCAGCCGGTTCGACAGCCGCCGGTCGCCGGTCAGCTCCAGCCCGGTCGCAGTCACGGTTGCCGCGTTTTGCCGTTGACGCAGGACTCCGCCGGACGGCACAAACCCGGCGCGCGGGAAGCTGCCCGGCCCGGCCCCGATGGTGACATTGACGACGGCGTCCTCGATCACATTGCGGAACAGGGTGACGGTCCAGCCGCCGTCCCCGGTCGTGTGCGACAGACCCGCCTCAATGCCGGTCAGTCGTTCGGGGACCAGGGCGGCATTGGCCTCGGTCAGGTCATTGCCGACGCGGAACGGACGATAGAGTTCGTTCAGCGTCGCCGGCCGGAAGCTGGAATAGGCCGCCGCCCGGACGGCAAGGTCCCGGCCCAGGTCGCGGCGGGCGGCCACGCGGGCGCTGGTCACGGTGCCCGAGCGGTCGGGGTCGGTCTCGTCGAGGGTGGTCAGGCCGGTGGTCAGGCTGCGTTCCAGACGGTGCCCGTTCTCGCTGGTCCAGTGATCGAGCCTGAGCCCCCCGGCCAGCAGCCAGTCACCGCCGCGCCAGGCCCCCTCGCCATAGGCCCCGGCCACGCGGGTCTCACCTCCGGCGCGGCGACTGCGGGTGAAGCCGGATCCGAAATTGCCTGACCGTTCGTTGGTCTCACCCTCGGCGCTGCGGGCATCCAGCCCCAGCTCCCACTCCAGCCGCCCGCCGGCGATCGCCACGGCGCTGCGGCGCAGGGCGGCATTGAGGCCCTGGCCCGTCGCCGGGGTGTGGAACTGGTCATTGGCGGCCGTGGTCGCGCTGCGATCGGCGGCGACGGCGACCGAGCCGTTGGTCAGGTCGCTGCGGGTCTGCCACGCCTGCAGTCGCCAGCCGGGCCGGTCGGCGGCGGGCTGCCGGGCGAGGGTGGCGCTGAGGCTGGAGCCGGAGGCATTGGCCCGCGCCCCGGCCAGGCCGGACCCGCGATCCTCTTCCCAGGTCGAGGCGCGCAGCGAGAGAGCGGCCTGCCCCAGCGGTACATCGGCCCGCAGGGCGGCGCTGCGGGCGTCGAGATCCAGCGGCGTGTCGGCGGCTCCGGCCTGATCGCCCCGGACCGGCACATAGCCGTCGCTGGTGTCATACAGGCCCGAGGCGACCAGACGGACCGGGCCGAGGTAAACCGTCGTCGATCCGGCGAGGCGGCGACCGCCCCGGCTCGACAGGCCGGCGTCCAGCACGCCGCCGGCACCGTCGCGTTCGCGCAGGCCGATGACGCCCGTCAGGGCCCCGGCTCCATACGGACCCGCCCCGGCCCCGCGCACGACGTCGAGGCCCGACAGGCTCTCCGGTGCGACCCGCGACCAGATGACCCAGCCGCCGAACGGGTCGTTCAGCGGCACGCCGTCAAGCGTGACCAGGGTGCGCCCGGCCCCGGACGGGGCGATGGCGCGCAGCGAAATGCCTTGGGTCGTCGGACTGGCCGACAGGCTGGAGGTGCGCCGAAAGAGGGAGACCGCCGGGACCGTGGCCAGGGCCTCGTCGAGCCGCAGGGCGCGGCCGAGCGTCTCGTCGTCCAGCCGCACAACCGAGAAGGCCGCCTCGCCGGCCGCCGGTGGCAGGCGGGCGGCGGTGACGATGATCTCGGGCAGCGGGGCGGGGGGAAGCTGGATCAACACCGATTCACGCTCGCAGTCGCGTCAGAAGACCGGCCGCGAAGGTCGACAGGGTGTCGTCGCGGGCCCCCATGACGATGATGCGGTCGCCCGGCCGAGCCAGCGCCACAAGCCGGTCGCCGCAGGCGTCCCGGGTCGGCAGGGCCTCGGCATTGGCTCCGGCGGCGCGGATCCCGGCGGCGATGTCCTCGCTGCCGACGCTGCGGTCGGTGGTGCCGCCGTAGTAAACCGGCTCGGGCATCAGCAGGACGTCGTCGGCCTGCATGCGGTCGGCGAAGACCTGGACGAACTCCCGCTGCATCAGTTTCAGCGGGCCGAAACCATGCGGCTGGAACAGGATCAGCAGACGCCCGGGGAAGGCGTGCAGGGCGTCGAGGGTGGCGGCGATCTTGTCGGGGTTATGGGCGAAGTCGTCGAGGATGGTGATCCCGGCGGCGCGGCCGACCACCTCCATGCGGCGCCGGATCCCGGCAAAGGTCTCAAGGGCTGCGACGGCTTCGGCCAACGGCACGCCGAGGGCCCGCACGGCCCCCAGCGCCGCCAGGGCGTTGGCGACATTGTGGGCGCCGGGAACGTTCAGGGTGACCGGCATGCTGTCGCCGCCGGAGCGTTCCACCAGGTCGAACTTCATCCCGGCGGGCAGCGGTCGCAGATCGTGGACCGACAGGTCGGCGGCTTCATTGCCGATCGAGAAGGTCACGGCCCTGCCGCCATCGGACCCTGCGGCGAGGGCAGCGGTCTCGTCATTGTCGAGGTTGAGCACGGCGGTGCGGGCCCGGCCGGCGAAACCCCCGAACAGGTCGCGCAGCTCCGCCATCGACTTGTGGTCGAGCGAGATGTTGGAGACCACAGCCACGGTCGGGACGTAGCGGGCGATGGAGCCGTCGGACTCATCGACCTCGGACACGAACAGGTCGGGGCCGCCGATCAGGGCGCTGGCGAACGGATGATCGGCGTCGACGAAATTGGACATCACTGCCCCGTTCATCACCGTGGGCTGGCGACCGGCACGGTCAAGGATCCAGGCGATCATGCCGGTGATGGTCGACTTGCCGCTGGTCCCGGCGACGCCCACCGAGACGGGGGCAGCGTTGAACAGCTGTGACAGCAGTTCGGGGCGCGTGACGATCCGGGCCCCGACGCGGCGGGCGGCAGCGATGTCGGGGACCGTATCCTCGACCGCGCCCGTGGCGACGACGATTTGACCGGGGTCGGTCAGGCCCGAGCCGTCCTGCGGATGCAGGGTGACGCCGTGCGCAGCCAGCCACGCGAATTTTTCGGGCGACCGGCCCTGGTCGCGCGAGCGGTCCGAGCCGTCGATGCGACCACCCCGGCTCTGCACGATCATGGCCAGGGGCAGCATGCCGGATCCGCCGATGCCGCAGAAGAAATAGGAAGCGTTTGTGGTCATCTGGCTTGATCTGGAGGGCGAAACCGCGAAGGCTGGAACGGCCTGACTAGCACGGGCCCAGCGTGAGGCCAGCGGCCCAGTATGAAGATCGGCATCGTCAACGCCAGTTCGCGGCTGGATCCGGCCCGGGCCGAGGCGGTCCAGGCCTGGTTCGCGACCCATATTCCGGACGGCTCGGTTTCCGTGGTCTTCCACCCGGCCAGCTTCGGCAAGCACGGTCATTTCGGCGGCGATGACGCCAGCCGGGCCAGCGCCTTCGTCGAGTTCGCCAATGACCCGCGGCTGGACGCGGTGTGGTTCGCGCGTGGCGGGTACGGCGCGTGCCGGATCGCCGAGGCGGTGCTGCCGCGTCTGACCGGGGTGGCGCGCAAGAAACGCTATCTCGGCTATTCCGACGCCGGCAGCCTGCTGGCCGGCCTCTACAAGGCCGGCTTTCCGCATGTGGCCCACGGGCCAATGGCCTCGGATTCGGTGCGACGGGACCCGACTGCCTGGCGGGCCGTCAACTGGCTGGTCAGCGGTGACCCGGCCTCGCTGGAGCCGTCACTGGCGGTGGATCCGCGACCGGCCGTGGCTTTCAATCTGAGCATCCTCGATGCCCTGGTCGGCACCTATCTGGAGCCGGACCTGAGCGGCCATGTGCTGATGCTGGAGGATGTGTCCGAGCCCCTGTACCGGATCGACCGGATGATGTTCCACCTGACCGCCCAGCCGTCGATCCGACGCGTGGCGGGGATCCGCATGGGACGGGTCTCGGCCATCGTCGAGAATGACCCCGACTTCGGCATGACGGCCGAGGAGATCGCCCGCTACTGGTGCCAGCGGTCGGGAATCCCTTATCTGGGCGCGGCCGACATCGGCCACGATCGCGAGAACAAGATCGTGCCCTTCGGGCCGCGCTAGACGCCCGAGAAGGTGTCGCAGACGGCGGGGTCACCGGACTGGTAGCCGCGACGCAGCCATTCGACGCGTTGGGCCGAGCTGCCGTGGGTGAAGCCCTCGGGGCTGACGCGGCCGCCGCCGCGCTGCTGCAGGGCGTCGTCGCCGATGGCGTTGGCGGTCTTCATGCCCTCTTCCAGATCGCCGGATTCGAGCGCGACCGCACCGTTGGAGACGGCCGCGGCGTTGGCGGCCCAGACCCCGGCGTAGCAGTCGGCCTGAAGCTCCAGGGCCACGGAATAGCGGTTGGCCTCGGCCTGGCCGCGGGCGCGCTGCTGGGCGGCCTGCACCTGTTGCGAGGCCCCGGTCAGGGTCTGGACGTGATGGCCGAACTCATGGGCGATGACATAGGCGCGGGCGAAGTCGGCACCGGAGGCCCCGAGCTGGGTCTCCATGTCGCGCCAGAAGCCGAGGTCCAGATAGATGGTCTTGTCGGACGGGCAGTAGAACGGCCCCATGGCGGACTGGCCATAACCACAGCCGGTCCCGGTGCCCTGTTCGTAGAGCACGACGCGCGGGGCCTGGTAGCCCTGCAGGTTGGCGGTCCAGACATCGTTGATATTGGCTCCGACCACGTCGACGAACTGACCGGCCTGGTCCTCGGGGGTACCGGTGCGGCCGGCTTCCTGGACGCCCGCGCCGCCGAACTGGCTGGCCAGCTGGGTGGTGGTCGAGGGGTCGATGCCGAACACGAAATAGCCGATTGCGGCCAGCACCATCACGCCGATACCGCCGCCGGCCATGGCCCCGCCGCCCATGCCACGACGATCCTCAATGCCGCCGCCGCGACGTCCACCCTGCCAACGCATCTGTCCGCTCTCCTGCCCCGTTCACCTGCAAGCTAGGCCGGAACGCGGCAGAAGGCCAAAGGGATGCACGCGACGGCGTTTAGCGCGGTCCGCGATCCAGCCAGTCGTCGATCTGGGTCGTCCCGCTGACCACAGCGTCGCGCCGGGCCCGGGCGTGTTCAGGCGTGACGGTCGGATAGGGAGCATAGGCGGCCGGCGGCACCGGTTGTCGCGCGGCCTGAAGCTCCATCACCCGCAGCCGGGCCTCAAGGGCCTGTTGCCGGGCGAAGGCCTCGCGCTGGTCGGCCTCGAGCCGCAGCCGCTCCATCTCGTAACGGTGCCGGTCTGCCTGGTCGCGCGCCTGGTCGGCGGCATCAGGCCATGCTCGCGAATAAGGCTGGCCGGGTGGTGGCTGTGGCCCGACCTGCGCCGCGACGGGGGCGGCGCAGATCACGGCGGCGACGGTGGCGAGGGCGAGGGCCTTGGTCATGAAGGGGGAAATGGGGTCGGAAACGGTCCGGGCCAAGCGGGACCATTTGTCGCCGGTCCCGGTGTCCCCTCCCTGCGCAGAGGCCTGCAACCCTCGGGCCGGTCCGCCCATTGTTCCTGTCATCACCCTGCAACGAGGCAATCGATATGACCGACGTGAACCCCAAGACCCCCGGCTTCGGCCGTGACGAGGAAATGGAACAGACGCGGCCGTCGGACCGTCCGGCCAAGGCCGATCTGGACGGCGACGCGGCGGCGGCGGCGCACAAGCCGATATCCGTGTCGCCCGACCCGGACGAAGACGCTGACGAAGGTCCCGAAAGCTAGGGCAGGGCCCAGACGCGGGTGCGTTTGATCTCGTAGTCCTCGAGTTCGCGCGTGGTCGGGACGCTGTATTCGGCCAGCAGGTCCAGACCTTCGCGCGGGAAATAGGTGCGCTGCGGATCGCCGATCAGCACCCGGGTGCCGCGCGCCCGCGCCCCGGCCAGCCAGGCCAGGACGTCGGCGGCCATCGGCTGTTCGTAGCAGACATCGCCGGCGAGGATGATGTCGACCTCGGGTGGCGGGGCGGTCAGCAGATCCATCGCGGTGAAGTCGACCCTGACCCCGTTCAGGGTGGTATTGGCCGCCACCGCCGCGCCGCAGAACGGGTCGATGTCGGCGCACAACACATGGGCGGCCCCGGCGCGGGCGGCGGCGATGCCGACCAGACCGGACCCGGCCGCAAAGTCCAGCACCCGTCGTCCGGTGACCTCGTGCGGATGGTCCAGCACCCAGCGCGCCAGGGCCTGCCCCCCGGCCCAGGCGAAGGCCCAGAACGGTGGCGGCAGGCCCATGGCCCCCAGTTCCTCCTCGGTCAGCCGCCAGATCGGCGTCACCTCGTCGGCCAGCCACAGCGAAATCTCCGGCGCGTGCGGCACCGGCTGGACGCGCGTGTTGGCGGCGATGAAGGCGGCGGGATCGGGGATGCGGGTCATAGACCCCGGCTGGTGGGCGGCAAGCGGCGGTGGGTCAAGCGCACAGTATCACAGCCACTCCCGGTTGCTGCGGGCCTGTGCCACAGTGACGATCGAGACTCGCCACTTCCGCGTGATTCAGGGGCCCGTATGCCGACCGATCTGATCGACCGCATCTATGAGTGTTCCGTCGTGCCGGAGCTGTGGCCGAGCGTGCTGGACGACCTGGCCACCCTGACCGAGGCGCGCGGCGGTTTGCTGTTTTCGGCCCAGAAGGCCCTGTGCTGGACGGCCTCGGGCCCGGTGCGCGACGTGTTCGACGAATACGTCAATGAGGGCTGGTTCAAGCGGTGCAGCCGTCGGGTCTGCCTGATGAGCCAGACGGAGCCGTCCTTCTTCGTCGAACAGGATTTCTGGAGCGAGGACCAGCTGGAGGCGGATCCCATCTATCGCGACTTCTTCCGGCCGCACGGGCTGGGCTGGTCGGCGGGGACCGGTCTGCGGGTGCCGAGCGGCGACAATATCGTGTTCAGCATCGAGCGATCCTTCGAACGCGGCCCGATCGAGGCGGAGCACGTTGAACGGCTGAACTCCTTGCGCCCGCATCTGGCGCGCAGCGCCCTGGTCAGTTCGCGGCTGGGACTGCAGCGGGCCCGGGGGGCGGCCGAGTCCCTGACGGATCTGGGGCTGCCGGCCCTGCTGCTGGACGAAGCCGGGCGGGTGGTCGAGGCCAATGCCCTGATTCAGGCCCTGCCGGAGCAGGTCGGAGCGGGCGCGAACGAGCGCCTGGTGCTGGCCGATCGCGCGGCGCAGGCGCGCCTGACGGAAGCCCTGTCGACGATCACGGCGACGACGGGAGCGACGCCTTGCACCGTGCCCCTGCGCGACGCGGTCGGCCGGGCGACGATGGTCCTGCATCTGATGCCGGTGCGACGCTCGGCCCACGACATCTTCGGCCGGGGCTATGCCCTGCTTCTGGTCACCCCGGTGGCAGTCGATCGGGCCCCGTCGCTGGAGCTGTTGCGCTCACTGTTCGACCTGACGGTATCCGAGGCGCGGGTGGCGCGGGGCCTGGCCACCGGCAAGTCGCTGGAAACGATCGCCGCCGAGGGGGAGGTGGCGATCACCACGGTGCGCTCGCAACTGCGCCGGGTGCTGGAAAAGACCGGCTGCACCCGTCAGGCCGAAGTCGCCGTCCTGCTGGCCAGTGTGGCGGTGGCCCCGGCCTGACTCCGCAACAGCGGGGCGGTGGCTCTCAGAAACCCTGTTCGCTTCATCTGTTTGGATGACGACCGCGCGATCCCGGCCGGGCCAGGATGCGGTCATGACGCGGCCCGGCCGCGAGTCCAGGGAGACAGAGTGATGCAAACCTTCATGCGAACCGCCGCCGCGACCGGACTGGCGTTGGCCATGGCGCTTCCGGCCCCGGCCCTGGCCCAGAGGCGCGCCGAACCGCAGCTGCAGGTCTCCTACCCCACCGATGGCGCGATGGACTGCGACCAGTTGCTGGTCGAGATCGGTCGAATGGAACAGATTTCCGGCATCTCGGCCGAGAATGCCCAGAACGCCCAGAATCAGGGCGCGATGGCCGAGGGCGCGGCCGGGGTGGCCGTCAATGCGGCCCTCTATTCCGGTGCGCTGGGGGCCGTGCCCGGTCTGGGGGCCTTCGCCAATATGGCGGGGGGCGCTGCCCGCCGGAACGCCGAGGCCCGGGCCCGGGCCGAGGCCGAACGGATCCGTATCGCCGACCAGCGCCGCAGCCTGCTCAGCGGCATTTACCAGGGTCGCCAGTGCGGCGTAGCTGCCGCCCCGCCCGCGGTGGCCGCCGCGGCCCCTGCGACCGTTTCGGGCGACTGAGTCAGCTTCATGAGTTTCGACCGGAAATCCGACAGGTTTCGTCCTGTTCTCGTCCTGACGGCCGCCCTGCTGGCGGCAACCCCGGTGGCGGCGCAAAGCCGCCTCACGATCGGCCAGACGGTTCGGGGGGCGCTGACCAGTTCGGACGGCCGGCATCAGGATGGCTCTTTCGTTGACTGCTATGTGCTGGAGGCCCCGGCCGGCCAGCAGCTCGAGATCAACATGACGTCGCAGGCCTTCGACAGCTATCTGGCCGTCGGTGAAGGGTCGTGCGCCCGGATGAGCGCGATCGAGCAGGACGACGACAGTGGTGGCGGTCTGAACGCCCGGATCACGCGGGTAAGCGCCGGCCGACCGCTGATCATTCTTGCCAACAGCGTCGGGGCGGGCGCGACCGGTGCCTATGCCCTGCGTGCTGCCGCTGTCGGCGGAACTGCGACGGTCGGGGCAGCACCGGCGGCCCGGGGCAACCTGTCGGTGACCCGGCTGAACGTCGGCCAGACCGTAGATGGCACGCTGTCGGGTTCCGACCGGCAGCTGTCCGACAACAGCTTCTATGACTGCTTCGCCGTCCAGACCCGCGTGGGCCAGAGACTGCAGATCGACCAGACCTCGAGTGATTTCGACAGCTATCTGTCCGTCGGCACCGGCAGTTGCGAGCAAATGACCGCGGTGACGGGTGATGACGACGGCGGCGGGGGTCTGAACGCCCGGGTCCTGCGCGATGGTGACGGCGGCGTTCTGTACATTCAGGCGAACAGCATCGGTGCCGGCGCGACCGGTGCCTATCAACTGCGCGTGTCCCCGGCCCCGGGCCAGGGCGGGCGTGCCTCCGCTGCGCCCGCCAATCCGGCGCAGCGGTCTGCTGAATCGCGCGAATCGGGAACCGGCGTGACGCCCGCAACCGCACCCTTCTACTGGCTGAAACAGGACGCCGACACGATCCTGCTGGCGTCCGCCGGCTCGGTCCGACGCTCGGGCAATCTGGCCACCCTGACGGTTGTCACGGGCACCAGTCGCGAGACCATGGCCCAGAGCGACGGTGCCGGCTGGCTGTTGAGCCACTACGAAATCGACTGTTCCGGCGATCGTCTGCGAACGACGCGGGCTGCGGTCTATGACGCCCGGGGGGGACTCATGCTCGCAACGGACGGTGCCGGGACCTGGAACACTGTCGAGCCGAGCGCACCCAGTGCCCGCATTCAGCGTATCGCCTGTGAGGGCGAGCGCCCCGCGTCGCTCGAGATTTCGGGGACCCCGCTCTCGATCTCGACGGCCTATCGCGAAGGCCGCCTGCCGCCGCGACGCTAGTCGGGGGTCACCAGCGGCGCGGACTGCGGCGTCGTGGCCTGTCGCATCACCGCAAGGTAGCCTCCCGCCACCTCCATCGCCGCACCCTGTGGCTTGGCCCGGACGGCGCGATGCAGGGCGGCCAGCCGCCAGCAGGGAACGTGCATGAACAGGTGGTGTTCGGCGTGGAAATTGACCCAGTAGGGGGCAATGAAGGCGCGCTCCCACCACGAGGCCCGGGTGGTGCGGGCGGCGCGGAAGGCATCGGTGGCCGAGCCCTCGACACAGGCATGTTCGGCGATGTTGCGCAGCCGGGTCACCAGCGGAAACCAGGTCGCCAGCGGCAGCAGCCACAGGGCGAAGTAGGCCCACCACACGCCGGCCAGGGTCAGGCCCAGCAGCATGACGGCATTGACGATCAGGAAGGGGGCCACGGACTTGCCGGTGACCACCGCCCCCTCCGCGGTGTCCTCGTCGCGCTTGGACGCATAGGCGCGGAAGGCGAACAGCACCCGCTGTTTGAAGAAGGTCTGGCCGGTCAGGTCGCGGATGATCTTGCGGCGCAGTGAGGCGCGGGTGACCGGGAAGGGGGCCGACAGGACCAGGTCGGGATCTTCGGGGTTCTGGGCGTATTTGTGATGGCTGAGGTGATAGGGGCGGTAGTCGCCCAGATCGGCCCCGATCGGCACGGCACACAGCCAGTGACCGAGCCAGTCGTTGAGCTTCAGATCCTTTGCCAGCGCCCCGTGCGCGGCTTCGTGCATCAATATGGCCAGACCCAGCTGGCGGGTGCCGATGACCATGACGCAGAGCGGGATCAGGATCGGCCAGAGCACGCCCGCGAGCACGGCCAGGGCGATGATCCCCCAGCAGTGGGCCACCAGCAGCGGCCCGCGCCACGCCGACCGGGTCTGGAACGGTGCCCATTCGGCGGGGGTGAACAGCTGGGACGGGGAGACGCGGGGCGCGGCGGGCATGGAGCCATTATAGGCCGGTTTCGCGGGTCTTCAAAGGCAACGGGCTCTGTCAGGCACATCTGACATAAAGTCAGGTTGACATGACAAATCGGCACTGTAAGGTACCCCTGACATTACGTCAGGAGAACATGTCATGCTCGCTCTCGGAACATCGACCACCGCCGCGCACCGCAAATATGTATGGCGGACCCTGGCCTTCATGGGCGGCTATGTCGCCGTGATGGTGGCCACCATCTTTGGAGCCTTCGATGATATCCAGGGCAAGCCCTCGGCGTGGATCCTGGCGGCGGCGGTAACCGCTCCGATCGTCGGCCAGATCTGGGCGACCCTGATAATGATGCGCGACTCCGACGAGTTCGTACGCGCGGTGACGGCCAAACAGTTCATCATCGCCGCCGGTGTGGCGATGGCCCTGTTCACCGGCTGGGGCTTCGGCGAGTCCTTCGCCGGCGCGCCCCACGCCGAGGGCTGGATCATCTATCCGCTGTTCTGGGGCGTGCAGGGCCTGATCGCGCCGTTCATCCGGAGCTCGAACTGATGCGCAACCAGCTGAAACTGCTGCGCACCGAACGCGGCTGGACCCAGGAGCAGCTGGGCCAGCAGCTGGGGGTTTCGCGTCAGGCCGTCAACGCCCTCGAAACCGAGAAGCACGACCCCTCCCTCGACCTGGCCTATCGCGTCGCCGCGCTGTTCGACCGGCCGGTGGAAGCAATCTTCGACAATCCCCATCTCTGACTGAAAGTCAGATTAACCTGACATACTGGAGACCGAAATGTTCAACGCCTTCTTCAAGGCGCGGCCCCGGCTGCGCGCTGCCCTGTTCGGATTGGCCGTCTGTTCTCCGGCCTTCGTGGTCGGGATCAGCCAGGCCATGGCACAGCCGGCCCCGACTCCCTTTGCATCGGACCGGCTGTCGGTCGAGGTCATCGGGTCAGGCCCGGATGTGCTCCTGGTCCCGGGCTTCGGCTCGTCGCGCGAGGTGTGGCGGGCCGAGGCCGAGCGGCTGGCCCCGACGCACCGGGTCCATCTGGTGCAACTGGCCGGGTTCGCCGGCGAGCCGTGGAGCCACGGTGACGGGGCCTTCGTCGCGCCGGCGGTCGAGGCGCTGGCGGCCTATGTCGCGGCCGCCGGGCTGGAGCGTCCGGCGGTGATCGGCCATTCGATGGGCGGGCTGTCGGCCCTGATGCTGGCCCAGCAGCATCCGGACCGGGTCGGGCGGGTGATGAGTGTCGACAGCCTGCCGTTCTTCAGCGCCATGTTCGGGCCGCAGGTTACCAGCGCCAGCGCCCGGCCGTTCGCCGATCAGGCGGCGGCGTCGATATTGAACGCTGACGAGGCGAGCTTCCGCGCCGGCCAGGCGCAGACGGCGACCGGCCTGGTGCGGGATCCGGCGACGCGGACGGCGATGGTGGACTGGTCGATGGCCTCGGACCGTCAGGCCATGGCCGCGGCCATTCGCGACGTGATGACCACCGATGTCCGTCCGGGGCTGGCGACGATGACCACGCCCGTCTGGGCTGTCTATGCTGCCGACGCCGACGGCGGCACCCCGGCGGCCATGGCCGACACGATGTGGGCCGGCCAGTATGCTGACCTGCCGGGCGTGACCCTGATTCGGGTCGATGACAGCCGCCATTTCATTATGGCTGACCAGCCCGGGCGGTTCGCCGCGATCGTCGATCGCTTCCTGGCAGATTGAGGGGAATCAGGTCGCCGGTGCGGCCACGGGTTGGCCGGCGAACTCATCGGCATAGGCCCCGGCCAGCAGGGTGCGGAACTGGCTCAGCGGCAGGGTGATCTGATAGCCCCCCTCGGCATAGGGGCCGACCTGATACGGGCCGATCAGGAAGGTCAGGCCGCCCGCCTTGCCGTCGACCGTGCCCGGCGCGAGGACGAACGGTGTGGCCGCGGCGCGCGGACAGGCCCAGTCGCGGGCCCCGAGCGCTACGGGCGCAGTGTTGGGGCGGGCCTTCTTGGCCGTGTTGATCGCCGCACACAGGGCCTGGTCGAGGGCCGTCAGATCGGCTCCACGCCGGAACAGGCTGGCCGGGGTGACCATCTGTTTCAGGGCCTTGTCCCACAGCACGCCGGTGGTCTGGGTATTGGGATGGGCTCCACCGGAAAAGTCGAAGGCCTCGCGCCTGAGGCTGACCAGCTTGCCGGTCTCGGCGGCGGCAGTCAGGGTGATGGTCTTTTCATAGCGGCCGATGGCGGGATCATTGCCGGCCTCGCTGCGGTCGGCCTGGGCCCCCTCGACGAACTGGCGCAGCCGGCGGACTTCCTCGGCATAGAGGCGGGCGTGCAGGTCGGTCTGTGGCTTGATCGCCTCGGGCAGGATCAATTTGACCTCGGCGTATTCAGTGGTCAGGGCAAAGCCCATCGGGGCGGCGGCGTCGGCCGGGGTGATCTCGGCCGGGGCCTCGGCAGCGGGCAGGGGCGCGGGGGCCGGCTCGGCCTCGTTGCGGTTGCACCCGGCGAGGGCGGTGGCGGCAGCGGCGATCAGCAGCAGGGCGCGGCGTGCGGTCATGGAACGGTCCTTCATATCGGCCACCCTACAGTACCCAGGATGATGGCGAGAAGCAGGATCAACCCCGCCTCGCGGTTGGAGCGAAACAGGCGCAGGGCCAGACCCGGGTTGTCGGGACGCACCTCGCGGACCTGACGGAACAGATGTGCCGCCCACGGCAGCAGGGCGACGTAGAAGACCGGGCCCAGCCCGGCAGATGCGCCCGCAGCGACGGTCAGGATGACGGTGAGGATGTAGAAGAAGGCGACGCCGTCGCGCACCTTCGGGCCGAGTCGCCGGGCCGAGGATTTGACCCCGACCATGGCGTCGTCCTCGATGTCCTGCAGCGCGTAGATGGTATCGTAACCGAGGGTCCAGAACATGGCTCCGAGGTAGAGCAGCAGGGCGGACGACGTGATGGTGCCGGTCACCGCCGCGAACCCCATCAGCACCCCCCAGTTGAAGGTCAAACCCAGCCAGGCCTGGGGCCACCAGGTTATCCGTTTCATGAAGGGGTAGGCGGCGACGAGGACCAGCGAGCCGACGCCGAGCAGAATCGCCGTCAGGTTCAGGGTCAGCAGGATCAGCAGGCTGACCAGCGAACAGCCCACCACGAAGGCCCAGGCCTGTTTCACCGAAATCCGGCCGGACGGGATCGGTCGCAGGGCGGTGCGGGCGACCTCTGCGTCTATGTCGCGGTCGACGATGTCGTTAAAGGCGCAGCCCGCCGCCCGCATCAGACAGGCCCCCAGGGCGAAGGCCAGGACCAGCCAGGCGTCATACAGGTCGGGGGTCCGGCGGTCCTGGCTGAGGGCCAGGGCGAGACCCGCCCAGCCGGGGATCAGCAACAGCCAGATGCCGATCGGGCGATCAAACCGGCCCAGTTTCAGCCACGGCTTGAACGCCTCGGGCGCACGACGGTCGACCCAGTTGGCACCGGCGTCGGGGAGGGGGGCTGAACTCATGGCACAGCACTAGCGCGTCCGGCCCCGACGGGTGAAGGGGCCGCCAATTGAAAACGGGCGCAAAGCCCGAAAGCCCCGCGCCCGTCTGATCTCAACGTCCGAAGGGACGCTCGGCTCAAAGAA
Organism: uncultured Brevundimonas sp.; assembly: GCF_963975535.1. Classification (GTDB taxonomy): domain Bacteria; phylum Pseudomonadota; class Alphaproteobacteria; order Caulobacterales; family Caulobacteraceae; genus Brevundimonas. The sequence goes on along the minus strand of NZ_CAXBHE010000002.1, from coordinate 268,337 downwards.
CCTTGAGGTCGATCGCGGAGGTCTTGCCGCGCTGGGATTCCAGCTCGTACTCGACCTTGGCGTTCTCATCGAGGCCCTGCAGACCAGCCTTCTGAACGGCGGTGATGTGGACGAAAACGTCCGCGCCGCCGCTGTCGGGCTGGATGAAGCCGAAGCCTTTGGTGGGGTTGAACCACTTGACCGTGCCGGTCGCCATATCTGCGCTCTCCATAAACGCGCTTCTCCAGGCGGGTTCTCACGCGGAGGAACCCGACAATCCATCTGGACGGCTCGTTCAGGCGAAGGAGCAAGACATGGGTTTGGACCCCACGCAAAATCCGGACTGCGAGGGTGTTTTCTCGCGTCTGCCGATCACGGTCAACCCGTAACGATTCGCGCGCCCGGCGAACCGGACCGGTTGGGCCGGCGTGAGGCCGGGCCCGGACAGGTCAGGCGCACAGGCTCCGGGGGGCTCCGTCGAGGTGCAGATGGTCGTGATGCTGGCGGTTGTAATCGGGGCTGAGGACCGTCGAGAAGACGCGGCAGGCCCCGCCGCGAATGCGTTTGAGAAAGCGGCGCGCGTCCGGGCCGATCCGTCCCTCGCCCGTCCAGTCCCCGGCGATGGAGATGACCCGTCCGTCCTCGAGCGTCACCGCAGCGACGTCGAGAGCATTGGCCCGGGCATGTTCGCTGGGCCGGTCATCGGTCCCGGTGCGGCCGTAGATGCGGCGGCACGAATAGCTGCCGTAGTTCTGCACGCTGGCGACCGGGGAACCGAGGATGTCACGGGCGGCCGGCTGCAGGACCTGACGGTCCCAGATGACGTAGCGCATGGCCATCGGGCACTGCATGACCAGACCACCAGGGGCCAGGGGCGTGACCGCGCCGCCGGTGATGCGCACGGCACCCCGGACGACGCAGAAGTCGCCGTCGTTGCGGTCCGGAGCCCGTTCAACCTCGACCCCGGCCTCGCGCAGGACCTGGATACAGGCATCGGTGACGGCCTTGGTCTCTTCCGGGGCGGCCGTGCGCGGGATATCGAAATCGGCGACCTTGGCGGCGGTGGCCTGACCGATCGGATGGCTCAGATCCAGCGGCTTCCACGGCAGGTCCTGATCCGGCGCGAAGGCGTTGAGCAGGGCGAAGCCGGCGCAGACGCCCAGCGCCAACTCCCACAGCAGGTTCCAGAAGTCGGCGAAATCACGATCCATGTTCGCCAAGACTAGCCTTCGCCTGTGACGGCGGAAAGGCGGTTCAGGCGGCGATGATCGGAACCAGGCGTTCGGCGAGGGCCTGGACGGCGACACGCCCGGTCTGACCGTCATTGCTCAGGATGATGACGCCGGTCCCCTTTTCCGGCGCGAGCAGGATCAGGGCGTGCCACAGGGTGTTGGACCCCTCGTGCGCCAGAATCCGCCCGGGGCCGTCGACCCCGGCCCACGGCACGGTGCGGACCAGCCAGCCGGCGGCATAGCCGGGCGGCGGGCCGTCCGCCGGGGCGGCCAGCCAGTTCATGGACGGCGGTGTCAGCCAGTCGCCGCCGTTCGTCAGGAAGAGTCCGGCGAAACGCGCATAGTCCGCCAGGCTCATGTGCACGGTGCCGGCCGGGCCCAGGGCCCTGGGATTGTCGGCGAAGGGGCTGGCGGGGTCGACCGGCGAGGTGTTGTGGCCCCAGGGCGCGGGGTCCGGCGGCGGACCGAAGCCCGCGCTGTCGAGCGCCAGGGGCGCGAACAGCTCGGCGCGCATCGCCTCCTCCCACGATCCGCCGGTCGCGGCCTCGATCGCGGCGCCCACGAGGATATAGTTGGCGTTGCCATAGGCGAAGGTCCCGACCGGTCCGGACGGCGGGCGGGAAAAGGCCCGGGCCGCGATGGCGGCGCGCTGGTCCATCAGCGACCGGGAATCGTCGCGGGCGGTCATCAGCCAGTTCAGGCCGATCACATCGGCGTCCATCAGCCCGGCACGGTGGTGCATCAGGGCGGTCAGGGGCACGTCGGCCCAGGCCGGATCCACGCTCAGGTCCGGAAAGGCCCCGGCGACGGTCAGATCCCGGCGCATCCGCCCCTGTTCCACCAGCCGGGCGAACACGGCCGCGGTCATGGCCTTGGTGTTGGACCCCAGATGCCAGCGATCATTGAGGCTCGCCGGCTCGGTGCCACCGCGCCGGCGCACGCCACGCACGCCGGACCAGCCCAGGCCGTCACGCGTGATGATCCCGGCCGCCAGGGCCGGCGGGGCCGTCGTCTCGAAGACCGCGTCGAGGGCGGCGTCCGCGCTCCCGACGTTCGCCCGGGCGAAGGCGGGCAGGGCGGCGAGGCCGGGCAGGGCAACGAGACCCCCCATCAGGGTGCGGCGTGTGGTGATCATCACTGGGTCCCGTCCATGTCCAATCCCGGAGGGTGACCCGAAAGCCTGTCGAAGGGCAACGCTGCCGCCGGCTAGAAGGCGAAGCGCAGCCCGGCCATCATCAGTCGCGGTGCGCCCGGACGGGCCCCGGCCGGCGCGAAGCCGACGTTATAGACTTCGTCGGTGGCGTTCTGGACCGTGGCGAACAGGGCGGCGGACGGAGTCAGCTCGATCTCGGCGGCGAGGTCCAGCAGGGTGCGGGCCTCGACCCGTTGGCCGGCCGGGACCGGGCCGGACCCGGCCACGGCTCGGACCGCGCTGACGTGGTTGACGGTGGCGTTGACGCGCCAGGTTCCGGCATCCAGCCCGGCATTGAGGGCCAGCTGGTGACGCGGCAGATAGGGGAGTTCGTCGCCGGTCCGGACATTGCCCCACGGCTCGTAGCCGGAGTTGAAGCTGCTGCCGAAGCGACCGTCGCTGAGGGTATAGACCAGCGACAGCGGGGCGCTGAGGCGCCAGCCCAGGGCGTCTCCGGCGTCCCAGCCGGCGGTGACTTCCAGCCCCTTGACCTCGACCTCGCCGCCCGAGAACTGATCCCCGATGGTGCAGGCTCCACCGGTCGAGGCGGTGCAGGTCCCCAGCAGATTGTCGTAGGCGTTGAGGAAACCGATCGCCTCGAACGACAGGAAGCCGCGATCGAAGCGCAGACCGGCCTCATAGTTCCACGAGGTCTCGGGATCGGCGGTCGAGCCGGGGGCGGCGTTGGCGAAGCCACGGTGCGCGCCGGCCACCAGTTTGAGCTCGCGGGTCACGTCCCAGGTCGCCCCGATCCCCGGCAGCCAGACATCGACCGAGGTCTCGACCACGCTGGTCGGGGCGGTGCGCGACGGCGGCGCGGTGGGATAGTCGACGCGCGTAAGGTCGATGGTCTCGTAGCGCAGCCCGGGCGTGACCGTCAGGCGGCCGGCGGTGATGGTGTCGCGGGCGAAGACGGCCCAGGCCTCGGCCGAACTGACCCGGTTGGCCTGGGCCCCGTCGATGCCGCGGGTGGTCAGACTCATGACCCCGTCGGCCATGCGGTAGACGTCGTCGCGCTGGAACCGGTCCTCGCTGTCCTCGTGATAGCGGGCCGACAGTTCCAGCTGGTGGCCGAGGCCACCGGCGTCGAAGCGGGCGGTCAGGACCGACTGGATACCCTCGGCCAGATACACGCGATTGTTGTTGCGGACGCGCAGGCCACGAGCGGCGCTGGTGAAGCCGGGCGCGCCGCGGACGATGGTCATCGAGGCGGCATTGGCCACCGGATTGGCGAGGACGGTGCTGATGCCGACCCAGGCGGTATCGGTGCCGTTGCGAACATCGTTCAGCTTGTACCAGGCGCGGGCGGTATCGTGGCGATAGGCGACCGTGGTCAGGTTGAGGCCGGGGGTCAGGTCGAGGCTGTGGGTCAGCTGCAGGGTTTCATGGGTGACGTCCATCACATCCTGCTGGCTGCCGGCGTAGCGACGGAAGGGGTCGGCGGTGAAGTCCTGCAGGGTCAGGCCCAGATAGGTCTCGTCCGAATGTTCGTCATAGGTCTGGTATTTCAGTTCCAGGCGCTGGGCCGGGCCGTGGCCGGGGGTGGAGCGGGCGGCCAGTTTGAGCACGGTGTCGTCGATATCGAACCCGGTCGATCCGCCGGAATCGAGGCGTTTGAAGCCGCCGGACTCCTCATGCAGATGTTCGAGCAGACCGCCGACCTGCCAGGCCCCTTCGGTCGGAACCCAGCCGCCGATCGTGCCGTGGGCGCGCCGGCCTTCGAAGTCGCCCGCCAGCAGCTCGGCCGTGCCGGACAGGCCGCCGGTGGCGTCACCGGGAATGGCGGTCGAGAACAGGTTGATCGCGCCCCCGGTGGTCATCGGGCCATATTTGATGGCCCCCGGTCCCTTGGTGATCTCGACGCCGCTGATGCGCACCAGCCGCGGGAAATAATAGGCCGAGGGGGCCGCATAGGGAGCCGGGGCGATCGGGACGCCATCCTCGAGCAGGGCCACCCGGGCCGAGCGATCGGTGCCCGAGCCACGAATGCCGATATTGGGCCGCAGGCCGAAGCCGTCCTCTTCCTGGAGCACCACACCGGGAGCCTGGCGCAGGATGCGGTTGACGTCGGCATAGGAAAAAGTCTGCAGCTGTTCGGCGTCGAGGAAGGTGGCGGCCCCACCGACGTCCCGTGCCTGGGCCCGCGACCCGGTGACGATGACCGGGGCCAGAACCGTCGGGTCGCCACCATCCGACGCCGCGGTCATCGGGGCCTCGGCGGCGGCAGCGACAGGGATCAGGGCGGCGACAGCGACGGAGGCGAGCAGGCGGATCATGCGGGGAGTCTCGTGCGGGGGTGTTTGTTCGCGAGTGCGAACCGTTATCAGGATGGGGGCGGTGTATAGGAATGAGATCGATTTGCAAGTGCATCTGCTGCGGTGGCCCGGGATCGCCTTGATCCCGGCCCGCGGACGGATCAGGATCGGGCATGGGCAAGAAGCGCGACGGCTACGGCAAGACTCTGGAAGGGCTGCAGGAACTGCTGGTCGAGACCCAGGCCTGGGTCATCGCCGAAGGGGGGCGGCCGCTGATTGTGTTCGAGGGTCGGGATACGGCCGGCAAGGACGGCGCGATCAAGCGGGTCACCGAATTCGCCGCCCCGCGCCAGACCCGGGTCGTGGCCCTGCCCAAACCGACCGATCGGGAGACCAGCCAGTGGTATTTCCAGCGCTATGTGCCGCACCTGCCGGCGGCAGGGGAAACGGTGATCTTCAACCGCTCCTGGTACAACCGGGCCGGGGTCGAGCCGGTGATGGGGTTCTGCACGCCGGCGCAGTACGAGCATTTCCTCAAGGACGCGCCGCATTTCGAGCGGATGCTGACCGACGACGGCATCGTGCTGATCAAGCTGTGGCTGGACATCAGCAAGGGCGAACAGGCCAAGCGGCTGGAAGAGCGGGTCGCGGATCCGCTGAAACGGTTCAAGGTGTCGCCGTTGGACAAGGAGGCCCAGACCCGCTGGGACGCCTATTCGCTGGCGCGCGACCGGATGCTGGCCGACACCCATACCCATGGGGCCGGCTGGACCGTGGTGGCGACCGACGACAAGAAGACCGCGCGACTGAACATCATTCGCCACATACTGCGGACCCTGGGCGGGCCCGGTGCGAAGGCGGAACGGCCGGACCCCGACGTGGTCTTCCCCGCTGACGGGGCGGCGGGACGTCTGGCTCCCTGATCAGAAGCCGAGTTCGGCCCGCAGGGCGGCGGGACGGACCCCGGCAGCCCGGATTTCGGCCAGGGTCACCGACCCGTCGCGCTTGGCGAAGCGCTTGCCGTCGGGCCCGAGCAGCAAGCGGTGGTGGCGATAGACCGGCGTCGGCAGGTCCAGCAGGGCCTGCAGCACCCGCTGCACCGAGGTGACCGCGATCAGGTCCTCGCCGCGAATGACATGGCTCACGCCCTGGGCGGCGTCATCGATGACGGTGGCGATGACATATCCGGCCCCGATGTCCTTGCGTCCCAGCACCATGTCGCCGAGCGTCTCGGGCCGGGCCGTGTGGCGACCGGGACCGGCGGTTTCCTCAAGCCAGTCCAGACCGTCGAATCCGCCCAGACGGTCGCGGGCCCGGTCCAGCGACAGCCGCCAGGCGAAGGCCTCGCCCGCCTCCAGTCGGGCCGCCTCGTCCTGTGGCGCGTGCGGGCCGCCGTCGAAGGCCCGGGCGTCGGCGGGATCGTCAGCGTGGGGGGCGACCCCGGCCAGGGCCAGCCGCTCCTTGCGGGTGCGGAAACAGCGGTACAGGACGCCCATCTGGCGCAGGCGCTCGAGGGCGGCGTCATAGTCGGCGCGGTGGTCGGACTGGCGGCGCACCGGGATCTCCCAGTCGAGACCGAGCCAGGCCAGGTCCTCGCGCACCCCTGCCTCGAACTCCGGACGGCAGCGGGTAAAGTCGGTGTCCTCGATGCGCAGCAGGAACCGCCCGCCGGCATCGCGCGCCGCCTGCCAGGCCGTCAGGGCCGAAAAGGCGTGTCCCCGGTGCAGTCGCCCGGTCGGGGAGGGAGCGAAACGGGTGGTGAAGGCCAAACGCTCAGACCCGCTTCAGCGTGCCGCCGGCCTCGGCCGCGGCCACAGCCGCGCGCAGGGCGGTCTCGTCCACGGTCTCGAATTCGGCGCACAGGTCTTCCAGGGCGAAGGTCGGCTGGCTGAAGGCCCAGTGCAGGGCCTCGGCCAGCGGGCCCGATGCGGGCGGCGGCGGCCCGGCCGGCCGCAATAGCGTCAGGGGCTTGCGCACCGGCAGGCCGTAGGCGGGCAGGCGCGGGGCCAGTTCCGCCTGTTTGCCCGCGACGGTGTCGCGCAAGCCGGGGGAGGCGGCCAGTGCGGACAGCCGCTGCCCGAGATCGGCCAGATGGCGCTGCAGGGCCGCACCGCCGTCCGCATGCGCGGGAGGGAAATAGGCGCGGAAGGCGGGGTCCTGCATCGCCACCGACTCGAGCAGGCCGAACAGAATCCGGCCGTAGAGGGCGGCGACGGAGAAGGTCACATGCAGAGAGGCATTGCCGCCGTCGACCGGGCCGTCGGCCAGGGCGTCGTGATACCAGCCGCGCGGCAGATACAGGACGTCGCCCGGCCGCATCCGCACGGACCGCATCAGCGGGCCGCGGGTATGCTGGTAATACGGACGCGGATCACCGCCGTCGCCGGGCATGGTGACGGGGGTGTCGGCCCGGGATTCATAGAGTTGCCAGGTTTTTTCCCCGCTGATGTGGACGGCGAAGACGTCGTGCAGGTCGAAATGGGTGCCGAAGGCCTGGACCCCGCCGAACGAGGCATAGGCATTGGCTCCGACCGATGCGCCGAAGGTCCGGGCCAGCATGTCGGCGAGGGTGGCCAGTTCAGGCGTGAGCGTCTGGATGTCGTCGGCGATCAGGCTGGCCCCGGTCGAGAGGAAGACATCAACCCGGGCCGGGGCGGGACGCAGCACCTCGCCGGTCGGGGTGCGGGTCCGGATGCAGTATTGATCCGGCGGGATCGGCGTACCGTCACGCACCAGCTTGAGATTGGCGGCGGTCCAGATCGCGCTCTGGCCCAGCAGGCCGTTGAGCCGGTCCCAGTCGAAGATGTCGGCCTTGGCCGGACGCTCGCCGGCGGGAATATGTAGCGGTTTGCGGTCGTGATAGTCGGCCATGAAGCGATCGGGCGTGATCGGATGCAGAAGTTCGGCCAGGGTGAGCATGGCGCGACGCTAAAACCGTCCGCTGTCGCTGTCGACCGAGGAACCATGAACACCTGTCCGGGCCCCCGTGAAATCGCCGCCGCGCGCGCGGCCCTGGCGATGACCGACCCGCGTCTGGCCCGGGCCCAGGCGCAGACGCCGGTGTTCGAATGGCGCGCGCGGACCGGGGGCTTCGAGGGGCTGTTGCGGATGATCGTCGAACAGCAGGTGTCGGTGGCCTCGGCCGCAGCCATCTGGGAACGGGTCCGCGACGGCGTGGGCGAGATCACGGCCGAGCGCGTATTGGCGCTGGACGTCGAGGCCCTGCGCGGCTTCGGCCTTTCACGGCCCAAGGCCCGCTACGGCCATGAGATCGCACGGGCCCAGGTCGAGGGCCGTATCGATTATGATGATATGGCCAGGCTGGACGACGCGGCCGCCGTGGCGGCCCTGACCGCGATCAAGGGCGTCGGTCGCTGGACGGCCGAGACCTGGCTGATGTTCTGCGACGGTCGCAGCGACCTGTTTCCGGGCGGGGACGTGGCCCTGCAGGAGGCGATGCGCTGGGTCGACCGGGCCGCCGCGCGGCCCAGTGAGAAACAGGCCTATGCCCGGGCTGAAATCTGGGGTCCGCACCGTGGTATTGCGGCACATCTGCTGTGGGGATGGTATGGCGGGGTCAGGCGCGGCGAGATCGTGCTGGAGGAGCCCCCGCCGTGATACCGACGCCCAGCCTGGATGTGATCAGCCAGCCGATTCTGCCCACCCTGTTCCTGCTGGACTATGTCGGGGTGTTGGTGTTCGCCGCCACCGGGGCGCTGGCCTCTGCGCGTGAGAAGCATGACCTTGTGACGATGGGGTTTTTCGCCGCCATCACCGGTGTCGGCGGCGGCACGCTGCGCGATCTGCTGATCGGCGCGCCGGTATTCTGGGTGCAGGACTGGAAATATATGGCCGTGTGTTTCGCCGGAGCGCTGGCAGTCTGGTTCCTGGGACGGCGCGAATGGCGTTTCCGGGCCCTGTTGTGGCTCGATGCGATCGGCCTGGCCGCCTATGGCGTAATGGGGGCGGCCAAGGCCGGGGCCATGGGGGTGACGCCGCTGGTCTGTATCGTCATGGGCACGCTGACGGCCTGTTTCGGCGGCATCGTCCGCGATCTGCTGGCCGGCCAGCCGTCGATCCTGCTGCGCCGCGAAATCACCGTCACCGCCGCCATCCTGGCCGCCGGCTCGTTCGTGGCGATGAAGGCGCTGGGTCTGTCGAATGTCGCCGCGGCGCTGGTGGCGATGCCGCTGGGCTTCGGCCTGCGGGCCGGGGCCCTGGCCTGGGGCTGGAGCCTGCCCGGCTTCCCAGGCGCGCCGTCGCGGGGGTAAGGTCGCCGCACCGGTACGCAGACGGCATGGCGGAGCCGTCGAATCGCGGCTAGGCTGCTATCTGCCTGACAAGGGAAGGAGACGTGTCTTCAGTCCTGTCGCCTCTTTTTCCCTCCAGCCCGCTGGCAGGGCCTGATGCAGGTCCAGTCCCGCTCCCCGTCCGGATGGCCCGCGCTGGTGCTGAACGCCGACTTCCGTCCGCTGTCCTATTATCCGCTGTCGATCTGGCCGTGGGAGGAGGTGGTGAAGGCCGTTTACCAGGAGCGGGTCGATGTGGTCTCCACCTATGAAAAGGTGGTGCGCAGCCCGTCGATGGAAATACTGCTGCCCAGCGTGATCGCGCTGAAAACCTATGTGGACCAGAACCGGCAGCCCGCCTTCACCCGCTTCAATGTCTTCCTGCGCGACGGCTTCACCTGCCAGTACTGCGGCGACGTGCGCGACCTGACCTTCGATCATGTGATTCCGCGCAGTCGGGGCGGCCGCACGACCTGGGAGAATATCGTCGCGGCCTGTTCGCCCTGCAATCTGCGCAAGGGGGGACGCACGCCGCAGCAGGCGAGTATGCCGATCCACCGCGAACCGCACCGACCCAACTCGTGGGAGCTGCAGGAGCGGGGACGGAAATTCCCGCCGCATTTCCTGCATCAGAGCTGGCTGGACTACCTGTATTGGGACATCGAGCTGGAGCCGTAGAGCGAAATCGGATGAGCCGACAGCAGTCCAGCCCGGCTCTGATTTCGCTCCGGTTTGAATCTGGATCCTTTTCTGGATTCAGGGCGATTCGACCTGAAACGGGAATGGTCCAGGCCGCACCACCCGGTTCGGTCATCGGTGCACGGGTTGCAGGCCGGCGCGTGGAGCGATACGGCCGCAGCGGCGTTGATGTCGCCTTCCCTGAATCGCAAGGCCGTCATGAAACTCCGCGTCCGTTCCGAGCTCGTCTATCGCTTTGATCCGCCGACGGACGCGATCTTCCAGATTCACGCCGCCCACTGGCCGGGACAGCGAATCCTGGAGGAGACACTGGTCCTTACCCCGGCGGTGCCGTTCAGGGAGGACGATGCGGCCGACTTCGGTGCACGACCCCTGCGGGCCCGCCTGTCGGGGGAGGTGACGGTGCTCTACGAGGCCCTGGTCGACAACGGGCAGCTGGCCGGGTTGCCGCCCGGCGCGATTCAGCAGGACTGGACCGATCTGCCGGCCGATGTGCTGACCTATCTGTGGCCCAGCCGCTATTGCCCGTCCGACCAGTTCGGCCGGTTTGTCGAGCGCGAGTTCGGCACCCTGTCCGGCGGGGCCCGGGTGCTGGCCATCGTCGCCTGGATCGCCGAAAACGTCGATTATCGCTTCGGCGTGTCCGACAGTGAAACCACGGCCGCCCGGACCTTTATCGACCGCGCCGGGGTCTGTCGCGACTTCACCCATCTGGGCATCACCCTGTGCCGGGCCGCGGGCATTCCGGCGCGGGCCGTCAGCGCCTACGCCGATCAGCTGACGCCCCCGGACTTCCACGCCGTGTTCGAGGTCTGGCTGTCGGACGGCTGGTGGCTGATCGATCCGACCGGCCTGGCTCCGATTCCCGGCCTGGTCCGTATCGCCAGTGGTCGGGACGCGGCTGACATTGCCTTTCTGAGCACCCAGGGCACCTGCGAAATGATCCGTCAGGCGATTACGGTGGAGGCGGTGTGATCACCCGGTCCGGGTTGCGCTTGCCGGCAGCCGGGTTCGCGTCGGCCACGGCGCGATGATGCAAGGCTCGCTTTCCCGAAGGGGCCGGAGCCGGCTCCGCGACAAAGAGGCCGCAACGATAACAGACATTGCCCTGTCGCCGTTCTGACCAGCCAAAGCAATGCTGACACGCAAAGCGCCTCATGACCTTGATCACGGGAAGCTTCATGGCTCGAAAAGACAAACCGCACACCGGCGTTTTGTCAAGCTGGGGCCGCTCACATGTCGTTGAGCGGAACGGGGCCGCGGCGTCGTGTGTCAGTTTACGGGGGCGGTGTCGGCGGCCTCTCGCGCCTTCCAGCGTTCGATGTGGTCGAGACGGCGCAGGACCCTGTCAGCAGGATCGATCAGGACGTGAGCCCCGGCCGGCACAGTCAGGCTTCCGTGGTTGCCGGTCATCGGCAGGGTCGTCAGGGTACCGTCGATCTCGATCTCGATCGGCATGGGGAAGGCCCCGCCGTCGCCGGTGACCCACTCCAGTTCCAGCCGGTCGCCACTGCGGGTCTGGCGCAGATCCGGAAGGCCCGCCTGGTAGAGATAGGCGCGGAAGAACCAGGTCAGGTCCCGGCCGCTCTCGTCGTTCACGAGGGCGAGGAAGTCGCCGGTCGAGGCGAAGCGGGGGCCGAAATTGCCCGGGCGCGGATCGGGACGGCCGTACACCAGCCGCCGAACGGCGGTGAAGAAGGCCTCGTCGCCGATCAGCAGGCGCAGGGTATGGGCGATCAGCGAGCCCTTGTTGTAGATGTCGAGGCCCGGCCCCTTGTCGCCGTCATAGACTTGGGCCCCGGTGCGCACTTCGCCGGAGACGACCGGATGGACGTTGAGCAGGGCCTGGCGCTGTTTCAGCAGCGACGCCTGCATGGCCCGGTCGCCGTGCAGCCAGCGGTCGTAGAGGGGCTGCATATAGGTGCCCAGACCCTCATGCAGCCACATGTCGTCGGCGTTGACGTTGGTCAGCTGGTTGCCGAACCATTCGTGCGACAGCTCGTGATGCAGCAGCCAGTCGAAGCCGCGCCCGTCCAGTCTGTAGCCGTTGCCGTAGGCATTGATGGTCTGGTGCTCCATGCCCAGGTGCGGGGTCGAGACCACGCCCATCTTCTCGTCCCCGAAGGGGTAGGGGCCGACCGTCGCCTCGTAAAAGTCCAGCATGCGCGGAAATTCATCGAACAGGGCCCGGGCCCGGTCGGGGTCGTCGGTGGGCAGGTACCAGTAGATCATCGGCACGGTATTGCCGTAGCGGCTGGTGTAGTCGGCGCTGAGCGCGACATAGGGAGCGATGTCGAGGGCCACGGCATAGGTGTTGGGCCGCGTCGCGCTCCAGCTCCAGGTGGTCCAGCCGTCGCCCTGGTCGACGACGCCGGTGAGGCGACCGTTCGCCGGGGCCGACAGGCCGGTCGGGACGGTGATGTGCAGGTCGACGCGGTTCGGCTCGGCCAGCGGATGGTCGATACAGGGCCAGAACAGGTCGCAGCCCTCGCCCTGGACGGCGGTGGCGACCCACGGCCGCCCGTCCGGGGTCGTCGCCCAGACGAAGCCGCCGTCCCACGGCGGGTTCGGGGCCACCCGGGGCCGACCGGCATAGGCGATGCGAAGGTTGACCGACTCACCGGTGGTGAGGGCGCGCGGCAGGTCGACGGTCAGGTGCCCGTCGGTATTGGCCCAGTGTCCGGCGGAAACCGGCATCCCGTCGACCGCGATGGCGGAGATGTCGAACACCGTGTCCAGCTCGACCGCCAGCTGCGACACCGGGGCGGTGGCGGTAAAGCCGAGCCCGGCCACGGCGCTGAGGGCGCGGGCCTCGGGACTGACGCGGAACGACAGGTCGGCATGGTCGAAGCGCAGCGCCAGCTGGGCGGCGGTGCGCGGCTGGTCGGTCTCGAGGGTGAAGGCGGTGGAGACGCGCGGCCCGGGCGGCGGCGGCGGGGTCGTGGCACAGCCGGCCAGGGTCAGGGCGGCGACTGCGGGCGCGGCAAGTCGGGCGACGGTGGCGGACACGATGAACTCCGGAGATGACCGGAGCGAGGGTAGGGCGAAGGGCCGCGGGCGCAAGGGTGATCACGGGCAAAGAAAAAGGCCGGTGTCGCCACCGGCCTCGTTCAGAATCGGGATGCAGAGCCGATCAGGCGGCGGTCTGTTCCGCCAGCTTGGCCTTGACCTGACGCTTGATGCGCTGGGCGGCGGTCGAGAGCTTCTCGTCGCGCGCCTTGACGATGAAGGCGTCCAGGCCACCCTTGTAGTCGAGGGTGCGCAGCGCAGCGTTGGAGATCCGCAGGCTGAAGGACTGGCCCAGCGACTCGGACGCCAGCTTGACCGTCTTCAGCGACGGCAGGAAGCGGCGCTTGGTCTTCACATTCGAGTGGCTCACGCTGTGGCCGACCATCGGGCCGATACCGGTGAGTTCGCAACGACGAGACATCGTCAGATCCTTAAAGGTCACATCCGGAAACAGGGAGCCGGACGCATGAAACAGGAACGCGCGGGCAAATGTCCCGCGCGAGAGGGGGCCGTATAGAGGACGCGTGGTCCGGACGTCAAGGCCGAACCGGCATGTCCGGAGTCGAACGGGGCTGTTCAGCCGCCGTTCAAATGACACCATATAGAGACTCTATCGATGACGACGTTTTCAAACCGAGGGGCGACCATGAAACCTTCTGCTCTGCTGACCCGCACCCTGGCGACCGCCGTTCCGGTCCTGGCCGGTGCCCTGATGCTGGGTGCATCGGCGGCGGCTCCCCAGACCCCGGCACCGGCCCAGACCGTCCTGCCCGGCTACTGGGAATATACGACCAGCGCCCTGGGCGTGGGCGATACCGAGACCAAATGCGTGCGGCCCAGCGAGATCAATCGCTTCTTCGGCGGGCTGTCGACGCGCCGCTGGCAGTGTACCTATCCGGTGCGGGTGGTCGGTAACGGCCAGGCCCGGTTCGAGGGGGTCTGTCGCGATCCCAAGGGACGCAGCGTCAATGTCCGGCTGAACGGGCCCTATGATGCGGAACATTTCCGCTTTCGTGGCGGGGCCCAGCTGGCCCGTGGCCTGCCCTATATTCCGGCCAGCATCACGGCGCGCCGCATCAGCGCCCAGTGTCCGGCCAACGCCGAATATTTCTGAGTGCGGGCGGGTCAGCCTGCCGTTGGACAGACGGCAAGCTCGGCCCGCCTGTTCAGTTGCTCCGGGTCTGACGAGGGTCGGGCCGGCGTCGTGTCGTCCATACTGCTGACCGTGAAGGACCAGGGGTCGCCCCGCCCGGCGCGAAGCGCCTCGAGGCGACTCCAGACGGCGGCCACGCGTTCCTCGTCCAGGGTGGTCAGGCCCTGGGCCCGTTCGTCGCTGTCGATATGGCCGGTGATCGTCGCCGCCCGGCGCGACCCGTCGGTCGATCCGACCAGCGCGTAGACGGTATCAAGGAGACCAGCCGCCGCGGGCTCGAGGTCGGCTCGCCCCGATCGAAAGTAGACGCTCACGGTGCGGCAGTCCGCCGACGCTTGTGGTGGGGTCGACAGGGCGGCGACCGCTGCGGCCGCAATCATGATCAACATTGGTCCATCCTCCCGTGCGGAACTCTGGACAGCAAAACGCCCGCCGTAAAGGCGGGCGTTCCGGTTCGTCAGATGGCGTCAGCGGATCAGGCGGCTTCGGCTTCAGCCTCGGCTTCGGCGGCCGCAGCGGCGATGGCGGCCGGCGACAGCACGGCCTTCTTGGCGCTGAGCGACTTGGCCAGCAGTTCGACGGCGGCCCCCTTGTCGATGCGGTTGGCCGCAGCGACTTCGCGGGCCATGCGGTCGAGCGCCGATTCATAGAGCTGACGCTCGGAATAGGACTGTTCCGGCTGGCTGTCGGCGCGGTGCAGGTCGCGAACCACCTCGGCGATCGAGATCAGGTCACCGGAGTTGATCTTGGCTTCGTATTCCTGGGCGCGGCGGCTCCACATGGTGCGCTTGATGCGGGCCCGACCCTTGAGGGTGGTCAGGGCCTTGGTAACCACATCGTCGGCCGCCAGGGTGCGCAGCCCGGCCGTCTTGGCCTTCTTGGTCGGAACCCGCAGCGTCATCTTCTCGTGGTCAAAGGTCACGACATAGACTTCCAGTTCCATGCCCGCGACTTCCTGGACCTCGACGGCGGCGACCTTGCCGACGCCGTGCGCCGGATAGACGACCGCGTCGCCAACCTTGAATTCCAGACCGCTCTTGCTCGTCATGTCATTCCTTTCCCGGCAGCAGTGGCGGGCGAGTCGAAAACACAGAGACGTCAAATCCTCTCCGTCGGCGGGGGCCGTCGGAGGGGACAGGCTTAGACATCATTGCGGAAACGGATCACCAAACCTCTGGCCGACCCTGCCTTCGTGGGCGGGGTTCTGTCGCAAACGCGGGCGGGGCGAATAATTCGCTGACCGCCCGACCCAATGACGATGAACCTATCACAAAATGCCGGAATTTCAAAACATCCGCAGGCCCGCCCGCGGAGAGGGACGTCACCGGTCCGACGTGGACCCGGGGATCAGGAGCCCTTGCCGGGTTTGGGGGAGAAATATTTCTCGAACTTGCCGGTCTCGCGCTCGAATTGTGCAGCGTCGGCGGGGGCTGTGCCCTTGACGGATATGTTGGGCCAGACCTTGGCATATTCGGCGTTGACCTGGAGCCATTTGCCGTCGGGCTCGTCCTCGGTGTCGGGGACGATGGCGTCGACCGGGCATTCCGGTTCGCACACGCCGCAGTCGATGCATTCGTCCGGCGCGATGACGAGGAAATTCTCGCCCTCGTAGAAACAGTCGACCGGACACACCTCGACGCAGTCCATGAATTTACATTTCACGCAGGCGTCGGTGACGATGTAGGTCATGGCGGGGCTGGAATACCGGCGGACGTTGGGGGAGGGAATGGCCTGCGGACATGACCCCGGGCCGGGGCCCTGTCAACCGCCGGGCATGACCGGGTCCACCGGGACATAGAGGCCGCGGGCCTCGGCCGAGCCGCCACGGCGCGTCCCGAGCGCGGCGACCCGCAACTCGACCAGACGGCCATCGAGGGCGAAGACCAGGGTGTCGCCGACCTGCACCGGTCGGGCCGCCCGGTCGAGGCGGGCCTGCCGTCCGTGGCGGGTCAGACGCACCGCCCCGCGGTCGACGAAGGCGGTGGCCAGCGACCGGGTGCGCAGGAACCGGGCCCGCCACAGCCAGATGTCGATGCGACAGCCGGAGGGCGTCATGCCTTGGGTGTCGTGCGTCGACGGGTCGCGGCGCGGCGGCGCGGCGCGCGCGGTGTCACCGGAGTCAGGGCGGCCAGGGCGGCGAAGGGCGAGTCCTTCGGCGGCACGACCGGCCGTCCGGGCCGCTCGGGCGTCCGGGCCGGTCGCAGGGCGGCTGTCAGGGCCCGGGCCTCATCGGCGGTCCAGCCCAGTTCGGCCAGGACCGGGGCGGGCAGGGTACCGTCCTTGCCGCGCCGGTCGGCGGCCCGATCCAGCGCCTCGACCGGCACGGCCCAGCGTCCGACGGCACGCAGGCCCCAGGCCGACAGGGTCCGGGCCGAAGGCGGCGGATCGGGCAGCCGGGTGAGACCATCGGTTCGGGGCCGGAACGGCTGATCCGCGACGAAGGCGAGCGCCAGGGCGCGGGCCCGTGGCTTCAAGACATCGGGCAACCAGACGGAGTGGCTACCCATGCGCACGGCGAAGGTGCGCAGGGTGCGGCGCTCGGCCGGGCTGAGGGCGTGGAGGTCGCGCTCGACCTCGGCCCGGTCGATGACGCCGCCGGCCTCGACCAGACGGAAGGCCAGGCCCCGGGGCAGACCCTTGAGGGTGCCGCTGTCCAAAGCCCGGCGCAGGCGACGCAGGGATTTCAGCGCTCGCCCGGCCTCGGCCGCCAGCCAGGCCTCGATGCGCTGACGGGCGCGGTCACGCGTGGCGACGGGGCCGAGGTCGCCGAGCAGGCGCACCCGGGGGGCAAAGGGATCGCCGCCGGTGATCCGCGCCGCCTGGGCCCCCTGCCACAGGACCATGCCGTCCGGGGTGACGGTGAAGGCGTCGTCGCTATCGGCGGTCAGACTGCCCAGCCGGCGGGCGATCTCGGGGCTGACGGCGCGACCCGCGGCGGCCTTCAGGGTGCGGTCGGCGAGGGTGGAACCGCCCTTGTCGGGCGCGAAACGGACCCCGTCGAGATGACCGACCACTTCGCCCTCGACCGTGACCCGACCGTCCGCGGCCACCTCGGCGGCCAGGTCGGGGCGGTCGTTCAGTGAGCGCATCAGGGCGGTGGTGCGGCGATCGACGAAGCGGGCCGTCAGCCGCTCGTGCAGGACATCGGACAGCCGTTCCTCCAGCACCCGGGTCTGGTCGCGCCAGTCCCTGGCCTGGTCCAGCCAGTCGGCGCGGTTGGCGATGTAGGACAGGGTGCGGACCCCGGCCAGCCGGGCCGAGAGCTGGTCGATCTGGCCGTCGTCGCGGTCCAGCCGGGCGAAGCGGGGTGCGATCCAGTCATTGTCGAGCCGCCCGCGTCGCCCGGTCAGGGCCTGGAAGATCTCCTTCGACAGACGGGCATGCTCGTCGAGGGTGGTCTTCTGGAAGTCGGGCAGCTGGCAGGCCTCCCACAGTCGCATCACCGCCCCGCGCGAGCGCCCGATGCGTTTGACGTCGTCATCGGCCATGGCCCGGCGCAACAGGGTCTCGTCCAGCGCCGGGGCCGCCAGCTTCAGCCCCCGGACGCCCGGCGTCTCGACCAGCGAACGCAGCAGGTCGGGCAGGGTGTCGAAATCGAGCCGGGCGTTGCGCCACTCGGCGGCCACAACGGGATCAAAGCGGTGCTCGACCACCTGGTCGACCAGGTCGGTGTCCAGCCCGTCGCATTCGCCCGTGACGCCGAAGGTGCCGTCGCGCAGGTGACGACCGGCGCGGCCGGCGATCTGGCCGATCTCATGGGCGTGCAGCCAGCGGGTGCGGGTGCCGTCGAACTTCCTGAGACCGGCGAAGGCGACATGGTCGACGTCCATGTTCAGCCCCATGCCGATGGCGTCGGTGGCCACCAGAAAGTCGACCTCGCCGGACTGGAACAGTTCGACCTGGGCGTTGCGGGTGCGCGGCGACAGACTGCCCATGACCACCGCCGCCCCGCCGCGCTGGCGCCGGATCAGCTCGGCGATCGCGTAGACCCGGTCGGTCGAGAAGGCGACGATGGCGCTGCGCCGCGGCAGGCGGGTCAGCTTCTTCGAGCCGTCATAGCTGAGGGTCGACAGGCGTTCGCGGGCGATGATCTCGAGGTCGGGGATCAGGGCCCGCATCAGCGGGGCCATGGTGCCGGCCCCCAGGAACATGGTCTCGAACCGGCCGCGGGCGTGCAGCAGCCGCTGGGTGAACATGTGACCGCGCTCGGGATCGGCGACCAGCTGGATCTCGTCGACCGCGAGGAACTCCACCTGGCGTTCCAGGGGCATGGCCTCGACGGTGCAGACGAAGAACCGGGCCCGCGGCGGCACGATCTTCTCCTCGCCGGTGATCAGGGCCACCGCCGCCGCGCCGCAGCGTTTGACGATCCGCTCATAGATCTCGCGCGCCAGCAGGCGCAGCGGCAGGCCGATCATGCCCGAGGCGTGACCCAGCATCCGTTCGACCGCCAGATGGGTCTTGCCGGTGTTGGTGGGGCCCAGGACCGCGACGACGCGCGAGGGGGCCAGACCCGTGGGGCGATCACTCATGATGCGATGAAGGTGGCGATTCGCGGGGCATTGCTCAAGTCGTATCCGCCGGTCGACGGGGTCGCAGGCCGGATCGAGGATTTCGCTTGCTGAACGCGGCCCGGACCGCACATTGGGGGCGACCCCCTTTCCGGAGCCTGACCTTGACCGAAACTGCCCCCGCCGCCCGCAAGCCGATCGCCTGGCCGATGCTGATCCGCCAGGCCCACCTGTTCCTGGGCATGCTCATCGCGCCCAGCGTGCTGCTGTTTGCGATCACCGGCGGGTTGCAGATCTTCCGGCTGCAGGAAAGCCATGAGGGCTACACCCCGCCGCCGATCCTCGAGAAGCTGGGCCGGATGCACATGGACCAGGTCTATGCGCTGAAGAAGCCCAAGGCCGCGCCGGTCGTGGCTCCGGTCGAGGCGGCCGCCCCGGCGGCGGTAGTGGTCGAGGCCGCCAGGCCGGAACCGAAGCCCGCCCCGCCGCTGTCGAAGCTGCTGCTGCAGTGGTTCTTCACCCTGGTGTCCGTCGGCCTGGTGCTGTCGACCCTGCTGGGCATGTGGATGGGGGCCATGGTCAGCCGCTCGCGCGTCACCGCGCGCTGGCTGCTGCTGGCCGGTGTCGTTCTGCCGATGCTGATGTTGCTGGTCTAGGGCTGCCGAAGACCGGACTTAACGGAGCGTGGTTAACCGGCGGAACAGGGGTGAAACGAATCAGGACCGAATCACTGACACTGCCGTATTCGGGGTTTGTTCCCTACAAGATGTTGTATCTTAAGGGTGATTAACCACTATCAGGACGGCGGGCCGGGCGCTGCGGCGTGCGGGGCCGGTGGGGAAAATTTACCCTGCCGCGGCCCGTTGCGCTTCCCCCCCGCCCGCCGAGCCGCTAGGTCAGCGTCCGTGACCCCGTAGCTCAGCCGGATAGAGCAAGGCTTTCCTAAAGCAGAGGTCGGGGGTTCGAGTCCCTCCGGGGTCGCCATTCATCCGTGCCCGTGCGCACCGGTCTGCAGCATGGCCGCCCTTCGATCGGGCGCAGTTGACGCCGGAACCGCACCGCTCGACTGGCCCGCGACCGGCTTGAGACTGGCGAAGGGTCAGACCCCTGTCGCCGTGGGCGTCCGGCAGACGGCCGCGCCGGGTCACCGGGTTTCGGCATTCACCGTTCTTCCATGGTTCATCGCTAGGTTCGCGGGTTGCGGCAGAACGCACGCGCTCGAGACCGACATGCACCCCAACGACATCTCCACGGTCGATCATCGCTGGATACAGGTGGCGCAGCGCCTGTTTCCGGTGTGCGGGGCCGTGGCCCTGCTGGCCATTGGCGCGATCTGGAGTGCGGTGTTCTGGCTGATCTGGTGCCTCGGCTTCCTGATGGTGACCCGGTCCGCCTGGTACAAGGCCCACGTCGTGGCGCGTTTCAGGAACCCGGATACGGCGATCGTCATCGACGTTGCGGCGCTGATCGCCTGTCCGATCCTGCTGGCCGTGGATGAGGCCAGTCTTTCAGCGGCGGTGTCGCTGCTGGTCTCGATGATTGGTCTGCAACTGCTGGGGGCCGCGTTCAGAAATGCGCCCCGGCTGGGTCTGATCTGCGCGTCCCCGACCGTCGTGCCGATCGCCATGGCCCTTTCGGACCGCGCCATGTCGGCTGATGTGCTCGTTCTGAGCGGTCTTACCCTCCTCGGGTTCGCGGCCTTCTTCGGGCCGGCCTGGATGATCTATCGCGACGATCGAAGCCGGGTCGAGCGTGACCACCGGGCCCAGTTGGCGACCGTGGCGGCGGCCCGGAAGACCGCGGATGAGGCGGCGACTGCGCTGGGCAAGCAGGTCGAGTATCTGCGGGGCATTCTCATGACGGTGCCCGTCGGTGTGGCGATCTATGACGAAGACGACTGCCTGCAGGAGTGGAACCGCGAATATGCCAGGGCGGCGAAGGACGCGTCGATCCAGCTGGCGAAAGGCAAATCCTTCGCCGCGTTGGTGGCCACAGGAACGGCGTACTCGGTCGCTGATGCCGACCCCGCCGCCGGGGCGGCGCTTTCCCGGCGAATGAAGGCCCGCAAGTCCGGTCGCACGATCACACAGCGGCAGGCGAACGGCCGTTGGTACCAGATCAGGGACCGCAAGCTGCCGGCAGGCGGCATGGTGTCGATCGCAGCGGACATCACCGAACTCAAGGTCCGTGAGGAACTGTCGCTGACGCTGTTCGACGACAATCCTGTACCGCTCTGGATCCTGAACCCGGTCACCCTGGCGTTCGTGCGGGTCAATGATGCCGCGATTGCCCTGTTCGGCTGGAGCCGGGAGGAGTTCACATCCCTGAGCATGTGGGACGTGCTGGCCCCCCGCGAGCATGACGCCTTCGTCGCGGAGATGGCGGCGTTCGGGAATGACAAGACCCGACTGTCGTCGCGCCCCTGGGCCTACCGAACCCGTGCGGGCGCGGAGCTTCAGATCAAGTCCCAGTCCGCCGTGGTCGATACCATCGATGGCGGACGCGGTCGCATGCGGGCGATGTGGGACGTAACGGCGCAGGTCCAGGCCGAGACACGCCTGATTCTGAGAACCCGACAGGCGGCCCGGTCCAGACAGGTTGCCGAGCGTGCCAGCGCCGCCAAGTCCGAGTTCCTGGCCATGATGAGCCATGAGCTTCGCACCCCTCTGAACGGAGTTCTGGGGACCGCGCAGGCGCTGGCCCAGACCCCTCTTGCGCCCGAACAGAGCAACCATGTCCAGATGATCCTGCAGTCCGGTCGCGGCTTGACGACGGTGCTGAACGACGTGCTCGATCTGTCGAAGATCGAGGCCGGTCGCCTGGATGTCGTGCCCGGTCCGGTCGATGTGGCCGGTATCCTCGGGGACCTGGCCGGGCTCTGGCAGGCGGTGTCCGACGACAAGGGGGTCGCGTTCAGCCTGGTTGTCGCGCCGGATCTGCCCCCGCTGATCTCGACCGACGGCCAGAGGCTCCGGCAGATCGTCTCGAACTTCATTTCCAATGCGCTGAAGTTCACGGACGCCGGCGAGGTCACGGTCGTGGCCCGGTGCTCAGACCGCCCGGCGGATACCTTCACCATCGCGGTGACCGACACCGGAGCCGGTCTGAGTGCGGACGAGCAGACCAGGCTGTTCAAGGCATTCAGCCAGCTGAACACCGGCTCTGTCAGGGCCTTCGGCGGCACCGGCCTGGGGCTGGCGATCAACAAGCGGCTGGCGATGCTGATGGGGGGCGACGTTTCCGTGGTCAGCGCGCCGGGCGCGGGCTCGACCTTTTCGGTGACGCTGCCGCTGATCATCGCCGTGGCGGACGCGGTCGAGGCGGTGGAACCGGAAATTGAATTGCCGGCACAGTGCGCAATCCTGGTGGCCGAGGACAACCTCACCAACCAGGCCGTGGTCCGGGCCCTGCTGGGCGGATTCGGCTGGGACCTGACCTTTGCCGACAACGGCGCGAAGGCCGTCGAGGCCTGTCAGAGCGGCCATTTCGACCTGATCCTGATGGACATCCATATGCCGGTCATGGACGGTCTGGAGGCGACCCGGACCATCCGTGCGCTTCGGTCCGCGATGGCCGGCGTGCCGATCATCGCCCTGACGGCAGATGCTTCGAATGGTGACCGCAGGAAATTCCTGGACGCCGGCTTTGACGGTCATGTCCCCAAGCCGATCGAGATGGAGGTCCTGCTCATGGGCATCGCGAGCGCGCTCTGCGCGAAAGGCTCGGAACCGCAGAATTCGCAAGACGTCGACCGGCCCGAGTTGCAGGTGGCCTGACAGCGTCAGTCCGGACGGCGACCGCGGGGGCCCGTCCCGGCCCCGTGCTTGCCGACGCTCGCCCATTCGGCCTGGGCGGCCTTGTGAATGAACTGCTCCGAGACCATCCAGCCCTTGAACGGCCGCAGGGTGGCCAGGCACATCAGGATCAGCAGCGGCAGGGTGACGATCAGATGCATCCAGATGGGCGGGTGCAGGATCAGGTCGAAGGCCATCAGACCGATCATCCCGATCAACCCGACCGCAGACATGACGAAGAAGGCCGGGCCGTCGGCCGGGTCGGCGAAGCTGTAGTCCAGACCGCATTCCGGGCAGGAGTCGCGGATGGTCAGATAGCCGGTCAGCAGCGGCCCCTCGCCACAACGGGGGCAACGGCAACGCAGACCGGTTGACAGGGTGCTGAGGCGCGGATGTTCAACGTCGGTCATGCCGGGGGTGTCGGCCCCGGCGGGCGAGGTTGCAAGCGTCGTCAGTGTCGCGGGCCGGGCGACGAGGGCGGATGACCGGTCATTCTCCGTTAACCGCGATTAAAGGGCTTCGCGCGAGTGTGCGCGCGTATGTCCGGGGTCTCATCCAGCAAGCGCATCCTCAGAACGACCGTGGCGGCTGCCGCGGCGGGTGCCGTGGTGCTGTCGCCGCTGGCTCCGCTGGCCGAGGAATTCGGCGCGTCGGTCGCGCCCATCGAAATTCGCGTCGGGGCCAATCCCCGCTTCACCCGGGTCGAATTCGCCGGGGTGATCGGGGCCCGATCGCAGGTGCGGCGCGAGGGCCAGGCGGTCATCGTGCGGATCGGTGCCACCGCCGCCCCCGACATCTCGCGCCTGCGGGTCGATCCACCCAAGGGGGTCGCGAGTGTCGAGACCCGGTCGGTGCCCGGGGCCACGGAGCTGGTCCTGACCCTGGCCGAAGGGGCGGACGTCCGCAGCGGCAACGCCGACGGCGCCGTGTGGCTGAATCTCTATGCCCCGGGCACGGCCGCACCGGCCGAGGCCCCGGCGGCGACCACCGCCGCCGCTGCGGTCATTCCGGTGACGGCAACCGCAACGGCGGACAAGGTCTCGCTGAATTTTGCCTGGACCCAGCCGGTCGGCGCGGCCGTGTTCCGCCGCGGGGCGGCGGTCTGGGTCGTATTCGATACGGTCGCGCGGCTGGACATGGCCGGAGCCCGGACCCTGGGGCCGGCGACCGATGCCCGCTGGGCGGCCGGAACCGACTATATCGCCGTTCGCATCGCCGCCCCCGACAACCTGCCGGTGTCCGTGATCAGCCAGGGATCGGCCTGGACCGTGGTGATCGGCGGGCAGCCCGTCGCCGCCGCGGGCGTCGAGGTGACGCGCGCCGAGAGCGGAGACCAGGCGCTGGTCGTGCGGATGGCCGGATCGACCCGGACCGTGTGGCTGACCGACCCGCTGGTCGGCGACCGTTTCGCGGCCGTGACGGCCCTCGCCCCGGGCAAGGGTCTGGGCCAGCGTCGCCAGACGGTCGACATGACCCTGCTGCCGACGGCGCACGGGCTGGCGATCGAGACCCCGACCGACGATCTTCGGGTCACCGCCGACGGCGACCTGGTGTCGCTGACGCGGCCGGGCGGGCTGATCCTGTCGCCGCCTTCGGTGCTGCTGGCCGCGGCGCAAACACCGACCGGCGCACCGCAAAAGGCCCGGTTCGCCGCCCTGATCCTGCCGGAATGGAGCGAGGCCGGTCCGGGCGGCTTTGCCCCGCGCTTCCGCGAGCTTCAGAACCGGGCCGCCGGGGAGTCCCAGGCCGCCGGCCAGAATCCGCGGGCCCCGATCGAGGCCCGGCTGGCCCTGGCCCGGTTCCTGGTCGCTTCAGGGCTGGGCTATGAGGCCGTCGGGATCCTGAATTCGATCATCGACCAGGCTCCGAACATGGCGGGGGAGGCCGAGGTTCGCGGCCTGCGTGGCGCGGCCCGCGTGTCGATCGGCCGCATCCAGGAGGCCCAGGCCGATTTCGCCGCCGGTGCCCTGGCCGGCGATCCGTCGGCGCGGGTCTGGCAGGGCTATATCGCCGCCCAGCAGGGCGACTGGGCCGAGGCGCGACGGGGCTTCATCGCCGGCGCTTCGGTCATCGACAGCTTTCCCGAGGCCTGGCGCGCCCGTTTCGGAGCCGCCCATGCGCTGGCGGCGTTGGAGACCGGTGACCTCGACGCCACCAAATCCCTGCTGGCCTACAGTTTCAGCCAGCCGACGAGCGCGGCCGACCAGCTGGCGGCCCGGCTGGTCCAGGCGCGGCTGTTCGAGCTGCAGGGCGAGGGCAACCGGGCCCTGGCCGTCTACAAGGCCGTGGCCCGGGCCCCGCTGGACGGCATCGCCACGCCGGCCAAATTGGCCGTGGTGCGGATGGAACTGGACCGCGGCACCCTGAAACCCGATGCAGCGGCCGACCAGCTGGAATCGCTGCGCTGGCGCTGGCGCGGGGACGCCACCGAACTGGCCGTGATCCGGCAGCTGGGCAGCCTGTATCTGTCGCAGGGCCTGTACCGGGAGGCGCTGACGGCGCTGCGCGGGGCCGGTACGCGCATGGCCGTCCTGCCCGGGGCGGCCGATCTCCAGGCCGATCTGTCCAACGCCTTCCGCAGCCTGTTTCTCGAGGGCGGAGCCGACGGCCTGCAGCCGATCCAGGCCCTGGGGCTGTTCTACGACTTCCGCGAACTGACCCCGGTCGGGGCCGACGGGGACGAGATGGTGCGGCGGCTGGCGCGGCGGCTGGTCAATGTGGACCTGCTGGACCAGGCGGCCGAGTTGCTGAAACACCAGGTCGACAACCGGCTGGAGGGTGTGGCCAAGGCCCAGGTCGCGACCGACCTGGCGACCGTGTATCTGATGGACCGGCAGGCGGAGAAGGCGCTGCAGGCGATCTGGAGCTCGCGCACGACGCTGCTGCCCAACGCCCTGAATGCCGAGCGTCGGGCCCTGGAGGCCCGGGCCCTGATGGATCTGGGCCGCTTCGATCATGCACTGGAGGTGCTGGATCGCGACACCACGCCGGCGGCGGCGGAGGTGCGGGCCGAGGTGTTCTGGAAACAGGAAAACTGGGCGGGCGCCGCGGCCGCGTATGACAAGCGGCTGGGGGAGCGCTGGAAGGCGTCGACGGTGCCGCTCACGCCGGCCGAGGAGAGCCTGCTGATCCGGGCCGGGGTCGGTTATTCGCTGGTCGATGACCAGGGGGCGCTGGCCCGGCTGTCACGTGACTATGCGCCGCTGGTGCCCGGGGCCCGTTCAGCCGGCGCGCTGCGGATCGCCCTGGCGGGGCCCAATGGCGGCGACGTCAATCCCGCCGATATCGGCACGGCGGCCGGTGGGGCTGATACGTTCGCCGGATGGGTCACGGCGATGAAGGCTAGGTTCAGGGAGCAGACCGGCGGGACCCGCACAGCTGCGACCCCCGCCCGTCCTCAAACCCAGGCTCCGGCACCGGCGGCCGCTGCGGGACCCGCAGCCGCCGCCTGACCGAATAGGGTCCTAGCTGTTGACCGCATCCTTGAGCGGCTTGGACACGCGGAAGCGCACGGCCTTGGAGGCGGCGATCTTGATGGTCGCGCCGGTGGCCGGGTTGCGGCCTTCGCGGGCGGCACGGGCGGCGGTGTCGAAAACACCCAGGTTCGAGATGCGGACGTCGCCGCCGGCCATCAGGCTCTTGTGAATGTTCTTGACGATGGCTTCGAGCACGCGGCCGGCGTCGGCCTGCGAAACGTTGGCGTCCTTGGCGACGGCAGCGATGAGTTCAGCTTGTGTGGTCATGGGTCGTTTCCAAAAAAGGCCGCCCGATTTCCGGGCGAGACCAACCGATCAACGCGTGTTTTGGTGCGCTTGGCAAGCGGTGCTTGCCGCTTGGGTCACTGACGGTGGGGATTCAGCCTGTTCCGGAGGCCCGCTGGAAGCTCTCGACCAGGCTTCCCGCGACCAGTCTCCAGCCATCCACGAGCACAAAGAAAATCAGCTTGAAGGGCAGGGAAACCACCACCGGCGGTAGCATCATCATCCCCATGCTCATGAGCACGCTCGCGACCACCAGATCGATCACAAGGAACGGAACAAAAAGAAGAAATCCGATTTCGAAGGCCGTCTTCAACTCACTGATCATGAAGGCCGGAGTGACCACCCGCAGGGGCAGGTCGGGGGCCGCGGTATTCGCCTCCACCTGGCTCAGCCGGGTGAACAGGGCGAGGTCGCTGCGATCGACCTGGGCGAGCATGAAAGTCTTCACAGGTTCGGAGGCCGCATCGAAGGCCTGGGGCAGCTCCATCTGCTCATCCAGCAGCGGGCGGATGCCCGAATCATAGGCGTCCTGCCACGTCGGGGCCATGACGATGGCGCTCAGAAACAGGGCCAGGGAAACCAGAACCGCGTTCGGTGGCGACTGCTGCATGCCCAGCGCCGTGCGCAGCAAGGACAGAACCACGATGATTCGCACGAAGCTGGTGGTCATGATGACGATGGACGGGGCCAGCGACAGGACGGTCATCAGCCCGACCAGCTGCACCACCCGCGTGGTCAGGCCGGCCCCGGTGCCGAGGTCGACATTGATGGCCGCGCCGGTCTGGGCCGCTTCCTGGGCCAGGGCGGCCAGCGGCCACAACAGGCACAGGGCGGTGGTCAGCAGGGACAGCAGGGCCGCGCGTTTGACCTCGGCCCGGGTGGGGATGGCGAACAGGGCCTGACGTGAAGCCCGAGCGGTCACGCGTCGGTCTCCGTCAGGGGCGGGGCCGGCTGACGCGGCTCGATCAGCTCGCGGCCCTCGCCCAGCAGGATCAGGCGTTCCTCGTCATCGATCCGGACCAGCACCAGACGGCGGGCCGGGTCGAGCACCAGGGTCTCGACGACGCGCAGACGGCGTTCGCCGCGTTCGGCGCTGATGCGGGCCATCAGCTGCGGCGCGTAGCGTCGGGCGGCCCAGGCGGCGAGGCCGATGATCCCGAGGGTGAAGGCCAGACCGAAGACGGCGCGGGCAAGGTCGAGGAAGTTCA
The DNA here is from genome assembly GCF_963975535.1 of uncultured Brevundimonas sp. Taxonomy (GTDB): domain Bacteria; phylum Pseudomonadota; class Alphaproteobacteria; order Caulobacterales; family Caulobacteraceae; genus Brevundimonas. The sequence goes on along the minus strand of NZ_CAXBHE010000002.1, from coordinate 241,255 downwards.
TTCAGAAATGGCCCCGCCGGCGACACCACCGCGATCGGGGGCCGGCGCATGGAGCCTTGCCGATCGTGGTTAACGGGTCGTTTAGATAACTCCGCGTTAACCATGCAGGCGGCATTTTCTGCCCATCTGAACGGGCGCGCCGCGTCTGACGGGAGGAAGCCATGGGCTTTTCCGACCTGCCCCTGCTGGACCAGATCAAGGGTCGCATGTCCTGGCTGGACGAACGTCAGCGGGTCATTGCCCAGAACGTGGCCAATTCGGACACGCCGGGATACGTGGGCCGTGATCTCAAGGCCCCGACCGATTTCGCCGCGGCCCTGCGCCAGGGGGGAACCCTGCAGATGACCCGGACCAGCGCGAATCACATCGCGCCGGCCGCGCCGCAGAACCGGTTCCAAACCAGTGCCGCGCCCGATTCCGAAACCACCCTGGATGGCAATACGGTGGTCGTCGAGGAGCAGATGCTGAAGATGGCCGAGAGCCGCATGGCCTATGACGCCGCAATCAGCTTCTACCAGAAGTCGATGAACATGCTGCGCACGGCCGCCCGCGGGCCGGGTCGCTGACACCATGAGCGAGGATCGATAGAGCATGCCAGACCCCGTCGCCCGCAACAGCGCCATGGGCGTGGCCGCCTCGGCCCTGAAGGCCCAGCAGTCGCGCATGCGCGTCATCGCCGAGAATATCGCCAACGCCGAATCGACGGCGCGAACGCCTGCGGGCACCCCCTATCGGCGTCAGATCCCGGTGTTCGAGGCCCGTAACGTCGACGGGGCCACGGGCGTGACCCTGGCCGAGGTGCGGCCGGACCAGAGTGAGTTCCGCAAGGAATATGATCCCTCGCACCCGGCCGCCGATGGTGAGGGCTATGTGCTGCGGCCCAATGTGAACTCGCTGGTCGAGGCCATGGACATGCGCGAGGCGCAGCGGGCCTATGAGGCCAACCTCAATGTGATCGAGACGGCGCGGGCGATGGACGCCCGCATTCTCGACCTGCTGAAGAAGTGAGGCGCTAGATGATCAACCCCATGATGGCGGCGCGCGCCTATTCCTCGGTCCAGGGCGGAGCCATGCCGACCGAGCTGACCTCGGCCACGGCCGGGGCGGGCGCGGCCCAGGGGGCGGGTTTTTCCGACCTGCTGCAAAACGTCATGGGCGACCTGACCCAGTCGACCAAGGCCGCCGAAACACAGATGGCCAGTTCGGTGCAGGGCAAGGGCAGTCTGATCGATGTGGTCACCGCCGTGACCTCGGCCGAGGCCTCGCTGGAAACGGTCATGGCCGTGCGCGATCAGGTGATTCAGGCCTATCAGGAAATCATGCGGATGCCGATCTGACGATCGGCGACCGTCTATCCCTCCAGCGACACGACCGGACCGCCGAGGCGCACCGGGCGCGGTGACCGCGCCTTGAGCCAGGCGCGGATGCGGGTCTGGAGCGGATTGTCGATCCCGAAATGGAAGGCGAAGGCGAAGCCCACGGCGGCCGCGACCCCCAGGGTCCACAGGGCCCACTGGGCTGCGACCGGCAGGTCGAAGCGGGCGATGGCGACATTGGCCACGCCGAACCAGGCGATACGCACCACCTCATTGGTCATGAACATGGAAAACGAGACCTGGGCGGCCTTCTCGACCCATTTCGACGGACGCGGAGTCGGAACGGCCCCGGCGGCGAGGATGATCACCGAGATACAGACGAGGGAGGCCAGCGCGTGTTTGTCGACGAGCTGGATGGCGGCCAGGCTGACGGCGGCCACGACCCCGGCCCAGCGGGCCAGACGGGGATCGATCCAGACCTTCTGGGCGAAGCCCGCCAGGGCCATGCCCAGCACGAACAGCGGCAGGGCGCGGAAGAAGCCGTAGCGCAGCGGCATCTGGTAGACGGGATAGTCGAGCAGGGCCCAGCACAGCTGGTTGGCCAGCAGATAGCCGACCACCCCCAGCGCGAGGATCGACCACGGCCCCAGCCGGGTCAGGCCGCGCAGGACCCATGGAAAGGCCAGGTAGCAGCCGATCAGGGCCGAGATTGACCAGGTCGGCGCGTTCCAGCCGAGGCCGCCGGGAATGCCGAACGCCTGGACCAGACCGATCTGGGCCGGCAGCTGGTCCCACTGGAACCATTCCGGATTGCGCGGCGGAACCCCGGCGGCGGTGCCCAGCACGACCATGGCAATCAGACCCAGGCTCATGATCAGATGGGCGGGCCAGACCCGCAGCAGGCGCTTGAGGACGAAGGTGCCGGGCGACAGCGCGCCCCGGCCCAGCGCCGCGCCATAGACCCGCATCAGCACATAGCCGGAGTCGATCAGGAAGAAGTTGGTGAGCAGGAAACCGCCCCGCTCGAACACCGGATGGACGTCTTCAGCCAGGGCCACCGGCCCCGCGCCCTGGAAGTGATGCAGGATGATCAGGGCGGCCACGATGAAACGCAGGGCATCAAGCCAGCCACCGCGGACGATGGGCGTTGTTTCCTTTTGGGTCGAAATGGCGGTCCAGGTCATGATTCCGGCCCTCCTGACCGGTGTTCACGCCTGTCGCAGCAAGGTTCGGGCCGGAGGCTAGCCGCGCACCAGCCGGAGGAATTCCTCGCGGGTACGCGGGTCGTCGCGAACGACCCCGAGCAGGGTGCTGGTGCTCAGGGTGGCCCCTGGGACATCGACGCCGCGCAGGGTCATGCAGCTGTGTTCGGCCTCGATCACCACGCCGACCCCGGCGGGGCGCAGGACCTCGTGAATCGCGTCGGCGATCTGGGCGGTCATCTTCTCCTGGATCTGCAGCCGCTTGGCATAGCCGCGCACGACCCGGGCCAGTTTGGAGATGCCGACGACGCGGTCGGTCGGCAGATAGCCGACATGGGCTACACCGACGACCGGCAGCATGTGGTGTTCGCAGAAGCTGACGAAGCGGATGTCCTTGAGCACGACCAGCTGATCGTAGCCGCCGACCTCCTCGAAGGTGCGTTCCAGATAGGCGCGCGGCTCGACCTCGTAGCCGGCGAACAGCTCGCGATAGCTGCGGGCGACGCGGGCGGGCGTGTCGAGCAGGCCCTCGCGGTCGGGGTCGTCGCCGGCCCAGCGGATCAGCGTACGGACGGCGGCCTCGGCCTCGGACTGGGGGATGGCGGGTTCGGTCGGCGAGTCGGTCATGCGGTCAGTCATAGTGCGGGAGGCGATGAAAGGGGAGCGGTGACGCTCAGACGATTGGCTGCGGCCGGTCGCGGATCCACTGCGACAGCAGCCATTTCTCGCCGGTGACCGGTGGCAGGCCGGCGTGCAGGGTGCGCGGATCAACCCGCCCGTCCGGTTCGACGTTGAAGAACAGCAGGGCGTCCCCGGTCCTGCCGCCGAAGCGCCAGTCCAGCTCGGGGAAGGCCGTCTCGCCGCCGGTATAGTCGGCGTTGAGATAGGTCAGGAAGGTGGCCTGGCGCTGACCCTGCTCGGCCAGGGTCCCGGCCAGGGCCGGGGCTTCGGGATTGAGGAAGTCGAAATGCGGCTCGTAGCGCTGGCCGATGTCGTAGCGCAGGATGTTGCAGGGCTCGAAGGTCGCGGTGTCGAGGCCCGGGGCGGCGGCGGCCATGCGGGCCCGCATCAGGGCCAGGACCAGGTCGGTGTCGAGCAGGCTGAAGCCGGCCCCGCTGCTGGTGCGCATGCCGTCCGGACGACGGCCGCCCTTGTCGGCGTCATAGACCCGGGCCGGGACCAGCCGGGCGCGGGCGCGCTGGATGATCCAGGCGCAGACGGCCGGGGTGGTGAAGCCTTCGAAGACCTGGACACGCGGGGAGTCCGAGATCGTGCGGGCGACCGGCGGGGTCAGCCAGGCCTTGAGGTCGACCGCCTTGCGGGCCCGGGCCCACAGGGCCGGGTCAGGGTCGGGGCGCTCCGCGGCGGCGGCGACGCCGTCATCGTCGGTCAGCAACACCAGCTGGACCCGGGCGTCGGCGTCACCCCGGTCGGCGGCCGTCTGCAGCCAGTCGAGGGCTGTTTCCCAGCTCTGCGGACGGCCGACGCCGACCGCGGCGAGCACGGCCACCCGTGCGGCGGCCTCGGCCTGGCCCAGTTCGGCGGCCCGGGCCAGCAGCACCGCCCCTTCGTTCGGCTGGAACGGCGCGGCGCGACCGACCAGCAGGCGGGTGCCCAGCCAGGTCATCGACGGGACGTGACCCTGGCGCGCGGCCCGGTCCAGCCAGGAGACGGCGATTTCGTGCCGGCCCTCGCGATCGAAGATGCGCGACAGGGCGAACTGGGCGTCCCCGTCACCGGCGACGGCACGGCGATGGATGTCTTCAGTGGCCAGCGAGCTCATGGGGCAGCCATAACATCGGTGCCGCCCGAGTGCAGCGGATTTTGCGGTCGGGGCGGGTTGCGGGGACGAACCGGCAATTCGTGCGCCCTGAAGGGGTTTCCTAACTCCGCATTAACCATGGTCCCGGCATTTTCTGCCCAGTATCGTTGGAGCTGAGAATGAGCGGCGCTGAAGTTCTGGATGTCGGGCGTGATGCCCTGTGGCTGACGATTCAGCTGTGCGGCCCCATGCTCCTGGTGGCCCTGGTGGTCGGGGTCAGCATCGGCCTGTTCCAGGCCCTGACCCAGATCCAGGAACAGACCCTGGTCTATGCGCCCAAGATCATGGCGATCTTCGTTTCCCTGCTGCTGTTCCTGCCGGTCATGGGGTCGCTACTGGGCGGGTTCATGCGGACCATCGCCGCGCGCATCGCCGGGATGTGAGCGCGAGGTGGAACCCTATGCCACCGCCGATCAGGTCTGGGCCGGCGGTCTGATCTTCGCGCGCATCGGCGCGATCCTGATGATGATCCCCGGCGTCGGCGAAACCTATGTGCCGCCGCGCATCCGCCTGGCCCTGGCGCTGTCTGTATCCCTGGTGGTGTGGCCGATCGTCGGCGGGGCCCTGCCGGGCCTGCCCGCCAGTATCGGCAGCATGGCCGGATGGGTTTTGCGCGAGGTGATTACCGGCCTGATGATCGGTGGTTTGCTGCGGGCCTTCATGACGGCCCTGTCGACGGCGGGTGAGGTGGTGTCGATGCAGACCACGCTGAGCTTTGCCCAGACCGCCAATCCGATGCAGGCACAGCAGGGCTCGACCCTGGGGGCCTTTCTGATGCTGCTGGGCACCACCCTGATCTTCGCGACCAACACCCATCATCTGTTCATCGCCGGCCTGGTGGGGTCGTACGAGCTGGTGGCGCCGGCCAGGCCGCTGATGGTTCAGGATTTTGCCACCCTGGCCATCCGCACCATCGCCGACAGTTTTGCCTTGGGGATTCAGCTGGCGGCCCCGGTGATCGTCTTCGCCCTGGTGTTCAACATGGCGTCTGGCCTGGTGGCGCGGGTGATGCCCGCCTTCCAGATCTTCTTTGTCGCCTCGCCGCTCAGTGTCATTCTGGGCCTGTCGATTTTCTCCCTGTCGCTGGGCGTGATCGGAACGGTCTTCATCGACCGCTACCGCGCCCTGGCGGGGATTTTCGCGGGGACGGCCGGTGGCTGACGCGCCCGATCCCGAGTCGAAAACAGAAGAGGCGACACCGCGAAAACTCGCGGACGCGCGAAAAAAGGGGGATTCTGCCAAATCCCCGGACGTCGCCTCGACCCTGAGTCTGATGGGGGCGACGGCGGTGATCTTTATCAGCGGCGGCTGGTTCGCCGGTCGGCTGGCCGAGGACCTGCTGCCCTTCATTGCCCGGCCCCACGCCCTGATGGGGGCGTTGAACGCCGGCGGCGGTGCCGAGATCGGCTATCGCGCCGTCTGGGCCGCCGCCCCGTTCCTGGGGGCCGTGATGCTGGCCACGATCCTGGGTGGGGCCGGCGGCAACCTGGCCCAGTCTGGTCTGGTGTTCAGTGCCGAGAAGATGAAGCCGAAGCTGGAGAAGCTGAGCCCGATCGCCGGATTCAAGCGCATCTTCGGCCCCGACGGACTGATGCAGTTCGTGAAGACCTTCTTCAAGCTGCTGGCGATCGGGGTCATCTGCTGGCTGGTGCTGAAGTCCCATTTCCGTGACTTCGAGACCATGGCGGCGCTGAGTCCGGCGGCCATTCTGCCGGCGGCGCGGGATCTGGTGATCGCCCTGCTGGCGGCCGCCCTGACGTTCCTGGCCTTCACCGCGGGCGCGGACTACCTGTGGCAACGCTACCGCTTCGCCAAGCGGATGATGATGACCAAAGAAGAGACCAAGGAAGACTACAAGCAGGCCGAGGGTGACCCTCATGTGAAGGCCAAGCTGAAGCAGATCCGGGCCCAGAAGAGCCGACAGCGGATGATGCAGGCCGTGCCGACGGCGACCGTGATCGTCACCAACCCGACCCACTATTCCGTGGCCCTGCGCTACGAGCCGGACAAGGGCGACGGCGCGCCGATCTGTGTGGCCAAGGGCGTCGACGCCCTGGCGCTGCGCATCCGCGAGGTGGCCAGGGAACACAGGGTGCCGATCGTCGAGAATGTGCCGCTGGCCCGGGCCCTGTACGCGGCGGTCGAGGTCGACGAGAGCATCCCGCGCGAGCATTTCGAGGCCGCCGCGCGGGTCATCGGCTTCGTCATGCAGGGGCGGAAGAAGCGGTAGAATGGAAAAGGCGTATGCTACCGCCAGCGAATCGGCTCCGCGAGGCCCCATGCAGACCCAGAGTTGGCAGGCTCAGACCCGTCCCCCGTTCGATCCCCTGTTGATCGTGATGGCCGTGGGCTTCGTGCTGGCGGTCGGGGCCCTGGCCTATCCGGCCTTCCGGACCAATCCATACAGCGCGCCCGGCCTGATCCTGATCTTCACCGCGGTCGCCGTGGCCCTGACCGGCCTGTTCGCGTTCGGCCGCAGCGAGGTGCGCAAGCCGACCGGCGACGTCTGGGTCGAGATGCTGGACGCGCTGGGCGAACCGGCGGCCCTGGTCTGGACCAGCGGCCAGGTGCTGGCCTTCAACGGGGCCTGGGCCGAGGAGAACGGGGCCATGGTCGCCCTGCCCAAGGGACGCTCGGTCTCGGCCCTGTACATGGCCTTTGCCCAGGCGCGCGAGGGCGAACAGGCCCGGGCCATCGTCACCATCGGGGCCCGTGAGCTGGAGGTCCTGATCAGCCATGCCGGCGGCGGGCGGTTTCTGGTTCGTGCCGCCCCCGAGGCGGTGCTGGGCCTGGCCCATGCCCCGGCGATGCAGGTCGGCAGCGGGTCGAACGCCGGCGAGGGGCGGGCCATGGCCGCCGGCGCGCCGTTCGGCTCGGCGGTGATCGCCCACGACGACATTTTTTCGGGCCGGGTCGAGGAGCCCAATGCGGCCCTGGCGCTGCTGACGGGACCGGCCTCGGCCCGCGATGCCGCCTTCGGCCATCTGTTCGAGCCCAACGGCATGATCGAGGCGCGGTCCAAGTTGACGGCCGGGTCCAGCGGCCCGATCGAACTGGTGGCGCGGGCCCATCCGGACCGGATGCTGCATCTCTATGTGGCACCCGAGGGCGACAAGCGCCGCGTCTGGCTGTTCGACGTCTCGGCCCAGAAGTCGATGGAACTGCAACTCAGCCAGGCCCAGAAGATGCAGGCCGTGGGCCAGCTGGCCGGGGGCGTTGCCCATGACTTCAACAACCTGCTGACCGCCATCCAGCTGCAGCTGTCCGGGCTTCTGGAGCGGCATCCCGTGGGGGACCCGTCCTATGAGGGGCTGAACGAGATCCGTCAGACCGCGATCCGGGCGGCCGATCTGGTGCGCAAGCTGCTGGCCTTCTCGCGCAAGTCGACGGTGCGGCGCGAGCGGCTGGATCTGGGCGAGCTGGTCGGGGAGTTTGCCGTGCTGCTGCGCCGCCTGCTGCGCGAGGATGTGCGGCTGGAAACCGATTACGGGCGCGATCTGCCGATCGTGCTGGCCGACAAGAGCCAGCTGGAGACGGCGGTGATGAACCTGGCCGTCAACGCCCGCGACGCGATGCGTGGCGTGGTCGAGCCCGGGGCCGGGGTGGTGACCATCCGCACGCGGCGTCTGACCGGCGACGAGGCCCGGGCGATGGGCTGGCACGACGCTCCGGTTGAGGAATTGGCGCTGATCGAGGTCTCGGACACCGGCTCGGGCGTGCCGGTCGAGATCCTCGACAAGATCTTCGAGCCCTTCTTCACCACCAAGGCCGTCAATGAAGGCACCGGCATGGGGCTGGCCACCGTCTACGGCATCGTCGAACAGGCCGGCGGCCACATCAATGTCGTCAATCTGGAGGGGGCCGGGGCGGCTTTCCGCATCTTCCTGCCCGCGGCCGCCGAGGCCGAGCTGGCCGAGGTCGCCCCGGTCGAGGTCAAGGTCAAGACGCCCCGCGACCTGTCCGGCGCGGGCCGGATCCTGTTTGTCGAGGACGAGGCCGCCGTGCGCGGCATCGCCGCCAAATTGCTGCGCCAGCGCGGTTACGAGGTCATCGAGGCCGCGGACGGCGAGGAGGCCCTGATCCTGGCCGAGGAATGGGCGGGCAAGATCGACATGATGATCTCGGACGTCATCATGCCGGGCCTCGACGGACCCAGCCTGCTGAAGAAGGCGCGCCCCTATCTGGGCGATGTGCCGGTGATGTTCATCTCGGGCTATGCCGAGAGCGATTTTTCGGACCTGCTGCAGGACGAGGCGGGGGTGTCCTTCCTGCCCAAACCGCTGGATATCAAGATCCTGGCCGAGCGGGTGAAGCAGGAATTGCGCGGCGAATAGACCGGCCGGATTCCCGTCTGCGGCCAGACATTGCCGATGTTTCACTTGCGGCCCCGGCCGTCAGCGCCTTTGTTGCCTCACACTTTTTCGGAGACCTGTGCCATGATCGATCGTCGCCGCCTGCTTCTTTCCGCCGTCGCCGGGGTCGCCCTGGCGGGGCCGGCCGGGGCCGCCCTGGCCCGCGTCGCCGCGCCGGGCTCGGACCCCGCAGAGGCCGCCAAGCTGAACGGTATTCTCGATGCGATGTTTGCGCTGATCCTGGCCAAGTCGGCCATGGCCGCCAGCTACATGGGCCTCGACAAGGGGCCCAATGCCGCCGCCAAGGCGCGGCTGGACATGCTGACGCCGACCGATCTCGCCGAGCGGGAAGCCTTCAGCCGGGAGTTCACCGAAAAGCTCAAGGGCGTGGACGCGTCCAAGCTGGCCGGAATGGATGCCGTCAACCTGGCCACCGTTCTCTATGACGGCGAGACCACCAACATCGGACTCGACCGCTACCGGTTCGGCAATATGGGTTCGCCCAATCCCTACCGGATCAGCCAGCTGGGTGGATCCTATCGGGACATCCCCGACTTCCTCGACACCATCCACGGGATCGCGACCACGGCGGACGCCGAGGCCTATCTGTCGCGCCTCGACGCCTTCGGCGACCTGCTGGACCAGGAGTCCGTCCTGGTTACCGAAGATTTCGCCAAGGGCATTGTGCCGCCCGACTTCGTCATTGATCGGACCCTGACGCAGATGAAGGCCGGGCTCGCGCCCGCGCCGGCCGAGTCCGGCCTCGTGACCTCGCTGACCCGCCGCGCCGCGGAGGCCGGTCTTGAGGGCGACTGGGCGGCCCGGGCCACGGCCATCCTCAACGACAAGGTCTATCCGGCCCTGCGCCGGCAGGTGGTCCTGTTCGAACAGGCCCGTCCGGCGGCCCGTCATGACGCCGGGGTCTGGGCCCTGCCGCACGCCGACGGCTTTTATGAATACGGCATCCGCAACTACACCACGACCCGGCTCACCGGGGCGGAGGTGCATCAGCTGGGCCTGACCCAGGTGGCCGAGATCACGGCAGCGGCCGACGCCATCCTGAAGGCCGAGGGCATGACCGAGGGCACCGTGGGGGCCCGTCTGGCCGCCATGGCCAAGGATCCGCGCTTCATCTATCCGAATACCGACGCCGGCAAGCAGCAGCTGCTGGACGAACTGAACGCCCAGATGGCCGCCATGCAGGCCCGGCTGCCCGACTATTTCGGCATCCTGCCCAAGGCCTCGGTCGACATCCGTCGCGTACCGCCGGCCATCGAGGCCGGCGCGCCGGGCGGCTACTACCAGGGGCCGAGCCTGGATGGCTCCCGTCCGGGGGCCTATTACATCAACCTGCGCGACACGGCCGAATGGCCGAAATGGACCCTCCCGACCCTGACCTATCATGAGGCCAGTCCGGGTCACCATCTGCAGATCACCCTGTCGACGGAAGCCGAAGGCATTCCGACGATTCGCAAGCTGATCGGCTTCTCGGCCTATTCGGAAGGCTGGGCCCTGTATTCGGAACAGCTGGCCGACGAGATGGGCGTCTATGAAAACGACCCGTGGGGCCGGCTGGGCTATCTGCAGAGCCTGCTGTTCCGCGCCACGCGCCTGGTCGTCGACTCGGGCCTGCACCACAATCGCTGGAGCCGCGAACAGGCGATCCAGTACATGGTCGCCACCCTGGGCGACCAGGAATCGAGCGTCACCACCGAGGTCGAACGCTATTGCGTCTGGCCGGGCCAGGCCTCCAGTTACAAGGTCGGTCACACCGAATGGGTGCGGCTGCGCGAGGAGGCCAAGGCGCAGCTGGGCGACCGGTTCGACATCAAGAGCTTCCACGACACGGCCCTGGCCTCGGGCGGGATGCCGCTGGAGGTGCTCAAGACCGTGGTCGGGGAGTGGGTGCAGAGCCGGATGGCCTGACCCGGCGCGGCCTTCGGTCTTGCTATTGATCCCGAGGGGGCGTGCTATCGGCGCGCCCCCTTTCCGGAGTTGAGCCATGATCGATCGCCGCCGCCTGCTTCAAACCGCCGCCGCCGGAGCGGGGATCCTGGCGTCCGGGTGCGCGACGATGCCGGCCGCGGTCGGGACCGACGCCACCCTCGACGTCCTGCTGAATCGCTGGTTCGACGACGACATTGAGTCCTCGCCGGAGAGCGCCACCAATCTGGGCCTGGACCGGGGCGAGCGCGCCCATCTGTCGTCCCGGTTGAGCGACGTCGGCGGCGCGGCCTGGCGCGCCGATCGTGCCCAGGCCATCGCGCGGGACCGGATCCTGCGGAACTTCGACCGGACGGGTCTGAGCGAGGCGGGCCGCATCAACTACGCGATCGCGGCCTTCCGGGCGGCCGGGGCGGCGACCGGCGCGGGATTCGACTATGGCTCGGCGGTCGGCGGGGGGCGGATGGGCCCCTATCTCGTCAACCAGATGACGGGTTCCTATTTCACCGTTCCCGATTTCCTCGACAGTCAGCACCGGGTCGAGGATCGCGACGGGGCTGAGGCGTTCCTGTCCCGGCTGTCCGCCCTTGGGCCCAACCTGGATGCCGAGACCGCCCGGATCCGGGCAGACGCCGGCCAGGGCGTGGTTCCGCCGGACTTCATCATTGATCTGACGACCGGACAGCTCCGCACCTTCGCCGACCAGGCCGCTGCGGACATGGCCATGGTGCGCACCCTCGAACGCAAGGCGGCGGCGCTCGGCCATACCGGCTACGGCGCGCGTGCCGCACGCATCGTTGATGCCGGGGTCAAGCCGGCCCTGGCCCGTCAGATCGCGGTGTTCGAAACGCTGCGGCCCGGTGCGGTGCATACGGCCGGAATCGGCCGCTTGCCGGAAGGCGAGGCCTTCTATCCCATGCCCTGAAGAGCTGGACCACGACCACCCTGTCGGCGGTCGAAATCCACGCCATCGGTGTTGAGCAGGTGGCGGCCATCAGCGCCGAGATCGACACGATCCTGAAGGCCCGGGGCATGACCCAGGGAACGGTCGGCGAGCGCATCGACGCGCTCAACAAGGACCCGGCGCAGCTCTGGCCCGACACCGATGTCGGCAAGGAAGCGCTGATCGAATCCCTGAACCGTCAGGTGGCGGCGCTCCAGCCCCTGCTGCCGCGCCTGTTCGGCCGGTTGCCGCGTACGGGAGTCGAGGTTCGTCGCGTACCGCCGGCGATCGAGGCCGGTGCACCGGGCGGCTACTACCAGGGACCGCCGCTCGACGGGTCGCGGCCCGGGGCCTACTATATCAACCTGCGCAGCACGGCGAACTGGCCGAAATTCTCGCTGCCGACGCTGACCTATCATGAGGCGTCCCCGGGGCATCATCTGCAGGTGGCCCTGCAGCGCGAGACCGAGACCCTGCCACCCTACCGCCGCGCCAATGGCTTTTCCGCCTATAACGAGGGCTGGGCGTTGTACGCAGAGGCCGTCGCGGCCGACGATCTGGACGTCTATGCCGACGATCCGCTGGGTCGGGTCGGCTTCCTGATGTCCTACCTGTTCCGGGCCGTGCGGCTGGTGGTCGATACCGGCCTGCACCACCATGGCTGGAGCCGTGAACGGGCGGTCGACTATATGGTCGCGTCAGGGGCCAAGCCGGTCGGGGCCGCCAACAGCGAGATCAACCGGTATTCGGTGATGCCGGGTCAGGCCTGTTCCTACAAGATCGGTCATACGGTGATCGCCCGGCTTCGGGCCGAACAGCAGGCGCGGCCGGACTTCGACCTGCGCGCCTTCCACGACAAGGTTCTGGTCAATGGCTCGGTACCGCTGGCGGTGCTGGAAGACCTGATCCGGAACCAGCGCAGCTAGGCGGGGGAGGTCCCGGGGGCGGTCCGCCGGGGTGATCAGCGACTTCGCCACAGCGTCGGCCACAGCCGGTCGGGAATATTCCAGAGCTCCCGGGTGGCGCGTTCCGAGCGCAGGGCGAAGGTGGTGCCGGTCCAGACCCAGTGCTGGATCCGGCCTGCGCTGCCGGTGCCGCTCCTCCAGACATACTGGCTCAGGGTCCGGGTGGCTGGATCATATTCGGCGTTGACGAAGTCCACGGTCGGCTCGAGCGCCCCCGCCGGTGTCAGGGGACGGGGATCGCGTCCGCCCGGTCCCGTCAGGTACAGGAGGTGACCGATATGCGAGGCCGCCAGGAAGCAGTTGGGGCCCCAGAGCTCGGTCGCCGCATCCAGGCGCGCCGACAGGGTCAGGTCGGGGCGGGACGACTCCGGCCAGTCCTGCCGGCAGACCCGGATTTCCGGCATGGCGTCGACGGACGGCGGCACCGGAGTTCCCGGGCCGAAGCCGGTCTGGTCGATGGCCGGGGCGGCGGTGACCAATGGCAGGACCGGCGCGTGCGGCACGGTCGAGGCGGGCCTGTCGCCGTGCAGGCGCAGGGCGGTGACGGTCCGGTGTCGCCCCTGGTGGCGGTCGATCCATGACAGGGCCGGCCCCAGGCCGCGCAGGGATATCGAGGCGTCGTCCGCTCCCCCCGACAGGACCAGCGATCGGGCCGTCGCCATGGCCGCCATCAGGGCGCGCGCGGTGTCACCGTCGATGTGGCCAATTCCATCGTGCGGGGCCAGGCTCGACCAGACGAGCGGAAACTCGGAGCCGTTGATGCGTGGGACCGGGCTCCTGCCGCCCTCGCCCGGATCGATGCCGACCGCGATGTCGGCAGCGGCGTCGGGACCCGCAGGCATGGTGATCAGGACAAAGCCGGTCACATGGCCTTCATTGCCGGCGTAGGCCGTGCAGCGTCCGCCGTTGTCACAGGCCACCCGCCAGTCCTGAAACGATCGGGTGACCGGCACAGACATCGCTGCCGGGTTCCGGGCCGAAGCCGGCTCAATGCCGATGCCTGTGACCAGCAACAGCACGGCCGCTGCCGTGATCAGGAGCCGCATCGTCTCTCCCCGGGTCTCTCGCCCGGCTCTTTCCCGGGTGGATCATGCCGGACCGAAACCCCGCCGACCGCGGCAGGCTACAGTACATCCGGCGATGTGACGATTCCCGCCCCGGACTCAGACCATCAGGCCGTCGGCCTGACGCAGGCGATTGTGAATATCCGTTGCCGCGACGGCGGCTTCGGCGGTGGCGACAGCGATCTGGTTGAGACCGCGCACGACGTCGCCGGCGGCATAAAGGCCGGGCACGCTTGTGGCCTGGTGCAAGTTGACCCGCAGGCGGCCGTCCTCGTCCACATCGGCGTTGAGCGCCTCTGCCAGGGTCGCGTTGGCCGCGGTGCCGAGGGCCGAATAGACCAGATCGAAGGCCTGGAACCGTCCGCCCCAGCCGAGGGCGGTGACGCGATCACCCTCGATTCCGACATTTTCGATCGGGGTCTCGACCAGGGCGATGCCGAGCCGTTGCAGCGCTTCACGATCGCTCAGATCGCCGGGCGGGCCGGTGTGGATCAGGGTGACCCGGTCCGAATAGGTGCGCAGGAAGGCCGCTTCGCGAACGCCCCTGTCATTGTCGCCGATGACCGCCACGGCCTTGTCGACGGCCTCGTATCCGTCGCAGATCGGACAGATGCGGACGAGGGATCGCTGGATGGCGCGCTCGACACCGGGCAGGTCAGGGTGCCGGTCCACCACGCCGGTCGCCAGCAGGACGGCGCGAACGGCGACATCCCGGCCATTCAGTCGGCCGATGAACCCGTCCCCGTGGTGGGTAAGCCGCTCGACACGACCGGTCTCGATCTGCGCCCCGAATTCCCGCGCCTGTTCGCGCATCCGGCCCAGGATGTGGGGGCCCGAGATGCCGTCGGGAAAGCCGGGCATGTTGTGGCTGACCGGAATCCAGCTGGCGCGCGGCTCATCGCCGTCGGCGACCAGAACCCGGCGCCGGAACCGGGCCAGGTAGGTGGCCGCCGTCAGGCCGGCGGGGCCCGCACCGATGACCAGGACTTCGGGATCGCCGGACGTCACGGGGACCGCCATCGCGCTGGCCCGGATGTCGGGGTGATGTCTGCGCCATCCTCTGTCGCCGGCTCGGTGCCGGTCAGGGCTGTCGACACGGAGATCATCGTCAGGCGTCCCGGGGGTCGGACCCGACGGGGGGGATCAGCGACCGACGCCCTCCGGTCGGGTGACGAGGGTGCCATTGACCGGTTCCGGGCAAACGGCTCATCGGCCAGCCGCATCGGGCGCGTCCGCGTCTTCGTCGAGAAATCTACGCATCAGGGCCTCATCGATCAGGACGGGCGGTTCGCCAAAGCGGTCGAACCAGCGCTGGATCAGGGTCTGGGTTTCCGGCGACATGCGGTTTTCCTGTTTCGTGGGGCCTGAGAAGAGAAGTCCTGGTCGGCCATCGGGTTCAGCGTGACCATGGGTGACTTTTTTGGGGCAGGGTTAATGCGGACCGTCGCTTCACCGGGGTCGGGGTTTGCGCCTTGCGTCGCGACGGCTATACCGCCCGTCACCTATTCCTTCCCCCAATCAGAGGCGCAAACCGCATGGCCAAGATCAAGGTCGCCAATCCCATCGTGGACATCGACGGCGACGAAATGACCCGGATCATCTGGCAGATGATCAAGGACAAGCTGGTCTTCCCGTTCCTCGACCTCGAGCTCGACTATTACGACCTGGGCATGGAGCACCGCGACGCCACCGACGACCAGGTGACGATCGACGCCGCCCACGCCATCCAGAAGCACGGCGTCGGCGTCAAATGCGCCACCATCACGCCCGACGAGGCCCGGGTGGCGGAGTTCGGCCTGAAGAAGATGTGGCGGTCGCCGAACGGCACCATCCGCAATATTCTCGGCGGCGTGGTCTTCCGCGAGCCGATCATCTGCTCGAACGTGCCGCGGCTGGTCCCCGGCTGGACCCAGCCGATCGTCGTCGGCCGTCACGCCTTCGGTGACCAGTACAAGGCCACCGACTTCCTGGTCCCCGGGCCCGGCAAGCTGACGATGAAGTTCGAGGGGGCCGACGGCAAGGTCATCGAACACGAGGTGTTCCAATTCCCGTCGTCCGGCGTGGCCATGGGCATGTACAACCTCGATGATTCGATCACCGAATTTGCCCGCGCCAGCCTGGCCTTCGGCCTGCAGCGCAATTTCCCGGTCTATCTGTCGACCAAGAACACCATCCTCAAGGCCTATGACGGGCGTTTCAAGGACATCTTCCAGAAGGTGTTCGACGAGGAGTTCGCTGACAGGTTCAAGGCCGCCGGGCTGACCTATGAGCACCGTCTGATCGACGACATGGTCGCCGCGGCGATCAAATGGTCGGGTGGCTTCGTCTGGGCCTGCAAGAACTATGACGGCGACGTCCAGTCCGACGTCGTGGCCCAGGGCTTCGGCTCGCTGGGGCTGATGACGTCGGTGCTGATGACGCCGGATGGCAAGATCCTCGAGTCGGAAGCGGCGCACGGCACGGTCACGCGCCACTATCGCCAGCACCAGAAGGGCGAGGCCACCTCGACCAATTCGATCGCCTCGATCTACGCCTGGACGCGCGGCTTCAGCCATCGCGGCAAGCTGGACGGCAACCAGCCCCTGATCGACTTCGCCCAGACGCTGGAGCGGGTCGTGGTCGAGACGGTCGAGGCCGGCTACATGACCAAGGACCTGGCCCTGCTGGTCGGCGATCAGCAGAGCTGGCTGACCACCGAAGGCTTCATCGACAAGGTCGCCGAGAACCTGACCAAGGCGATGAAGTAGCCGTCGGGCGCTATCGCTCGCGACGCGGTCGCTCACTGCTTGAGCGCCGCGCGCAGCGCCAGGCCGCGTCGGGTCGACAGGGCGAAGCCCTGTGACCGCGGCCCACGATAGAGGCGCGTCGGGTCGAGGAGGCGGAGCCTTCTGACCGCGGCCCAACAAACAAGCCCGCCGGATTCGCGTCCGGCGGGCCTTTTGTTTGAGACGGGGCCCGCATGGTGCAAGGTTGCGCTCAACCTGACGGGAGCCCGCCTGTGAAGCGCCTATTCGGCAATCTGTTCGTCATCGCCCTGGTGGCGGCGGTCGTATCCTTTTTCGCGGCTCCGGCCGTGGCCTTCTTCGCCATCCGCTCGGCGGCGGACGCCAATGACGCGGCCGGCCTGGAACGGCTGATCGACTATGCCGCGGTGCGCCAGTCGCTGCGGCCGCAGCTGACCGGCAATCCGGCGGCGATGGCCCCCGCCCCGTCGTTTCTGGAAGACCCGATCGGGGCTGTGCGCCGACAGCTGGAACCCGCCGTGGCCGGCGCCCCGGATCCGGACGTGTATCTGACGCCGGCGGCCCTCGGCGCGCTGAGCCGGGGCGACGGTCGCTACGCCTCGCAGCGCACCGGACCGGTGTCGGATGCCGAGGCGGCGGACCCGATGCCGAAGCCGGTGTTCTGGGGCGTGAACCGGGCGCGGATGGCGGTGACCGACGACGGAGGCTCGAAGACGGTCTTCACCTTCGAACGCCAGGGGCCGTTCGAATGGAAGCTGGTGCATATCGGCCTGCCGGACGGGGTTTCTCCCGCCGTGGGGCCGGCCGCCGCCGCCCGATAGGCCGGGCTGGCGGACCGGCGCGAGTCAGGGCAACCCTAGGGACGGGCTGGCGTTGAGTGCCCGGAGGGTACGCATGAACCGCAAGCTGTTGACCGGGGGCCTGATCGCCCTGATCGCCGCCTTTCTGGTGGCCTATTTCGCCTCGCCGGTGCTCGCCGTCCGGGGGCTGACCGAGGCCGCCCGGAGCGGCGATGAGGCAGCCCTGCGCGAGCGGGTCGATTTTCCGGCGTTCCGGGCCAGCCTCAAGGAGGAGCTGAACGGCGAACTGGTGGCGCGGATGCGCGCCGATCCGCGTAGTGACAATCCGGTCCTGTCCGGCCTGGGGATGCTGCTGGCCCCCAGCCTGGTGTCCGGGATGGTCGATGCCTTCGTCACCCCCGGTGCCATCGCCACCATGGTGCGCTCGGCCAGGGCCCCGGACCCGATGCATCGGCCCGATCAGGTCGAAACGCCGGAGCGGGCCGCGGAGGACAAGGACACGGTGCGCCAGTCCTGGGCCTATCGTGACCTGAACACCTTTGCCGTGACCCTGACCAACAGCCGCCACCCCGACCAGCACCTGGCCCTGCTGATGGAACGGCGCGGCCTGTTCGACTGGAAGCTGGCCGGGATCGACCTGACCGCCCCGTCCGAGGACGACGCGATCTAGTCAGGCTTCAGGACTCCAGGGCGGTCCGGATCGCGGTCAGGCCGTCTTCCGCCCTTGAACCGTCCGGCGCGCCGCCCTGGGCGAAGTCCGGTTTGCCGCCCGCCCCCTGTCCGCCCATGGCGATGACCGCCGCGCGCGCCAGAACGGCGGCGTTGACCTTGTCCGTCATGTCCGAGGTCACGGCCACGGTGATGGCGGCCTTGCCGTCGGTGACCCCGATCAGGGCCACGACGCCCGAGCCGACGTGGGTGCGGAAACCCTCGGCCACGCCGCGCAGGCCCTTACCGTCGACCCCGTCGAGGACGCGGGCGATCAGCTTCACGCCATTGATCTCCTCGACGACGACGGCCGCGCCCTCGGCCCCGCCGAGCGCCAGCTGCTTCTTCAGCTCGGCGACCTGCTTCTCGAGGGCCTTGCGGTCGGCGGTCAGGGCCTCGACCCGGGCCGGGACGTCCAGCGGCTGGACCTTGAAGGTCTGGGCCAGCTGGCGGGCGACATTGGCCTGGGCCTGCAGGTACTGGCGGGCTGCTTCGCCGGTCAGACCCTCGATCCGGCGCACGCCGGCGGCGATGCCGGTTTCGGCCGTGATCTTGAACAGGGCGATATCGCCGGTGCGGGCCACGTGGGTGCCGCCGCACAGTTCGACGGAATAGGGCCTGTCCCCGTTCAGGGCGTGACCGAGCGTCAGCACCCGGACCTCGTCACCGTATTTCTCGCCGAACAGGGCGACGGCCCCGGCCTCGATGGCCGCCTCGGGGGCCATCAACTCGGTGGCGGCGGGCAGGTTCTGGCGGATGACGGCGTTCACCTCATCCTCCATCCGGGCCAGTTCATCCTCGGTGACCGGGGCATTGTGGCTGAAGTCAAAGCGCAGACGGTCAGCGTCGACCAGCTGGCCCTTCTGGGCCACGTGCGGTCCGAGCACATTCTTCAGGGCCGCGTGCAGCAGGTGGGCGGCCGAGTGGTTGGCGCGGGTCGTCAGCCGGGCGTCGGCGTCGACATGCAGCTGGACGGTGGCCCCGATGGCCAGGGTGCCGGAGGTGACGGCGATCTTGTGCGCGAACAGGTCCTGGGCATGCTTCTGGACGTCGAGGACGGTGCCTGCGCCCTGCTGGCCCGAGGCGTCGGTCCATTCGATCTCGCCGCGATCGCCGGCCTGGCCGCCGCCTTCGCCATAGAAGGGGGTGCGGTCGAACAGGACCTCGGCGGTCTGGCCGCTGTCGAGGGTGTCGACCGAGGCCCCGTCCTGGACAATGGCCAGCACCGCGCCGGTGCCGTCGGTGGTGTCATAGCCGGTAAATTCGGTGGCTCCGAGGCGATCGCGCAGGGCCAGCCATTCGGCGGTCGAGGCGGTCTGGCCCGATCCGGTCCAGTGTTCGCGACTGCGGGCCTTCTGCTGGCCCATGGCGGCGTCGAAGGCTTCGGTATCGACGCTGAAGCCGCGGCGGCGCGCCTCGTCCTGGGTCAGGTCGAGCGGGAAGCCATAGGTGTCATACAGGGTGAAGGCGGTCTGGCCCGAGAGGACGCCGCCCTCGCCGAGGTCCCGGGACGCGTCTTCCAGCAGGCCCATGCCGCGCCCGAGGGTGGTGCGGAAGCGGATCTCTTCCTGCTTCAGGGTGTCGGTGATGAAGGCTTCGGCCCGCTTCAGCTCGGGATAGGCCTCGCCCATCTCGGCCACCAGGGTGGGGACCAGACGGTGCATCAGCGGATCGGCCGCGCCCAGCAGGTGGGCGTGGCGCATGGCCCGGCGCATGATGCGGCGCAGCACATAGCCGCGGCCCTCGTTCGACGGGGTGACGCCGTCGGCGATCAGGAAGGAGGAGCTGCGCAGGTGGTCGGCGATGACCCGGTGGCTGGGGGCACGGTCGCCCTCGGCGCTGGTGTTGGTCGCCTGTTCCGAGGCGGCGATCAGGGTGCGGAACAGGTCGGTGTCATAGTTGGACTGGACGCCCTGCAGCACGGCCGCGACGCGTTCCAGACCCATGCCGGTGTCGATCGACGGCTTGGGCAGCAGCGAGCGCGAACCGTCGGCCTGCTGGTCGAACTGCATGAAGACCAGGTTCCAGATCTCGACCCAGCGGTCACCGTCCTCGTCCGGAGTACCCGGAGGGCCGCCCCAGATGTGGTCGCCGTGGTCGTAGAAGATCTCGGTGCAGGGGCCGCACGGGCCGGTGTCGCCCATCGACCAGAAATTGTCGGAGCCGGCGATGCGGGTGATGCGGCTCTCGGGGAGGCCGGCGATCTTCTTCCAGAGCTCAACCGCCTCATCGTCGTCGATGTAGGTGGTGACCATCAGCCGGTCCTTCGGGATGCCGAAGTCCTTGGTGATCAGGGTCCAGGCCATCTCGATGGCGTGTTCCTTGAAATAGTCACCGAAGGAGAAATTCCCCATCATTTCGAAGAAGGTGTGGTGGCGGGCGGTGTAGCCGACGTTGTCCAGATCGTTGTGCTTGCCGCCGGCGCGCACGCATTTCTGGGCCGAGGTGGCGCGGGTGTAGGGGCGCTTCTCCTGGCCGGTGAAGACGTTCTTGAACGGGACCATGCCGGCGTTGACGAACAGCAGGGTGGGGTCGTTCTGCGGCACCAGAGGCGCGGACTGGACCTTCGCGTGACCGTCGGCCGCGAAATAGTCGAGGAAGCTGGAGCGGATCTGTTTCAGGCTGGACATGAGGGCGCACGTTCGGTCGTCGGGAGGGAGGGCGAACCGGCGTCATATAGGGGTTTTGGCGCGAAAGCATCATCTGCGCGGATCAGCGCAGGGGGGATGACAGCGCCGGTCGGACTGCCCAGATTGTCGGCATGGCAGAAGTGGACGTCTGGTTCGATGGTGACTGCCCGCTGTGCCGGCGCGAGATCGCCATGATGCGGCGGCTGGACCGGCGTGGCGCGATCACGTTCGTCGACGTCGCCGGAGAGGGAAGCTGCCCGATCGACCGGGGTGATTTGCTGGCCCGGTTTCACGCGCGCGAGGACGGCCGGATGCTGTCCGGGGCGGCGGCCTTCGCCGCCATGTGGCGGGCCATCCCCCTGTTACGGCCGGTCGGGCTGCTGGCGCGGAACCGGATTGTGCTGCAGGGGCTGGAGGCGGCCTACGTGGCCTTCCTGCGGATCCGGCCAGGCCTGCAACGCATCGCCCGGCGATCGGCCTGGTCCTAGAGCGACGGCTGTACCGACGGCGGCGCGTCGTCCTCGTCATCGTCCTCGAGCAGGGCCACGAGGGCGTCGATGATGGCGTCCAGCTGTTCCGGGCTGGCCGAAACGGTCATCGCCTGGCCGTCGGCGGCCTCGAGTTGCAGCAGATAGCCGTCCTCGGAGTCGGACAGGCTGAACTGGGTCAGGGCGGGGATATCGGCCATCACGGAATTCCTGGGGGACGGAGAAGCTGGTTCAGCCGGCGGCTGAGCCTGAGGCTGTAACAGAAAAAGGGCCGTCCGGCGTCGGGGCATGAAGCCCCGGGCCGGACGGCCAGCCTCGTCCGGACCGAACCCCGCGGGGGTCGGTGGCGGGTCGCAGGGACCGGCCGGACGGGGTGTTCGGTCAGACGTCCCCGGCGGGGGAGGTCGCGGGGATCAGCCTTCGAGGTCCTGGCCCTCGTCGGGCTCGGGCGTGCCCAGCAGCTCGTCGGCGATCTTGTTCGTCGACTTGCGGACCTTGTCCTCGATCGAGGCGGCCATGTCCGGGTTCTGTTTCAGGAACTCGCGCACATTCTCGCGGCCCTGACCGATGCGGGTCGAGTCATAGGAGAACCAGCTGCCGGACTTCTCGATGACCCCGGCCTTGACCCCCAGGTCGATGATCTCGCCCAGCTTGGATATCCCTTCGCCGTACATGATGTCGAAGATGACCTCGCGGAACGGCGGGGCGACCTTGTTCTTGACCACCTTGACCCGGGTGGTGTTGCCGACGACCTCGTCGCGGTTCTTGATCGCGCCGATGCGGCGGATGTCGAGGCGGACCGAGGCGTAGAATTTCAGCGCATTGCCGCCGGTCGTGGTCTCGGGCGAGCCGTACATGACGCCGATCTTGTGACGGATCTGGTTGATGAACAGCACGATGCACTGCGACTTGTTGATCGAGGCGGTCAGCTTGCGCAGGGCCTGGCTCATCAACCGGGCCTGCAGACCGGGCAGGCTGTCGCCCATCTCGCCCTCGATTTCGGCGCGCGGGGTCAGGGCGGCGACGGAGTCGACCACCACGATGTCCACGGCCCCGGAACGCACCAGGGTGTCGACGATCTCGAGCGCCTGTTCGCCGGTGTCCGGCTGCGACACCAGCAGGTCGTCGAGATTGACGCCCAGCTTCTGGGCATAGCCCGGGTCGAGCGCATGTTCGGCGTCGACGAAGGCGGCGGTGCCGCCGGCCTTCTGGATCTCGGCCACCGTATGCAGGGCCAGGGTGGTCTTGCCCGAGCTTTCCGGACCATAGACCTCGATCACCCGGCCGCGCGGCAGGCCGCCGATGCCGAGCGCGATGTCGAGCCCCAGCGAGCCGGTCGAGACGGACGGAATTTCCGCCACCACGCCGCCCTTGCCGAGCTTCATCACCGAACCCTTGCCGAAAGCCCGGTCGATCTGGGCGATCGCCGCTTCCAGCGCCCGCTGCTTGTCGCCGTCGTCCTTGCCTACCAATTTCAAATTCGCCTGAGCTGCCACCTTGCCACTCTCCTTTGCCATGATTCCCATCTGGTTCCGGGAGAGACCCGCCTGGACCCGCTCCCTGTGTGTGGCGGACTATGTGCACGGTTTGTTCCGGTTGCCAATATGTTCTTTTCGCAGCGGTTGGGGATACGTCCGGTTTTGACGTGTCGGAAGGCCGGTCCGTCTCCGAGCGCTCTACGCGTCCAGAGGGTCGAGGCCGTCCATGACCGCGGTCAGGGCGATGACCGTCTGGGCTTCGAGGGCGCTGTGTCCGGCATTGGTCTTGATGAAGGTCCGGACCGGCGACCCGGCCGCCTCGAGGGCCGCGACCAGGGCGGAGGCCTGCGCAAGCGGGGTGACCTGGTCGAACCGGCCGTGGACGATGTGGACGGCGATGCCGGCCAGTCGGCTGACATTCGCCAGGATGTAGCCCGGTTCGATGAAGAGGTCGTTGGCGAAATAGTGGGCCTCGATCTGGGCGAAGCTCAGGGCGAAGTCCGTTTCGGCGTTCTTTCCGGGATCGGCGGGCGGCGGTGCCGTGTAGGAGATGGTGCCCTCCCACACCGACCAGGCCACTGCCGCGGCCTGTTGCGCCGCGCGGCCGGCCTCGTCGGGCACGCGCCGGTCGAAGATCGCCTTGTAGGCCGCCATCATGTCCCCGCGTTCCCCGGGCGGGACGATCTCCACGAAGGCCTTCCATTCATCCGGATAGGCGACATAGGTCCCCGGCCGCGTGAGCGCATATGGCTGGTCCGCCCAGGTCTCGGCATTGCCCTGATACATGTAGAGCAGGTCATCCCGTTCGCCGAGGAAGATGCCCCTGAGGATCAGGGAGGCCACGGCGTCGGGGTGCCGGATGGCGTAGACGAGCGCCAGGGTGCTGCCCCAGCTGCCGCCGAAGAGGTGCATCTTGCCGGTGATGTTCAGGGCCTGCCGGAGGCGATTGATATCGGCGACGAGGTCGTCCGTCGTGTTCTTCAGCAGGGCGACGTCGGGGCCTGCGTCCGCGACGGTCGGCCGGCTCTTGCCGCAGCCGCGCTGGTCGAACAGGATCACCCGGTAGCGCGCGGGATCGAAAAACCGCGAGAGAACGGGCGAGCAGGTGCCACCCGGCCCGCCGTGCAGAAACAGCACGGGTTCGCCGTCCGGATTGCCGTATTCCTCCCAGTACAGGGTGTGGTCCGGCGCGCGATCGACAGGCAGCAGACCCGAGGCGCGCGCGTCCTGCTGGGGGTAGGACCATTCGTCAGTGACCTTGCTGGTCGTCTGAAGTCCGGAGAAGTCCATGGCTGAGTCCTCTGAATGGGCGGTCGGACGTATAGGTTATCACTTTTGTTTCCGACGCCGGGGCGACTTTGCCGCCTGGGTGGAGGAGGGCGGCACCGCCGTCTCCCGGAGTCTGAACGCCCGAGCCGCGGTGGCGTATCCGGCAAGACGCCGGTCATATCCGCCCGCGGCCCGGACTCCCGCGCTGCCAAGGAGGGGCCCGGACAGGAATGACACGCCCCGGACGCGACCTTCGGTATTGATCCCCAAGCGTCGCTGTGCGTTGAGAGGCCATGACCAAAACAGCCAAACCCGCCGTCCTGACCATCCGCAACGCCCGTCTGACCGATGTCACGGCCATCAATGACCTTGTCATCAAGGTCTACAAGGACATCCCGCCCTATACCCCGGGTATGTTGCGCGGCCAGATCGCCGCCTTCCACGACGGCCAGTTCGTGGTCGAGTACGAGGGCGAGATCGTCGGCTATGCCGCCGGGTTCCGCATCGACGAGAAGACGGCGATGGCGCCGCATACGTGGAACGAGATAACCGGCGGTGGCTATGCGGCGCGGCATGATCCGGTCGGGGAGTGGTTCTACGGCATGGAGGTCTGTGTCGATCCGGACCGTCGCCGCCTGCGCATCGGCCAGCGTCTTTACGACGCCCGTCGCGACCTGTGTGAGGCCCAGAACCTGAAGGGGATCGTGTTCGGCGGGCGGATGCCGGGCCGGCTGCGGCGCAAGGGCTCCTATCCGGAAGCGATCGACTATCTGGACGCGGTCACGGCGCGCAAGCTGAACGATCCGGTGATCGGCTTTCACCTGCGCGCGGGGTTCGAGCCGATCGGGATTCTGGAGGGCTATCTGAAGTCCGACGCCGCCTCGATGGGCACGGCGGCCCATATGGTCTGGCGCAACCCCTATTATACCGAGGCCACCGGCCGTGGCGCAGCCTTCGCCACCAAGGAGACGGTGCGTGTGGCGACGGTCCAGCTGCAGGCGCGCAAGGTGACGAGCTTCGAGGAGTTCATCTCCAACGTCGAATATTTCGTCGATGTGACCTCGGACTACCGGTCGGACTTCGTGGTGTTCCCCGAGCTGTTCACCCTGCAGCTGCTGTCGCTGGAACCGAAGAAGCTGACGCCGGCGGAATCGATCGAACACCTGACCCGCTACACGCCGCGGTTCGTTGAGGCGATGCAGAAGATGGCGGTCGAGTACAACATCAACATCATCGGCGGGTCGCACCCGACGCGGGCCGACGACGGTGACATCCAGAACGTCGCCTATGTCTTCCTGCGCGACGGCTCGGTCCACGCCCAGGAGAAGATCCATCCGACGCCGAACGAGCGCCACTGGTGGAACATCAAGGGCGGCGACGCCGTGCACGCCATCCCGACCGACTGCGGCCCGATCGGGGTGCTGATCTGCTACGATTCCGAGTTCCCGGAACTGGCGCGACGGCTGGTCGACGAGGGCGCGCGCATGCTATTCGTGCCGTTCTGCACCGACAACCGCCAGGGCTATCTGCGGGTGCGCTATTGCTCGCAGGCGCGGGCCATCGAGAACCAGTGCTACGTCGTCCTGTCGGGCAATGTCGGCAACCTGCCCAACGTCGAGAACATGGACATCCAGTATGCCCAGTCGTGCATCCTGACGCCGTGCGACTTCCCGTTCGCGCGCGACGGGGTGGCGGCCGAGGCCAGCGAGAACGTCGAGACGGTGACGGTGGCCGACCTGGATCTGTCCGATCTGGCCTGGGCCAAGTCGCAGGGCACGGTGCGCAACCTGCGCGACCGTCGCTTCGACCTGTACAAGACGGTGTGGGCCGACGGGGGCTGAGCCCGCGTCAGCCGGTGGCGGCGGGCGGGCTGGTCACGGCCGTCGGCTCGGCCCAGCGGGCCGCGGCCGACAGGCCGCCGGCGACCAGCAGGCAGGCCGCGGCCCCGATCAGCACGACCCGGACCATCCCCGCGGCGGGGGCCAGGGGGCGGACCAGCATCAGCACCAGCAGGCCGATCAGGGCCATGGCCGCCGGCAGGTCGATGCCGACGCCGAGGAAGACGAAATGGGCCATGCCGAACAGCCAGGCTCCACCGACAACGCCGGCCACGGCTGACGGGGCCAGTCCGGCGGGTCGGTCGAGCCCGGGGCCGGAGACGGCGGTGATCGCCGCCGCGACGGCCGCCAGCAGGCCGGGCCAGACGAAGATCAGGGCGGCTTCCGGGGCGACGGTCTGGACGACCAGGCCGAGGCCGAAGGTCAGGGCGATCAGGCCCAGCCAGCCGCCCCAGACCGTGCGCGAGGCCAGGCCGGGGGCCAGGGTGAGGCCGAGGGACAGCAGGGCCAGCACCAGGATCACGACATTGAAACCGCCGACGGCCAGGGTCGCGACCGTGGCCACCCCGATCACGGCCGCGCCCGCGCGCCGGTCAATGCGATCGCGGCCGGCCAGAAGCAGCAGGGCGACGGCGAGGACGGCCAGGGCCGTGGCGGCCTCCATCCACGGCAGTCGGGCCAGCAGGGTGTAATAGACGTCGGCCGACGCGGCCCGGGCGGTCATCGGACCGGCGAGCAGGCGCACGGCCTGGGCCAGGACGGCGGCCGTGGTCAGGAACCACAGGCCGTCGAGTGCGCCCCGTCCGATGTCGGCCGGACTCAACACGCTGCGACGACCGACACGCCACGCGGCGAGGCCGCCGAGTCCGGCGGTCAGGAGCAGCAACAGCCAGCCGGTGGCCGGCATGTGCATCAGCACGAACCCGCCGAGGATGTCCGAATAGACGGCGTTTCCTCCGGCGACCGGCAGGGTCGGGGCGCGCAGCAGGGCATCGACCGTTTCGAGCGCCTGGGAGCCGATATGCTGGACGCTGCCCGGATCGAGGGCGTCCGGCACCGAGGCAGCGGCGTGATACTGCTCAGGCCGCCCGATGAAGGCGAAATTGACGCCGGGAATGCCGCGGGCGCGCGGGATGGTGAAGTCGGTGCCGTTCGGCATCCGTTCGTAGACGAACACGCCCAGCGAACTGCTGGCCGGACCGCCGGTGGCGCGACCGGCGGCCCGGGCGAACAGGGCGACGGTCTGGGCATTGCCCGGTCCGGTCTCGAACATCATGGCCCGGCCACCACCGCCTCGTGCCTCGAGGTTGACGACCGCGCCGATGCGGTCGCGCAGGGGATGGCCGCCGAAGAAGACCCGCGCCCCGTCCAGACCCAGTTCCTCGGCGTCGGTGAACAGGACCACCAGGGACCGCTCCGCGCCGCCCCGGGCGCGGATGGCGCGGACCGCCTCGAGCACCGCGGCGACCCCGGCGCTGTCGTCGGCGGCCCCCGGCGACCCGGGCACGGTATCGTAGTGGGCCATGACCAGAACGGCCGGCGCGGCCGGATCGCGACCGGGCAGGATCCCGACCAGATTGACGGCGCTGTAACCGACGCCGGCCGGATCCTGCCCCTGACGTTCGGACCGGCGAATCGATTCGGGAGACAGTGGCCCGGCATACGGGGCGGGCGACAGTCCCAGGGCGGTCATGCGTTCGAACAGATAGCCCCGCACCCGGGTGTGGTCGGCCGAGCCGAGCGGGTGGGGCCGCTGGGCGATCTCGCGCACATCGACCATGGCCCGGGCCGTGGAAAAGTCCGTGGCGACCGTATCCGCGCCCGCCGGACGCGGCGTCTGCAGGGTGATGACGGCAAGCAGAAGGGCGAGGGCCAGTGAGCCGGATAGCCAGACTAGGCGCATGGTGGTCCCTCCCGATCGCTGGGTCGCAGTAGGGCGCAACCGTCCCGTTAGTTCAAGGCCGTCAGGCGGCGCGGCGCAGACTGGCCGGGGACTTGACGAACAGGCCCTTGCGGCCGTGAACCGGACGGAAGGCGAGGGTGTCACCGTCGAGGGTTTCGTCCGGCCCGAGGAACAGGCAGCCGTCGTCGACGAGCCGGCGTTCGAGGCCGTCGATGACCTGGGCCCGCCGGGCGGGTTCGATATCGGTCAGGACGTGGCGGCAGAAGATCACGTCGAACCGCGTCTCGCCGACCGGTTCGTCCAGCAGGTTGACGCGGGAGAACTGGACGGCGTCGCGCAGTTCGGGGCGGGCGACCCAGGCTTCGTCGCGCGGTTCGAACCAGCGCAGCATGGTGTGGGCGCGCAGGCCCCGCTGGATCTCAAAGCCGGTGTAGGCACCACTCCGGGCCTTCTCGAGCGCCTTCTGCGACAGGTCGGTGGCGGCGATCTCGACCGAGACCCCGGCCTCGAGGGCGGTCATCGCGAGCGAATAGGGCTCCTGACCGCTGGCGCAGCCGGCCGACCACAGCCGCACACGACCGCCGGGGCGGGCCTTGACCAGGGCGGGAAGCAGTTCGTCGGCAAAGATGTCGAAGGTAATGCGGTCGCGCCGGAACCAGGTCTCTGCGTTGAGCAGGGCCTCGATCACAGACCAGCCGAGCGAAGCCACCGGCTTCTCCCACAGGGCGGCCAGCATGATGTCGACGGAGTTGAAGCCCTCGCGCCGGGCGACCGGCCCGAGGCGATGCTCGGCCAGATGCAACCGGTCACGGGACAGCCGGAAGCCGGCCCGGGAGGCCATCAGGGATTGCAGGCGTTCGAAATCGTCCGATGTCATCGGTTCAAACGGCCCCCACCTCGGCGAATTTGGACTGGAGGATCTCGCCGTCGAACGGTTTCATCACATAGTCGTCGGCCCCGGCGGACAGGGCTTCGGCGATCCGGGCCGGGCGGGTCTCGATGGTGCAGAACAGCACCTTGGGCGCAGCGCCGCCGCTCATGGCGCGCAGGCGGCGCAGGAAGGTCAGGCCGTCCATCACCGGCATGCTCCAGTCCAGCAGGACCACATCCGGCATGATGCTGTTGCAGAAGGCCAGCGCCTCGGATCCGTCAGCGGCCTCGTCGACCTCGAAGCCGAGGCCCTCGACGATCCGGCGGGCCACCTTGCGGATGATCCGGCTGTCATCGACGATGAGGCAGGTCTTGAGGGGCAAGGCTGGTTTCCATATGGCGAGACAGGCACCCGCGGTTCGGCGGCATGATCGCCGATGGGCGGTTAACGAGGTGTTGGGAAAGCCCGTTAAGCTCTCTTTGCCATGTCCGTCAGACGGGCATTCGGGCGTGCAGGCGGACCCGGCCTTCCTCGAGCTCGGTGGAAAGGCTGCCGCCGGCCCCTGTGACCGTCAGCCACAGCCAGTAGGGCTGGATCCACTGACCCGCCAGTCCTTCACTGAGCCGGTCACCGGCGAGGCCGGTGGTGGCCTCGGGCTTGAGGCGGGCGCGGGTCCCGACGGCGACGCCGTCCATGATGACCACCTCGCCCTCGCGCCGGACCGTGATCGTGGCCACACCGCCCGAGGGCAGGGCCCCGACGGTCAGATAGGCCAGGTTGACCAGGGCCCGGGCCGCCGGCTTGCCGAAGTCGCCGTCAGCGATCTGCCAGTCCATGGTCGCCCGTCCCCCCTCGATCATGCCGGCGACCAGCCGGTGCAGTTCCGGTTCGGAGAAGCGCTCGCTGGTGGTGGCCGCCCCGAAGGCAACCCGGGCGAAATGGACGAGATTGACCAGCTTCTTTGCGCTCTGGGCGATCAGGCCCATGGCGTCGTCGCGCATGTCCTGGGCCGAGGGGTCGGCCAACAGGTCGAGGCCGGAAGCGATCGCCCCCGCCGGGCTGATGAAGTCATGGCACAGCTTGGCCGCGACATAGGTGGCCAGTTCCTGGCCATCGACGGGAAGGTCAGCGGCAGTGTCGTTCACGGTCATCGGTATTCTGCACCAGCAAGAGAAGCGTGCGCACAGGCTGCAGTGATTTGCGGGTTCGTGAAACCGGCCGGATCGGCTATCGAGGCCGCCCATGACCAAAACCCTGCAAGCCGACCTCGCGTCCGGTGCCCTGGCCGAGGCGATCGCCGACATCGCCGAGGACGCGGCCCGCCTGATTCTGCCCCACTGGCGCATGGACACGGCCGTCGAGACCAAGGCCGACGCCAGCCCGGTGACCGAGGCTGACCGTGCGGCGGAGGCCCTGATCCTGACCCGGCTGGCGGCGCTGTATCCCGGGATTCAGACTGTGGCCGAGGAGGCCGTGGCGGTCGACGGCGCGCCGGAGCGGGCCGAGGCCTGGTTCTGGCTGATCGATCCGCTGGACGGCACCCGCGGCTTCGTCGAGGGTCGCGAGAGCTTCACCGTCAACATCGCCCTGATCCACGACGGTGCCCCGGTTGCCGGTGTGGTGGTGGCCCCGGCCATGGCGACGACCTGGGTCGCGGCCGCGGGCGAGAAGGCGGGCGTCCTGCGCCGACGCTTCGGCGAGCCGTGGCAGACAGTGCGGGTCCGTGACCGGCCGTCCGCGCCGACGGCGCTGCTGAGCCACAGCATGACCGATGACGAGGCCGGGCGACTGGCAGCCAGGCACGGCTGCGCGCAATGGCAGGGCATGGATTCATCGCTGAAATTCTGTCTGCTCGCCGAGGGCCGGTTCGACGCCTACCCCCGGACCGGCCCGACCTCGGAATGGGACACGGCGGCCGGGCAGGCGGTGCTGGAGGCTGCGGGCGGTCGGGTTCTGGGCGGCGATGGCCTGCCGTTGCGTTACGGCAAGCCCGGGTTTCGCAACGGGCCGTTTGTCGCCCTGGGTGGCTGACGCGAGGTCAGACCCGGACGGCGCGGGCGGCGATCAGGGTCTCGGCCCGGGCCGCCAGGACGGTCACGCCCATTTCACGGGCCGTGGCGGCTGCCTCGACCAGGGACATGTCCAGACCGACGACGTCGCGCCCGGTCAGGCGACTGAGCGCGAGATTGACCCGGGCGATGGCGATCTGGTCGGCGGCCCAGTCCAGTGGCGAAGGGCGACCGGCGCTGTCGCCGAGGCGACCGCACAGACGAGTGCGCAGGTCTGACAGCGTCTTGAGGTCGCCCGCCGCCTCGGCCGCGAGGGTCTCGCGGGCGAAGCGGGCTTCCCGCGCGAGGGCACCGAGGATCAGGCCGCCGCCTTCGGACAGCGCCTGGGCCTGGGCCAGGGCGATCAGGGGCGAGCGGTCGTCCGCCTGCACGATCTGGATCGCGACCCAGTCCAGCGGGCTGTGATCGACGGTAAACTGGTCGGCGGCGGCTTCGAACATGGCCTGGCCCTGGCGCATGACGGCGGCGTTGCCGGCCATGGCGGCCAGAAGCTTCATTCCCGCCCCGCACAGCGACAGGGCGCGAGCCCGCGTAAGGGGACGGTATTCGGGAGTGGCCTCTTCGACCAGATCGCGCAGGTCGCGGCCGGCCTGGTCCAGTAGGCGGGCGTCGCACCGGGCGACTCCGGCCTCGAGGGCGAGGGCCGCCCGGTCGAGGCGCACCTCGTCGGCAACCGGTCCGGTGGCGGGCCTGAGGTCATGCAGGGCGGCATCGAGCAGGGCGGCGGCATCCAGCAGGGCCGTGGTGTCGGTGGACAGGCGCGCCTGCCGCGCCTTCAGCCGGGCATGGATGACGGCCGCAGCCCGTGCGGTCTCCGGACGGTTTACCCGGCCGAGGGCGTCAATGGCGGCGACCGCGCGGTCCAGTCCGGCCAGGCCGCCGCACAGATCGAATTCGAGCATCAGCACATGGGCCGTCTCGATTGCCGCCTGCGCGTCCTGGTCGACGCCGATGGCGGTGCGAACCGCCTCGCCCGCGGCCTTGTGGGCGCGCTCGAGACTGTCGCCGAAACCCGTGCGCCGGGCGTGCTCGCGCCACAGGGCGGAAGCCCGCAGGCCCGCCTCGAAGGGATGGGAGCACGACACCCGGCCGGCGTCGATCGACTGCTGCCGGGC
The DNA here is from genome assembly GCF_963975535.1 of uncultured Brevundimonas sp. Lineage (GTDB taxonomy): Bacteria > Pseudomonadota > Alphaproteobacteria > Caulobacterales > Caulobacteraceae > Brevundimonas. The sequence continues at coordinate 209,734 of NZ_CAXBHE010000002.1, read as the reverse complement.
CTCGGCGCGCACCAGATCCGCGCCGATCAGTTCGACCCAGCCCAGATCGTCGCTTTCACGCGCCTGGGCGAAGAGCTTTCTCAGATCCCTGCCGAACTCGAACATGCGGCCCATCGCTCCGTCGTCTCGCTTCGGGACGGCTGAAACGGTCCCGAACCCTACAGAGCAAACGCGGGGCCGCCCCCGAGGTTCGACGGCCCGGCGGCAATTCGAACAGGCCGGGTTCGAGCCGTCGGGCCGGATTCAGCCCCGTTCCTTCGTCTTCGTGAAGGCGACATTGGGGAATCGTTCAGCGACATAGCCGGTCTCCCAGCTCGACTTGGCCAGGAAGACGGGATCGTCGTCGATGTCGCGGGCCATCTGGCCGCGGTACTTGCCCATGAAGTCCTCCAGGTCGGCCCCGGTCCCGCCGATCCAGCGGGCCTCGGCCCAGGGCGAGGGTTCGAAGACGACGTCGAGGCCGTATTCCTCGCCCAGCCGGTCGGCCATGACCTCGAACTGCAGCTGGCCGACGGCCCCGACGATGAAGTCCGCGCCCATCTCGGGGCGGAACAGCTGGGTCACCCCTTCCTCGGCCAGGCCGTCCAGGGCCTTGCGCAGGTGTTTGGCCTTGAGGGGATCCTTGACCCGTACACGCTGCAGGATCTCGGGGGCGAAGTTCGGCAGGCCGGCGAAGCGGATCAGACCGCTCTCCGACAGGCTGTCACCGACGCGCAGCACGCCGTGGTTGGGGATGCCGATGACGTCGCCGGCATAGGCGTCCTCGGCCAGTTCGCGGTCCGAGGCGAAGAACATGATGGGGGCGTTGACCGACAGCTGTTTGGCGGTGTTCTGCACCTTAAGCTTCATGCCGCGCTGGAACCTGCCCGAGGCCATGCGGAACATGGCGATACGGTCACGGTGGTTGGGGTCCATATTGGCCTGGACCTTGAAGACGAAGCCGGTGACCTCGGCCGCGCCCGGCTCGACGACGACGTCGACCGGCTCGGGGGCGTTGCGGGCTCCGGCCAGGGCCCCGTATTTGCGCGCCTTCATCGTCTTGGGCGGCGGAGCCCAGTCGCCGATCGCGGCCAGCAGCTCGTCGATGCCGAAATGGCGCAGGGCCGAGCCCCACAGCACCGGGGTCATATGCCCCTCGAGGAAGGACTGGCGATCAAAGGCCGGATAGCCGCCGGTGACCAGTTCGGCCGCATCCAGCATCTCCTGATGTTCGCCGTCCTCGAAATACCGCGCGGCCTCGGCCAGGGGCAGGGCATCGGGATGGGGTTCGTCGACCACAGCGCCCGGCACCTTGCGGGCATAGGGCTGGAACCGGCCCGTGCCCATCTCGACCATGCCGCGCAGACGGTTGCCGCTCTGGGCCGGCCACCAGATCGGGGCGGGATCGAGCTGCAGCTTGGAGGCGATCTCGTCCAGCAGGGCCATCGGGTCCTGGGCCTCGCGGTCCAGCTTGTTGATGAAGGTAATGATCGGGATGTCGCGCAGGCGGCAGACCTCGAACAGCTTCAGCGTCTGGGGCTCGATACCCTTGGCGGCGTCCAGCACCATGATGGCGCAGTCGGCGGCGGTCAGGGTGCGGTAGGTGTCTTCGGAAAAGTCCTCGTGCCCGGGCGTGTCGAGCAGGTTGAACATCTTGCCGTCGTGCTCGAACGTCATGACCGAGGCCGAGACGGAGATGCCGCGCTCCTTCTCGATCTTCATCCAGTCGGACTGGGTGCGCCGGTTCTCGCCGCGCGCCCGCACGGCCCCGGCGGCACGGATGGCCCCGCCCGCCAGCAGGATATGCTCGGTCAGGGTGGTCTTGCCCGCATCGGGGTGGGCGATGATGGCGAAGGTCCGGCGACGGCCGGCCTCCTCGGCGAGCGTGAGTTTCGACATGGCGGCGGGAGGTAGCGCGTCAGACGACAGAAGTCACTCTCGCCGGCGTCGGCCGGCAGATCCGGTCATCCCGTCAGCATCGGCTCAGGATTCGTCGTCGCTGGGTGGCTCGTCCCCGTCCGGCTCCGGTCCCGGGTCTTCCGCAGCCGCCTGGTTGATGGCTTCGATTTCGACCGCGTCCAGGATCGTGTCACCGGCGCGGATCCGTTCAAGCATACGCTGGGCCGACTCGGCGGCCCCCCCGCCGTGGGGCGCGTTGGCCAGCGGTCCCAGCAGGGCCTCGGCCCGGGCGGGCTCGCCCGACATGAGCAGCACCTGGGCGTAACCCAGCCGGGTCTGGGCCAGCTGGGGCGCGAGCTGGAAGGCGAGTTGCCAGGTGGCGACGTCGTTTTCCGACGGGCCGTCCCAGTCGTAGGCCTGCATCCGGCCCAGCATGATGTAGGTCAGATAGCTGGTTTCGTCCGCCCGGAAGGCGCGACCCAGATAGCGGCGGGCGGCATTCTGGTAGGGCAACGGATCGTCGTCGGTGTCGCGGGCCTGGCGCTGCTCGTTGGCGGCCAGCAGGTGGAGCGCCTCGACGTTGTCAGGCTCGCGTTCCAGCAGGCGGGCCAGGATCGCTTCGCCGGCCTCGCTCTCTCCGAAATGCAGTTCGGCGTGACCCAGCTGCAGCTGGGCGAAGCTGTCATCCGGATATTTCGCCGCCGCCCGGCGGACATCTTCGGCGGTGCCGGCCCGCTCATCCGCCTCGACCCCGATTTTCAGCCGCTGGCCCAACAGCAGAAGATCGTCTGCGGAGCGCGGCAGTTCGGTGATCGTGATGTTGGGCCGGGCAAACGCCTGTCTGTACCGCGTCATCGGCACGCGCCCGTTGAGGTAGTTCTTCAGGGTCTGTGTCAGCTCGGCGGGAGTCTGACCGCTCGCCCGCTCCATGGCCTCGACCGGATCGCCGCCCTCGGCGATATCGGCAAGGTAGGCGGCCAGTACGGCGCGGTTCTCGACCGATCCCATCAGCCAGTGGGTCAGCAGCCAGGCGACGGGATAATAGGTTTCCTGATAGCTGCCGCGTCGAACCTCATTGGGGCGTTTGGAGAGCAGCTCATCCAGTGGAATCCAGCGGGAGGTCTGGAGCCAGTACAGGCGGTTTTCATTGAAGCCGCCGATGACCACGTGATCGGACTGGATGTCCGCGGTCATGAAATATTCGGCAAAGCCCTCGCTCAGCCAGCCCGGATACACCGCGTGCGAGTTCTGGTGCATGAAATGATGGGCGTACTCATGGAGCAGATAGTCGTCGCCGTCCCCCCGGATCGCGATGGCGAAGATATCCTCTTCGGTCGCCCAGTAGGTCCCTGCGGAATTCCGGTTGCTGGCGGGATGGACCGTCAGCAAATCGCGTCGCCCGTTGACGAGGTAGATGGGGAATTTGCGGTCCGGCAACGCATCGGCCGGCAGGCCAAGCCTTATCCGCAGGATGTAGTCGTAGGTCTCAAGCTTCTGAACGTACTCGCGCAGGGCGGATTCGCGACCGTTCGAATAGACGATGAATTTGGGACTTTCGGCCCGGTGCCATTCCGCAAGGGCCGGCGATCCACCTGACAGGGTCAGGGCCACGGCCGCGGCAAGACACATCAGGCTTCGGTGCAGAACCGACATGAACGCGCCCCCGGAACACTTCTGGGTTGCAGGTTGTCACGTCATGGATGGTGATTCCATCCAGCATTTTGAAATTACGCCGCCATGCGGTTCCAGACGACGCGGTCGGCGGCGACGGCGTCGAGTTTGCCGCGGGCATCGCGCTGGCTGAGCTGGCGCAGGATGGCCCTGGGCAGGGCGCAGAAGCGCGGTTCGACCAGCTCCGGCGCGCAGTTCTGCGCGGGGGCGGCGAACATGGCGGCGTTCACCTCGGGGCTGCGGTCGGCAATCATCCAGGCCAGGCGGCGGGCCCGGACGGGATCGTTGCGGTGCAGAAGCGGGTCTTCGGAGAACAGTTCGCAGCCGAGCTCCAGGACGTAATCCAGTCCCAGCTTCTCGAAGCGACGCGCGTCCCGGGCCGTGACCGGGCAGGTGTCGTCGAGGTCGAAGACAGCGTCGTTCAGTAGAAACAGCATAGGGGCAAACTCACCAACACCGGACGTGTTTCCATCCGTTGAGCCGACCCTAGGCGTGGACCACTTGCAGCCCGGTTCACGAACGCGGTTAAGTCTTTACGACCAAGGCGACCGGTCATTCATGTCTGGTCAGCGACTGTCTCGGTGATGAAGTGGCGGCCGTCGCGATCCTCGATCTCGACCACCCAGAGGTCGCTGTCCCGGGCGACCTGGCGCTGGATATAGGCGTCCAGTTCGGACTCGGCCTCGCTGGTTACCGGCTGGATCCAGAGGCGGTCGCCGTCAGGTCCGAACGCTTCCGTATACAGGCGCGCGCGTCGGGTGCGGGTATCGAAGGCCTTGACCACGACCGTGCCCGCGCGCTCGTCGCCGCGGCGGACGACCGTGGCGAAGGCCCCGCCCAGTTCGGCGCGGCGGATCAGGGCGGAGACCCAGAGGTCGCTCGACAGAAGCAATTTGATAACCCTGCTCGGAAACCAGACCGGAACGCGTTGGGCATAGGGTCGGTCACATGACGATAGGCTTTCACCACCCAACCGCCAAAGCCGCAATGCTGGCGATCGCGCTCGTCGTGGTACCGGGCACCGCCTCGGCGCAGCCGACGGCCCCCTACTATGAGCGCAGCTTTGTGCTGGCCGCCGACGCCCGTTGCGACCTGTTCCGGCCGGATGTGGTCGCGGCCCTGTCCGCGGCGACCCAGCAGGCCCGGAGCGCCGCCCTGCGGGCGGGTACGAGCGAGGCCGAGGTTCGGGCCGCCGCCGACCGCGCCCTGAGCCGCGCGCGAAGCGTGTCGTGCGCCGATCCGCAGCTGGCGACCGTCCGGCAGAGGGTCGAGCATGCGTTTGCGGGCTGGGCCCGGATGCCGCGGATGGAGTTTCCCGGCGTGCGCGCCAGCTGGATCGCCAATCGTCTTCCGGCGGCGGGGGCGAGCTGGATCCTGACCCAGGCCTCGGTGACCGGGGCCTCGCCCGTGACCCTGGGCTACACCGCCGGCGAGGTCGGCAACCGGCTGACGGCCGTGGTGTCATTCGTCGGTCGCCCCCGGCCCTATGCGGCCCGGATCGTGATGCGCGACCCCGGGCGTTCGCCCCGGGCCTGGCTGGGCGGCGCGTCCGACCTGCCGCCGACGTCCGTCCGTCGCGGGTTCTGGGCCGTGTCCTTTGGCGATGCCGATCCGGCCCTGCTGGTCACCGGAAAATCGGCCGGTGAAGCCTGGCGCTTTCCGGGCGAAGCCGCCCAGGCGCTGGAGCAGCTGGACCCGCGCGAGGCCTTCGCCATCGAGTTCCTGTTCCGCGACGACAGCGTCGCCCTGGCCACCTTTGAGGCGGGCGATTTCGCGGCCGGCCGGGCCTTCCTGTCGCTGGGGCCGCTGGGCGGACTGGCCGCCTGAACCCCATGCCGGATTGATCAGGCATCGACGGAGCGGGTCGGCTCGACGGCCGCGAGGCTGATGATCTCCGCCCCGCCGGGCGGCACCGGCGCACGACCGGAGACGACGACCGGCAGACGGACCGTCACCGCCGTGCCTTCGCCCAGGGTACTGTCGATCGTCATCCGGCCACCGTGCAGCTCGGCCAGGGCCCGGACGAGCGACAGGCCGAGGCCCGTGCCCTGGGCACGCTGGTCGGCATCGCCGGCCTGCTCGAACGGACGACCCAGCCGCTTCAGGTCGGCGGGGGCCACGCCGACGCCGGTGTCCGAGACGATGATTTCGAGATAGGGGCCGATCGCCTCGAGCGTGACCGTTACCGAGCCGTCGGCGGGCGTGAATTTGATCGCGTTCGACAGCAGGTTGAGCATGATCTGCTTGAGCGCCCGGCGATCGGCCGCGACCTCGACCGGCTCGTCCGACAGGACCCCGGCCAGTTCGACGCCCTTGTCATTGGCCGACAGTCGCACGAGGGCGATCCCGGCCGAGACCACCTCGCGGGCGTCGAACCGCTCGACCGACAGCGGATAGCGGTGAGCCTCGATCTTGGACACGTCCAACACGTCGTTGATCAGGTCGAGCAGGTGGCCACCGGCCTCATGGATGGAGTCGGCATACTCGGCGTATTTGTCGGGCAGGGGGCCGAACAGGCGCTGGCGCATGATGTCGGAGAAGCCGATCACGGCGTTCAGCGGCGTGCGCAGTTCGTGGCTCATGTTGGCGAGGAAGCGGCTCTTGCCGGCATTCTGACTCTCGGCCTCGTTGCGAGCCGCCTCGAGTCCCAGTTCCCGGGCATATTGATTGGTGGCGTCGAAGGCCTGGACGATCAGGCGGGGCACCGCCTCGGCGGGGCCGGTTGCGGGGTCGTCAAACCGGCGCAGGATCAGGGTTACGCGCCGGTCCAGGGCCAGACGCGGCGCAAACCGGATGGTGGTTTCGGTCCCGGCCAGGGCGTTGTCGATCGCGGCCAGCACGGTCGGGCGGTCCGGCGCGTGGACAGCGGCGATCAGTCCCTGGGCAAACAGGGGATCGACCGGCAGGGCGGGCGGCGGCGCGCCATAGGCCGCCAGTACGCGACCGGACGGCTCCAGCACCAGGGTCAGGCCGGGTTGGCGGGACAGCAGGGCCTCGACCCGGGCCACGGCCGTTTCAGCCGCGATCAGACGCGCTTCGGCGGTTCGCCACGACAGGCGCAGCCCGAGACCGGCGGCGGCGGCCACCATCACCGCCGAGATGGCGGCGACCAGGGGGTCGGGTGTCCACGGGCCGCCGAACCGGGCCGAGATTGCGCCGATCCCGGCGGCGAGACCGACGCCGATCAGGCCGGCCCGGGCCCGCTTCTGGCCACCCAGGGCCAGGCCGACGGCCAGGGGCATGAAGATGAAGCCGGCGACGGCGCCGGCCAGCCCCCCTGACAGGGCCGCGGCGACGATGCTGGCGAGGCTCCAGACCGCGAGACCCGCGAATCGCTCGCGCTCGCCGTCGCGGGCCAGCAGGCCAAGGCCGGCGATTCCGGGTATGACCATGACCACCACGGCGTAGAAGGCCGGGCCGTCCAGCCCCCCGAACCAGCGCCCGCCGAGCGCCAGAAGCGCCGCGGCCACAGCCCAGGCGGCATGCCATGCGGCCAGGGCCGGCAGGTCCCTCGCGACCGAGGGAGCGCGGGGCGGTCCGTCTTGATGGTCGGGAGGTGTCAAGCGGGGTCCGGGATTGAGGGGCGGCGGGTGCCGCTCGGTGGAGGCACGGTCCGGCCAGACTAGCCCTCCCGGCGAGTCAGCTAAAGGCCGCTCCCGTTACAGGCGACTGTCGACCGTGCACGATCGTAATTGTCTGGGGACCACTCGCAAGGTTGTCGTTAATCGGCGCGCGGCCTATCTGGCGACGATGACCGACTTCAGTCCCACGATCGAGGAAACCCTGGCCGAACTGGTCGAGTCGTTCGACCTGCTCGGCGACTGGGAGGGACGGATCGGCTATGTCATCGACCTCGGCAAGGATCTGGCCCCCCTGCCGGAGCGCGACCGGATCGAGGCCAACAAGGTGCCGGGCTGCGCCGCCCAGGTGTGGCTGAGCCAGCGGCAGGCGGACGGACGTCTGGTGTTCTTCGCCGACTCCGACAGCGCCCTGTCCAAGGGCAACATCGCCCTGTTGCTGCAGCTGTATTCGGGACGGACGCCGGATCAGATCCTGGCCTTTGACGCCCGCGCGGCGCTGGATCGGCTGGGCCTGCCCCAGGCGCTGACGCCGCAGCGGGCCAACGGCCTGAACAACATGGTCGGCCGCATCCGCGCGGCGGCCCTGGCCGCGACCGCTAGCGGCTGACCGGCGCGACCGGGCGGTCGAGCCCGTAGTGGGCGGCCAGAGCCTGCAGGCCGTCCTTCAGCAGGGTGCGGCCCTGACGGCGGCGCAGGCCGAGTTCGGCCTCTGCGCATTGCAGACCCAGACCACGCACGCAGACCCGCTCGAGCATCCCGCGCAACCGGGGTCCGCAGGCCTGGAGGGCCGCCTCGACCCGGTACCCGGCGGCAAGGGCGTGATCGGAGGGTTCGGCGCGGGCCGCGCTGCCGCCGCCGGCGCGGGGCAGGGCGTCCCAGCGCATCGTCAGGGACGGGCCGCGCAGGGCCCGCTCGGCCTCGGCGCGCAGGCGTTCGCCCGCAGCGAATTCGGCCGGGGACAGCCATGGGCGACCCGACGGGTCCTTGCGGCGCGCCAGCCAGGCGAGGGCGGATTCGCCCAGGTTGGCCCGGTGTCGGATCAGTCGGCCGTCCGCCTGCATCACCGTCCGCTCGCCCTCGATCCAGCCGGGCCGGCCCGGCGCGGGCCCCGCGGCCGGTTCGGCGACCTGACGCGCGCACCAGCCGCCGCCGTGACGCAGGCGCAGGCCGGGCGCGGCGACCAGGGCGCGAAAGCCGGTTTCGTCCAGCCGCAGGGTGACGCGGGCCCGCCGGTCCGGTCCGAGGCGCAGGGCGTACCCGTCGCCCTCGACATCCAGCCAGGCCCCGCCCCGGACCAGCAGTTGCCGGGCCCGCTCCAGCCGCCCGGTCACGTGGGCAACTCGCAGGTCGGGGCATCGCAGATGTCACGGGCGCAGGCTTCCAGCCGGTCGAGCCAGCCATCGAGAGCCGGCCGGTCGCGCTCGTCCTCGACCCATCGGCAGGCCGCGGACACCGTGGCCCGGTTGAGGCCGAAGGCGTGGCCGACCCGCTCCAGCGGCCAGCCGAACGCGATGTGGGCCAGATAGAGGGCCAGCCAGCGGGCCCGGCAGGCGCGACTGCCCCGGTGTCGCCGCGCGGTTATCCGCTCGGCCGGCACGCCGGTCGCCGTGGCGATCAGCTGGATCGCCAGGGCCGCCCTGATCCGGTCGCCTTCCGCGACCGGCACCCGGTAGTCTTCCGTCACCGCCTGCTCTCCCATACGAGGGGTTGAACCCGTCCGGTTGGACGGGTTTCGCTCACGGGTGGGAATATAGTCCTATATCACGCCATCTACGGTCGCAGGCCGTTGGGACGGTGAGGCGGGCGGTATCCGGTCTCTCAACGGCCACCGGGCCCTGATGGCGCGGGGTCGGCGAAAAAACTTCGTTCCCTTGACTCGCGGGCCTCGACGGCGATTCGCAAATCAGCCTACGATTCGCCTCAATGGGGTGTTGTTAACCCTTCTTAAGGTTTTGGCCGGTTAACTCCCGAACAAGGTTACCGCAACTGCGGGTGCCTGAACCATTATCAAGCTTTGCCTGGAGGGGCACGAATGCGCGTTCTGCTTATCGAAGACGATCACGCAACGGCCCAGAGCATCGAACTGATGCTCAAGTCCGAAGGGTTCAACGTCTACACGACGGACCTCGGCGAAGAGGGCATCGATCTGGGCAAGATCTACGATTACGATCTGATCCTGCTTGACCTCAATCTCCCCGACATGAACGGCCTCGAGGTTCTGCGCCAGCTGCGCGTCGGCAAGGTCAACACGCCGGTGATGATCCTGTCGGGCTCGAGCGAGATCGAGACCAAGGTCAAGACCTTTGGCGGCGGTGCCGACGACTATATGACCAAGCCCTTCCACAAGGACGAGCTGATCGCGCGCACCCATGCCGTGGTCCGTCGCTCCAAGGGCCACGCCCAGGCCATCATCCACACCGGCGAGATCGCCGTGAACCTGGATGGCAAGACGGTCGAGGTGCACGGTCACCGCGTCCATCTGACCGGCAAGGAATACCAGATGCTGGAGCTGCTCTCGCTCCGCAAGGGTACGACCCTGACCAAGGAAATGTTCCTGAACCACCTGTACGGCGGCATGGACGAGCCCGAGCTCAAGATCATCGACGTGTTCATCTGCAAGCTGCGCAAGAAGCTGGCGACGGCCGCCGGCGGCAAACACTACATCGAGACCGTCTGGGGCCGCGGCTATGTGCTGCGCGACCCGTCGGAAAACAGCGCTCCCGCCCCGAACCCGGCCAGCGAAGCCGCCTGATCCGGTAGACCAGACAAGACACAAAACGCCCGTCGGATCCCTCCGGCGGGCGTTTTGCTGTGGCGGCGGCGTGGATCTAGCGCGGCGACATATAGGTCATCGGCTCGACCAGGGTCACGCCGTCGGTGCCGACGGTGAATTTCAGACCTTCGAAGGTCGGCATGCCCATCAGGGGGAGGCCCTTGTTGGAGAAGGCGAAGCCTTCATCCGGCATGCCGGTCGGACCCATGTCGAACCGGCCGTTGCCGTTGGCGTCATGCATGACCATCAGCGCATACTCGCCCGGGGCCACGTCCCGGAAGGTCAGGACGATATCGCCCGGAGCGTCGCCGGGAGCCCTGGCGATATAGTCCGCACCGCGCATGAAGGTGCCGGCGGTGTTGAGGACGCCGGACACTTCCCCGCCGCGGGCTTCAACGCCCTTGAGGGTGACGGTGACATCGGCCGCCAGGGCCGGGGCAGCGGCGACGCAAAGGGCGAGGCAGGCGAGAGAGAGGCGGATCATCGGACAGCTCCATTTGTTTCTATGAAGTACTTTATAAAATGAAGTTGATCGGTGTCAAGCCTGAACGTCGGGCCGTGCCAACTAGCGTTGGAAGGCCGCAGCCAGGGCCCCGGCCATCGGGTTGGGCCGGCCGGTGGCATCGAAGGGTAGCGGTCTGTCCTTGCCGTCGTCCTTGTCGCCACGCCGGTACCAGCTGTCGGTGTCGCGCAGGCCCCAGGTGGTGAAGCCAAAGCGCTGCGCGGCCGGCAGACGCATATAGGCCGCGGCCAGTTCGGCGACCCGGGCGGTCTGACGCGACAGGCGCTCCTGAAGGCCCCGCAGGTCCAGAGGACTGTCTGTGCGCAGGCTCACATCCAGTTCCGAGACATGGATGGGCAATCCGAACTGGGCCAACTCGTGCATGAAGGCCGCGATCTGGCCGTCGGGTATGTCGATCCAGAGGTGAGACTGGGTGCCGAGGCCCTGCAGCGGGCAGCCGGATTTCAGCAGGCGTTCGACCAGGCGCAGGAACTGGGTACCCTTGGCCGGGACGCCTTCGAGATTGTATTCGTTCAGGAACAGGACGGCGTCGGGGTCGGCGATCCGGGCCTGGTCGAAGGCGCGACGAATATAGCCGTCCTGACCGTACCGCCGACTCCAGTGGCAGTCGCGCAGGCCGGACCCGTCGTCGAGGATCGGCTCATTGACCACGTCCCAGCTTCTCACCTTGCCGCGGTAGCGGCCGGCGACCGTGGCGATATAGCCGTCGAAGGCGCGGTCGAAGGCGGCATTGTCGAGGCCGGAAAAGACGTCCTGTCCCTGGGCGTACCAGATCAGGGTGTGGCCGTGCAGGGCCATGCCGTTGTCGGCGGCGAAGCGGGCGATGCGGTCGGACCGATCCAGACGGAGGCGATCCGGGCCGTCGGCCAGGATGTATTCCATCTTCATCTCCCACTCGGGTGTGAGCTGGGAGACATGGGTGCGGGCCAGATCCAGCCAGCCGGGATCGGTCAGGTTGGCGAGCTGGACGCAGGTGCCGAAGGCCCCGGGGGTGATGGTCTTGAGCGGGGGAAGGCGGGCCGGTTGCGGGCCGGCGACGGCGGCGCGGCGACAGCCGGCGATCACCGGGGCCAGCGCCAGCGATGTCAGCAGCGCCCGCCGGTTCATGTCAGCCCGCGCGCCGCCTCAGGCCCAGTTCGTCAAAGGCGGCCGTTTCCCGTTTGCCGGCCGCGACGATGGCGTTCAGCCGGGTGGTTTCGGCGACGTGTTCGAACTTCTTCAGTTCCTCGAACGCGCCGGTCAGGGCGTCGCGCGCGCCTTCCTCTTCGAGGTCGAGCGTCTGGACCTCGGTGAGGGCGGCGCTACGGCGCATCTTCCAGCCGCTGAGATAGGCCTGCAGCAACATGGCGGCGTCGGCGTCGCCACGCGACTGCTCCCGCTCGATCTCGACTTCCGCGTCCAGGACCGCGATGCGCATCTCTGCGGACGCGCGTCGGGCCGTGATCTCGGCCAGCCGTTTTTGCAGGGTCTCGACCTCATAGTTCGAGATACGGATCAGCGAATGGGCCCAGGCAGTCATTGGTTTACTCCGGTCACTCAACCATTCCTTGGTTCAGAATAGTTTCCAGACGGTCAAAGGAATCCGACATTCGTGTCGTTTCGTCCTTGTCCTGACCGAGAAACGCCTCGAGGTCGGGGTTGAGGGCGATGGCGCGGTCGACGATCGGATCGGCCCCGGTGCGATAGGCTCCGATGCGGATCAGCTCTTCCATATTGGCGTAGGCGCTCAGGCACTGGCGGGCGCGCTTGTTGAGTTCGCGCTCGGGCGGGGTCTGGCAGGCCGGCAGGGTCCGGCTGACCGATTTGAGCACGTCGATGGCCGGGAAGCGGCCGCGCTCGGCGATCTTGCGGTCCATGACGATGTGGCCGTCGAGAATCCCGCGTACGGCATCGGCGATCGGCTCGTCATGGTCGCCACCGTCCACCAGCACGGTGAACATGGCGGTGATCGGGGCGGCGGTGGTGCCGTCCGGCCGGATCGGGCCGGGGCCGGCGCGCTCCAGCAGCTTGGGCAGTTCGGAAAAGACCGTCGGCGTATAGCCCTTGGTGGTCGGCGGCTCGCCTGCGGCCAGGCCGATCTCGCGCTGGGCCATGGCGAAGCGGGTGACCGAGTCCATCAGGCACAGGACCTCGAGGTCCTGGTCGCGCAGGAATTCGGCAATGGCCATGGTCATATAGGCAGCCTGGCGACGCTTCAGGGCCGGCTCGTCCGAGGTGGCGACGACGACGATGGCGCGGCGCAGACCCTCTTCGCCGAGAGTCTCCTCGATGAATTCGCGCACCTCACGGCCCCGCTCGCCGATCAGGCCGACGACGACGACATCGCAACTGGCCTGACGCGCCAGCATCGACAGCAGCACAGACTTGCCGACACCCGAGCCGGCGAAGATGCCGAGCCGCTGGCCGCGGCAGGTGGTGGTGAAGACGTCCATGGCCCGGACGCCGAGGTCGATCCGCTCTCCGACCCGGCCACGCGAATGGGCCGGCGGTGGCGGGGCCCGCAAAGGATAGGCGGCGGAACCGACCGGCAGGGGGCCGTTCCCGTCGATCGGGGTGCCGAAGGCGTCGATGATCCGGCCCAGCCAGGCCGTGGTCGGGCGGACCGACGCAGCCTGGTTGGTAATGTAGATGTCCGCACCGGGGGCCACGCCCTCGACCGGGCCAAACGGCATCAGCAGGGCCTTGGAATCGCGGAAGCCGACGACCTCGGCGGGCAGGGGGGCCTGTCCGCGTCGCCCGATCTCGGCCCGGGCCCCGACGGCGAGACGCGAAAGCCCGCCCCGGGATTCGATCAGCAGGCCGCTGACGCCCGCGACCTTGCCGGTCACGACCAGCGGGTCGATCGCTTCGATGGCGGCGACGAGATTACGCAAGAACACAGACCCCGGATCAGCCCGTTAACGTTTGCGCCATCGTGGTTAATGGCGAATGAACTCCGCCCGCGCGCCGGCCGGCCGCCTCGATGAAACCATGGCGACCGCGTCCGGCTGGCTCAGCCTTCCCGGGGCTGCTCGATCATGTCCCGGATTTTCTCACCCAGTTCGGTCATCACGAACGGCTTGGTCAGGACCTCCATGCCGTCGTCGAGCAGTCCGTTCCCGACCGCAGCGTTCTCGGCGTATCCGGTCACGAAAAGGATCTTGAGGTCGGGTCGTGTTTCGCGCGCGGCATCGGCGACCTGACGACCGTTCATGCCGCCGGGCAGCCCCACGTCGGTGATCAGCAGGTCGACCTGCGGGCTCGACTGCAGCAGGGCCAGTCCCGCGGGTCCGTCGCCGGCCTGCAGGGCGCGATAGCCCGCGTCTTCAAGAACCTCGACGATGAGCATCCGCACCGTCGGCTCATCATCGATTACCAGGACGGTCTCACCGTTGCCCTGGATACCCGAGAGCGGGCCGCGGGCCGCGGTGTCTTCGTCAACCTCGCCCATGAACCGGGGCAGGTACAGGCTAATGGTCGTGCCGCTGCCGATCTCGGACTGGAGACGAACCTGCCCGCCGGATTGCCGCACAAAGCCGTGAATCATCGACAGGCCCAGGCCGGTACCCTGGCCCAGCGGCTTGGTCGTGAAGAACGGATCGAAGGCCTGGGAGATGACCTCGGGCGTCATGCCCGTGCCGGTGTCCGTGACGCTCAGACAGACGTACTGACCGGCGGGCAGGTCGTGTTCCCGCGCGGCGCGGTCATCCAGCGTCGCGTGGGTGGTCGCGATGGTCAGGTGACCCCCGTCGGGCAGCATGGCGTCGCGGCTGTTGATGCACAGGTTCAGCAGGGCGTTTTCGAGTTGGGACGGATCCATGCGCGTGGCCCAGAGGTCGCTGGCCCCGGCAAACTCGACCTCCACATTGGGGCCGGCGCTGCGACGGATCAAATCCTCCATGCCCGCAATCAGGCGGTTCACGTCGATTGCCTTCGGGTCGAGTGTCTGGCGGCGCGAGAAGGCCAGCAGACGCTGGGTCAGGGCGGCGGCTCGCTGGGCCGCCCCCTGGGCGGCGGTGATGTAGCGGTCGACGCCGTTCAGGCGACCTTCGCCGATGCGTTTTTCGAGCAGTTCGAGGCTGCCGCTGATTCCGGCCAGCAGGTTGTTGAAATCATGGGCAATCCCACCGGTAAGCTGGCCGACCGCCTCCATCTTCTGCGACTGGCGCAGCGCCGCCTGCGCCTGCATCAGCTGCTGTTCGCGCGCCTTGTCCTCGGTCAGGTCGCGGCCGACGGCGATGAAATTCTTGCCGTCGGGCTCGGGGGCCACGGTCCAGTCGATCGGCGTCCAGACTCCCGCCCTGGACAGGACCCGGTTCTGGAAGCGGGTTGGTCGTCCGGTCTCTCGCATCGCCGTCAACGCCGCCACGGTAGCCTCGATATCCTCCGGGTTGATGATGTCGGCATAGGGGCTGGTCAGCAGTTCCTGTTCGGTCCGGCCCAGGACTTCGGTCCACGCCGGATTCACCGCCGACAGGCCGCCTTCATAGTCGGCCCGCGCCAGCATGTCGGTGGACAGGGTCCACAGCTGGTCCCGCTCGGCCGTGGCACCGGTCAGCAGGTTCGACAGGATGTCGTTGACCCGCTCCAGCTCCTCGCCTTGCCGGCGGATGTCCTCGATGTCGATGTTGGCCCCGACCCAGCGGGTGATGGCACCCGTGTCGTCGCGCACCGGCTCGGCATGAACGACAAAACGACGCCATTCCCCGTCGGCGCGGCGGATGCGGAACTCCGTCCGGTAGGACTGGCCGCTTCGCAACGACCGGCCCCAGCTTTCCGCCGCGCCCGGGAGGTCATCGGGATGGACGATCGCGCCCCAGCCATCCGTCCCGTCCAGCGTGCCCTCGGTCGCGCCGGTGTAGAGGTAGACCTGCTCATTGAACCAATACAGATACCCGTCCGGGCGGCTGGCCCAGACCTGGTTCGGAACCGCCTGGGCGAAGGCACGGAAGTGGGCCTCGCTCTCGCGCAGGGCACGCTCGGCGCGCCGGCGCTCGGTCAGATCCTTGAAGAGGACCGCGACCTGTCTGCGGCTGGCCGGTTCGATGCGAAAGGCCGCCAGTTCCAGGAAACGACCGGTCGGCTGGAACTCCTTCTCAAGGCGGATCGACTTTCCCGTGCGCAGCACGTCGCCATACAGATCGATCCAGGGCTGCGCCTCTTCTCCGGCCAGTTCGCGAATGGTGTGGCCTTCAACCGAATCCAGGCCGACATGCTGGGCCGCCGCCGGGTTGGCTTCGACATGCATATAGTCGCTCAGCGGACCGTGCGGACCATCGACGAATTCGATCAGCGCGAACCCCTCGTCGATCGTCTGGAACAGCGTCCGGTACCGGCTCTCGCTGTCACGCAGGGCGGTGACGTCCTGGGCCGTGCCGGCCATCCGGACCGGCGTGTCGCCCTCGAACTGCACCTGCCCGGTGATCGTCAACCAGCGCATCGACCCGTCCGGCTGAAGGACGCGGATGTCGTGGTTCAGCCGGTGATCACCCGACGGGTCGAGCGCCCGGCCGACCGCTTCGGCATAGGCAGGCCCGTCCTCGGGGTGGATGCTTTGCGCGAGCGCCGTCTGCAGTGTCAGCCGTCCATCGGCCGGCAGTCCGAACATGGCCATCATCCGCGCGTCGGCTTCCGCCAGATCGCGGTCCGGAAACCAGACAAACGCGCCCAGGTTGGCCGCGTCCAGCGCCTGATTCAGCCGCGCCTGATTTTCCTGAAGCGCGCGCGAGGCCAGCGAAACCTCGGTGGAGTCGTATCCGCCCACGAAAATCCCCGACACCTTGCCGTCGGCGTCGCGGATCGGTTCGTAGACAAAGTCGATGGTGCGGTCGCCATCCTCCCGATCCAGCCGGACCGACAGGTTTCTGGCGATGTGTTGATCGCCGCTGGCGTAGACCTGATCGAGCAGTTCGAAAAAGCCCTGCCCCTCCAGTTCCGGAAACACCTCCCGCACGGATCGGCCGATGAACTCGCGCGGGCCGGAAATATCGACATAGGCGTCGTTGATGTATTCGTAGACGTGGTCCGGTCCGGACAGCACCGCGGCGAAGCCCGGCATCTGCTGCAGCATGGCGCGATGCCGGGCCTCTTCCGCAGCGACCCGCCGGTCGGCCAGGATGCGGTCGGTGGTCTCGGTGCAGGCACAGAACATTCCCGCCACCGCGCCGCCCTCGTCGCGGACCGGGGAGTAGGAGAAGGTGAACCAGGTCTGCTCGTCATGCCCCTTGCGGTTCATGACCAGCGGCAGGTCCTCGAAATAGGTGGACTTGCCGTCCATCGCAGCCTCGACCATCGGGACGATGTCGGACCAGATTTCAGACCAGATTTCCGCGAACGGGGCACCCAGTGCGGTCGGATGCTTCTTGCCGAGGATGGGCGCATAGGCGTCGTTGTACAGAAATCCCAGGTCGTCGCCCCAGGCGACGAACATGGGAAATTGCGACGCCAGCATCAGTTCGACGACCGTATTCAGCGACGCCGGCCAGTGCCCGGGTGGTCCCAGCGGCGACTCCGACCAGTCCCGGGTTCGGATCAGATCCGCGATCCGTCCCGTCGCTTTCAGTCCGCCACAGCCCGCCTGTGCGTCGGTGGCGGCCGCTGAATACCCGTCGGCCGTCCTGCTTGACGTATCCTTCAAAAGCCTGACCCCCGACAATTCACGCCACCGCGTGTCCCTCCAACGCACGAAAACCGCAAAGGCTTCAACTGCTGAATCCGGGGCAGGCCGATGACCCCCCGTCGTTGCCTTCCGCGTCCGCGCTCCCTAGATCGGGCTGTCCGGAACCGGGAGAACCCGCACCGCGTGTGCGCACCGATCGCCGGTCGCCGGAGCCCGCCATGACCGATGCCCCCTACGATCCCTCCCGACACCTGAAGGCCGGGCGCGGTCGAATCTTTCCCTCGATCCTCGACACGATCGGCGACACGCCGCTGGTCGGGCTGCCGCGCCTGTCAACCGAATACCGGCCCCGGGCGACCGTGCTGGCGAAGCTGGAGTTCTTCAACCCGATCGGCTCGGTCAAGGACCGGATCGGCGTGGCCATGATCGATGCCCTCGAACAGTCGGGTCAGCTCCGGCCCGGCGCGGTGCTGATCGAACCCACGAGCGGCAATACCGGCATCGCCCTGGCTTTTGTCGCCGCGGCGCGGGGGTATCGTCTGATCCTGACCATGCCTGAAAGCATGTCGGTCGAACGGCGCAAGATGCTGGCGCTGATGGGGGCCGAACTGGTGCTGACCCCGGCCGAGAAGGGCATGAAGGGGGCCATCGCCATGGCCGAGGACCTGCTGGCGCGGACGCCGGGCGCGGTCAGCCCTTCGCAGTTCGATAATCCGGCCAATCCGGCGATCCAT
The DNA here is from genome assembly GCF_963975535.1 of uncultured Brevundimonas sp. Lineage (GTDB taxonomy): Bacteria > Pseudomonadota > Alphaproteobacteria > Caulobacterales > Caulobacteraceae > Brevundimonas. Next base: position 191,976 of record NZ_CAXBHE010000002.1, on the reverse strand, counting down.
CGCGTCACCACGGCGGAGGAGATCTGGAATGATACGGCCGGAGCGGTCGATATCGTCGTGGCCGGCGTCGGCACCGGCGGCACGATCACCGGCGTCGGCCAGGCGCTGAAAGCCCGCAAGCCTTCGGTCCGGATGATCGCGGTCGAACCGTCCGACTCTCCGGTCCTGTCGGGCGGCGAGCCGGGGCCGCACAAGATCCAGGGGATCGGGGCCGGCTTCATCCCCGTCATCGTCGACCGGTCGGTGATCGACGGGGTCGAGCGGGTTACCAACGACGACGCCTTCGACATGGCCCGCAGGGTGGCCCGCGTCGAAGGCATCCCGGTCGGCATCAGTTCGGGCGCAGCGCTTGTCGCGGCCTTCCGGCTGGCGGCCCTGCCGGAGAATGACGGCCAGACGATCGTCGTCATCGTGCCCAGTTTTGCCGAACGCTATCTGTCGACGGCCCTGTTCGAGGGCCTGTAGAGCTTGCCTCTTTGCCGGATCGGTGGGCCGCTGGGGCCGAACCGGCCGGGGGGCACGCCGCGACCCGGCCGTGTGCGAGATCGCGACCGGTCAAGGAGGCTGCCGTGTTGAGATCCGTTCTGACCCTTGTGGTCGCTGCCCTGACGATCGCGCTGGCGGCCCCCGCGTCCGGCGCGGGAGTCGCGCCTCCGGACTGGTGGCCGGCCCATGTCGCGTTCATGACCCGGGGTGACGCGGCCTGGGAGACGCCCAATCCGGGCGCTGCGAGCGACCCGTCAGTCCCTGACGCCTACGGCATGCAGTGGACGGCGGTGAATGACGGAACCGGCATGATCGGCCGGCTGTACGGGGTGAAGGACGGTCGCGAGACCGACGAGTTCTGGGCCTTCAGGGAATTCCTTCACCCCGGACGCGGTGTCGTGGTGATCGAGCAGTGGGGCGGATCCGGCCTGTACGGGCGTGGTGAAACCATCGCCACGGCCCCCGATCGCGGGGAGACGGACCAGACCTTCTGGCTGCCTGACGGCCGCAGCTGGCGGGAGGGGCATCGTGCGCACGAGGACGGGGACCTCTACCATACCGACGTGTTCGATATCGGTGCCGATGGAGTCTGGACCCGGAGGGACGCCAACACCTGGCGGCGCGTGCCCAGGCACGCCGCATCACCGTCATAGCCGGTTAACCGTCCCGGCGGTAACGTCGGGTCGACATGTCAGAGCCCGCGGCCCTTTTCGATGAGGGCGCATCCCCGTCGGGGCTGCGCGCCCGCCATGCGCTGCTGAAGCGTCTGGCGGATGTCGTGTCGCTGCCGGGCAGCCGGATCAACGCCTTCGAGCGGTCGGTGACCGGTGATCTGCTGGTGGAGATGCTGAGACTGGCCGCGCCGCAGGAGCGCAAGCGGGTCGCGGTGCGCCTGGCCCCCCTGGCGGAACTGCCGAACAGTCTGACGCGACTGCTGCTGCGCGACGCACCCGAAATAGCCGGCCAACTGATCGAGCTTTGCGCATCACTGACCGACGCCGACCTTGTGTCGTGTGCCCGCGATGCCGGGCCCGAGCACCGGCTCATGATCGCCCAGCGGCGCGGCCTGTCCGAAGTCGTGACCGAGACCCTGCTGACGTTCGGGGAGGGGGCGGTCACGGAGGCGGTGCTGCGCAACACGGTGGCCCGGCTGAGCCAGACCGCGGTCGAGAGTATAGTCAGCCAGAGCCGCCAGACTCCCGCCTTCTGCAGTTTGCTGCTGAAGCGTCCGGAATTGAGACCGGCGGGGGCCTATGTGATGTTCTGGTGGTGCGGGTCGGAGGACCGGCGCACCATTCTGCAGCGGTTCGCCGTGTCGCGCGAAGTGATGCAGGAAGTTTCGGAAGACGTCTTCGCCATGGCGGCAGCGGAAGGCTGGAACGATCCGGTTTCGCGCAAGGCCCTGCAGTTCATCGAGCGGCGGCAACGTAACCGTTCGGCGATCGACAAGAGCCCCTATGACAGTCTTGAACACGCCATCGCCGTGGCCGAGAGCGACGGGCTCAAGCCGGACGTCGCTTCGGAAATCGCCTATCTGGCCGGAATCAAACCCCTGACCGGTGCCAAGATCATCGGCGATGTCGGGGGCGAACCCCTGGCCATCCTGTGCAAGGCAACCGGCCTGGGTCGCACCGACCTCCAATCCCTCTGGCGTTCGATGCGGCGACCCGAAACGGGGACGGACGGTCGGGTGGCTCCGGACTGGGACCGTGTCCAGACGACCTTCGAGATGCTGGCGGTCGATCGGGCCCAGACCGTACTGCGCTACTGGAACTGGTCGCTGTCTTCAGCCCTGACGCCGGCCTTGCTGCGGGCGATCCGGGACGGCGAGGATGAAGCGATTGACGAATATTCGGCCCCTGAGCGCGCAGCAATGATGGCCCTTGCTGAAAACTTCGGGCGATAGACAACAATCAGATTCGGTCTGCGGGGCGATGGCGCTGTCCATCCTTCCGTACGTATTTCGGTTGGATTGCCATTATTGACGAACATCATTATTGAAGCCGTGGGCGACGGGTCGATGTTGATCAGTCAAGAACACAATCGAACGGGTGAGGCTGAGCTAATGGAAGAGAATTCCCAACTGCTGGAAATGACCGCTGACATCGTGTCGGCGTATGTCGGTAACAACAACGTCCAGGCTACCGAACTGCCGTCACTGATCGCGAACATCCATGCTGCCCTGACCCAGGTTTCCGGTGGTGCACCCGAGCCCGAACCCGAACTCAAGGAACCGGCCGTGCCGGTTCGCAAGTCGATCACGCCCGACTTCCTGATCTGCCTTGAGGACGGTCGCAAGTTCAAGTCGCTGAAGCGGCATCTGCGCACCAAATACAATATCAGCCCGGAAGAGTACCGGGCCAAATGGGGTCTCGCCAAGGACTACCCGATGGTCGCGCCGAACTACGCCAAGGCCCGTTCGGACCTGGCCAAGCAGATGGGTCTCGGTCAGGGCGGTCGCAAGCCGGCCCGGACCCCGGCACGCGCCAAGAAATAGACAACGGCCTGTGACGATTGAAAACGCCCGTCTTCGCAGGAAGGCGGGCGTTTTTCTTGGGCGCGGGTAAGGGTCAGGCCGCCTGTGCGGTGCGCCGCATGCGCCAGAAGCGCAGGGTCCGCTGGGCGGCCTCGGGGGCCAGTTCGGCATACATCCGGGCATAGGCATGGGCCTTGCCCATGGCGTCACCGTCATCGTTGAGCAGGACGACGGCATAGGTCAGGAACAGGGCCCGTTCGAGTTCGGCCGAACGGCAGACCACGGCAAGGGCGTCGAGGTCGCGGCGCTCGACGATCTGGCTGGCCGTGTGGAAGTCGATGTCGGCGAGTTGCGACAAGGCGATCAGGAAGGATGTCTGCCCGCCGGAGCGGAGGAAGCGGGCCAGCATCTGTGGCGTCAATTGTCCCGCGGCCCTGAGTTCCTCGACGTAGGCGAGACTCTCACTGTAGTCGGCGGGCAGCGCCCCGTCGCTGGTGGCCACGCGGGCACGCCCGGCCGCCAGGGCGACTTCCAGCAGGGCAGGGTCCATCTGCGCATTCTGTTCGAGGATTTGCTGACGCAACCGCGCCTCGACCACGAAATACATGTCGTTGAGCAGGTCGGCGGGCAGGGCGCTGCGCGCCACGGTATCCTCGTGCAGGGTCGGGTTGACCTTGGCCCGCTCGACGGCGGCCTCGGAGGCTGCGCGTGACAGCTGGGCCCCGTCATTGCGCAACAGGGTGCCCAGGGTGACGTCGTCGCCCCGCTCGACGATGACGTCGGATACCGCTTCGGACACGGTGGGGCGGATGGAGACCGCGCGAAGGTGCTCCTGGCCATGGGTGCGGACCACGGAAAGCAGATCCTCGTCGGTGAGCACGGGCGAGGCCCGGAGCACGGCGCCGGCGACCGCGGCCTCGTCATTGGCGAGCCGGCGGATCAGGCTGGCGGGCGCATCCGCCGTGTCGGCGAATCGGGCGGCCAGCTCGGCCCGGACGGCGGTCTCCATGTCGGCGGTCAGGCTGACGAGCACGGCATCATAAAGGCTGTCTTCAGCGGCCGAACGGGTGGGGTTGCCGAAGAAGCTCTCGGTAAGTTCACGCAGCAATTTGCGGCGGTTCTCGCTCGAGCCGTCGGCGGCCATCGCGATCAGGTCGGGCAGGCGGGAGGCAGGTGTGGCGTCGCTCATGGCTGATCCGGAGTGGAGGTGTCGGGCATGGCCTGGAGTCGTCCCTGGGCGTTGCGGATCAGGGTCGGCGGTTCCGGCGGCGCGGCGAGGTCCTGGGAGGCCAGGGAGGCGGGCAGATCGACGGCGATGGCGTCGACATAGGTCGCGGCCGGCAGCGGCGTCGGGTCCGGCTGGCGGTTGTTCTGACGGTGCACAGAATAGTAGCGCGCGCCCTGTTCGGCGGGACCGGCGGCCGCGGCCACTGCCGCGACCGGCGTCCGGGCCGGTGCGAGGGACGGGGATTGGGGCTGGACCTGCGGTGTCGCGGCGGGCGTGGCCTCGGGACCGCCCTGCATCCGGAAGATCAGGGCGTCACGGCGGGGAGCCATCGGATCGGCGGCGGGCGGCGGGGCAGGATTGGCGGTCGCCGAGGTGGCGGGGGGGGGGGCATGACCGGCCGCGGTGCCGGCGGGGGCGTCGATGCCGGTGCCGATGTCGCGGGGCTCATCCAGGCATTGGCCGGGGTCAGCCCCCGAGCGGGCGCAGACATTGACCCGGTCGCCGCCGGCGCGAGCGGTGTGCCGTGCGGAATGATCGCGGGAGTCGGGCGCCGCGCCGGGGCCGGGGCGCTGCGCCGCGCCGGGGTAACCGCAGGACGTTCCGGTGCCGTGCGCGCAGGCGTGGTGCGGCCCGGCCAGGTCAGGTAGCGCAGGCCCAGGCTTTGGCCGTCGTCGCGCGTTCCCGCCGGCGGCTGCTGGGCCGCGGCCGGGGTCGCGGCGACAAGGGCCACGACAGCAAAAAGGGTAATCGACAGGGCGCGACGCACCGGCACGGCTCCCGCTGCAAGGACTGGAACCGCACGGTAGCCGGGCCGAGCTTAACCTGCTGCTAACGACCGAAGGCGAAGTCGCGTGTCTGGCCGGGTGTCAGCCCCGGCCTGGCAGGTACTGGGTGGTGAAGGCCTCGCGCCAGTTCAGCGCCGCAGGATAGACGCCCGCCCCGGACATGGTCTCGAAAAAGGCCCGCCAGCGGTCGTCGGTCATGGTGCCGAGGCCATAGAGGGCGGCGTCGCCCCCGTCGACGAGGCCATTGGCCTGCAAGGCCTGCCGGGCATGGTCAAGTTCGGCCTGGGACATCTGCGGATTGTCGCGGCGGATCAGGGCGTCGGCCGCCCGGGCGTCGCCATGGATATAGTCGCGCCAGCCCTCGGCCGAGGCGGCGATGAAACTGCGCAGCGCGGCGGCGTTGTCGCGGGCGAAGGCGTTCGGGGCCAGCACCATCGTGGCATAGGACGGGTAGTCTTCATCTGCGAGCAGGAAGGACCGCGGCGTGAACCCGGCTTTCCGTTCAATCGTATAGGCATCGCTCCCGAGATAGCCCTGCTGCACGGCGCGCGCGTCGGCGATGAAGGGGGCCGGGTCGAAATCATACGGGCGCAGCTGTTCGTCGTTGAAGTCGTAGCGGGCCTTGAGCCAGGGCCAGAAGGTCGCGGCCGCGGCATCGGTCAGCAGGAACGGGCGACCCCTGAGATCGGCGATCGATTTCAACGCAGGGTCGGGATGAGCGATCAGGACCCGCGGGTCCTTCTGGAAGAAGGCGGCGACCGCCTTCACCGGGGCTCCCTCGGCCACGAGGTTCAGCGGAATGAAGCTGTCGGAGCCCATGCCCAGCTCGACGGTTCCGGAGGCCAGCAGTTCGGGAACGTCGACGTCGGGTCGCCCCTGGACAATCTGGACGTTGAGCCCCCGCCGGGCATAGGCCCCCCCGGCCAGGGCCTGGTAAAAGCCACCGTGTCCGGCGCGGGCATGCCAGTCCGTCGCAAAGCGCAGGCGTACGCGCCCTTCCTCGTCGACCGGCGCTTCCACGCGTCCGCAGGCCGCCAAGGTTGTGGCCGCAACGGCCCCCGCGAGGAGGCTGCGACGGCTGGCGAAAAAGGGGCGATTCTGGTCCCGCGACATGGTCGGGAGCCTAGGGCGACGATGCGGCCTTGGAAAGGTGAGCCGACGGCAATTCGGACGCCCGAATTGAGCGAGGGGACGCATGCCCGGTCGAACCGTTGCCTACGTCCCCTCGCCAAGTCCGGGTTGGGACTTGGCCATTGAGGTTCAGGGCCTTGGCGTCAGCACCAGCGGGCGAACCCGGTGATGGTCAGCTGTTTCCTGGCGACTCCTGGTCTCCGGCGTTCCGTCGGGTGTAACCCTGACGCCGTCCGTCGATCCCGGTCTGGTCCTCCGTCGTCCCGCACCGAAGCGCTAAAGACGGGGAGCCTGGACCCTGCCCGGTCTTTCCATGTCCCCCGAAGAGGTCAGGAACCCTTGGTCAGAGAGCCGGACCGGTTCGCTTGAACCCCGGGTCTCCCCGGTTTTCCGCGCCGCCGTGTCCCTCGGCCTGATCAAGCTCGCTCCAAATCGCCGAACCCGCAAGCGCAGGAAAGCGTCTGATTGTGGACGATTTGGTGGGTGAATTTACCAACCTCGCAGTCCGAACCGTGGAGAAGCGGTAAAATTTCGCAAAAGACCAAGGGTTTGCGAGATCGTGCACAACTGGATACTCAACGGTCGAAATTCGTCCGGTCAGGCGGTCTGAAGGGCTTCCCGTTTCGCTTCGAGCGCCAGCCATTCTTCCTCGGCGGCGACGAGGAGGGCGCGGGCGCGATCGGCATTGGCGGTGGCGCGGTCGAAGGCCTTGCGGTCGCGGGCGTAGAGGCCCGGGTCGGAGAGGGTGGCCTCGTGGCGGGCGATGTCGGCGGGGAGGGAGGCGAGCAGGCCCTCGAGCTCCTTGAGCCGGTGGGTGTCCTTGAACGACATCTTGGCGGGCTTTTTCGCGGCGACGGGTGCGACGACGGTCGCCGGGGCCGGGCTGGCGGCGGCGCGGCGCGCGGCCTCGGCGTCCTGCGGGCGCTGGTGGGTGCCGGGCTTGAGGAAGCCGGGGTTCTGGCGGATGAAGTCGGTCCAGCCGCCGGGGGTTTCGACGATGTCGCCGCGGCCGTTCATGGCGATGGTCGAGGTGGCGAGGCGGTCGACGAAGTCACGGTCGTGGCTGACCAGGATCAGGGTGCCGTCATAGGTCTCGAGCAGCTCTTCCAGCTTGTCGAGCGTGTCCATGTCGAGGTCGTTGGTCGGTTCGTCGAGCACCAGCATATTGGCCGGCTTGGCCAGGGCCCGGGCCAGCAGCAGGCGGTTGCGCTCGCCGCCGGACAGGGTCGAGATCGGCTGGCGCAGCTGGCCTTCCTGGAACAGGAAGTCCTTGGCGTAGGCGGCCACATGCTTGGACACGCCGCGCACCAGGATGGAGTCGCCACCCCCGGGGGTCAGGGCGTCCCAGAGGGTCATGTCACTGCGGAGGCCCTCGCGTGACTGGTCGAGGTAGACCGGCTCGAGATTGGCACCCAGCTTGACCGTGCCCTCGTCGGGGGCGAGTTCGCCGAGCAGGATCTTGACCAGGGTGGTCTTGCCCGCGCCGTTGGGGCCGACGATGGCGAGGCGGTCACCGCGGACGATGCGGGTGGTGAAGGGCTTGATGACGGTACGATCGCCGAAGGTCTTGGAGACGCTCTTGAGGTCGGCGACCAGCTTGCCGGAGGTCGCGCCGGAATCGACGCCGAGATAGAGCTCGCGCGGAACATCCTTGACCCGTTCCGCGCGGTCGGCCCGCAGGGCGTCAAGCGAGCGGGCGCGACCCTCGTTGCGGGTGCGGCGGGCGGTGATGGAGCGGTAGAAGGTCTCGGTTTCACGCTCGATGGTCCTGGTCAGCCGTTGCAGGGACTGGGCCTCTTCCCCGGTGACCTTGGTCGACCATTCGTCGAAGGCGTCGAAACTCTTGTTCAGGCTGCGGACCCGTCGGCCTTCCAGCCAGTGGCAGGTCTGGGTCACGCGGTTGAGGAAGGCGCGGTCGTGGCTGACCACCAGCACGGCGCAGCGGGCCGAGATCAGTTCCTCCTCGAGCAGCTCGATGGCGAGGATGTCGAGGTGGTTGGTCGGCTCGTCGAGGAGCATCAGGTCCGGCTCTTCGGCGAAGGCCTTGGCCAGGGCGGCGCGACGGATCTCGCCGCCGGACAGGTTGAGCGCCGATTTTTCCGGATCGAGGCCGAAGGTGTGCAGCCAGGCCTCGGCGGTCCAGGACTCGGCGTCGCCGGAGACTGCGTAATCCAGCAGGGTTTCGCCGGTGATGACCGGTTCCTGCGGCACATAGGCGAAGCGGACGCCGGACTGGACGGCACGCTCGCCCGAGTCGGGTTCGATCTGACCCATGATGATCTTCATCAGGGTGGACTTGCCGGCCCCGTTGCGGCCGACGAGACAGGCGCGGGTGCGTGGCTCGATGGCGAGGTCGACGCCGTCGAACAGGGGACGTTGACCGTCCTGGAGACGGACGCCCTTGAGGGCGATGAGGGGGGGACGGGCTGCCATGGGACGCGGCATATAGACTGCGAATGTGCCCGACGCGAGACACAGCGGACCGATCGGCGTAATGAGCCGCCCGATGAGCAAGCCGTTCTGGGAAACCAAGACCCTGTCCGAGATGTCCCGCAGCGAGTGGGAGAGCCTGTGCGACGGCTGTGGCCTGTGCTGTCTGATCCGGTTCGAGGACGAGGACACGGGCACGATCACGCCGACGCGGGTGCATTGCAAGCTGTTCGACAGCCAGGCCTGCACCTGTATCGACTATGCCCACCGGCGCGAGCAGGTGCCGGACTGCATCAAATTGACGCCGTGGAATATCGAGGCCCTGAAATGGATGCCGCTGTCGTGCGGCTATCGCCGGGTCCACGAGGGGCGCGGGCTGGCCGATTGGCATCCGCTGGTGTCCGGGGATGCCGAGAGTGTCCACGCGGCCGGCGTGTCGATCCGCGGCCAGACGGTGTCGGAGCTGTCGCTGGGGGAACCGGAGGATGCCCTGGCCTTCGAGGCCCCGGAATGGAACGACGAACGGGGCGGATGACCGCCGCCCGGACCGGGTAACAAAGCCTTTTCTTGTGCCTGATAATCCTGGTCGTTCCCTCGACCCGGAGACCGTGTATGCGTCGCGTCGCCAAGCGTACCATCAGCCTGGAAAGCCCCTTTGATCGACTGACATCGCTGCTGTGCAACAGCTTCGGCATGCCGTTTGGACTGGTGTCGGTGCTGGACGGCGACGAGGCGGTATTCCGCTCCGAGGTCGGTCTGGGCGAGGCGTCGTTGCCGCGCGAACAGAGCGTGAGCAATGTTCTGGTCGGCATGGGCTCCGGGGCCAGTCTGGTGATCGAGGACGCGCTTGCGCACCCGACGCTGTGTCACCATCCGATGGTCGCGGGGCCTCCGCATCTGCGCTTCTTTGCCGGGGCAACGGTGTCGAGGGCGGACGGCACGCCCGTCGGTGCCGTCGGCGTGATGGATGTAGAGCCGCATCCGGCCCTGACGACCGAACAGACCGAAACCCTGAAATTGATCGCGCAGCTTGCCGGGGACATGGTGGACCAGACGGCGGCGGCGCGGACCCAGGCCGAGCAGCTGCAACTGCTGGAAATGGCGGAGTCGGTGACCGGCATCGGCCATTGGCGGCTGGACCGGACCACGAACCGGGTGGTCTGGTCGGACGAGGTGTACCGGATCTACGGAGTCGAGCGGTCGACCTTCGATCCGTCGCTGGATGATGCGTTGCGATATTTCCATCCGGAAGACCGGGCGACCCTGGAGGGCCTGCTGCAGCGGACGGCCGAGACCGGCGAAGGGTTCGAGATCCGGATGCGGCTGATCCGCGACGACGGCGAGACGCGGCATGTGGTTTCGCGCGGGAGCGCCGAGCGGCTGGAGGACGGGAGCGTCGGGGCCCTGTTCGGAGTGTTCCAGGATCTGACCGATTCCGACCGGGCCCATGAGCGGCTGGTCCGGAGCGAGGCCCAGTACCGGCTGCTGGCCGATCGCGCGACCGACATCATCGTCACCTATGATCTGGAGGGACGGTTCACCTATGCGTCTCCGGCGATCGAAACGGTCACGGGGCACCGGCCGGAGGACCTGATCGGACAGTCGGTCCTGTCGCTGATTCTGGCTGATGACGTTCCCGACCTGACCGCCCGGTTCCGGGCCATGGTGACGGGAGAGGCCGAGAACAGCACCGATCGACTCCGCTATCGCGCCGTCACCAAGACGGGCGAGACCGTCTGGTTTGAGGCCCAGACCACCATCATTCGTGACGCGGACGGACTGGCCGTCGAATTCCAGGATGTGATCCGCGACATCTCCGAGACCAAACAGCTGGAGGATCAGCTGATCCGGGCGCGCGACCGGGCCGAGGCCGGGGCGCGGGCCAAGTCGGAATTCCTGGCCAATATGAGCCACGAGCTGAGGACGCCGCTGACCAGTGTGATCGGGTTCTCGGATCTGCTGCTGACCAGCAAGCGGTTGCCGGCGGTCGAGCAGGGCCACGCCGAGCGAATCCACACGGCCAGTGGTGCCCTGTTGAGCGTGATCAACGACATTCTCGACTACTCCAAGCTGGAGGCCGAGGCGGTCGATATGGAACCGCGCGCCTTCGCGCCGCGGGTTCTGGCCGAGGGGGCGGCGGCGATCGTCGAGGCCCAGTGTCAGGGCAAGGGACTGGCGCTGGAGGTCGAGATCGATCCGGCCCTGCCGCAAGCCCTGACCGGCGACGAGGGGCGGCTGCGGCAGGTGATGCTGAACTTTCTTTCGAACGCGGTGAAATTTACGCCGCGCGGCCAGGTGCGCCTGGCGGTCGGCGGTGGTCCCGCCGCGGACGGGCAATGGAAGTTGAAGGTCTCGGTGACCGACACGGGGATCGGACTGTCACCGGATCAGGTTGCGACCATGTTCGAGCGGTTCACCCAGGGCGACGCCTCGACGACGCGGGTTTACGGCGGTACCGGGCTGGGGCTGGCCATTTCGCAGCGGCTGGTGGAGTTGATGGGCGGCCAGGTCGGCGTGGACAGCGTGCCGGGTGAAGGCTCGACCTTCTGGCTGGAAGTGGTCCTGCCGACGGCGGAGTCCATCAACCGCGCGGACACGGAGGCGGTGTCGGTTACGGGGACGGGTCACCGGATCCTGGTCGCCGATGACGCAGCGGCCAATCGCGAGCTGATCGTCGCCATCCTGACCGGCCTGGGCCTGGAGGCCGATGCCGTCTGTGACGGTGCCGAGGCGGTCGATGCGGCCCGCACCGGCCGCTATGATCTGGTGTTGATGGATATGCAGATGCCGGTGATGGACGGTCTGGTCGCGACCCGGGCCATCCGGGCCATGGACGGGCCGATCGCGCGCCTGCCGATCCTGGCCCTGAGTGCCAATGTCCAGCGTGAGCAGATCGACCGCTGTCTGGCGGCGGGCATGGACGGCCATCTGGGCAAGCCGATCCAGATTCCCGCCCTGGCCGAGGCGCTCGGCCGGTTCCTGCAGCCGGCGGTCACTGACGGTCAGGCCGCCTGACCCGGACGCCCGGAAAAATCCTCCGAATTTTTGCGGAAATTCACTGTCCGAACCGGGGGTTGGGCTTTTCTACCGGCGAATTTCCCACCCTGGGGCGCTGCTGGCCTATGATTCAGCCATGTCGGAAAAAGCGGTTCGAAACGGGAAGATGACCCCGCGGGGTTTCGCCGACCGTGTGCAGGAACTGCTGGGCGCGACCGGCGACATGCCGCCGGACGAGGCCGAGCGGCGGGCCCGGGCGACGCTGGCCCTGGCCAGGGCCGCCAAGGTGCTGGATGAGGTCGAGCCGGCGGGGGGCGTATTTGACACCGATGACGACCAGCTGGACGCCGCCGGGGAGCAGCGGCTCAGGGACGAGCTCCTGCATCGAATTGTTGCGCTCAATGCCGACCTCGAGGCTCAGGAACGCGCTGGCGAGCCTGAATCAGAGCCAGCTGAGGTTGATCGAGACAGACTGGGCCGGCTGGTCGCATCGGGCGCAGCGACCGCCCGAGAGTGACTGGGCGACCTGGCTGTTTCTGGGCGGGCGCGGCGCGGGCAAGACCCGGGCCGGGGCCGAATGGCTGACGCGGCAGGCGATGCGGGGCGCGCGGCTGGCGCTGGTGGGTCCGACCCTGCACGACGTGCGCGAGGTGATGATCGAGGGGCCGTCCGGTCTGAGGGGCATCGCTCCCTGGAGCCGGCGACCGGTCTATCAGATCAGCCGGCGGCGGCTGGTCTGGCCCAACGGAGCGGTGGCCCACGCCTTTTCCGCCGAGGATCCCGAGAGTCTGCGGGGGCCGCAATTCCACGCCGCCTGGGCTGATGAATTCTGTGCGTGGAAACGCCCCGGAGAAGCCCTGGCCATGTTGCGGCTGGGCATGCGCCTGGGGGCCGATCCGCGTCTGGTGATCACCACGACGCCGAAGCCGATGCCGGCCCTGACGCGGTTGCTGGCCGAGCCGAGCACGGTGTCGACCCATGCGCCGACCCGGATCAATGCGCGCAATCTGTCGCGCGGCTTTCTGGCCGGGCTGGAGTCCCTGTACGGCGGCACGCGGCTGGCGGCGCAGGAGCTGGACGGGCTGATCCTGGGGCCGGGAGAGGCGCTGTGGACCCAGGATCTGCTGGATCGCTGCCGGGGCGGGACGCCGAGGAATTTTCGCAAGGTGGTGGTCGGGCTGGACCCGACGACGACGGCCGAGGGCGACAGTTGCGGCATCGTCGTCGTGGGACTGGCGGACAACAAGGCCTGGGTGCTGGCCGATGAAAGCGTCAGCGGCAAACGGCCCCGCGACTGGGCCCATGCCGTGGCGCGGACGGTGGCGCGGCACGAGGCTGACTGGGTCATCGCCGAGACCAACCAGGGCGGCCAGATGGTCGAGGACCTGCTGAAGGTCGCCAAATGCGGAGCCCGGATCCGGCCGGTGTTCGCCACCCGGTCGAAACGGGCCCGGGCCGAGCCGGTGGCCCTGCTCTACGACCAGGGCCGGGTCATCCACTGCGGCTATTTCGCCAGGCTGGAAGACGAGCTGATGGGGTTGGGCCTAGGCACGGGTGAGGCCAGTCCGGACCGGGCCGACGCCCTGATCTGGGCCGTCAGCCATCTGCTGCTGAACACCCGGGACAGCCCGAGTATCCGGTCGCTCTAATCGAGGACGACGAGCCATGAATGGACTGCGCTGGCCCTGGGGCCGCCGCGGGCGCAGCGGTGCGCCCGAAACCAAGGACAGCCGGGTCGGGGCCCTGATCGCCATGACCGGCCCGGGCCGACCGCGCTGGACGCCGCGCAACTATGGCCATCTGGCGCGCGAGGGGTTCGGGCGCAATCCGGTGGCCTATCGCTGTGTGCGGATGATCGCCGAGGCGGCGGCCTCGACCCCGCTGGCGGTGTTCCGTGACGGGGTGCGCGACGACGACCATCCGCTGGCGCGGCTGCTGGCACGGCCCAATCCGGAGCAGTCGGGGCCGGAATGGCTGGAGGGTGTGTATGGGGCGCTGCAGACGGCAGGCAATGCCTATGTCGAGGCGGCCGGGGACGGCGACGGCGATGGCGCGCCCGACGAACTGTGGAGCCTGAGGCCGGACCGGATGGCGGTGGTGCCGGGGCGGCACGGCTGGCCCGAGGCCTATGTCTATGAGGTGGACGGGCGACGGATACGGATCGGGCCGGGGGGCGACGGCTGGATGCCGGTCATGCATCTGAAGCTGTTTCATCCGTTCGACGACCACTACGGATTTTCACCGCTGGAGGCGGCGGCCTGTGCCGTCGATGTGCACAATGCCTCGGGGGCCTGGAACAAGGCGTTGCTGGACAATGCGGCGCGGCCCAGCGGGGCCCTGGTCAGCAGCGGGCGAGACGGCGAACGGCTGACGAGCGAACAGTTCGAGGCGCTGAAGCTGCAGTTGGGCGACGCCTATACCGGCGCGGCCAATGCCGGGCGGCCGCTGTTGCTGGAGGGCGGGCTGGACTGGAAGCCGATCAGCCTGACCCCGGCGGAGATGGATTTCATCGCCGGCAAACATGCGGCGGCGCGCGAGATCGCCCTGGCGTTCGGGGTGCCGCCGCAGCTGCTGGGGATTCCGGGGGACGCCACCTATGCCAACTATCGCGAGGCCAATACCGCCTTCTGGCGGGCGACGATCGCGCCGCTGGTGCGCAAGACCGCCGGAGCCCTGACCGGCTGGCTGGGGCCGCGCTTTGCCGGGACGCGGATCGCGCCGGACCTGGACGGGGTACCGGCCCTGCAGCCCGAGCGCGACGCCCTGTGGGCGCGACTGGGCGCGGCCAGCTTCCTGACCGACGCCGAGCGGCGGCGGATGGCGGGAGTGGGCGAGTAGGGACGAGGGCTTAGGGCCTAGGGCTTAGTTTAATCAGAAGGGCGCGCAGCATCCGGCCGAGTTCGTCGGAATCGGCGAGGATCGGGTCGGTCGAGCCTGGCGGGCAGATATGCACGCGTTCCGCGAGTATCAGGTGTGTTTCCAGCTCCTTGAGAGAGCCTTGGGCAATGCGGACAAAGCTTGCGTGTGCCGGCCGGGTCCCGCGGCCGTACCCTTCGGCGATGTTCGCCGCCACAGAAGCCGCCGCCCGGCGCGACTGGGAGGTCAGGGCGAATTGTTCCTCGCGCGGAAAGGCTTTCGTAAGTCGATAGGTGGCTTCCGCGATTGTCATCGCGCGCTGCCAGACAAGCAGATCCCGATAACTCCTGATCCCGCTGGCCAAAGAAACCTCCCAAGCCCTAAGCCCCAAGCCCTGCAACCATGAGTATGCCCTATGATCGAACTCAGAAAAATCCCGATCGCCGTCATTGCGGCCCTAGGCGTGCAGACGGTCGGTGGGCTGGTCTGGGCCGGCGGCGCGGCGGCGCGGATCGCGGCGCTGGAGGAAAGGGTCGGTGAGCAGCGTCTGGTGGCCGAGCGGCTGGCGCGGCTGGAGGAACAGGGCATCGCCACGCGCCAGACGGTGGAGCGGATCGAACGGCGGCTGGAGGCGGGGTCGTGAAGGCGGCGCTGGCCGCGCGGGCGGTTACGCCACTCTCGGGCGGCGTGGAGATCAGCGGCTATGCCTCGCTGTGGGGCGTGGCCGATCTGGACGGGGATGTGGTGGCACGCGGGGCCTTCGCCGACAGCCTGGCGCGGACGGGCGCGACCGGGGTGAAGATGCTGCACCAGCACGAGGCAAGGGCGGTGGTCGGGGTCTGGGACACGGTGGTCGAGGACGAGCGCGGCCTGTTCGTCCGGGGGCGGATCGCGGACTGGTCGGCCGAGGCGCGGTTCGCGGCGGCGCTGGCCCGGGCCGGAGCGCTCGACGGATTGTCGATCGGCTTCCGGGCGGCGAAGGCCCGGCGCGAGGGGCGGCTGCGGGTGTTGAGCGCGGTCGCGCTGTGGGAGGTGTCGCTGGTGACCTTCCCGATGTTGCCGGGGGCGCGGTTCGGGATGGGCGATCCGGCCCCGGATCGGGTCGGGTCAGCCGCGGGCGCGGGGGCCGCGTAAGGGCGGTCCGGCGGCGCGGCCAGGCGCGGCCATACAGTCGATCCAGTCGAGGGCGGCGCTCATGCCGTTGAGGGTGAAATAGGCCGCCTGCGACGCTCCGCGATCAGTCTGGTAGGTCCAGCGCACGAGGCGCTGACGGTGCAGGTTCGAGACGATGGACCGCGAGGCGATGGGGTCGGTGACCCGGTATTCGTTGGTGCCCGGCGAGGTCGGGGTGACGAGATGGGTCAGATCGATCGACTGGCCGGGGAAGGTCAGGGTCATCGGCAGGCCGGTGGCTGACGGCATGGGTGCGGCGGCGACGAATTCGACCAGACGTTCGGCCCCGGCCGTGGGGCGGGCCACGCGCAGCTGCTGGCGATAGGCGGCCTGGCCGGACGGATCAGGCAGGGCGACGACGACCGAGCAGTAGCCGTCGGGACGACAGGCGGCGAGGACGTCGGTGAACCAGGCGCGGGTCTCGCCGAAGCGGCTGTGGGTCTGGGCCCCGCAGCGTTCTGCAGCGGCGGCGCTGCCGGCGGCCAGGGTCAGGGCCGCTGCGGCCAGGGTCGAAATCAATCGGGTCATCGGTCCGTTCCGCTCACGTCCAGACTATAGCGGGATCACGCGGGTCGGTGACTGTCAATCGGATGCGCCCGGGTCGCGAATGTCGACGGCCTTGCGGATGCCAGCAGCAACCGGCGGGCGACTGCCGGGGCGAAACGGGCGTGGCCTGGGCCCGCCTTTCCTGAAAGCGGAGATACCATGAAAGAGACCAAACAGGCCCCGGCCACGCCGGAGGCGCGCGCCGCCATGCACGAGATGATGGCGGCGTTCGAGGCGTTCAAGGGAGCCAATGACGCCCGGCTGGACGAGATTGAACGGAAGGCGTCGGCCGATCCCCTGCTGGAGGCCAGGGTGGCGCGGATCGACCAGGCGGTGGCCAGCGCCCAGGCGCGGCTGGACCGGGTGGTCAGCGAGGCGCGGCGACCGGTGCTGGGGGGCGAGGCGAGCAGCCCCTCCACCGCTTCGCGGTCCCCCTCCCCATTTCATGGGGAGGAGACGAAAGCCGCGTTCGACGGCTATCTGAAGACGGGGAATGCGCACGGGCTGGAGCTGAAAACGGGGTTGTCGTCGGCGGCGGACTCGGGGGGCTATGTGGTGCCGCCGGAGACGGAACGGGCCATCGACCGGCGACTGATGGCGGGGTCGCCGATGCGCGAGATCGCGACGGTGCGCACGATCGGGGCGGGCGTGTTCCGCAAGCCGGTGTCGACGGCCGGGGTGACGGCGGGCTGGGTGGCCGAGACCGCGCCGCGACCGGAGACGGACCCGGCGACCCTGGCCCTGCTGGAGTTTCCGGCGGCCGATCTCTACGCCTCGCCGGCGGCGACCCAGAGCCTGCTGGACGACGCGATGATCAATCTCGACGACTGGCTGGCGGGCGAGGTCGAGGACGCCTTCGCGGCCCAGGAAACGACGGCCTTTGTCAGTGGTGACGGGATCAACAAGCCGAAGGGGTTCCTGAGCTATGACATCGTCGCCGAGGCGGGGCATGGCTGGGGCGAGATCGGTTCTGTCGCCTCGGGCGCGGCGGGGGCGTTTGCGGCCGCGAACCCGTCCGACCGGCTGATCGATCTGATCTATGCGCCCAAGGCGCGCTACCGGCCCAACGGGCGGTTCGTGATGAACCGGCGGACGGTCTCGACCGTGCGCAAATTCAAGGACGCCGACGGCAACTATATCTGGCAGCCGGCGACGCGGGCGGGCGAGACGGCCTCGCTGCTGGGCTATCCGGTGACCGAGATCGAGACCATGCCGGACATCGCCGCCGACAGCGCCGCCATCGCCTTCGGTGACTTCCAGCGCGGCTATCTGATCGTCGACCGGGCCGGGGTGCGGGTGCTGCGCGACCCCTATTCGGCCAAGCCGTATGTGCTGTTCTACACGACCAAACGCGTCGGCGGCGGGGTGCAGAATTTCGACGCCATCAAGGTGATGAAGTTCGCGGTGAGCTGACGCTTGGCGAGGGCTTGGTGAGTAGGTCTTAGGGCTTAGGGGGGCAGGGCAATTCAAGCCCCAAGCCCTAAGCCCCAAGCCCTCTTTTCTTCCAGAATCGAGGTTCCAGATGGGCGTTCCGGTGAGCCTCACCGAGGCGAAACTGTTCCTGCGCGTCGAGCATGACGCGGAGGACGGGTTGATCCAGACCCTGATCGAGGCGGCGCAGGCGCGGGTCGAGGGGGAGGTCGGGGCGGCGCTGGACGACGCCTCGGCGGCCCCGTTGCGGCTGGCGGTGCTGATGCTGGTGCTGCGGGCCTATGAGCGGGGCGAGCGGGAGATGCCGATCGGCCCGGTGGCGGCCTGGATCGCCCCCTATCGCGCGGTGCGGCTGTGAGCGGGCGGCGGCTGGCGGAGTTGCTGGCGGCGACGGAAACGCAGACGCCGCAGGGCGGACAGGCGGTCAGCTACGCACCCCTGGGCTGGGTCTGGATCCGGCCGGGCGCGCGTCGGCGACGCGAACGAACCGAGGCCGGGATGACGAGGATGATCGAGACGATGCGGGTCGAGGCCCGGGCTGATCCACGTCTGGTCGCGGGCCGGGTGCTGCGCTTCGACGGGGATGACTGGACAGTGGTCGCGGTCGAGATTGATGCGTCGCGGCCGGGGCGGGTGAATCCGGACCTGGAGCGGCGGCCATGAGTGATCATGAAGGGGCGCTGCAGGCGGCGCTGATCGCCCATCTGACGGCGGACACCACCCTGTCAGCCCTGGTGGACGGCCGGGTGTGGGACGCACCGCCGCGGGATGCCGGCTATCCGCACCTGCTGATCGGGCGCAGCGCCAGCCGGCCGGTGGCGGCCGAGGGCTGTGGCATCGAACACCGGCTGTCGCTGACCGTGGCCTCGCAGTTTCGCGGCACCGAGGAGGTGCGGGCGATCGTGGCGGCGGTGCGGGCGCGACTGGAGGGGGCGGTGGTGGAGGCCGACGGCATCCGCACGGTGTCGCTGGGGGTGACCCTGGCCGATGTGTTTCGCGGCGCGGACGGGGCCCGGACCTGGGCGGTGATCCGGGTGCGGGCGGTGACCGAGGCCATTGCCGGCTGAGGCGAAACGGAAGGGACGACGGACATGGCCGCACAACGCGGGAAGGACATCTTGCTGAAGATCGAGGACGGGCCGGGGGTGTTCGTCACCGTGGCCGGGCTACGGGCGCGAACGATCTCGCTGAACGCGCGCACGGTCGACGCGACCGACGGCGACAGCGCCGGACGCTGGCGCGAACTGCTGGCCGGTGCGGGGGTGCGGTCGGCGGCGGTGAGCGGCCAGGGGGTGTTTCGCGACTCCGCCTCGGACGCCCTGATCCGCGAGGCCTTCTTCGCCCAGACGGCCCCGGGCTGGCAGCTGATCGTGCCGGACTTCGGCGTGCTGGAAGGGCCGTTCCTGGTGGCGGCGCTGGAGTATGCCGGCGAGCATGAGGGCGAGGCGAGTTTCGCTATCAGCCTGGCGAGCGCGGGCGAGATCGGGTTTACGCCGCTGTGACCGGGGCCAATGGCGCGCGTGGCGAGGTGGTGGCGACCCTGGCCGGGGCGGAGCGGCGGCTGTGTCTGACGCTGGGGGCGCTGGCCGAGATCGAGACCGGGCTGGGGGTGACCGGGATCGCGGCGCTGGCCGAACGGATGCGGGTGTTGTCGGCGCGGGATCTGGTGGTCGTGCTGGCGGCCCTGTTGCGCGGGGGTGGCGAGGATGTGCTGGCCGACGGTCTGGACCGGGCGGCGGTGGATTCGCGTGAGGCCGCCGCGGCGGTGGCCCGGGCGTTCGCGTCCTCCGGTCAAGCCGGAGGATGACGGGCCGCATGACGCCGTGGGGCGAGATGCTGCGGGTGGCGGCGCGGGCCGGGGTGACGCCCGCGGCCTTCTGGCGGCTGTCGCTGCGGGAGTGGCGGATGCTGACCGAGCGACCGGCGGGGCCGGAGCCGCTGGGGCGGGACGGGTTCGAGCGGATGATGGCGGCGTGGCCGGATGAGGCGGGTGGGGAGCATTCCCCTCCACCGCTACGCGGTCCCCCTCCCCATCGCTGCGCGACGGGGAGGAGACAGACTTGACCGAGTCATTCGAGACGGACGGATTGTCCGCCGTGCCGGAACGGGCGGCCGAGGCGGCGGCGGCGCTGGAGGGGTTGCGGGAACCGGCGGAGCGGGCGGCGAGCGCGATCGGCGAGGCGTTCGATCGGGCCGGCGAGAGTCTGGCCCGGTCGCTGGCGCGGGCGGCGGCCGACGGGGAGGTCAGCCTGGCTGAACTGGCGCGGGCGGTGCTGGCGGCGGTCAATGCCGGAGCCGGGAGTGCGAACGGCGGGGGTCTGGGCGCGGCCCTGGCGGCGGCGCTGGGTGGCCTGTTCGGTGGCACGCGGGCCGACGGCGGTCCGGTGTCAGCGGGCGCGGCCTATCTGGTCGGGGAGCGCGGGCCGGAGGTGTTCCGGCCGGACGGCGCGGGGACCATCGACTCTGCCACCGGACCGGGGGTGACGATCAATGTCAGTGTCGACGGCGGGGCCCCGGCCCTGCTGCGGTCGGAGGCCCAGATCGCCCGGATGCTGGCGCGCGCCGTTTCGCTGGGCGCGCGCCGGCTTTGAAGTGGCGCTACCGCGCTTCGCGCTGCTTGAGCGCATTGCTCGTTGCGCTACCGCGCTTCGCGCTGCTTGAGCGCGGGCGGGTGGGGTTCAGCCTGCGGCTTTGGGATCCGATCCGTAGCGGTTGTCACCGTTGGTGCCGGGGGTCAGGCCGATCCACAGCAGGAAGCCGAGATTGACCAGGCAGATCAGCGCAACCATGCCGAAGGCCGGGGCGATCAGGGCCCAGATGGCGGCCGGGTCTTCCCGCTCCAGGGCGGCGGCGTTGGCGAAGGCCGAAAAGCCGATGGTGCCGAGGCCGACGAACAGCGCCACGATGGTCACCACCCAGGGAATGGCCACCAGCCAGCCGCTCTGACCCATGTCGTGCAGCCGCTTCACCGCGATGGCGAGATTGGGCCAGATCAGGAGCAGGCCGATCAGGCCGCCGAGAATCGGAATCCAGCCGGCGACGACGCCGGCCCCGAGCAGGATCAGCCAGCCGATCCAGAAATGCTGTCGCCGGATGCGACCCTCGAACGAGAACAGCAGGGTCTTCCAGTCGAAGCCCGGAACCTGGGTAGACATTTCGTTGGTCATGCGACGGCCCTCCAGCGCGATCAGGCGTTGAATCTGACGGATCGGTGCTCTCCGAACAAGTTAAAAGGAGCTCACATATGGCCTTTCATGAGGTGAGCCTGCCGGCACGGCTGGCCTTCGGGTCCACCGGGGGCGTCGAGCGCCGCACCGAGGTGGTGACCCTGGGTTCGGGGTTCGAGCGGCGGTCAACACCCTGGGCCCAGGGGCGGCGGCGTTATCTGATCGGGGCCAACCTGCGGTCGCTGGACGATATGGCGACGTTGACGGCCTTCTTCGAGGCGAGGCGGGGGCGGTTGTACGGATTCCGGTTTCGCGATTTCGCCGACTTCAAATCATGCGCGCCGGGGGCAGGGGTCGCGGCGACAGACCAGACGCTCGGGACCGGCGACGGTGTGGCGACGGTGTTTCCGCTGGGCAAGACCTATGGCGACCAGACGCGGGAGATCACCAAGCCGGTGGCGGGATCGGTGCGGGTGGCGGTGGACGGGGTGGAGCAGGGCGGGGCGGGCTTCACCGTAGAGGCAGCGACCGGACGGGTGACCCTGACGGTGCCGCCGGCCCCGGGGGCGGCGGTGACGGCGGGCTTCGTGTTCGACACGCCGGTGCGGTTCGACGCCGACCGGATCGAGGTGACGCTGGAGAGTTTCGGCGCGGGCCGGATGGTGGCCATGCCGTTGATCGAGATCAGGGTCTGAACCATGCGCGACATACCCGAGGCGATGGCCGCCCGCATCGAGAGCGGGGCGGCGACCCTGTGCCATGTCTGGCGACTGAGTCGGCGCGACGGGGTCGAACTAGGCTTCACCGACCACGACCGCGACCTGACCGTCGAGGGGGTGGTGTGCCGGGCGGCGAGCGGCTGGACGGCGGGGGCGGGCGAGAGTGCCGTCGGCCCGGCGGCGGGCAGCCTTGCCGCCAGCGGCGGGCTGGACGACGACGTGCTGACCGAGGCTGACATCCGCGCCGGCCTCTATGACGGGGCCCGGGTTGAGCTATGGCGGGTCGACTGGACGCAGCCAACGCTGGCGGTGCGCTTGTGGACTGCGACCCTGACCCGGCTGCGGCGCGAGGGCGATGCCTTTGTCGCCGAGATGGAGGGGCCGCTGGCGGCGCTGGAGCGGGTGGTCGGACGGTCCTATGGCCGCGATTGCGATGCGCAGTTGGGAGACGGTCGGTGCCGGGTGGATACGACGGCCTTTCCCGGTCAGACCTGCGACAAGCGCTGGGCCACCTGTACCGGGGTATTCGGCAACGGGCTCAACTTCCAGGGCTTTCCCGACATCCCCGGCGACGACTTCCTGACGGCCCATCCGGCCGGGGGCGGGCGTCATGACGGCGGGAGCCGGCGATGAGGGCGGCGGCGCTGGCGGCGGCGCGGGACTGGCTGGGCACCCCCTACCGGCATCAGGCCAGCCTGCGGGGCGAGGGGGCCGATTGTCTGGGACTGGTGCGCGGCATCTGGCGCGCCCTGTACGGGACGGAGCCGGAGGTCGCGCCGCCCTACAGTGCCGACTGGGCCGAGGTCGGGGGCGAGGAGACCCTGCTGGCGGCGGCGCGGCGCCGGTTGATCGAGGTCCCGGCGGCGCGGGCGATGCCGGGCGATGTGCTGCTGTTCCGGATGAGTGCGGGGGCCCCGGTCAAACACTGTGCCGTGCTGAGCGATGTCGCCGGACCCGAGCCGCGCATGATCCACGCCTACTGGGGCCGGTCGGTGGTCGAGAGCTGGATGGGGAGCTGGTGGCGACGACGACTGGTCGCCGCCTTCACCTGGCCGGGCGTGACGGACGGAGAGGCGTGAATGGCGCAGGTGGTGCTGGGCGGGATCGGCGGGGCCATCGGCGGCGGCGTCGGCCAGGCGATCGGGGCGGCCCTGGGCGGGGTGGTCGATCGCGGTCTGGTCGCGTCACTGTCGCCGGCGCGGCAGCGGGGACCGCGGCTGGAGTCGCTGAAGATCCAGTCGTCGGCCGACGGTGCGCCGATGGCCTGTGTGTTCGGGCGCGCCCGGGTGACCGGTCAGGTGATCTGGGCGGCGCGCTTCCAGGAGCGGCGGACCACGGCGTCGGGCGGCAAGGGCGGGCCGCGGACGGTCGACTATGACTATGCGCTGAGCTTTGCCGTGGCGCTGTGCGAGGGGCCGATCGACGGGGTCGGGCGGGTCTGGGCCGACGGGCGGCCGATGGACCTGAGCGGCGTGACGATGCGGGTGCATCGCGGCACGGACGACCAGACGCCGGATCCGTTGATCGAGGCGGTCGAGGGGATGGCCCCGGCCTATCGCGGCACCGCCTATGTGGTGTTCGAGGATCTGCCGCTGACCCCGTATGGCGACCGGCCGCCGCAACTGGCCTTCGAGGTGTTCCGGCGGGCGCGAGGGGCGGAGCCGCGGCTGGAGGACCGGCTGGAGGGGGTATGTCTGATCCCCGGGGCGGGGGAGTTCGTGCTGGCGACGGAGGCGGTGCTGCGGCGCGAGGGCCTGACCCGGACGGCGGCCGAGAATGTCAGCAACGGCCGGGGACAGCCCGATCTGCTGCTGTCGCTGGATCAGCTGCTGGTGCAGTGCCCGAACCTGAAGCGGGTCAGTCTGGTGATCGGCTGGTTCGGCGACGATCTGCGCGCCGGGTCCTGCGTCATCCGGCCGGGGGTGGAACGGCGCGACAAGCCGACCGCGCCGCTGGCCTGGTCGGTGGCGGGTCTGGACCGGGCGGGGGCGCATCTGATTTCGCAGGCGGGCGGCGGCCCGGCCTATGGCGGCACGCCGTCGGACGCGACGGTGCGGCAGGCGGTGGCGGTGCTGAAGGCGCGCGGGCTGGCGGTGACCCTGTATCCGTTCGTCTTCATGGACATACCGGCGGACAATGATCTGCCGGACCCCTATGGCGGGGCGCGGCAGGCGGCCTATCCGTGGCGCGGGCGGATCCGGGGCACGGACGGGGCCGGAGCGGCGGCCGAGGTGGCGAGCCTGTTCGGGGCGGCCGGTGGCTGGGGCCTGCGGCGGCTGGCGCTGCACTATGCCGGGCTTGTGGCCCAGACCGGGGCGGACGGGCTGCTGATCGGTTCGGAGATGCGGGGCCTGACCTGGACGCGCGACGCGGACGGCGGGCATCCGGCGGTGGCGCAGCTGCGGGTGCTGGCGGCCGAGTGTCGGGCCGTGGTCGGACCGGGCGTCGCCCTGTCCTATGCCGCCGACTGGTCGGAGTATTTCGGCCATCACGCCGGCGACGATCTGGTCTTTCACCTCGATCCGCTGTGGGCCGACGCCAATGTCGATTACGTCGGCATCGACTGGTACCCGCCGCTGGGCGACTGGCGTGCGGGTGACGGCGGGGTGGATGCCGCGCGCCATCCGGGGCCGGACGATCCGGCCTATCTGGCCGGTCAGGTCGCGGGCGGGGAGGGCTTCGACTGGTTCTATGCCGATGCGGCGGACCGGGCGGCGCAGGCGCGCACGCCGATCCAGGACACTGCCCATGGCGAGCCCTGGGTGTTCCGGCCCAAGGACCTGACGGGCTGGTGGTCCAACCTGCATCATGACCGGCCGGGCGGGGTGCGGGCGGCCAACGCGACGGCCTGGGTACCAGGGATGAAGCCGGTCCGCCTGACCGAGTTCGGCTGTGCGGCGGTGGACCGCGGCGGCAATGCGCCGAACCTGTTCCAGGACCCCAAGAGCGCCGAGAGCGGCCTGCCGCCGTCGTCGACCGGGAGTCGCGATGACCGGATGCAGCGGCGGGCGCTGGAGGCGGTGCTGGGGCATTTCGCCGATCCGGCGCACAATCCGGTGTCACCCGTGTACGGCGGGCCGATGCTGGACGCGGCCGATGCCTGGTGCTGGGACGCGCGGCCGTGGCCCGAGTTTCCGGCGCGGCAAACGCGCTGGGCCGACGCTGCGGCGTGGCGGACCGGACACTGGCTGAACGGGCGGATGGGCGGCGACACGACCGACCTGCTGGCCGCCATCCTGGAACGGGCCGGGCTGAGCGCCGACGGGGTCACGATCGGGCCGGTGACGGGAACGGTGGCGGGCTATGTCATCGACCGGCCGATGCGGACCCGGGACGCGCTGGAGCCGCTGCTGGCCGCGCTCGACCTGATCAGCACCGAGCGGGGCGGGCGGATCGCAATCCTGGGCATGCCGGAGGTCACCCTGACGCTGGAGTCCGCGGAACTGGCGCTGGCTGATGACGGGGCAGGCTGGACCGAAAGCCGGAATCTGGAGCCACGACCGGGCGTGGCGCGGGTGCGCTTCATCCATGCCGATGATGACTATCAGACCGGATCGGTGACGGTGCGGTCGGTGGGTGACGGCGGCGGCGTGGATCTGGACCTGCCCGCCGTCTGCGGCCCGGGGCTGGCACGGGCCACGGCCCGACGGCTGGTCGACGAGGACGAGGTTGAGGCGCTGACCCTGCGGCCGGGGCCGCTGGCGGCCCTGCGACTGGAGCCGGGGGACGGCGTCCATCTGGCGGAGGCACCGGGGCTGTGGCGGGTTGCCCGGATGTCCATGGACGAGAATCCGGGCGTGGAGGTGCGGCGCTACCGTTATCCCGCCGGCCCGGCGGAGGACGAGATTGTGCGGACGGGGGATGCCGCGGTGATGGTCGGCGCGCCCTTGTTGCGGATGCTGGATCTGCCCGCCCTGCCGGGACGGGAGGCTGACGGGCGTCCCCTGGCGGTGGTGGCCGCGGAACCGTGGCGACCGATGGCTGTGCATGCGGGGCCGTCAGTCGAGGCCCTGACGCCCCGGGTGGTGATCGACCGACCGGCGACGGTCGGGACTCTGGTCACGGATCTGGCACCCGGGAATCGTCATCGCTGGGACGTGGTCAACAATCTGACCGTTCGTATCGAGGGGCGGTCGCCGGTGAGCCGGACGGCGGCGGCCGTTCTGGCCGGCGGCAATTCGGTGGCGGTCGAGGGGGCGGGCGGCTGGGAATTGATCCAGTTCCGCACCGCCATCCTGATTGGCGGCGGGGTGTGGCGGCTGGAGGGATTGCTGCGCGCGCAGCAGGGCACGGAGCCGGAGATGGCCGCCGGGGCCGGGGCCGGCGCGCTGGTGGTGTTCCTCGACGACAGCCCCGGGCGGGCGGATATCGGACCGGCGGAGCGGGGCCTGGTGCTGCGATGCCGGGCGGGCCCCGCAGGCCTGCCGCCGGGTGGGGCGGGCTTCAGCGCGGCAGACTTCACCTTTGCGGGCCGGACCGATCGACCGTGGAGCCCGGCCCACCTGCGGGTGGGGCCCGACGGAGGCGGCGGGCTGAGGGTCCGCTGGATTCCGCGGGTCCGGCTGTATGGAGACCGTTGGGACGGAGAGCCGGTGCCGGTGGACGCGGCCCGGTTCCGGCTGCGGGTTCTCGACGACGGGGTCGAGCGGCGGGTGATCGAGACGGCGACGACGGAGGCTGTCTATCCCGCGGCGGCGCTGACCGAGGACTTTCCCGCCGGTCCCGGGGCCGGGGCCGTGATGGCTGTCGGCCAGTGGAACCCGGGTTTCGGCTGGGGAACCGAGGCTGTGGTTTCGCTCGCGTCAGCGTGACGGATTCGCATCGCCCCTTTGCGTGGCCGGGTGCATGGCTTAACTGACGCTCTGACACTGGATGGAGCGAAGAGCGAACGTGGCGGGCGATCCCTACAAGGAACTTGGCGTATCCAGGGGCGCGAGCGCGGACGAGATCAAGAAGGCTTTCCGCAAGCTCGCCAAGGAACTCCATCCGGACAAGAATCCGGGCAACACCGCCGCGGACGAGCGGTTCAAGCGCATCACCGCGGCCTTCGATCTGCTCGGAGACGCTGAAAAGCGCGCCAAATTCGATCGGGGCGAGATCGACGCCGACGGCCGCGAGCAGTTCCGCGGCGGTGGCGGGCGCGGTGGACCGGGCGGCTTTGGCGCGGGGGCCCCCGGAGCCGGTGGTGCCGGATTCGAAAACATCGACCTGGACGAGTTGTTCGGCATGTTCGGCGGCGGTCGGCCGGGTGGGCGTCCCCGTTCCGGCCCGGTCCGGGGGCAGGATGTGCGGGCCACGCTGGAAATCAGTCTCGAGGATTCGATCGCGGGGGCCACGCGCCGCATCCAGTTTTCCGACGGGCGTACCCTGGATGTGACCATTCCCAAGGGCGCGGCGGACGGTCAGGTGATCCGGCTGCGGGGACAGGGGGCTCCGGGTCGGGGCGGCGCTGCCGGCGACGCCCTGATCGAACTGAAGATCGCCCCGCATCCCGTCTACAGTCGCGACGGGGGCGATCTGACCATGGACCTGCCGGTCTCGGTGCCTGACGCGGTGCTGGGCGGCAAGATCCCGGTGCGCACGCCGGAAGGCACGGTCAACATGACCATTCCCAAGGGGTCGAACTCGGGACAGGTGTTGCGTCTGAAGGGGCGGGGTGCCTATGCCGCCGGCCGTCGCGGCGACCTGCTGGCGCGGCTGATCGTGACGCTGCCGGACCAGCCTGATGACCCCCTGGTCAAATTCGCCACCGACTGGCGCAACAAGCGTCCGTACCGGCCGGGGAAATAGGGTGTCGGTCCGACCGACGGTGAAACCCGCCCGACCGTGGTTCTCGGCCGGGCCGACGGCCAAGCG
The DNA here is from genome assembly GCF_963975535.1 of uncultured Brevundimonas sp. Lineage (GTDB taxonomy): Bacteria > Pseudomonadota > Alphaproteobacteria > Caulobacterales > Caulobacteraceae > Brevundimonas. Next base: position 164,695 of record NZ_CAXBHE010000002.1, on the reverse strand, counting down.
GCCGGGCTGGTCATCGCAGGACCTGTCGCACACGCTGCTGGGACGGGGTATCCGCGCGCCCGAGGTGGTGGCGCGCTTCGCCCACGGGCTGGAGCTGACGCGCGCGGTGCTGCGTCCGCCCGAGGACTGGGTGCTGGTCTATACGCCCGGGTCGGACACCGGCGCGGTCGAGGCGGCGATGTGGTCCCTGCTGGGCCAGCGGCCTGTCCAGGTCCTGGCCTTCGAGAATTTCGGCCAGCAATGGGCGATCGACGTGCGCGACCACCTGAAGCTGGAGCCGGAGGTGCTGGAGGCCCCATGGGGTGAGCTGCCGGACCTGTCACGCGTCGATCCAGCCAAGGACCTGGTGCTGCCATGGAACGGGACGACCTCGGGCGTGCGCATGCCGAATGCGGATTTCATCGCCGCCGACCGCACGGGGCTGGTTATCTGTGACGCCACCTCCGCGGCCTTCGCCATGGCCCTGCCGTGGGACCGACTGGATGTGGTGACCTTCTCGTTCCAGAAGGCTCTGGGCGGTGAGGCAGGGATCGGCATCGTGGCCCTGTCGCCGCGGGCCGTGGCGCGGCTGGACGAATTCGTGCCGCCGCGGCCGGTGCCCAAGGTGCTGCGCCTGCGTGACGGCAAGGGCTTTGACCGGACGCTGGCCAAGGGGTCGATGATCAATACGTTTTCGGTCTGGACCCTCGAGGACTGGATCGACGGCCTGGAGTGGGCCACAGCGGTCGGGGGGCTGGACGCCCTGATCGCCCGCACCGAGGCCAATGCCGCCGCCCTGGGGGCCTGGGTCGATCGCACCGACTGGATCGATTTTCTGGCCAAGGACCCGGCGAGCCGGTCGACCACCTCCGTCTGTCTGAAGATCGTCGACGCCCGGATCACGGCGCTGGACGAGGCCGGGCGGCAGGCCTTCGTCAAACGCATGAAGGGGCTGCTGGAGGCGGAGGGGGCCGCGTTCGACGTCGAGTCCCACCGCAACGCCCCTGCGGGGCTGCGGCTCTGGTGCGGTTGCACGGTCGAGACGGCTGATGTCGTGGCGGCCACGCCGTGGCTGGACTGGGCCTTCGCGCGGGCGGTGGCCGAACTGACCGGATGAGAATTCGTCCAATGGGACGACATCCGGTGATTCCCCGGCTATAGGCTGCGCCCGCATTCCCCAACCCGGACAGCGGAGAACGATCTTGGCAAATGTCGCAGTAGTCGGTGCCCAGTGGGGCGACGAGGGCAAGGGCAAGATCGTGGACTGGCTATCCAACCGCGCCGATGTGGTGGTGCGGTTCCAGGGCGGCCATAACGCCGGTCACACACTGGTCGTCGGGGACATCACCTACAAGCTGAGCCTGCTGCCGTCCGGCGTGGTGCAGGGCAAGCCCTCGGTCATTGGCAACGGCGTGGTCGTCGACCCGTGGGCCCTGGTCGACGAGATCGGCCGGCTGGAAGCCCAGGGCGTCCGGATCACGCCCGAACTGCTGACCCTGGCCGACAATGCCTGTCTGATCCTGCCGCTGCACCGCGACCTCGACCAGGCGCGGGAGGCCCAGGCCGGCAAGACCAAGATCGGCACCACCGGACGGGGCATCGGTCCGGCCTATGAGGACAAGGCGGGGCGGCGGGCGATCCGCGTCGGCGACCTGTCCGACCCGGAGGCGCTGGACGCCAAGATCGAACGGTTGCTGGCGCACCACAATGCCCTGCGCAAGGGCCTGGATCTCGCCGAGGTCGATGTGCCGGGGCTCAAGGCCGCCCTGCTGGAGATCGCCCCCAAGGTCCTGCCCTACGCCAGCCAGCCGGTGTGGCGCATGCTGGACCAGGCCTATCGCGACGGCAAACGCATCCTGTTCGAGGGGGCGCAGGGCGCGCTGCTCGACGTCGACCACGGCACCTATCCCTATGTCACCTCGTCCAACACCGTGGCCGGGCAGGCGGCCGCGGGCTCCGGCCTCGGGCCGCGCTCGGTCGGCTATGTGCTGGGGATCGTCAAGGCCTATACGACCCGGGTCGGTGAGGGGCCGTTCCCGACCGAACTGTTCGACGCCGACGGCAAGCGGATCGCCGAGCGCGGACGCGAGTTCGGCACGGTGACGGGCCGGGCGCGGCGTTGTGGCTGGTTCGACGCGGTGCTGGTGCGACAGTCGATCGCCATCAACGGCATTCACGGCATCGCCCTGACCAAGCTGGACGTGCTGGACGGCTTCGACGAGCTGAAGATCTGCACCGGCTATCGCATCGGCGACCGGGTGCTGGACTATCTGCCGGCGGGCATGAAGGACCAGGCGGCGGTCGAGCCGGTCTATGAGACGATCGAGGGCTGGTCCGAGAGCACCCAGGGCGCGCGCTCGTGGAAGGACCTGCCGGCCAATGCGATCAAATATGTGCGGCGGATCGAGGAACTGATCGCCGCGCCGGTGGCGTTGCTGTCGACCAGTCCGGAACGGGACGACACGATTCTGATGCACGATCCCTTCCAGGGCTAGCGGGGTGTTCAACGCGTCTTAACCGACGTCTGCTATCCGGAGTTCTGTACCGGAGAGCGTTTCGTGTTCGCAGCAGATACCCGCATGCTGGCCCGCCTTGAGCCGACCGTCAGGCGTACCCTGATCGTCGAGCCCAACCTGCACGCCGCGCGTCTGCTGGTCGACATCATCAAGGGTCTGGGCGCGCGCGACATTCACGTCGAGCAGTCCGACGCCAAGGCCATGATCATGGCCCGCGAGCTGGAGCCGGGCCTGATCTTCACCGAGCGGGGCGGACCCGCCCTCGACGGCGAGGGCTTCGTGCGCCAGCTGCGCCGGTCGCATCTGGGCTGCCGCAACGCGCCGGTCATCATGGTGACCGCGGACGCCACGGCCAATACGATCAAGGGCGCGCGCGATGTCGGCGTCCATGAGTTCCTGCGCAAGCCGTTCACGAGCGCGGACCTGTTCAAACGGGTTGAAAACGTGGCCCTGAAGCCGCGGGACTGGATCGAGGGCATCAGCTATGTCGGCCCGGACCGGCGGCGCTTCAACTCGGGTGAATATTCCGGTCCGCAGAAGCGAAAGAACGACCGGCCGACCGGGGTGGTCGCCGTTGCGGCGGCCGTGAAGGACCAGGCCCTGCGCATTCTGGCGGCCGTGCTGGACCAGTTCGACAACGACCCCGTCCAGGCCACGCGGGCCGCGAGACAACAGGCGGTGACGCTGAAGCAGCTGGCGATGAAATCGTCCGACGCCCGGATGGCGGTGGCGGTGTCCGCCCTCGAGGTGGCTCTGGCCGGCACGGCACCGACCAAGGCAGCGCTGGCCGGACCGATCGCCGGCCTGCTGGCCCTGGCCGATCCGGCCGCTACGCTGAAGGCCGGCTAGGGCCCTTCCGGCGTCAGGCGTCGACGAGGTTGCGCTCTTCCGCCGCCGCCCGCATCGCCTTCTGAAGCTTCTCGAAGGCGCGCACCTCGATCTGGCGTACGCGTTCGCGGCTGACGCCATACTGGCCGGCCAGTTGCTCGAGGGTGACCGGGTCATCCTTGAGGCGACGCTCGGTCAGGATGTGTTTCTCGCGGTCGGTCAGCTCTTCCATAGCTTCCTGGAGCAGGCCCATGCGCAGGGATTTCTCCTCGCTTTCGGCCAGGGCGGTTTCCTGGGACACCGCCGTGTCATCGGCGAGCCAGTCCTGCCATTCGCTTTCCCCGTCCGAGCGCAGCGGCGCGTTCAGGGAGGCGTCGCCGTTCAGGCGACGGTTCATGTTGGTGACCTCTTCCTCGGACACGCCCAGCTTGGTGGCGATGGCCGACAGGTGCTCGGGATGCAGGTCGCCTTCCTCGAAGGCCGAGATCTGGCTCTTGGCCTTGCGCAGGTTGAAGAACAGCTTCTTCTGCGCGGCGGTGGTACCCATCTTCACGAGTGACCAGCTTCGCAGGATGTATTCCTGGATCGAGGCGCGGATCCACCACATGGCATAGGTGGCCAGGCGGAAGCCCTTGTCCGGATCGAATTTCTTGACCGCCTGCATCAGGCCGACATTGCCCTCGGAGATCACCTCGCCGATCGGCAGGCCGTAGCCGCGATAGCCCATGGCGATCTTGGCCACGAGGCGCAGGTGCGAGGTGACGAGGCGGTGCGCGCTCTCGGAATCCTGGTGTTCGCTCCAGCGCTTGGCCAGCATGAATTCCTCATCCTTGGTCAGCATGGGGAATTTGCGGATTTCAGTCAGGTATCGCGACAGTCCCTGTTCAGGCGACATCACCGCGAGCGATTTAACAGCAGCCATATTCGTGGTCCCTCCGACCCAGATACGAGCGGGTCCTTCGGTTCCGACCACGTTACGTGCACCGGTTCCTCACCCCTCAACGAAACAAGTAGCGACGGGTTTCCGCCATTGTTAGGGGCAGATCGTCACAGGCTTTGACGAGCGTGGCCGTGGCGCCACGGGTTCGACTGTGCCGAGATATATCGAAGAGTAAGTCCTTTTTCAAGACGGACGTGGCGGGCGCAGGGTCAATCCGGCGCAAACCCTGTCACAGAAGCATCAGGCCCGCTTCCAGCGCCTGCATGTCCGCGGGCGGTTCGGTCTCGAAGCGCAAGGCCTCGCCGGTGACCGGATGGACAAAGCCCAGCATGGCGGCGTGCAGGGCCTGGCGGGCCAGGCCGGCCTCGGCGATCAGGGTGCGCACCACGGCGGCCGGACTGCCCGAGCCATAGACAGGGTCGCCGAGCAGCGGCGAGCCCTTTGACGCCAGATGGACGCGGATCTGGTGAGTGCGGCCGGTGTGCAGGGTGCAGGCGACACGGGCGGCCAGCGGCGCGGCCCCGGCCCTGGCCGGCACGCCGAAGCGGGCCTGGACCCGGTAGTCGGTGATGGCCTCGCGCCCGCCGCTCTTGAGCACCGCCATCTTCTTGCGGTCGGCCGAGGAGCGACCGATGCGGGTCTCGATCCGCCCCCACTCCGGCGACGGGGCTCCGCGGGTCAGGGCGATATAGGTGCGTTCGATGTCGTGAGCGGCGAACAGGGCCGACAGGCCGGCGTGGGCCCGGTCGGTCTTGGCCGCGACCATGACGCCGGAGGTATCCTTGTCGAGGCGATGGACGATGCCGGGGCGAGCGACGCCGCCGATGCCGGACAGGGAGGCCCCGCAATGGGCCAGCAGGGCGTTGACCAGGGTACCGGTCTCGCAGCCGGGGGCCGGATGGGCGGCCATGCCGGCGGGCTTGTCGATCACGATCAGCTCGGCGTCCTCGTACAGGACGGTCAGCGGAATGGCCTCGGGCCGGGGCTCGGCGGCGATCACGGCGGGCGGGGTGATCCGGTACAGGCCGGTGCGGGCCCGGGCCGAGCCGTCGCGCACGACCTCGCCATCGAACGACACCTCGCCCTGGGCCATCAGGGCCTGCAGGCGCGCGCGCGACATGCCGGGCAGGGCCGCGGCCAGGGCCTTGTCCAGCCGTTCGCCGGGCGCGTCGACATGGGCTTCCAGCGCCTCGGGCCGGTCGTCATCTTCGGACAGGAGGGGTTCGTCGGACACGGGGCGCTCCGCCGCAGGCGCGCGGTCGCGCCCTGTCTAGCATGGGCCGGCGGGGCCGTGCCAACGACCCGACCTTGGCCGTCGCAGTCTCCTGTCATAGATTGCCGGTCTCTCGGGGGAGATCGAACCATGCGTCATCTGATCATCATCGCGGCCGCGGCGACGTCCGTCCTGGCGTTGGGCAGTTGCGCCACCATGAGCGAGGACCAGTGCCTGGCCGGGGACTGGGGCCGCCAGGGCTATGCCGACGGACGCTCCGGGCAGGCGCTCAGTCGCCTCGAGGCGCATACCGAGGCCTGCGCCAAATACGGGGTGGTCCCCGATGCCCGCAGCTATTATTCGGCCCGCGAGGACGGGCTGCGCGAATACTGCACCCCGGCGCGCGGTTTCCAGGTCGGTCGCGAGGGCAGCAGCTATGCGGATGTCTGCCCGCCGCAGCTGGAGGCGGATTTCCTGCCGGCCTACCTCGATGGTCAGGTGGTCCATGCGGCGGAGCAGGCCCTGTCGGCGGCGCGGTCCAGCGTCGCGAGCCTGGGATCGCGGGCCGAGGCCCTCGATGAGAAGATCCGCGCCAAACGGGCCGAGATGCGCGCCAGCGGCCTGACCGATGAGCAGCGGGCCGAGATCCGCGACCGGATCGGCGAAATCCGGCGCGAGCGCGAGGGCGTGATCCATGACTGGCGGCGGGCCCAGGACGCGGTCGAGGACGCCGAACGGCGCGTGCGCGACGTCCGCTACCGCTTCGCCGACCGTTACGGTCGCTGGTAGGGCGCGAGGGCGACGGGGATGACCGCCGCCCGGTTCTTCAGGACGCGGCGCGCATCACCCGGCCGAACTGCGGGTCCAGCTCGCCCGAGGCATAGCGCTTGGCCATCTGGGCGGTGGCAAGCGGCCTGATCCTGGACGCCTGGCCTTCGCAGCCGAACTGCAGATACCGCTCCTGGCAGAGTTTGCGCATCGCCTCCTTGGCGGGTTTCAGGTAGGCGCGCGGGTCGAACTCGCCCGGCTTCTCGGCCAGCACCTTCCGGATGGCACCGGTCATGGCCATGCGGTTGTCGGTGTCGATGTTGATCTTGCGCACGCCATGTTTGATGCCGCGCTGGATTTCCTCGATCGGGACTCCCCAGGTCTGGGGCATCTCGCCACCGTACTGGTTGATGATGTCCTGCAGGTCCTGCGGCACCGAGGATGAGCCGTGCATGACCAGATGGGTATCCGGCAGGCGACGGTGAATCTCCTCGATCACATTCATGGCCAGCACCGCGCCGTCGGGCTTGCGGCTGAATTTGTAGGCCCCGTGGCTGGTGCCCATGGCGATGGCCAGGGCATCGACCCGGGTCTGTTCGACGAAATCGACGGCCTGGTCGGGATCGGTCAGCAGGGCGGAATGGTCAAGCTTGCCCTCGAAGCCGTGGCCGTCCTCGGCCTCACCCATGCCGGTCTCCAGCGAGCCGAGCACGCCCAGTTCGCCCTCGACCGAAACGCCGCAGGAATGGGCCATCTGCACCACGCGACGGGTGACGTCGACATTGTATTCGTAGCTGGCCGGGGTCTTGCCGTCCTCTTCCAGTGAGCCGTCCATCATCACCGAGGTGAAGCCGTACTGGATGGCGGTGGCGCAGGTCGCCGGGCCGTTGCCGTGATCCTGGTGCATGCAGACCGGGATGTGCGGATACAGTTCCGCCAGGGCGTCGATCAGCTTGGCCAGGACGATGTCGTTGGCATAGCTGCGGGCACCGCGGCTGGCCTGGATGATGACCGGGGCGTTGACCGCCTCGGCCGCCTCCATGATCGCCAGACCCTGCTCCATGTTGTTGATGTTGTAGGCGGGCAGGCCGTAGTCATTCTCGGCGGCGTGGTCGAGCAGTTGTCGCAGGGTGATGCGGGCCATCGGGGGAACTCCTGAGCGCGTAATATTTTGCCGAAGGTTTAGCCCCGGCGCGTCGCGAAGTCACGCAGTGTAACGGGCGGATCGCCCGATCCGGGTGGGCGGTCAGGCGCGGCGCAGCGCCTCGACTCCCGGCAGGGGCTTGCCCTCCATCCACTCGAGGAAGGCCCCGCCGGCGGTGGAGACGAAGGTCATGTCGTCGACCATGCCCGCATGGTTCAGGGCGGCGACCGTGTCACCGCCACCGGCCACGGCGACCAGCGCGCCGGCCTTGGCCAGCTTGGCCGCCGCCTCGGCCGCCTTGACCGTGGCGGCGTCGAACGGCGGCACCTCGAACACGCCGAGCGGGCCGTTCCAGATCAGGGTGCGCGACAGGGCCATGGCCTTGATCAGCTTCTCGACTGTCAGCGGCCCGGCATCGAGGATCTTCTCGTCGTCGCCGATCGGCTCGCGCGCCAGGACGGTGCGGGTTTCGGCTCCCGGTTTCACGTCCCTGGCCACGACCACATCGATCGGCAGCAGGATTTCGCAGCCCTTGTCGGCCGCCTCGGCGAGGATGGCGCGGGCGGTGTCGGCCAGGTCCTTCTCGCACAGCGAGCCCCCGACATCGACGCCCTGGGCGTGCAGGAAGGTGTTGGCCATGCCGCCGCCGATGGCCAGCCGGTCCAGCTTGCCGACGAGATTCTGCAGCAGGTCCAGCTTGGACGAGACCTTGGAGCCGCCGACGATACCCAGCACCGGCTTCTGCGGATTGCCGAGGGCAGCGTCGAGGGCGTTCAGCTCGCGTCGCATCGATTCCCCGGCATAGGCCGGCAGCAGGCGCGCCAGCCCTTCGGTCGAGGCATGGGCGCGGTGGGCGGCCGAGAAGGCGTCGTTGACGTAGAGATCGCCCAGTTCGGCCAGTTGCGCGGCAAAGGCGGGGTCGTTGGACTCCTCGCCGGCATGGAAGCGGACATTTTCCAGCAGGATGACGCCGCCGATGTCGAGGTCGGCGATCATGGCTTTGGCTTCGTCGCCCACGCAGTCCGCGGCGAAGCGCACCGGCCCGCCCAGCAACATCTCCAGATCATCGACGACCGGTTGCAGGCTCATGGACGGCACGACCTTGCCTTTCGGCCGGTCGAAATGGGCCAGCAGGGCGACCTTGGCCCCGCGGTCGCGCAGCCGCTGGATCGTCGGCAGGGCGACGCGCAGCCGGGTGTCGTCGGTGACCTTGCCGTCCTCCATCGGCACGTTGAAGTCCACCCGAACCAGGGCGGTCTTGCCGGCGAGGCCGCCGTCGGCCTTAGCGGCGTCGTCGAGGGTACGGAAGGTCATGGCTATTCTCCTCCGCTCATCCCGGCGAAAGCCGGGACCCAGTCCTTTCGCGCGGCAAGGTGACCGGGATCATGAGCAGTGTGAAACTGGATGCGTCTATCGCCCAAAGGACTGGGTCCCGGCTTTCGCCGGGATGAGCGGAACCAGTGATCTAGATCAGCTTGCTCATCACCAGCGCCGTGTCGGCCATCCGCGAGGCGAAGCCCCATTCGTTGTCGTACCAGGTCAGGACGCGGGCCAGCTTGCCGTCGACGACCTGGGTCTGGGGCAGGGCGGCGGTCGACGAGGCGGCGATGTGGTTCAGGTCGGTTGAGACCAGGGCCTCGTCGGTGGTGAACAGCACGCCCTTCATCGGCCCGTCGGCGGCGGCCTGCAGGGCGGCGTTGATCTCCTCGACCGTGACCTCGCGCCCGGCCACGACCTTGAGGTCGACGACCGAGACATTGGGGGTCGGGACGCGGATCGACGAGCCGTCCAGCTTGCCCTTCAGGGCCGGCAGCACCAGACCCAGGGCCTTGGCGGCCCCGGTCGAGGTCGGGATCATCGACAGGGCGGCGGCGCGGCCGCGGTACAGGTCCTTGTGCATCGTATCCAGCGTCGGCTGGTCGCCGGTGTAGGAATGGATCGTGGTCATATAGCCGCGCTCGATGCCGAACAGGTCGTGCAGCACCTTGGCCACCGGGGCCAGGGCGTTGGTGGTGCAGGAACCGTTGGAGACGATGATGTCGTCGGCGGTCAGGGTCTCGTGGTTGACCTTGTAGACGATGGTCTTGTCCGCGCCGTCGCCCGGGGCCGAGATCAGCACCCGCCTGGCTCCGGCCTTCAGGTGGGCCGCCGCCTTGTCGCGCGCCGTGAAGATACCGGTGCATTCAAAGGCGATGTCGACGTTGAGTTCCTTGTGCGGAAGATTGGCCGGATCGCGCTCGGCCGTGACCCTGATCTTGCCGAGGCCGACGTCGATCCAGTCCTCGCCGCTCTCGATCGTGCCGGGGAAGCGGCCGTGCACCGAGTCATACTTCAGCAGGTGGGCATTGGTGGACACCGGGCCCAGATCGTTGATCGCCACCACCTCGATGTCGCGACGGCCGTGCTCGACGATCGAACGCAGAACAAGACGGCCGATACGGCCGAAACCATTGATGGCAACGCGGACGGTCATGGGCGGGGCTCCTGAAGCGGTGTGTGTGTGATTGGCGCTTCAATGGAACCGACGCGCGCGCGGATCAACCCCGGGGCGCATAACAAGGGGTGATGGAGTGTAACGCCTCAGGCCAGCGGCAGGGTCAGCCGGGCCGTCAGGCCGCCGCCCGGGCGGGTTTCCAGCACCACATCGCCACCGTGCGCCCGCGCCGCCTGGCGGGCGACGCTGAGGCCCAGACCGGCCCCGCCGGTCTCGCGGCTGCGCGAGCGTTCGCCGCGATAGAAGGGCTCGAATACGGCCTCGAGCTCGGACTCGGCCAGGCCGGGTCCGTCATCCTCGACCGTGAGGACGGCCGTTCCGTCGGCCGCCGCGGCGTGGACGCGGGCCCCGCCCCCGAACTTCACGGCATTGGCGATCAGATTGGCCAGGGCCCGGCGCAGGGCGGCGGGATCAGCCACGACCGGCACGGGCGGCTCGCCGCTGAAGGTGACGCTTGCGCCGGTTTCGCTGAAGCCGGTGGCGCAATCCGCGGCCAGTTCGGCCAGGTCGAAGGGTTCGCTGCGGTCCGGCGTCGCCTCGCCGCGCACATAGGCCATGGCGGTGGCGATCAGGGCGTCCATCTCCTCGATATCGGCGGCCATGCGGTCGCGGACGCTGTCCGGAGCCTGTTCGGCGCGGAAGCGCAACCGCGTCAGGGGCGTACGCAGGTCATGGGCGATGGCGGCGACGGTCTGGCTGCGACGGCGCATATGGTCGCGCAGGGCCGCCTGCATGTCGTTGAAGGCGTGGATGGCGGTGCGCACCTCGGTCGGGCCCGAGGCGACCATGGGCGCGGCGTCGGGATTGGCCCCCAGCCGTTCGGCCGCCTCGGCGAAGACCCGAATCGGCCGGGTCAGCCGCCGGGCCATGACCCAGACCAGCGGGGCGAGCAGCAGCAGGGAAATGCCGAGGGCAATCAGGATGCGCACCTGCCACGGCGACAACAGGCCGTGCGGCGGGGTCACCGAGGCCCAGCGGCCGTCGGGCAGCCGCAGGGCGGCACTGAACGGGGCGAAGGTCAATTTGTCGGTGACCACCGTGAACTGGTGCGTCGTGGTGTCGATGGTGATGGCCTCGCCTCCGGCCGGGGCCACGCGGCGCATGTGCACCTCGGCCCGGACCTCGCGGCCGGGGCGTGCTGCGTCAACGGTCTCGCCGGGGCCGGGCCGGGGTGTCCAGTGCGCAGGGGGCCCGTCGCCGAGCGCAGGGGGCTGCCCTCCGGGGCGGACGAAGACGAACTCCGTGCGCCGGTCCTGCGATCGGGGCGGCGGCGGTTGGCGTTCGGGGCCCGGGCCGTGGCTGACCGTGACCCGCAGGGCCTCGGGCTCCACCTGCAGGCGCTGCGCCAGCCCGGCGCTGATGGCCAGGGCCAGGGGCTCGCGCGGGTCCCCGGCCAGGGCCGGGGCCCGGTCCGACAGGTGGCGCTTCAGCGCGCGGCCGTCGGAGGTCTCGGCCGGACGACCCTGCAGGGCCTCGGCCGCGGCCTCGATGCTGAAGCCGGCCGGGCGCGGCTCCGGGGCCAGCAGGACCACGCCGAAGGCCACGGCCTGGGACATGACCACGGCCAGGGTCGCCAGTGCCGCCACCTGAATCAAAACCGGGAAGGAGGCGGGCGATCTCATCGGCGTTCGACCCTGGCGTCGAACATGTAGCCCGCGCCACGCAGGGTCTGGATCAGCTCCAGGCGCGAGCCGTCATCCAGCTTGCGCCGCAGCCGGCTGATCTGCACATCCATGGCCCGGTCGAACACATCGGAATCCGCGCCGCGCGCCCGTTCCAGCAGCTGGTCCCGGGTCAGGACCCGGCCCGGGCTGTCGACGAAGGCCCGCAGCAGGGCGAATTCGCCGGCCGACAGCGGGACGATCCCGCCGTCCGGGCGGGTCAGTTCACGCCGCATCAGATCCAGCCGCCAGCCGGCGAAGGCCAGGACGGTGGTGTCGCCGGCGCTGTCCTCGCGGGGACGACGCAGGACGGCGCGGATGCGGGCCAGCAGTTCGCGGGGATTGCACGGCTTGGCCAGATAGTCGTCGGCCCCCAGCTCGAGGCCGATGATCCGGTCGGTGTCGTCGCCCATGGCCGACAGCATGATGATCGGGGGCCCCCTGTCGGCCAGGCGGCGACAGACGGACAGGCCGTCCTCACCGGGCATCATCAGATCCAGCACGATCAGGTCCGGGGGACGCGTGGCCACGGCCCGGTCCATCTCGGCGGCGGTCGCCGCGCCGCTGGCCTCATAGCCGTGCTGGCCCAGATAGTCGCACAGCACCTCGCGAATGCCGGGATCGTCGTCAACGACCAGAATACGGGGGGTGGAGGGCGGCGTCATTGCGGTCATAGTGACCGGGTCCGGCGTCGGCGTCATTTCAGGACTGAAACAATTCTCTCCGGCCCTGAAACATGACGGCAAGGGCGGCGTGGTCCAAAAGGGACCCTAGCTTCACAGCAGAGAGATGCGCCATGCTGACCCTATTGAACCTCGCCGCCGTCCTGACCCTGCAGACTCCCCCGGCCCCGCCCCCCCCGCCGCAGATGCGCACCGAGACCCGGGTGATGGTCATGGGCGATCATGACGGCCCGGGCGGACTGGACAAGGATGGCGACGGCCTGCTGACCCGCGAGGAATTCGCAGGACCGATGAATGACGCCTTCGCCCGGATGGACAAGGACGGCAATGGCCGTCTGTCGCCGGAAGAGCTTCGCGCCGGACACGGTCCGGGCGGCCCGGGCGGGGAACATGAAATGATGATCTTCCGCGCCGGGCCCGGGGGCGCGGAAGGCGGTCCGATGCGGCACCGGATGGAGATGCGTCGGGGCGGCCCCGACGGCGCGCCGGGTGAGCGGAATGAAGAGCGTATCGTGATCGTCGCCGGCGGCGAACCGGGGGCACACGGCGGTGAGCGTAACGTCTTTGTTCACCGTACCGGCCCCGGGAATGGCCCGATGACCTGGCACGACGCCGGCGACGGTGCCCGGATCGAGATCGAGCGCAGCAACGCCGATGACCTCGACACCGACGGTGACGGCAGGATTTCCGAGGCCGAATTCCTGGCCCCGATGCGGGCGGCCTTCGCCCGGATGGATGCGGACGGCTCCGGGGCCATCGAGGCTTCGGAAAAGGGCGGTGAGCACCAGGTCCGGGTCATCACCCGCCATCGCGAGGGCCCCGGCGGCAACTAGGCCCTCCCGGTCCTTATCCGACGATCGGACAGCATCGGCGGCGGCTGCATCCTCAAGGGTTCATGGCGGACAGATTGGCGCTCGACAGGGCGCGTGGGGTGGCCCTAGGGTTGCTGTCATGTCTGTCATATCGCCCTTGCGTTGTGTGGTCGTCGCCATGGTCCTGGGGGCGGCCGCCGGGTGCCAGTCCCTGCCCCACAGCAACCCGGACCGGTTGCCGACCGTCGTTTCGGTGGTCGATGGCTCGACCGATCGCGCGGGCCTGAATGCACGCGTCCATGACGCTGTTATCGCCAAGGTCGCGGCCAGCTTTTACCGACCGGACTATGGCGGCATCGACTGGGTCGGCGAGGCGGCCTCACGTCGGGCCGCAACCGTCGCCCAGCCGGACGAGGCGGGATTCTATCACGCGCTCAACGAAACGCTGGCTCTGCTGAACGATTCGCATACCTCTGCGCTCCAACCTGCCACGAACCTGCGCAGAACCACCGCCCGGGTCCAGGCGGTGCCCGGCTTCGGCTTTACGATGACCCATCTGGACGACAACTGGATCGTGACGCGGGTTCGTGAGGCTGGTCCGGCGGCACTTGGCGGCGTCCAGGTGGGTTGGCGCGTGGATGCCCTGGATGGTCGGCCGTTCGAACCGGGAACCCTTTACGGATCGGCGACAACTCTGATTCGCTTCGCCGACGCGGACGACGGCGTCCACGAGGTCGCCCTGACCCCGACGCTTCTCGGTCGGGAGTTGGGTCGGGTCGATCGCCGTCCGGACGGGGTGCTGGTGATCGCCTTCCGTGAGTTCGATCGCGCCACGCGCGACTGGCTCGGCGAAACCCTGAAGCGCGAATTGCTCAATCCGCCGCGCGCCGTGGTCATTGACCTGCGTGGCAATATCGGTGGCCTCGACCGGGAAGTGGGTCTGATGCTGTCGCCGTTTTTCGGCGAGCGCCGGCTGATCGGCATCAAGAATTTTCGCTGGCTGCCGGATCGCCATCTCTGGACGCGGCGTCAGGCGCTGCGGTTTGAGGGGCCGCTCGCGGTCCTGACCTCACCGGAGTCGGCCAGCGGCGCAGAGATTTTTGCCGCGGCCATTCAGGAGTCCGGGCGCGGCAGCATCGTCGGCCGGACGACCGCCGGGGCCGTGGTCGGCTCCCTGTTGTATGATCTGCCGGATGGCGGCAGCCTCAGCGTGGGCGTGGTCGGCTACCGCACCGGGGCCGGAAACCTTCTCGAGCAGGTGGGCGTCGTGCCGGACATTCCGGTGACCGCCTCCCTGGCCGAATTGCGTGCAGGCCGTGATCCGGCGCTGGAGGCCGCCGTCCGGGCCATCCTGCCGGACGTCAGCCCCTGACCACCCGAACCTTGCCCGCCGCCTCGCGCGCCCGTTCGCGCGCCTGGTCCACCGTCTGGCCACGCGCCGTGGCCACGCCCATGCGGCGGGTGACATAGCTCTCGGGCTTGCCGAACAGGCGCAGGTCGGCGGTCGGCACCGACAGGGCCTCGGCCACGCCCTCGAAGGCGATGCCGGTGGCGTCCATGCCACCGTAGATGACGGCGCTGGCCCCGATATCGCGCTGGCTGACGTCGACCGGCAGGCCGAGGATGGCGCGGGCGTGCAGGGCGAATTCGCTCATCGACTGGGTCGCCAGCGTCACCAGCCCGGTATCGTGCGGGCGCGGCGACACCTCCGAGAACCAGACCTGGTCGCCCTTGACGAACAGCTCGACGCCGAAAACGCCGAGGCCGCCCAGCGCCTCCGTCACCTTGCCGGCAATGTCCTGCGCGGCAGTGAGCGCGGCCGGCGTCATCGCCTGGGGCTGCCAGCTTTCGACATAGTCACCCTTGACCTGGCGGTGGCCGATCGGGGCGCAGAAGTCGGTGACCACGGCCCCGTCGCGCATCGACCGTACGGTCAGCAGGGTGATCTCATAGTCGAAATCGATCCGGCCCTCGACGATGATCCGGGTCGTCTCGACCCGGCCGCCTGACTGGGCCCAGGCCCAGGCGTTGCCGGCGTCCTCCAGCGCCTCGATGAAGGACTGGCCCTTGCCCGAGGACGACATCACCGGCTTGACGAAGACCGGCAGGCCGATGCTGTGCGCGGCCTCGGCCAGTTCGGCGGCGGAGCCGGCGAAGGCATAGGGGCTGGTCGGCAGGCCCAGATCCTCGGCGGCCAGACAGCGGATGCCCTCGCGGTTCATGGTCAGCTGGGTGGCCCGCGCCGTGGGGATGACCACGGCATGGCCCGCCGCCTCGATCTCGGCCAGTACGTCCGTGGCGATGGCCTCGATCTCGGGCACGATGATGTGCGGCATCTCGGCGGCGATGACCCCGGCCAGCACATGCGGATCGGTCATCGGGATCACATGGCTGCGATGCGCCACCTGCATGGCCGGCGCATTGGCATAGCGGTCGACGGCGATGACCTCCGCTCCCAGTCGCTGCAGCTCGATGGCCAGTTCCTTGCCCAGTTCCCCGGCCCCCAGCAGCATCACGCGGGTGGCGGAGTCGGACAGGGGGGTGCCGATACGGGTCATGGGTCAGTCCTCGTTGCGGGCCGGTTCGATCAGGTCCCAGGCGTTGCCGTACAGATCCTCGAACACCACCACCTTGCCATAGGCTTCGTGTCGCGGGGTTTCGCGAAAGTGGACACCGGCCGCCGACCAGGCCGCATGATCGCGCAGCAGGTCGTCGGTCTCGAGAAACAGCCAGACCCGACCGCCGGCCTGGTCGCCGACGCGGGCGATCTGGTCCGGCGTGGCGGCCCGGGCCAGCAGCAGCGACGTCTGCCCGCCCTTTGGCGTGACCCGTACCCAGCGCTTGCCGCCGCCCATGTCGGTGTCCTCGCTGAGCGTGAAGCCCAGCGTGCCGACATAGAAGGCGATGGCGGCGTCATAGTCGCGGACCAGTACGGAGACGGCCCCCAGATGCGCCACGGTCTAGAGCCGCGCCTGAACCGCCGCGACCACCGCCTCGGTGGTGATGCCGAACTTCTCGTACAGCACCTCGGCCGGGGCCGAGGCCCCGAACGACGACATGCCGATGAAGACCCCGTCCTCGCCGATGAACCGCTCCCAGCCCTGTTTGATGCCGGCCTCGACGGCGACACGAACCGTGCCGCGACCGATGACCCAGGCCTGGTAGGCGGCGTCCTGCTGTTCGAACAGCTCGAAACAGGGCACCGAGACGACCCGGGTCGGGGTGCCTTGGGCCTCCAGGGTGTCGGCGGCCGCCAGGGCAAGGGCCAGTTCTGTGCCGGTGCCGAACAGGGTCACCCTGGCCTCGCTCGACGCAGCCCTGATCTCATAGGCCCCGCGACCCGACAGGTTTTCCGACGCGGCGACGGTGCGCACCGCCGGGGTCTTCTGGCGCGACAGGGCCAGGGCCGAAGGTGCCCCCTTGTGTTCCAGCGCCAGACGCCAGCACTCCATCGCCTCGACGGTGTCGGCCGGGCGGAACACCAGCAGGTTGGGAATGGCACGCAGGGCGGCCAGATGCTCGACCGGCTGGTGGGTCGGGCCGTCCTCGCCCAGACCGATGGAGTCATGGGTCAGCACATGCACCACCCGGATGCCCATCAGGGCGGCCAGGCGGATGGCGGGGCGGCTGTAGTCAGAGAACACCATGAAGGTGCCGCCGTAGGGGATGACCCCGCCGTGCAGGGCCATGCCGTTCATGGCCGAGGCCATGCCGTGCTCGCGGATGCCCCAGTTGACGTAGCGCCCGTCATAGGTCGGCGCGTCGAGGATGGCCGTGCCCTTGACGAAGGTGTTGTTGGAGCCGGTCAGATCGGCCGAACCGCCGATCAGTTCGGGGATGGCCCCGAACAGCTGGTCCAGCGCCGCGCCGGACGACTGGCGCGTGGCCTGGGCCGGTTTGCTGTCGACCAGTCCGGCGATGGCGGTTTCCAGCGCATCGAAGGCCCCGGCGGGCAGATCGCCGGCCATGGCCCGGGTGAATTCGCTGCCATGGGCCGATCCGGCGAGGCGGGCCGCCCAGGCCTTGCGGTGTTTGGCCCCCTGCTTGCCGACCTTGAGCCAGGCCTTGCTGATCGCCTCCGGCAGCTCGAACGGGGCGGCGGTCCAGTCCAGGGCCTTGCGGGTGGCCTCGATCTCGGTGGCCCCCAGGGCGGACCCGTGGGTCTTGTGACTGCCTTCCATCGTGGCCGCGCCCCGCCCGATCCTGGTCTTGCAGGCGATCAGGGTCGGCTTCGACTGTTTCGTCGCCCAGGCGAGGGCCTTCCGGATCGCGCCCATGTCGTGGCCGTCGATGGTCTTGACGGCCCAGCCGCTGGCCTTGAAGCGCGCCTGCTGGTCGGTCGTGTCCGACAGGGCCACGGCCCCGTCGATGGTGATGGCGTTGTCGTCCCACAGCACCGTCAGCTTGTTCAGCTTGTAACGGCCAGCCAGGGCGATCGCTTCCTGTGACACCCCCTCCATCAGACAGCCGTCGCCGGCGATGACCCAGGTCCGGTGGTCGACGAGATCATCGCCGAAGCGCGCGGCCATGTGGCGCTCGGCCATGGCGAAGCCGACCGAATTGGCCAGACCCTGGCCCAGCGGACCGGTGGTGGTCTCGACTCCGGGCAGGTGGCCGTATTCAGGGTGACCGGCCGTCCTCGACCCCCACTGGCGGAAATTCTCCAGCTCGGTCCGGGTTGCGGCCTTGTAGCCGGTCAGGTGCAACAGGCTGTAGATCAGCATCGAGCCGTGACCCGCCGACAGGATGAACCGGTCGCGGTCGGCCCAGTCGGGCTGGCTTGCATCGAACTTCAGAAATTTGGAAAACAGGACCGTGGCCACGTCGGCCATGCCCATCGGCATGCCGGGGTGACCGCTCCTGGCCTTCTCGACCCCGTCCATGGCCAGGACGCGGATGGCGTCGGCCATCTGCTTGTGGGACGCCTTTTCGGGTGCGGGGGAGGAATTGCTCACGGCGCTGACCTTTCGGCGAGTCGAGGGAAATGGAGGCGGGACGCTTTACCGCGACGCGCTGGCGGGTTCTATACGAATTCTGGAGGAAGCGACTCGATGGCTGATGCCACCACCACCGCCAAGGACCGGATCGACCGCGCGCTCGCGACGCTGGAGCGCAAGGTGCTGGAGCTGAAGGCCCGCCCGGCGACCGCCCCGGCGGTCGGTGACGACGACCTGTTCGCCCCGCGCGCCGGCCGGCCCGAGGATGCCGAACGCATCGCCGCGCTGGAGTCCGCCGGTCGCGACGCGGCCGGGGCCCTGGCCCTCGCCGCCGACGCGGTGCGCGATATTCTGGATCAGCAATCACGGGACGGGCAGGGCTGATGGCCACGGTCACGGTCGAGATCAACGGACGCCCCTATGCCGTGGGCTGCGCCGACGGCCAGGAGGACCGGGTGCGCATCCTCGGCAAGCAGTTCGACACCAGCGTACGCCAGGTGGCCGGCGATGTCGGCCATGTCGGCGATGTCCGCCTGTTCCTGATGGCGGCGCTGATGCTGGCGGACGAGCTGCACGAGGCCCGGCTGGCCCTGCAGAACAGCCCGGTCACGGCGACTCCGGCCCCGGCGGCAGCCCCCGCTGGCGACGGCGTGGCCGAAGCGCTGAACGCCGTCGCTGCCCGGATCGAGAAGATCACCCAGGGTCTGTGAAGACCGGCCATTGTCGGGACACAGGCGAACGCCTATGTTCCGCCCCGGCGGGTCTTGCTGCGGCCCTCGTCGAAGGCAACATTCCTCGCGACCTTAATTCACTCAAAGGGATCTGTCCCTGTCCGGGCTCGAGGGCCTGGGCATATGGAGCCCACCTGGCTACCCAGGTCTGAGAGGATTTCAACGCTCTTCACGGTTCTTGCGGCGCCGCCAACCCATCCTCCCGAGTGCGCTCCCGTTCGCCGCGCGGCAGCCCAATGTTCGAGCGGGCCTTCATGACGGACAAGCACGAACTTCGCGCCCGCATGCGGGCCCAGCGCAAACATCTGGCGGCGCTGGACCCCGGGGCCGCCCATAGCGTGGCCGGGTACGCCGGTGATCTTCCCGGCGACGTGATTCACGCCGTCTACTGTCCGATCGGCTCGGAGCTCGATCCCACACCCCTGGCGCAGCGGCTGGCCCATGACGGCCATGAACTGTGCCTGCCGGTCGTCATCGCGCTGGACGAGCCGATGATTTTCCGTCGCTGGTCGCCGGGCGATCCGCTGGAGCCGGACGCGGCAGGCGTGCCCGCGCCGCTGCCTCTGGCCGAAACCCTTGTACCCGACCTGATCCTGACCCCCCTGCTGGCCTTCGACGCCACGGGGGGGCGTCTGGGGCAGGGCGGCGGCCACTACGACCGCACCTTCGCCGCCCTGCCGGACGCCACCCGCATCGGCCTGGCCTATGACGGTCAGCGGGTCGGCCTGCTGGCGCTGGAGCCCCACGATGTCCGCCTGCATGGCGTTCTGACCGAGGTCGGCTATACCCCCGCCCGTGGCCCCTCCGGCCGGGAAGTCTGAATATGCGTCTGGCGTTTTTTGGTGATGTGGTCGGCAAGTCCGGCCGCGACGGCCTCTCTGACCACCTGCCCGCCCTGAAGCGGGAGCTGAAGCTCGACTTCGTCGTGGTCAATGCCGAGAACGCCGCCGGCGGCTTCGGCATCACCGAGAATACGGCCAAGGAACTGTTCATGGCCGGGGCCGACTGCCTGACCCTGGGCAACCACAGCTGGGACCAGCGCGAGGCCCTGACCTATATCGTGCGCGAGCCGCGGATGATCCGCCCGGCCAACTATCCGCGCCTGATGGACGCCCCGGGGGCCGGAGCCAATCTGTTCGAGACCCCCGGCGGCAAGACCGTGCTGGTCATGAATGTGCTGGGCCGCATCCACATGGACCCGATGGACTGCCCGTTCGGGGCGGTGGAACGTGAACTGGCCGCCTGCCCCATGGGACTGGCCGCTGACGCCGTGATCGTCGACATGCACTGCGAGGCGACCAGCGAGAAGATGGCCATGGGCCATTTCTGCGACGGCCGCGCCAGCCTGGTGGTCGGCACCCACACCCATGTGCCGACCGCCGACTGCCAGATCCTGCCCGGCGGCACCGCCTACCAGACCGACGCCGGCGGCTGCTGCGACTATGACAGCGTCATCGGCAACGAAAAGGAAGAGCCGCTGCGGCGCTTCACCACCCGCCTGTCCGGCGGGCGCTACACCCCGGCCTCGGGTCCGGCCACGATCTGCGGCGTCTATGTCGAGACCGACGACAAGACCGGCCTGGCCATCCGGGTCGAGCCGATCCGGGTCGGTGGACGTCTCAGCCAGGCGATTCCGGTCGTCGCCTGACGGCGGGTGTCAGTCCGTCGCCGGTGTCCACGCCTGCATCTCGGCGATCTCGCGTGCCTGCCGGTCCCTGATGGCCTTCGCCATGCGGCGGATTTCCGGATCGGACGCCTGCGCCAGCGCACTGTCGGCCATGGTCATGCCTGCGCGGTGCTGCTCGATCATCCTGTCCATCAGGGCCTGATCGCCCGGCGTGGCGGCGGGACGACCGGTCGCCGCGACCGCGCCGTCCGGGACCGCCGCCGCCTGGTGGGCGGCTGAGGCTTCCCGCACGGCCTGTTGCACGGGGTCGCCCCCGCCCTCACAGGCCCCCAGGGCGACCACACCGGCGAGCAGCAGGCCGCGGCTGCGCAGTGGCATGGCTCAGCCCTCGATCCAGTTGGGCATCCAGCCCTCATGGATCTCGCGCAGATGGGCCAGCGGGATGCTGAACAGGTCGGTCGAGGCGAAGGCGTCGCCGCCCGCGTGACCGACGACCGAGGCATGTACCCCGGCCTCACGCGCGGCCGCGATGATGGCGTCCGGATCGGGCACGGCCACCAGATAGCGGGCCTGGTCCTCGCCGAACAGGAAGATGTGGGCGTGGGTGGTGCTGGTCGCGTCCAGGGTCACCCCGATGTCCGAGGCCAGCGCCAGGTCTGCCGCGGCCCCGATCAGCCCGCCGTCGGACAGGTCGTGGACGCAGGTCAGGCCCCCGGCCTCGATCAGGCCGCGCACGAAGTCGCCGGTCTTGCGTTCCAGTGCCAGGTCGACCGGCGGCGGCGCGCCGTCCTCGCGGCCCAGCACCTCGCGCAGATAGAGCGAGGCCCCCAGTTCGCCGACGGTCTCGCCGATCAGCACCAGGGTCTCGCCCTCGGTCATGCCGCCGAAACCGGTGACCACGTCATAGTTGGTCAGCAGGCCGACCGCCCCGACCGTCGGGGTCGGCGGGATCGCGGCACCATTGGTCTCGTTGTAGAGGCTGACGTTGCCGCTCACGACCGGGAAGTCCAGCACGCGGCAGGCCTCGGCCATGCCGTCGATGGCGCGGACGATCTGGCCCATGATCTCGGGCCGTTGCGGATTGCCGAAATTGAGGTTGTCGGTAATGGCGATGGGCAGGCTGCCGACGGCGGTCAGGTTGCGCCAGGCTTCGGCCACCGCCTGTTTGCCGCCCTCATAGGGATCGTTCTGCACATAGCGGGGCGTGCAGTCGCTGGTCACGGCCAGACCCTTGTCGGTGCCGTGCACCCGCACCACGCCGGCGTCGGCCCCGGTGGCGGAGTCCTGCAGGGTGTCGGCCATCACATGGCGGTCGTACTGCTCCCAGATCCAGCGTTTGGACGCCATGTCCGGGCAGGCGATGACCTTGAGCACGGCGTCCTGCCAGTCGGCGGGGGCGGGCACGTCGGCCGGGGCCAGCCGCGGGTGCAATTCGGGCTGGACCCAGGGACGCTCGTACAGTGGGGCGTCGTCGAACAGCGGGGCCAGCGGCACGTCGCAGACCACCTTGCCGTGGTGGTTCAGCACCAGCCGGCCGGTGTCGGTGGTCTTGCCGATGACGGCGGCGTCGAGGCCCCATTTCTCGAAGATGCGGTGGCCATCGGCCTCGCGGCCCGGCTTCAGCACCGCCAGCATCCGCTCCTGGCTCTCCGACAACATCATCTCATAGGCGGTCATGCCCTCCTCGCGCTGGGGCACCCTGTCCATGTTCAGCTCGACGCCGACGCCGCCCTTGCCGGCCATCTCGACCGAGGAACTGGTCAGGCCCGCGGCCCCCATGTCCTGGATGGCGGCCACCGCGCCCGAGGCCATCAGCTCCAGCGTCGCCTCGATCAGCAGTTTTTCGGCGAACGGGTCGCCGACCTGGACCGTCGGGCGTTTGTCGTCGGAATCCTCATCGAACTCGGCGCTGGCCATGGTCGCGCCATGGATGCCGTCGCGGCCGGTCTTGGAGCCGAAATAGACCACCGACATGCCCGCGCCCGGCGCGGCCGAATAGAAGATGCTGTCGGCCCTGGCCACGCCGACGCACATCGCGTTGACCAGGATGTTGCCGTTGTAGCCGCGATGGAAATTGGTCTCGCCGCCGATCGTCGGCACGCCGACACAGTTGCCGTAGCCGCCAATGCCCGAGACCACGCCCTTGACCAGTCGTTTGGTCTTCTCGTGGCTGGGGTCGCCGAAGCGCAGGGCGTTGAGCAGGGCCACCGGTCGTGCGCCCATGGTGAAGACGTCACGCATGATGCCGCCGACGCCGGTCGCCGCGCCCTGGTAGGGTTCGATGTAGGACGGGTGGTTGTGGCTCTCCATCTTGAAGATGCAGGCGTCGCCGTCATCGATGTCGATGACCCCGGCGTTCTCGCCCGGCCCGCAGATGACCCGCGGACCGGTGGTGGGGAATTTGCCCAGATGCACCTTCGACGACTTGTACGAGCAGTGCTCGCTCCACATCACCGAGAACACGCCCAGTTCGACGTCATTGGGCTCGCGCCCCAGACGGTCGAGGACGACCTGGTATTCGGCGGGGGACAGGCCGTATTCGGCGGCCAGTTCGGCGGTGGTCTTTTGCGGAGCGCTCATGGAGCGCGCTTCTAGCGACTCGGGGCCGATGTGTCAGCCTTCACGTCGTCGGGCGTGGCCCGATCGCGGGGGGTCAGGCGGAACACCAGGATGACGGCCCCGACCACGACGGCAATTGCGGCCGCCAGGGCGGTAAAGGCCAGCACGGGGTTGCCGGGCTGTTCGGCGGAAAACACCCCGATCAGGCCCCAGGCCACGGGCAGGGCGAAGGCCGGCGTGCGCAGGCGGGCCGTCACGCCCAGGGCGACCACGGCGACGATGGCCACCGCCAGCAGCGCCCAGGCCGTCGGCGGCAGGGCTGCGGGCAGGTCGCCGTTGCCGGTCAGAACCGTCAGCAGATTGACTGGTGCGGCGATGCTGAGCCAGCCGGCCAGCAGCGCCAGCGGCCAGACCGTCATCCAGCGGTCGGGGTCGCCGCGCGGCAGGGCGCGAATCGCGGCGGCCCCGGCCAGCAATGGAATCAGCAGCACCAGCAGCGCCCCGAAGATCAGCACGATGGTGGCGATCTCCCAGTCGAAGGCTGCGGCCACGATCCACCAGCCGATGGCCAGAAGCGCGGCGACTGACGGCCAGCCCAGGGCCTTCAGCAGCGGCGATTCGGCGGTCGCGGGCAGGGCCTGTCGCACCGCATAGACCAGCAGCCACGCATAGATGACGCCCCAGATGGCGAAGGCGAATCCGGCCACCCGAAGGGTCGCGTCACTGTCGGCGGCGAACTCGGCCGGACTCTGGCCCCAGCCCATCAGGACCTGGGTCTGGCCGATGATCACGGCGAACAGGGCACCGGCCAGAACGAGCCACCGGCGCGTGGTGTTGGCCGACAGGGGGGCGGTGGCGGTCACGCTCATCTCCGGAGACGGTACGGGTTCGGAGGAGGTACGCATGGAAACGGCAAAGGTTTCAATGGCAGCGCTCGGCGACCCGGATGCGGAACCCGGGGTCCCGCAGGCGGTTACCGGTCCACACCCCGGAGAACCGACCATGAGTGATCAAAAACCCGTATTCGAGACCGACGAGGTCGCCGCCAGCCGCGGGCGCGAGCAGGGCTTGGGCATCGGTGCCCGCGAACTGGCCGCCCAGCGCGATCCCGGCGATGTCCAGTCACGCGACGACGAGGATGTGCACGTCGAACCCGATGATGAGGCGCTGAAGACCTCCGACGACGCCTGACGGATCAGGCGGCGTCCATCACGCTGCGGAACAGGATGGCCCCGTCAGCCGAGCCCAGCTCGGCCTCGAAGGCGCGGTCGGGGTGCGGCATCATCCCCAGCACATTGCCGCGCGCGTTCTGGATGCCGGCGATGTCGGCGAGCGAACCGTTGGGATTGTCGACATAGCGGAACACGACCTGCCCCTCGCCCTCGATCCGGGCCAGGGTCTCGGCGTCGGCGAAGAAATTGCCGTCGCCATTGCCCTGGGTCATCACCACCTCGCGCTGGCCCTGATAGCCGGCGGTGAACCGGGTCTGGCCGTTGGTCACCGTCAGGCTGACCGGTTTGCACACATATTTCAGACCGGCGTTGCGCAGCAGCGCCCCCGGCAGCATGCCGGCCTCGCACAGGATCTGGAAACCGTTGCAGATGCCCAGAACGGCCACGCCGTCGTCGGCGGCCTTCTTCACCGCCTGCATCACCGGCGACAGGGCGGCCATGGCTCCGCAACGCAGATAGTCGCCATAGGAAAAGCCGCCCGGCAGGACGATCAGGTCCAGACCGTCGGGCAGGGTGGTGTCCTGGTGCCAGACCATCTCGACCTGTTCGCCGGTCGAGCGTTCGATCGCGACCTTGCAGTCGCGGTCACAGTTGGAACCCGGGAAGACGATGACAGCTGCGCTCATGGCGCGGCCGTTTAGCAGGCTTCGACGGCCTTGTCAGGGCCGGGTGTCAGCCGGGGCCGGTGTTCTCGTAGGTCGCCGTGATCGACGCCTTCGCCAGCGTATGGAAATGCAGGTTGAAGCCGAACACCGCGCCCGAATTCTCCGGGGTCACGTCCAGCTGCGGCACGTCGACGGCGAACACCGTGAAGATATAGCGGTGCGGGCCGTGGCCCGGCGGCGGGGCGGCCCCGCCGAAGCCGGGCGTGCCGAAATCGGTGCGCCCCTCGACCGCGCCCCGGGGCAGGCCGGCGGCCGAGGCGTCCTCCAGCAGTTCGGTCACGTCCGCAGGGATATTGGCCACGGTCCAGTGCCAGAAACCCGATCCGGTCGGCGCATCGGGATCGAAACAGGTGATGGCGAAGCTCCGGGTGCCGTCGGGCGCGCCGGTCCAGCGCAGGTGGGGCGAGACATTGCCCTTCGCCTGCACCTGGGCGTCGGGCAGGGTATCGCCGTCGCGAAAACCGTTGGAGGTCAGGGTGAAGGTCATGCCGGGCTCCGGGCTGGCCGCGCCGAACCGCGATCGGGTCCCGGCTTGCGGCGCGAGATTACAAGTCTAGGTTAGGGCCAGCGACAGAGGACGCAAGCCCATGCTCAAGGCGTTGGCGGATCGGGTATTCACTTCGCGCGCGGTGCACATCCGTGTGGCGCGGTCGGGCTTCACGGCGGGGCCGGGGGCGCCCGAGATGACGGTCGATCTGGCCGATGCCGCCACCGCCCTGGCCATCGCCGTCAATCCCGAGCTGGCGGTCGGTGATGCCTATATGGACGGACGGCTGACCCTGGAAGGCGGCGACATCTACGACTTTCTGCGGCTGGTGGCCTCGCAGATGGCGATCCGGCCGATGCGGCGGGGTCTGCTGTGGCGCTGGAAGCGGCGGCTGGCCCAGACCAACGACCGGTTGCGGGCCCGGCGCAACGTGCGTCACCACTATGACCTGACGCTGGAATTCTACCGGCTCTTCCTTGACGATGACCTGCAATACTCGTGCGCGCTGTTCGAGACGCCCGACGCCACCCTGGAGCAGGCCCAGGCCGCCAAGAAGCGGCGGCTGATCGACAAATTGATCCTGCGGCAGGACCAGAGGGTGCTCGACATCGGCTGCGGCTGGGGCGGGCTGGGGTTGTCGCTGGCCCGGGCCGGCGGCCGGGTCACCGGCGTGACCCTGTCGACCGAACAGCACGCGACCGCCCGCGCCCGCGCGACCGAATCAGGCCTGGCCGACCGGACCGACTTCCGCCTGCAGGACTATCGCGATCTGGACGGGACCTTCGACCGCATCATTTCGGTCGGCATGTTCGAACACGTCGGCCTGCCCCACTATCAGACCTATTTCGACGCGGTGGCGCGGCTGTTGACCGAGGACGGGGTGGCGGTGATCCACGCCATAGGCCGCCGCAAACCCCCCAGCCGGACCCAGCCGTGGATCGCCCGGCACATCTTTCCCGGCGGCTATATCCCGTCCCTGTCCGAGGTGTTCCCGGCGATCGAGCGTGCGGGCCTGTGGGTCACGGACGTGGAAGTCCTGCGTCTGCATTATGCCGAGACCCTCCGGCATTGGCGCGAACGCTTCCTGGCCCGGCGGGCGGAGGCCGCCGCCCTGTATGACGAGCGCTTCTGCCGGATGTGGGAATTCTATCTCGCGGCCAGCGAGGTCGGCTTCCGTGATCTGGGCCATATGGTGTTCCAGATCCAGCTGTCGAAACGGCAGGACGCGGTGCCGCTGACGCGGGCCTATCTGTGCGACTGAGACCCCGGTCGGGCCGGTCGGGCCGGTCCGGGCGGATCGGAGCGGTCGGCGGGGTCAGCGCGCCGCCGGATCCACCGGCGTCGCGGGGGGCTGTGACCCGGCGGTGAAGGTGTCGCTGTCCATCAGGCCGCCGGCGAGGGCCGCGGCGAAGATCAGCACGCCGATCAGCACAAAGGCCGCGATCGAGAACCGGAGCAGCCGCTTCACGCGATTTCGATGCGGTAGCTTTCGATCACGGTGTTGGCCAGCAGGGTGTCGCACATCCGCTTCACCTCGGCCTCGGCGTCGGCCGCGTCCGCCAGGTCGAATTCGATCAGCTTGCCGACCCGGGCGTTCGTCACACCGGCCCAGCCGAGCCCGTGCAGCGCCCCCTCGACCGCCTTGCCCTGAACGTCCAGCACGCCGGGCTTGAGGAACACGTGAACCTTGACCTTCGCCATCAGTGCAGTCCTCCCTGAATCACGGTGGGCATATCCTTCATGATGCCCAGCCGTTTGGCCACTTCGGTATAGCTTTCGATGACATTGCCCAGGTCGCGGCGGAAGCGGTCCTTGTCCAGCTTCTCGCCGGTCGCCGTGTCCCACAGGCGGCACGAGTCGGGGCTGATCTCGTCGGCCAGGATGACCCGGGCGAAATCATTCTCCCAGACGCGCCCGAACTCGATCTTGAAGTCGATCAGGGTGATGCCGACGGCACCGAACATGCCCGACAGATAGTCGTTGACCCGCACGGTCATGGCCAGGATGTCGTCCAACTCCTGGGTCGTGGCCCAGTTGAAGGCGGTGATGTGCTCCTCGGTGACCATCGGGTCGTTGAGCTCATCCTTCTTGTAGTAGAATTCGATGATCGAGCGGGGCAGGGGCGTGCCCTCCTCGATGCCGAGACGCTGGCTCATCGAACCGGCCACGATATTGCGGCACACGACCTCCAGCGGAATGATCTCGACCTCGCGGATCAGCTGCTCGCGCAGGTTCAGACGCTTGATGAAATGGTTGGTGACACCGATGCCGTTCAGCCGGCTCATGACGAACTCGCTGATGCGGTTGTTGATGACGCCCTTGCCCTCGAGCTGGGCCTTTTTCTCGCCGTTGAAGGCGGTGGCGTCGTCCTTGAAATACTGGATCAGCGTGCCGGGCTCGGGCCCCTCGTAGAGGATCTTGGCCTTGCCCTCGTAGATTTTTTTGCGCTTGGAATTCATGGTCGTGTCCCGGCGGGGAAGGGATAAAAACCTGTCCGGAAACAAAAATCGCGCGGCCAGAACCTCGGTCTGGGCGGCGCGACTGCGGAATCGGGCGGGCGGGAAGATAAGGCGCGCGGACACTAGCGGAAGGCGGGCTGTGATACAAACGACAGTCCCGGTCGTGGACGCGCAGGAACCGCCATGCGCGCGGTTGCGTTCAGCGTGGAGCGGTCTATAGACCTCCGCGACTGCGGGCCTGCTGATGTCCGCGACTGGAGCTTCTGAACGCGTATGACGACCTTTGACGAACGGGAATCCGGATTCGAGTCCAAGTTCGCGCTCGATCAGGATCAGGAATTCAAGGCCATGGCCCGCCGCAACAAGCTGCTGGGCCTGTGGGCTGCCGAAAAGATGGGCCTGTCCGCCGAAAGCGGCGAACAGTACTCCAATGCCGTCGTGCGGGCCGATTTCGAACAGCCCGGCGAAGAGGATGTGTTCCGCAAGATCGCCGGCGACTTCAAGGGATCCGGCATGACCGTCTCCGAAGGCGAGATCCGCTCGAAGATGGACGAATTGGCCTCCATCGCCCGCGACCAGATCCGCACCGGCGAGTAGACCCCGGCCGGGCTGTCGGCCCTCCTCTCGACCCCGGACCAGAAAAAGGGGCCGCTCCAGTGATGGAGCGGCCCTTTTTGCCGGATGACGACCGGGGCCGGCCGTCATCCGGCGTCCGCCGCGCCCGAACGGGCGCGCGGAAACGCTTACGGCATCAGGACCGTGTCGATCACATGAACCATGCCGTTCGACTGGGCGACGTCGGCCTGGGTTATGGTCGAGGTTCCGCCCTTGGCGTCGGTGATGACCCAGCTGCCGTTGGGGCCGGCGGACACCTTGAGCGACTCGCCCTGCACGGTGGTCAGGGTGGCGGTGCCGCCGCTGGCCGTGGCCTGGGCGGCGATGTCCGCGGCGGTCAGGCGACCCGGGACCACATGATAGGTCAGGATCTTGGTCAGGTCCGCCTTGCCGGCCGGAGCCATCAGGCCGGTCACCGTCGCCGCCGGCAGCTTCGCAAAGGCGGCATTGTCCGGTGCGAACACCGTATAGGGACCCGGTCCGTTCAGCGTCTCGACCAGGCCGGCCGTCTGGACGGCGCTGACCAGGGTCGTGAGGTTGGACGCCTTGGCGGCATTGGTGACGATGGTGTCGGACGGGCTCATCGACGCGCCGCCGACCATGGGTTCGGCCGCGGCAGGGGCCATGGCGTCCGCCGGGGCGGCCTCCGGGGCCGGGGCTTCGTTGTTGTTGCAGGCGGCCAGGGCCAGCAGGGCGGCCAGCGAGACGCCGGCGAGAATGGTCGGGCGTGTGATTGTCATCGGTTCTCTCCTGTAAGGCCGCGCATCGGCGGCATTACAGACAGCTACTGTCGGCGCGCGATTTGGATGCATCGCGGGCCGGCGAAAGGGCGCGACATCGTGGCGCACCCCGCTCTAGGGATCGAGGACCTCGCCCAGACCGGCCCAGGCGCGCGCCTTGTCGGCCAGCGGCCGCGCGTGGGCCGGACTGGAGGACGGCAGGTCGATCAGGGTCAGCCCGCCCGCGCCTGTGGCCAGGACCCGCCGCCCGGCCCGGGCCGCCGTCGCGCCGTTGAAGGCCACGGCCCTCAGGTGCGGCAGGGTCGCGACCAGGCCGGTCAGGTCGGCGAACTCCGGATCGCGGATCGCCGTGTCGAGGCTGCCGGTACGGTGCGCGGTGGTGATCACATCCCACAGACCGATTCCGGCGGCCTGCAGCGCCGCCAGCCGCTGCGGATAGGCGAGGTCGACCAGATCGCGTCCGATCACCCCGCCCGTCAGTCGCCAGAAGCCGTTGCGCGGATGGGCATAGTATTGCCCGGCCGCCAGCGACGCATCGCCGGGCAGGCTGCCCAGAATCAGCAGGCGCGTGTGCGCGTCGACGACGGGGGCGAAACCGGCCCGTCGCCGCGTCGCCGGCTCAGCGGGCAGTGGAACCGGCATCCCGGAGCCAGCCGACGATCGACAGCCGCGTGCCCCGGGCATAGGCGGCCACCGGGGCCACGGAATGCAGCTGCGGCACCCGGAACAGGGTCAGGGTGTTCCAGCGCGGGGCATGGCCGCGGGTCACGTCGCCGGCGTCGTCATGAAACAGCAGCTGGCCGCCCCAGTCGGGTCGCCATTCGCGGGTCAGGCCCAGCGTATAGGCGGTCAGCCGGTCGCTGACCTCGCTGCCGACGTCATTGTGCAGGCCGATGAAATCGCCGGGCCGGTAGCGGGTCGCCTGGCCGTCGGCCTTGACCACCTGCGGCTGGCCGGTGACCGAGGCTCCGAAGCGGACAAACTCCTGGTTCAGCCATTCGGTCAGGCCGTGGATCGCATGGCCGGGGTCGCGACCGGCCAGATAGGCGCTGATCAGCGGGTAGCTCAGGTACATGAAACCATACTGACCCCCCGCCCGGGCCAGCATGCCCTTCAGCCGCTCGCGCAGCACCGGCTCGCCGGCAGCGGCGATCTGGGCCCGGGTCAGGACCGCGGGACGGCCGTCCTCGCCCTCGAAGGCCAGGTCCCAGTCGAGGCCCGTCTCCAGCAGGGTGGCCAGCGCGTCCGCGACGGCGGGCTCGAACACATCGGCGATCTGGACGAAGCCGTCCCGGGTATAGGCCCGGGCGGCGGCCTCGGCGTCGATCGCGGGATTGAGTCGAAGCGCCAGGCCGGTCATCAGCTGGCCCCGAACACCCGCGCGAACACCGTGTCGATGTGTTTGGTGTGATAGCCGATGTCGAACAGGGCCTCGAGCTGCGCCTCCGGCAGGGTGACCCGGGCGTCGGCCTTGAGGAAGTCGAGGAACCGGCCCTCGCCGCGCCACACCTTCATCGCGTTCTCCTGCACCGCGGCATAGGCGTCCTCGCGGCTCACCCCCGCCTGGGTCAGGGCCAGCATGACCCGCTGCGAATGCACCAGCCCGCCCAGCAGGTTGAGGTTCTTCTCCATATTGGCCGGATAGACGTTCAGCCGCTCGACCACGCCCGCCAGACGATGCAGGGCAAAGTCCAGGTGGATGGTGGCGTCCGGGCCGATGCCGCGCTCGACCGAGGAATGGCTGATGTCCCGCTCGTGCCACAGGGCGACATTCTCCATCGCCGGCACCACGGCCGAGCGCACCAGACGGGCCAGGCCGGTCAGGTTCTCGGTCAGGATCGGGTTGCGCTTGTGCGGCATGGCCGACGAGCCCTTCTGGCCCTTGTCGAAGAACTCCTCGGCCTCCAGCACCTCGGTGCGCTGCAGATGGCGGATTTCTACGGCCAGTCGCTCGACCGATGACGCCACCACGCCCAGCGCCGCGAAGAAGGCCGCGTGGCGGTCGCGCGGGATCACCTGGGTCGAGACCGGCTCGACGGACAGGCCCATCTTGTCGGCGACATAGGCCTCAACCGCCGGATCGACATTGGCGAAGGTGCCCACGGCCCCGGAGATGGCACAGGTGGCGATCTCTTCCCTGGCGGTCAGCAGGCGGCGCTTCGCCCGCTGGAATTCGGCGTGATAGCCGGCCAGCTTCAGCCCGAAGGTCACCGGCTCGGCGTGGATGCCGTGGCTGCGGCCGACGCAGGCCGTCAGCTTGTGCTCCTTCGCCCGCGTCTCCAGTGCCGCCAGCACCCGGTCGACGCCCGCGACCAGCAGGTCCGAGGCCCGCGCAAGCTGCACCGAGAAACAGGTGTCCAGCACATCGGATGAGGTCATGCCCTGGTGCAGGAAGCGGGCTTCCTCGCCGACGAGCTCCGACACATGGGTCAGGAAGGCGATGACGTCGTGTTTGGTGGTGCGTTCGATCTCGTCGATGCGATCGGCGTCGAACACCACGTCCTTGCCCCTGGCCCAGATGGCCTCGGCGGCGCTGGCCGGGATGGTGCCCAGCTCGGCCATCCGCGTGGCGGCATGGGCCTCGATCTCGAACCAGATCCGGTATTTGGTCTCTTGCGACCAGATGGCGACGGCTTCGGGGCGGGAATAACGAATGATCATGGGCGCGGGGTGTCGGTCCAAGACCCCCGTGAGTCAAGGCGTCGCCCGATCACACGCTTGCATCGACACCGGCCCCGGGTCAGGACAGAGGCGCGTCTGACAGGAGAGAGCAGCATGGAACTGATCATCGGCCCCCGGCTGTATTCGACCTGGTCCCTGCGTCCCTGGCTGGTGCTGAAGCGCTGCGGCGCGGACTTCACGGTGCACGAGATCGACATCCATGCGCCCGAGGGCCAGGCCGAGCTGGCGCGGGTCTCGCCGTCGCGGCTGGTGCCCCTGCTCAAGGTCGAGGGCGAGACCATCTGGGACTCCATGGCCATCTCGGTCTGGTGTGCCGAACGCTGGCCCGAGGCGAAGCTGTGGCCCGCCGACGCCCACGCCCGCTGGCTGGCCCGCTCGGCCGCCTGCGAGATGCACGGCGGCTTCATGGCCCTGCGCACCGAGTGCGGCATGGGACCGGATCACACCATGGTCGGTCCCGACCGCGCGTCCCCGCCGGCCGGCGAGGCCGTGGCCCGCGACCTGCGCCGCCTCGTCGATCTCTGGTCCGGGATGCGGTCCCGCTTCGGTGCGGCCGGGCCGTATCTGTTCGGTGACTGGTCGGTGCCGGACGCCTTCTTCACCCCGGTGGCGACCCGGATCCGGCACTACCAGATCGACCTGGCCGACCATGGAGACACCGACGGCGTGGCCCGCGCCTATGTCGAGGCCCTGCTGGCCCAGCCCGACCTCGCCACCTGGACGGCCGAGGCGCTTACGCCGGGTTAACCGCGCGCGCGAACCGGGACTTAACCGAACGGCGTTAGCTTGATGCCCGCGCTCGAAACCGTCTGCGCAGGAGTCGATCATGGCCGTCCCGCACGCTCAGCATCCGGCAACCGCCCAGGGCCCGGGCCTGCGGGTCTATGGTCTGCTGATCCTGGTGGCCTGCTGCCTGCCGGCCCTGCTGATCGCCAGCCTCATCTGAGGCGGGGGGGCAGGCCTCAGCGACTGCCTTCGACCGACGGCACCTGGGCCATTTCCACCGCCACCGGCGGCGGCGCGACATAGTCCAGACTGATCGGCACCAGGGACGCACCCGAGGCCACGGCGTCCAGCGTGTTCAGCGGCCCGCCCAGCATGCGCTGATAGATCCAGTAGGCGGCGACCACCTTCTCGACGTAGTCCCGCGCCTGCGGCACGTCGATGGTCTCGATCAGCAGCAGCGGATCGGCGTCCTGGCCCAGTTTGCGGATCGCCCCCAGCATCGGACCGGGTCCGGCGTTGTAGGAGGCCGCGGCGCGCAGCAGGTCGCCCTGCAGGGCCGACATCTGCAGCATGCGGTTGATATAGGCCTGGCCCAGTTTCAGGTTCACCGCTGGCTGCAGCAGGCGCTGCGGATCGGTGACGAAGCCGCGGTCACCGGCCAGTTCGGCGGCCGTGGTCGGCATCACCTGCATGATGCCATAGGCCCCGGCGCTCGACCGCGCCTGGGCGTTGAACCCGGTCTCCTTGCGCGCGATCGCATAGACCAGCGCCCGCTCGATGGTGAAGCCACCCTCGGGCTCCAGCACCGGCATCGGATAGCGCCGGGCGTCGATCCGTTCGGCTTCGTCATTTGAGCCGGTGACGCGTGGGCCCAGGGCCCGGGCCAGACCGATCCAAAGGCGTCGGGCCGCGTCGCCGACGGCGCTGTGCAGGCCGCTGCGCAATTCGTTCTGGGCGTCCGTCCGGCGGCCGATCTCGAAATAGGCCACGGTGCGGCGCGCCCGGTCGTCCGACCGGATGAAATCGTCCAGTTCGTCGACCTCGACCCCGATCGGCTCGTCATTGCGGCTCAGCGCGGGCTGCAGGGTCGCCTCATAGGCCCGCGGTCCGTTGTTCTCGATCACCGGCTCCTCGCCCAGCTGACGCAGGGCGATCTGGCCGTAGAAGGTCGCCGGCCAGCGGCTCGCCATCCGCAGGAAATGCTGGACCCGGTCCTGCTGACCGGCGCGTGCGGCGGATTTGGCGCTCCAGACGGCGGCTCCGGCGCGCACCCAGGCGTCTTCGGTCGGATCGTTGGCCACGCGTTCGAAGGCGCGCAGGGACCGGCCGAACTCGGCCTGGCGATAGGTCGCCAGCCCGACGATCCACCAGTCGCCGATCTGTTCGCCGATGGTGATCGCCCCGGGCAGGTTGTTGCCGTTATAGGCGATCCGGGCGGCCTTCATCGGGTCGCCGGCCGCCTGGCCGCCCTCGGCGGTGACAAGACTGTCCCAGCTGCGTTCACTGACGCTCGGCGGGCGTTTCGGCTCGGGCGCGCCATCGGGACGGCGTCGCAGGGCCAGATCATAGGCGCGCGGGGCGTCCGGCAGGTCGCTGAATTCCTCGAGCCAGGCGCACAGGTCTTCATAAGTGGCGACATAGTCGCGATGGAACAGGCGCTCGAACTCGACCTGTCCCACCAGCACATGGTCATTTGCCTGGCGCGCCGAGGCGCGGGCCAGCTCGAGATCCCCCCGGCGCAGGGCGTCGAAGGCGGTGGTGTAGCTGAGGCGGTCGGCCGAACTCAGGGTGCTGGGCGCATTACGGGGTTCGTCCGGGCCCGCCGTCGCGGTCGTGGCGACGGCTGAAAGGGCCAGCACCAGTGCGGGCGCAAGAAGGGCATGGCAGAAACGGAACATGTCTGGCGGCCCCCCTGGCGGTCGTGGTGCGGTGCGTCTCGAAACGGACCCGTGACACACCTGTGTTCGGTGATCAGGCAACATTGGTGCCAGACCCTGCATCCGGGTCCACCGTGTTCGCCTTTTGGGGCGATATTGAGTCAGGCGGTCGTCGAATGGCCGTCCAGGCGGGCCGTCAGGGCCAGCAGATCGGCCCAGACCTGCCGCTTGGCCTGGGGCTGGCGCAACAGGAAGGCCGGGTGCAGGGTCGGCATGACCGGCACGACGAAGCCGCCCTCGGGCAGATGCCAGTCTTTCCACTGGCCGCGCAGCCGCATGATGCCCTCCTCGCTGCCCAGCACCGAGCGCGCCGCCGCCGCCCCGACCAGCAGCACGACCCGGGGCCGCATCAGGTCGCAGACCCGGTCGACGAACGGCGCGCACACCGCCTGCTCCTGCGCCGTGGGGCTGCGGTTGCCGGGTGGCTTCCAGTAGACGGTGTTGGTGATGAAGACCCGGTCGGTCAGGCCGGCGGCCTCCAGCATCCGGTCCAGCAATCGTCCGGCCTGGCCGACGAAGGGCGCGCCCTGGGCGTCTTCCTCGGTGCCCGGGCCCTCGCCGATGATCAGGACGGGGGCTGCGGGGTCGCCCCGGGCGAACACCGACCGGCTCGCGCCGAGGCCACTCAGCGGGCAACCCCCGAACCCCGCGATGGCGTCGGCCAGCGCCGCCATGTTTTCGGCGGCTGCCGCCAGCCGGCGCGCCTCGGTCCGGGCCGCGTCGGTATCCGGTCGGGCCACGACCGCCGCGGTCGCCCGCGCCACGGCCTTCAGGGCCGGGGGCGGCTGGACATGGGTGCGGTCGACGGGACCATCCTCGAAGCAGGCGTCGACCCCCGCATCGCGCCAGAAGGCGAGCAGGCTTTCGGTCGCGGCGGTGTCGGATGGCGGCATGTTCATGGGTTCTGACAGGGATAAGCCTTGACCGCCCCCGCGTCACGTTCCGATAAGACAGGGATTACAGAAATGACCGGGAACAGAGCTTCATGGCCGAGCAAGCGATCGAGGGCGGTGCCGTCAACCCGGCGCAGGAAGCCATCATCGACAACCTGCCGCCGCTGGAGGCCCTGACGGGCGTCGAGCGCGAGGTCATGGACTATGACGTCGTCATCGTGGGCGGCGGCCCCGCCGGCCTGTCCGCCGCCATTCGCCTGAAGCAGAGGGCGGAAAGGGACGGTAAGGAGATCTCCGTCGCTGTTCTGGAAAAGAGCGCCGAGATCGGCGGCCACATCCTGTCCGGCGCGGTCATCGACCCCCGGGCCCTGAACGAGCTGTTCCCCGACTGGAAGGCCCGCGGTGCCCCGCTGGAAACCCCGGTGACGAAGGACCGCTTCATGGTGCTGGGTCCGATGGGCCAGATCAGCCTGCCGATGTTCGCCCTGCCGCCGATGATGCACAACCACGGCTGCTACATCGCCTCGCTCGGCAACCTGTCGCGCTGGCTGGGTGAGCAGGCCGAGGCCCTGGGCGTTGAGGTCTACCCCGGCATGGCCGCCAGCCATGTCGTCTGGGACGAACCGTCCGGCCGGGTGAAGGGCGTCGTCGCCGGCGTCTTCGGCATCGACCGCGAGGGCAGGCCGACCGGTGATTTCCAGCCCGGTATCGAACTGCACGGCAAATACGTCTTCATCGCCGAGGGCGTGCGCGGCTCGCTGGCCAAGACCATCATGGCCCGCCACAAGCTGGCCGCCGACTGCCAGCCGCAGAAATACGGCATCGGCCTCAAGGAGCTGTGGCAGGTCCCGGCCGAGAAACACCAGCCCGGCCTGGCCCAGCACACCACCGGCTGGCCGCTGGACGAGCACACCGGCGGTGGCAGCTTCATGTACCATTTCGGCGATCGCTATGTGGCGATCGGCTATGTCGTGCACCTGAACTACAAGAACCCCTTCCTGTCGCCGTTCGACGAGTTCCAGCGCTTCAAGCACCATCCGGCCATCAGTGAACACCTCGAGGGCGGCACCCGCATCTCCTATGGCGCGCGGGCCATCACCGAGGGCGGCTTCCAGTCGGTGCCGAAACTGGCCTTCCCGGGCGGCGCGCTGATCGGCTGCTCGGCCGGCTTCGTCAATGTGCCGCGCATCAAGGGCAGCCACAATGCGATGAAGACCGGCATGCTGGCCGCCGACGCCGCCTATGAGGCCGTCATCGCCGGACGGGCCGGCGACACCCTGGTCGAATACCAGGCCGCCTACGATCACAGCTGGGTCCGCAAGGAGC
The DNA here is from genome assembly GCF_963975535.1 of uncultured Brevundimonas sp. Lineage (GTDB taxonomy): Bacteria > Pseudomonadota > Alphaproteobacteria > Caulobacterales > Caulobacteraceae > Brevundimonas. The sequence goes on along the minus strand of NZ_CAXBHE010000002.1, from coordinate 128,041 downwards.
TGAAGACCGTCCGCAACGCCAAGCCGCTGCTGTCGAAATACGGCACCACCCTCGGCGGGGCGCTCGGCGTGTTCGACCTGTGGTGCGGGGCCCTGTTCGGTGGCTTCTCGCTGTTCGGCACCCAGAAGCACGGCAAGACCGACGCGGCCTCGACCGAACTCGCGTCGAAACATGCGCCGATCGCCTATCCGAAACCGGACGGCAAGCTCAGCTTCGACAAGCTCAGCTCGGTGTTCATCTCCAACACCAACCACGCCGAGGAACAGCCGGCCCATCTGAAGCTGCTGAACCCGTCGATCCCGATCGCCGTCAACCTGCCGAAATACGGCGAACCGGCCCGGCTCTACTGCCCGGCCGGGGTCTATGAGGTGCTGTACGACGAGGACGGCCGGTCCAATCCGCGCTTCCAGATCAACGCCCAGAACTGCGTCCACTGCAAAACCTGCGACATCAAGGACCCGTCGCAGAACATCGTCTGGACCACGCCCGAGGGCGGCGGCGGGCCGAACTATCCGAATATGTGATCGTCCCGGGCGTGAGGCCTTGCGAGCGCCTTACAAAGCGGTGAGGGTTATTGCATGCGCCTCATTCGTCTGATCACCTCCGCTTCCGTCGCCGGCCTGATGTCGGTGGGCTTTGCCGCATCGACCCTGGCCCAGGAGGTGCCCCCCGGCATCGCCGTGCCGGCCGGCCCGGTCCAGCCCGCACCGGTGCCGAGACTGCCGGAAATCGTGCCCGGGCCCACGGATTCTGAGGCCATCCCCGTCGAGGCTGTTGAGGACGCCGAGGTTGCGGAGCCGGAAATCATCCCGATTCCCGCCGTCTGGGCCCCGGTTCCGCGCAATGCCGAGGGCCGGTCGGCCTACGGTCTGTATCTGGCCGGGCGTCTGGCCCAGTCGCGGGGTCTGGGCGAGACCGGGGCCGCCCTGTACGCCGATGTCGAGGCCCTGACCCCGGAGCAGCCCGCGGTGCGGCTGCAGACCTTCACCGCGGCCCTGTTGTCCGGCGATCTCGACCTGGCCGCCCGCCTGCGGCCGTCGGGCGACGGCGTGCCGCCGGTGATCAGCGAGGCCGGCCGTCTTGTCGCGGTGGTCCAGGCCTTCGTGCATGACGATCCGGCCGCCGGTCTGGCCGAACTCCGCGTCGCCCCGATCGGCCAGCCGCACGCCCGCGCCGGCCTCTATGTCCGGCCCTGGATTGCCGCCGCCGCCGGTGACTGGGACCTGGCCCTGGGGCAGCCGTCCGCCACCGCGACCGATCCGACGTCGCTGTTCATGCGCCACAGCCGCGCGCTGCTGCTGGAAAACCACCGCCAGTATGCCGAGGCCGAGGCTGCCTTCGCGACCCTGACCGCGAGTCCGCTGGGGGCCCAGCTGTTCCGTCGCTCCTATGCCGAATACCTGGAACGGCGCGGCAAGCGGGCCGAGGCCCTCGCGGTCTATGACGCCGCCATCGCCGGGGGCAGCACGGATCCGACCGTGACCCGGGGACGGGCGCGCCTGCTGGCCCGGGGGCGGCCCCCGGCCGCGCCGACCCTGCGTGCCGGGGCGGCGGACATCCTGACCATCGCCGCGATCCAGGCCTCGACCGAGGGCGGGGCCGAGGTCGCCGCCGTCTATCTGCGCCTGGCCCTGAACCTCGACCCCAACGACCTGACCCGGTTCCGGCTGGGTCAGGCCCTGGCCGCGGCCGGACGCGAGGTCGACGCGCGTGACGTCCTGGCCCGTGTCACCCCCGCCGATCCGGCGCTCTATGGTCAGGCGCGCATGGAGATGGGGCGCAGCCTCCAGCGCGAGGAAAAGGCCGAGGCCGCCCTCGACGAGTTCAACCGGGCGGCGGCGTCCGTGCCGGACGAGGCCGAGGTCGCCTATGTCCTGGCTTCCCAGCTGATCCAGCTCAACCGCTATGACGAGGCCCTGGACATTCTCAACGGGCCGTTGCTCAACATCGCCGGCCAGCCGTTCGAGATCCATTTCGTGCGCGGCGTCGCCTATGAGTCGCTGGGCCGGATCGATGAGGCCGAGGCCGAACTGTGGGCCGCGTTGCAGGCCCGGCCCGACGACCCGACCGTGCTCAACTATCTCGGCTACCTCTGGGTCGACAGCGGCAAGCGGGTGGCCCAGGGGGCGGAGATGATCGCCCGGGCCCACGCGGCCGAACCCGACAACGGCAATATCCAGGACTCCCTCGGCTGGGCCCAGTATCGCCAGGGTCAGTACGAGATCGCGGTGGACACGCTGGAGGCGGCGGTGGCCAAGGAGCCGGCCAATGCCGAGATCAACGACCATCTCGGCGACGCCTACTGGCAGGTCGGCCGCCGGCGCGAGGCCGGTTTCCAGTGGGAGCGGGTTCTGACTCTCGACCCCGATGCCGACCAGCGCGCCGAGGTCGAACGCAAGCTGAGCGAGGGGCTGGCCCCCGCCGTCCCGGTCTCGGGCACCGGAGCCTAGATCCCCGTGCGTCGCGACGCCCTGGCCCCGGCCAAGGTCAATCTGTTCCTGCACGTCGGGCCCCTGGACCGTGACGGCTATCATCCGCTCGCCAGCCTCGTGGCCTTCGCCGACCTCGGCGACCGGCTGAGGGTCGCGCCGGCCGGATCGCCACCACTGGCCGTGACCGGCCCCTTCGCCGGGGCCCTGGCGGGCGAGGGCGACAATCTGGTGTTGCGCGCCCTGCGCGGCCTCGATGCCGCCCTGCCCCTGGTGCTGGACAAGCAGTTGCCGGTCGCCGCCGGTCTGGGCGGTGGCTCGGCCGACGCCGGGGCGGCCCTGCGTCTGGCCCGGCGCGTTCTCGCCCGCGACCAGGATGACGCGACCCTGCTGGCCGTGGCCGGGAACATCGGTGCCGACGGCCCCATGTGTCTGTTCGCCCGGCCGGTCTGGGCCGAGGGCCGGGGCGACCGGATGACTCCCGAACCGGCCCTGCCGCCGCTGGCCGCTGTGCTGGTCAATCCCGGCGTGCCGTCGCCGACCGGAGCTGTCTATCGGGCCTATGACGCGGGTCCGGCGGCCGCTGTCGACCGCCCGGCCCCGCCGGCCGACTGGCGGGTCACGACGGTGATCGACTGGCTGGGGCGGCAGCGCAATGACCTTCAGGCCCCGGCCGTGGCCCTGTGCCCGCCCATCGGAGCGGCCCTCGAGGCCGTGGCCGCCACCCCGGGCGTGCGCCTGGCCCGGATGTCCGGTTCGGGGGCCACCGTGTTCGGCCTGTGCGCCGATGCCGTCACCGCCCGCGCCGCCGCCGCCGCCCTGTCGGCCGCCCATCCGGACTGGTGGGTCCGGGCGACCGTTCTCGGCCACGGTCTCGACCCCGACGATCACTGATCCGGCCCTGCGCCGTGCCGGATGGCTAATCGGCCCGCCTCCAGTTGAAGTCGATCGCCGCGAGCCCTAGGGTCCGCCGTCATTTTTTGCGTCTGCGAAGCGGCCCGCCCCTTGCCCCATTCGACCGAACCTCTCGCCTTCCAGGACCTGATCCTGACGCTTCAGAAATACTGGGGCGACCAGGGCTGCGCCCTGCTGCAGCCCTATGACATCGAGGTCGGGGCCGGCACCCTGCACCCGGCCACCGTGCTTCGCGCCCTGGGCCCGCGCCCGTGGAAGGCCGCCTATGTCCAGCCGTCGCGTCGCCCGGGCGACGGCCGCTATGGCGAAAACCCCAACCGCCTCCAGCACTATTACCAATTCCAGGTCATCCTGAAGCCCAACCCCGACAACCTTCAGGAACTCTATCTGGGCTCGCTGGCGGCGATCGGCATCGATCCGAAACTGCACGACATCCGCTTCGTCGAGGACGACTGGGAGAACCCCACGGTCGGGGCCTGGGGTCTGGGCTGGGAGGTCTGGTGCGACGGGATGGAGGTGACCCAGTTCACCTATTTCCAGGGCGTCGGCGGCATCGAGGTCGATGTCGTCTCGGGCGAACTGACCTACGGCCTGGAGCGTCTGGCCATGTATGTCCAGGGCGTCGACAGCGTTTACGACCTCGTCTTCGCCAGGGGCGTGAACGGGGAAAAGCCGATCACCTACGGCGAGGTCTTCCTCGAGAACGAACGCCAGCAGTCCGAGGCCAATTTCCACGGCTATGACGTCGACGGCCTCAAGCGCCGCTTCGAGGACATGGTCGCCGAGGTCGAACGCTTCCTGGCGATGAAGGGCCCGCAGGACCAGGCCCTGGTCCTGCCCGCCTATGACCAGGTGCTGAAGGCCAGCCATCTGTTCAACCTGATGGACGCCCGCGGCGCCATCGCCGTCGCCGAACGCCAGAGCTACATCGGCCGCATCCGTGACCTGTGTAAGGCCTGTGCGAGCGAATGGGTTGAACAGGAAAGAGGTAGGGCGTGAGCATTCATATCCGCTCATCCCGGCGGAAGCCGGGACCCCGTTCTTTCGTGAGGTACGCTGCGTGGGACTTCGGTCGGCGCGCACCCGTGATTTTGGATCACCCAATGCACTGGGTCCCGGCTTCCGCCGGGATGAGCGGAATAATTTGAGATCCTGATGCCCCAACTTCTCATCGAACTCTTCTCCGAAGAAATCCCCGCCCGGATGCAGGCCGGGGCCGCGCGCGATCTCGAGCGGATGGCAACCGAACGGCTCAGGGCCGCGGGCCTGACCTGGGACTCGCTGACCACCTTCGCCGGGCCGCGCCGCCTGACCCTGGTGGTCGAGGGCCTGCCGACGGCGACGCCGGACCGCGAGGAAGAGGTCAAGGGGCCCCGCACCTCGGCCCCGGACCAGGCGCTGGACGGCTTCCTGCGCAAGACCGGCCTCGGCAAGGACCAGCTGACCGACCGCGACGGTGTCTGGATGGCCGTGATCGCCTCCAGGGGCGTGCGCACCACCGATGTCGTCGCCACCATGGTCGACCAGATCGTGCGCGGCTTCCCCTGGCCGAAATCGATGCGCTGGGGCTCCGGCACATTGCGCTGGGTGCGGCCGCTCAAGCGGATCGTCGCCCTGTTCGACGGCCATGTCGTGCCGTTCGAGATCGACGGCATCAAGAGCGACAACGTCACCGAAGGCCACCGCTTCATGGGCCCCGGCAAGCCGTTCGCGGTGCGCGACTTCGCCGACTACCGCCACAAGCTGCGCGACCACCATGTCATCCTCGACGCCGCCGAACGCCGCCTGCACATCCTCGAGGCGGCCCGGGCCACCTGCCACGCCCGCGGGCTGGAGCTGGTCGATGACGACGGCCTGCTGGACGAGGTCGCAGGCCTGGCCGAATGGCCGACCCCGATCCTCGGGGACATGGACCCCGCCTTCCTCAGCCTGCCGCCCGAGGTGGTGAAGCTGTCGATGAAGGTGCACCAGAAATATTTCGCGGTTCGCCGTCCCGGCCAGCCCGGCCTGGCCCCGCATTTCCTCGTGGTCGCCAATGTTGAGGCCAGCGACGGCGGCACCGCCCTGGTCGCCGGCAACAGCCGCGTCCTGTCGGCGCGGCTGGATGACGCCCGCTTCTTCTGGGACGAGGACCTGAAGACCGGCTTCGACGTCTGGGCGAAGAAGCTGGAAGGCGTCACCTTCCACGCCAAACTGGGCACCCTGGCCGACCGCGTCGACCGCATCGCCGCCCGCGCCCGCGAAATCGCCCCCCTGGTCGGGGCCGACCCGGATCAGGCCGAACGCGCCGCCCGCCTGTCGAAAGCCGATCTGGCGAGCGCCATGGTCGGGGAATTCCCCGAACTGCAGGGGGTGATGGGCGGGTATTACGCGCGGGCCGCCGGCGATCCCGACGCCATCGCCGACGCCGTGCGCGACCACTACAAGCCGCAGGGTCCTGCCGACTCCGTGCCCACCGCCCCCCTGACCGTGGCCGTGGCCCTGGCCGACAAGCTGGACACCCTGGTCGGCTTCTTCGCCATCGACGAAAAGCCCACCGGCTCCAAGGACCCCTTCGCCCTGCGACGGGCTACGCTCGGATTTACGCGCTCAGTTGTAGAATCGAACGTGAGCGTCTCACTCGATCAGTTGGTTTGGAATTCGGCGGCCAGTTTGATCCGACAGATGGCGGCTAAGCCCAACTTCCTCCTGACGGAGAGACTGTCGGCAGAGCAAACGCAGACGCTTCGAGATGAAGCTCTGAACCGAGGGTACGGCTTTGCCGAAGAGCTGGCACGAAGCGAAGCGGTGAAGTCGATCGAGTTCGATTTGGAGAAGTGGCGTCTCGGCACTGCAAGCGCATGGCTGACTGTCGATCCGCTGCCGGTCGGGCGAGAGTGGCTCATGGCTGACCTTGAACCTCAGCTCGAAGTATCGTTCTCGCGCTGGAAAGCTCTTACGGGAACGTTGATCCCCTTCTTCGCCGACCGTCTGAAGGTCCTGCTCCGCGACCAGGGCAAGCGCCACGACCTCGTCGACGCGGTGTTCGCCCTCGGTGATGACGACCTCGTTCGCATCGTGCGGCGGGTCGAGGCGCTGGACGCCTTCCTCGCCACCGACGACGGGGCCAATCTGCTGGCGGGCAACAAGCGCGCCGCCAACATCCTGCGCGCCGAGGCGAAGAAGGGCCCGCTGCCGACCGGCGAACGCCAGACCGATCTGGCTGGTGAACCCGCGGCCGAGACCGCCCTGGCCCAGGCCGTCATCGCCGCCCGCGCCGGGGTCGACGCCGCCCTCGCGGCCGAGGATTTCGCCGCCGCCATGACCGCCCTGTCGCGCCTGCGCGGCCCGGTCGACACCTTCTTCACCGATGTGATGGTCAATTCCGAGATCCCCGAGGAACGCGACAACCGCCTGAAACTTCTGGGCCAGGTCCGCGACGTCATGGGCCGCGTCGCCGACTTCGGCCTGATCGCGGGGTAGGTCCCCAAAGCCCCTCTCCCGTGGGGAGAGGGGTTGGGGAGAGGGTGTACGGTGTTACCCCGGGCGCACCGAAATCTCGCCCGTTCGCGCCGAAGTGCCCTCAAACAGCAGTCGTCATCCTCCGGCAAGCCGCGTCTGCGCGGCGCAGACCGGGGGACCCAGCGGCGCGCGACAGCGCGATCTGTTCACGCACAAGGCGACGGACAGATTTCGCGATCGCTGACGCGACCGCGCCGCTGGGTCCCCCGGTCCCGGCTGCGCCTCGCCGGAGGATGACGACAGCAGGGGGAAAGCCCCGTCTCCACCGAAGGACTGGTCAAGCGCGATCACTGCGCCCACTCTCCGGACCGGGGTCGGTTCAGTCAGAGGAAGTTCGTCGATGGGCATGGGTATGGTCGCGCTGGCCCTGATCGTCATCGCCGGGGCCTGGATCTACTATCGCCTGGCCCTGGGCCGGTCCGAGACGGCGGCGCTGTGGCCCAGTGTGACCGGGACGGTCACTGCCTCGCGCTATCAGGAAAGCCCGGTTGCGACGGCGGACGGAGACGAGCACATCCGCTATTTCGCCAATGTCGCCTATCGCTATGAGGTCGACGGCAAGCCCTACAACTGTGAACGGATCGCCTTCCACGGCATCGATCCGCACACCCGGCTGCTGGCGGTCCAGGCCATCGTCGACCGCTATCCGGCCGGGGCGACGGTGCGGGTTCGCTACAATCCGGACGACCCGGGCGAGGCGGTGCTGGAGGTGCGGCGGCCGTCGCGGGTCACGCCGTTGCTTATCACCGCGATCGGACTGGCCCTGCTGGTCGCCGGGGTCTGGGTGATGATGCAGTCCGCCTGACGGCCCCCGAAATCAGAACGGGAAGAACAGCGGAATGGTCGCGACGCCGGCGATCCAGGTGACCAGGTTCAGCGGCACGCCGACCTTGACGAAATCCATGTATTTGTACTTGCCGACCTGGAAGACGAGCACATTGGTCTGATAGCCGAACGGGGTGGCGAAGGCGGCGCTGGCGGCCATCATCACCCCGATCAGGAAGGGCCGCGGCTCGACGCCGAGGCTCTCGGCCAGGGCCACCGCCACCGGGGTGATCAGCACGGCCACGGCGGCGTTGGACAGCAGTTCGGTAGCGAACAGCGTCACCCCGTACAGGATCGCCAGCGCCGCCCACGGGCCCAGCGGCCGGATGAAGTCGATCAGCAGTTCGGTGCCGGCGGCGGCCAGGCCGGTAACCTCGATCGCCAGGCCGACGACCACCATGCCGGCGATCAGCAGCAACACCTCGGGCCGCAGGCCGGCATAGGCCTCCTCCGGGGTGATGATGCGCATCAGGATCAGGATCACGGCCCCGGCGAAGGCCGAGGCGGCGATCGGCGCGATGCCCAGGGCGGCGGCGGCGATCACCGCGACGAACACCCCCATGGCGACCATGGCCTGGCGGGCCCGGAACGGCCGGTCGACGGCAAACAGCTCCAGGTCGCCCAGCATGCCGTCACCGGTCTGCTCGTGCGGGCCGTGGCCCTCGCCGTCATCGGCCCCGTTGGCCAGCAGCCGGCTGCCGAAGAAGAACAGATAGGCCCCGCCGACCGCGGCGATGATCAGGGCCACCGGGGTGATCTCGAACATGCCGAACACCGGCTGGCCGGCGTTGCGGGCCATGTCATTGACCAGCAGGTTGGTCGAGGTGCCGATCAGGGTGCAGGCCCCGCCCATGATGGCGATGTAGCTGAGCGGGATCAGGAACCGCTTCGGCGACAGGTTCATCGAACTGGCGACATCGCGCACCACCGGCGCGGCCAGCACCACGATCGGGGTGTTGTTGAGAAAGGCCGAGGCCCCGCCGCACAGGATGATGACCAGCCACAGGCCCAGCTTGCCCAGCTTGGCGCAGAGGACCGTCGCCTGGCGGATCAGCAGCCCCATCAGCCCGGTCAGTTCGATGGCGTAGGCGATGACGAACAGGCAGGCCAGGGCGATGACGGCCGGGCTGGCGAAGGCCCCCTGGACCTCGACGGGGCGAATGACCCCCAGCAGCAACAGGGCGGCGGCCGCCGACAGCGCGGCGACGTCAGAACGCACCTTGCCGTGGATCAGCACCCCGACCACCGCTACCAGGACGACAAGCGCCGCGATCTGATCGAAACTCATAACCTTTGCAGACCCCCCCGGGCGGCTGCCGTCAACCTTTTCGACCGATGTCGTCACCGGGATAGCGTTTTTGTGTTATGGGCGATCCATGCCTCGTCTGAATGTGTTTCCGATTCATCGTCGCAAGCTCGGCGTCGTTGTCACCTCGATCGCCGCGGGCCTGTTGCTGGCCCAGTGCGGCCCGAAGGACAAACCCCCGGAAGAGCCCGCGGTCGAGGTGCCCGAGGCCCCGGTGGTGACCCCCGTCCTGCCCGCCGCGACACCGCCCCTGACCCGTGGCGACCTGGTCAGCGCCGCCGCCCGGGCCGCCTCGTCCTATGTCGCCGGCGAGGTCCCGTCGGGCAGCGATCCCCTGGTCGGCCGCCGGATCGCCGTTCGTCTGCCGTTCGGTTGTGGTGGGCCCAAACCGGCCCAGGCCGGTCCGGCGATCGCCGACGGTGTCGCCCGCGCCACCTGGGGCCGGGATCGCAAATCCATCCAGCTGAGCCTGACGCCCGGGGACTGGGCCGAATCGGCCCTGATCGCCGGGGCCGGCGCGGACGTGGTCTGGGAGACCGTCGAGGGATTCTGGATTCCGCGCCCGTGGCTCGCCTCCGATGCCTGCCCCGGTGTGCTGCGTGACCCGCTGCAGGGCGGGGTGGCCGTGCCGTCGCCCTACACCGTCGGCCTGGCCGCGGTCTTCCCGACCGGCAGTTCGCGGGTCGGCCAACGCAACGGCCGCGCCTACAGCTATTCCATTCGGGCCGAGGGCGATCAGCCGCTGGCACCGGCGGCGGACGGCTATCGTCTGGTGCTGGAAGGGCGCGTCGTCGGCTTCCCCGGCGGGCGCGCCATCCGCTGCCGGACCGCGAGTCCCGATCAACGCCCGGTCTGTATCGCCGCGATTCAGCTGGACCGGGTGGCGTTTGAAAGCGCCACCGGCGACGTCCTGGGTCAGTGGCGCTAGGACCCGCAGCGGGTCGGCCGGGGCGCTTTTCCGGAACGGCACCCGGGCTCACGCTTTGTTGCAAGCCCGGCCTCGCCTTCGCGGACGCAGCACGCTAGTCAGGCCGGGACGGGCGGGCCTTCCGGCTCCGCCTTTGACGGACCACGGCTCAGGGGCTGGATATGACTCAGTGGGTGTACGGTTTCGGCGGCGGCTCGGCCGACGGATCCTCATCGATGAAGAACCTTCTCGGTGGCAAGGGGGCCAACCTCGCCGAGATGTCCTCGCTGGGCCTGCCGGTGCCGCCGGGCTTCACCATCACCACCGAGGCCTGCGTCCACTATTTCAGCAAGGGCCAGACCTATCCCGACGCCCTGGCCGGACAGGTCCGGGCGGGACTGGAGAAGGTCGAGCAGATCACCGGCAAGACCTTCGGGGACGCCGCCAACCCCCTGCTGGTCAGCGTTCGCTCCGGGGCCCGCGCCTCGATGCCCGGGATGATGGACACGGTCCTGAATCTCGGCCTCAACGATGAAACCGTCGAGGGCCTGGCCGCCCTGTCCGGCGACCGCCGCTTCGCCTTCGACAGCTATCGCCGCTTCATCACCATGTATTCGAACGTCGTGCTGGGTCTGAGCCATGACGACTTCGAGGAGGTCCTGGACGACCACAAGGACCGTCTCGGCGTCACCATCGACACCGACCTGAGCGCCGGCGACTGGGAAAAGGTCGTCACCGAATACAAGGCTGTGGTCGAGGACCGGCTGGGCCATCCCTTCCCGCAGGATCCGCAGGACCAGCTGTGGGGCGCGATCTCGGCGGTGTTCGACAGCTGGATGAACGAACGCGCCAAATTCTATCGCCGCATGCATGACATCCCCGAGAGCTGGGGCACCGCCGTCAACATCCAGTCGATGGTGTTCGGCAATATGGGCCAGACCTCGGCCACCGGCGTGGCCTTCACCCGCAATCCATCGACCGGTGAAGCCCGTCTGTACGGCGAATTCCTGATCAACGCCCAGGGCGAGGACGTCGTCGCCGGCATCCGTACGCCCCAGTCCCTGACCAGGGCGGGCCGCGAGGAGATGGGCGAGACGGCCCTGTCGATGGAGGAGGCGATGCCGGCGGTGTTCGCCGAATTCGTCGGGGTCATCGGCAAGCTCGAGACCCACTATCGCGACATGCAGGACATCGAGTTCACGGTCGAACAGGGCCGCCTCTGGATGCTGCAGACCCGTAACGGCAAGCGCACCGGCAAGTCGGCCCTGAAGATCGCCGTCGATCTGGCGGCCGAGGGGGTCATCAGTCGCGACGAGGCCATCAGCCGGGTCGATCCGTCCGCCCTCGACCAGCTGCTGCATCCGGCCCTGGACCCGAACGCCGTCCGTCATGTCGTCGCCACCGGCCTGCCGGCCTCGCCCGGGGCCGCCACCGGCAAGATCGTGTTCGACGCCGACGAGGCCGAGCGCATGAGCCAGCTGGGCGACGCCGTCATCCTGGTGCGCGAGGAAACCAGCCCCGAGGACATCCGCGGCATGCATGCCGCCCGGGGCATCGTCACCGCGCGCGGCGGCATGACCAGCCACGCCGCCGTGGTGGCGCGCGGCATGGGCCGGCCCTGCGTCTCGGGGGCCGGGGAAATCTCGATCGATGAGCGCGCCGGCACCTTCACGGCCCGCGGTCGCACCTTCAGGGCCGGCGAGGTGATCACCATCGACGGCTCGAAGGGCGAGGTCCTCGACGGGGCCGTCGACATGATCGAGCCCGAACTGACCGGCGACTTCCAGACCCTGATGGGCTGGGCCGACCAGGTTCGCCGCCTGAAGGTCCGCGCCAACGCCGAGACCCCGCTGGACGCCCGCACCGCGCGCGGCTTCGGGGCCGAGGGCATCGGCCTGTGCCGCACGGAACACATGTTCTTCGACGACGCCCGCATCGCCGCCGTGCGCGAGATGATCCTGGCCGACGACGAAAAGGGCCGCCGCCTGGCCCTGGCCAAGATCGCCCCGTTCCAGAAGGCCGATTTCGTCGAACTGTTCGAGATCATGGCCGGCCTGCCGGTGACCGTCCGCCTGCTCGACCCGCCGCTGCACGAGTTCATTCCGCACCACGACGCGGACATCGACGCCCTGGCCGCGACCTCCGGTCTCGACGCCGCCAAGCTGAAGCGCCGGGCCCGCGAGCTGCACGAGACCAACCCCATGCTGGGCCACCGCGGCTGCCGTCTGGGCGTGGCCTATCCCGAGATCTACGAAATGCAGGTGCGCGCCATTCTCGAGGCGGCCCTGGAGGTCAAGAAAACCGCGGCCGAGGCCCCGATCCCGGAGATCATGCACCCGCTGGTCGCCATGGGTCTGGAGATGAAATACCTGCGCGAGCTGACCGACCGCACCGCCGAGGCCGTGTTCGCCGAGGCCGGGGACCGGGTCGACTATCTGGTCGGCACCATGATCGAACTGCCCCGCGCCGCCCTGCGCGCCGGAGACCTGGCCGAATATGCCGAATTCTTCTCGTTCGGCACCAACGACCTGACCCAGACCACCTTTGGCATCAGCCGGGACGATTCCGCCAACTTCCTGCAGGCCTATATGGACAAGGGCATCTTCGAGGCCGACCCGTTTGTGCGGCTCGACCAGGACGGTGTCGGCGACCTGATCCGGATCGCCGCCGAGCGCGGTCGTGCGGTCAGCCCTGACATGAAGATCGGCATCTGCGGCGAGCACGGGGGCGATCCCGCCTCGATCGCCTTCTGCGAGACCCTGGGGCTCGACTACGTCAGCTGCTCGCCCTACCGCGTGCCGATCGCCCGGCTGGCCGCGGCCCAGGCCGCCCTGGTGGCGCGCGGCGAAGAGGCCCGCGAAACCGACCGCTAGTCCGGACAACGGCGGCCCCTTGCCTGACCGGGTGGGGGCGCTGTCGGCTGTGGCCACGGGCCTGCCTGTTAACCCGGATGACGTCAGAGTAATCGTTGGTCAAGATTAAGTCATGGTTGGCGTATCGCCGTCTGTGTCCTTTATTCCACGGTTAGACTTTCGTAATAAACCGGCCATGGAACTGCCGTGGATGCTGCCCATTTGAGCTTTCGCTGGATGGGGCAGGTGGCCGATCAGGTCACCGCATCTAGGAAAGACAGATACATGCGTAACATCCTCCTCGCTTCCGCCGCTCTGGCCCTCATGGCTGCACCGGCCATGGCTCAAACCGTTACTTCGCCGACCTACTACGGTACCCTGGGCTACAGCCAGATGGACGCCGACGGTGCCGACGTCGGCGCCGTGACCGGTCGTTTCGGTGCCAAGTTCACGCCCAATCTCGGTGCCGAGGCTGAAGCCTCGTTTGGCGTCGGCAGCGACACCTTCCGGGTCGGTGCCTCCGAGATCAAGGTCGAGGAAAACTATGACGTCGCCGTCTATGGCGTCGCCACCCTGCCGGTGAACGCCAACTTCGACCTGTTCGCCCGCGCCGGCTTCGGCACGACCGAGCTGAAGGCCTCGAGCGGCGGCATCAGCAACACCGACAGCAACGAGAGCTGGAACTACGGTGTCGGTGCCAACTACTACCTCGACGCCCAGAACGGCGTCCGCGCCGACTGGACCCGCCGTGACTTCACCAACGACGGCGGTGAAGCCGACGTCTATTCGGTCAGCTACGTTCGCCGCTTCTAGGTTTCAGAAGCCCGATATAAAGAAGGCGCGCTCCGTGAGGGGCGCGCCTTTTTTTGTGGCGGTGCGGCCGGTTTCAGGCCGCGCCCGGTGCCAGGGCCCATCGCATCGAGCCCTCTCCGAACGGCTTGAAGAACAGATCGCGATAGCGTTCAAACACTTCGACGATCATCACGGCCAGGTCCTGGGTGATGACCTCGCCCCGCTGGCGCTTCATCGCCGCGACGCAGTCCACGACCACCGTCTGATGGGCCGACCCGCCCATGCTTCTGAGCACGGTGGCAACATCCTGGGCGAGGGGTTCCAGCCTGGGTTCCCAGGGATTGGCGGTCTGGGTCATGCGGACTGTTCTCCCTTCTTCACACCGCAGACGCCTCGCAAAATCTCGCCATTGGTGCAAGCGTCAGCGCGGATTCGTGATCGGGGCGAGTCACGGACATGACAAGGATTTAACCTGACAGGGCGTCGGGGTGCGCGTCACTTGTCCGGCAAACGGGGGAAGACCATGACGACATTCGATCCGGCCGCCGCGACGGCGCAATGGTTGGCGACCCTGTCGCCCGAGGAAACGGCCCGCGCCGTGGCCTATACCCAGGGCGGGCACTGGCTGCTGCTCTGGGGCCTGATGGTCTCAATCGCCGTAGCCTGGATCATCATCCGGACCGGCTGGCTGACCGCGATCCGTGACCGGCTGGAACGGCGCAAGCCGCGACCGAAACTGGTCTCGCTGGTCGTGGGCGTGGTCTATCTGTTGATGAGCTTCGTCCTGACCCTGCCCTGGTCGATCTACCAGAACTGGTGGCGCGAGAAGAGCTATGGCCTGACGGAACAGCCATTTGCCGGCTGGCTGACCGAGGCCGTGATGGCGACCGGAATTTCGGTCGTGTTCGGCGGGTTGCTGATCGTCGCCCTCTATTTCCTGATCCGGCGTACCGGCCGGGCCTGGTGGGTGTGGGGCGGCGGACTGGCCGGCGTGGCCGTGATCTTCATGCTGCTGGTGGCTCCGATCTTCATCGAGCCGCTGTTCAACACCTACACCCCCGCCCCCGAGGGACGGGTCCGCGACGCCGTGGTCGAGCTGGCCCACAAGACCGGCACGCCCGACGACAAGATCTTCATCTACGACGGGTCAAGGCAGTCCGACCGCTACACGGCCAATGTCTCCGGTCTCGGCGGTTCGGCCCGGGTGGCGATGAGCGACGTGATGTTCAACAAGGGCGCGGACCTGAGCGAGGTGCGCGGTGTCGTCGGTCATGAGATGGGCCACTATGTGCATATGCACTCGCTGTGGCTGACCGGAGCCATGGTCGTCCTGGCGATGCTCAGCTTCTTCCTCGCCGACCGGCTCTATCCGCTGGCGCGGCGTCTGCTGGGGGCCAAACGGGTCGGTGATATCGCCGACCCCACCGGCCTGCCGGTCCTGGCGGCGGTGCTCGCCGTCCTGGGCGTGCTGGCCACGCCGGTCACCAGCACCCTGATCCGCTCCATCGAGGAGGATGCGGACCATTTCTCCCTGATCCATGCCAATGAGCCCGACGGTCTGGCCAAGGCCTTGATCAAGACGGCCGAATACCGGGCCCCGTCGCCGTCGGCGCTGGAGGAATTCCTGTTCTACGATCACCCGTCGGTCGAGAACCGGGTCCGCCGGGCGATGGAATGGAAGGCGGCCCATCCGCCGGAAGCGCCGGCTCCCGAGGCGGACGGGTCTGCGGCTACGCCCGTTTCCTGACGAAGACGGTGCCGGCCGAATAGCCGGCACCGAAACTGCAGATCAGCCCGGTATCGCCGGCGGCCATGTCCTCGTGTCGCAGGTGGAAGGCGATGATCGAGCCGGCCGAGGAGGTGTTGGCGTATTCGTCGAGGACGATGACGTTCTCCTCGGGCGTCGGCTCGCGGCCCAGCACCTTGCGGCCGATGAACTGATTCATGTTGATGTTGGCCTGATGCAGCCACATCCGCTTCAATGCCTGCGGGTCGAGACCGAGGTCCCCGGCGTGGTCGACGATCATCTCCGAGACCATCGGCACCACATCCTTGAACACTTTTCGTCCTTGCTGGACGAAAAGTTTGTCTGTTTGGCCTACCGCTTCGCTACTTGAGGCCGGGGCGGCCAACGCCTCGGTCGTCTCGGCTGCCCGGTTGAGGAAGCCGAAATTGTTGCGGATGTTGTTGGAGAAGACCGTCTTCAGCCGCGTGCCCAGCACATCCCAGCCGCCCGGGCCCGCCCGGTCCGAGGATTCGACGATCACCGCGGTGGCCACGTCGCCGAAGATGAAATGGCTGTCGCGATCCTTGAAATTGAGGTGGGCCGAGCAGATTTCCGGGTTGATCATCAGCACCGCCCCGACCGAGCCGGAGGCGATGAAGTCCGCCGCCGTCTTGATGCCGAAGGTGGCCGAGGAACAGGCGACATTCATGTCGAAGGCGAAGCCGTCGATGCCCAGGGCCTGCTGCACCTCGACCGCCAGGGCCGGATAGGGGCGCGGCATGTTCGAGGCGGCGCAGATCACCGCCCCGATCTCACTGACCGGCTTGCCCCAGGCGGCGATCGCCTCGCGGGCGGCGGCGACCGACATCTCGGCCATCAGCGACAGCTCGTCATTCGAGCGTTCGGGCAGGTTGGGTGCCATGCGGGCGGGATCGACGATCCCGGCCTTGTCCATCACGAACCGGCTCTTGATGCCGGAGGCCTTCTCGATGAATTCGACCGACGACGGGGTCAGGGCCTGAACATCGCCTTCCGCGATCTGGGCCGAATGCTCGGCGTTCCAGCCCTCGGCCCAGGTGTTGTAGGCCGTGACAAGCTCGGCGTTCGAAATGGACTGTTCCGGCGTGAACAGGCCGGTGGCGGCGATAACAGCGTGGGTCACTGGCAGGTCCGTTGCGTTGGCGAACGCCCTCAATAGGCCGGTGGCGGCGCGCGGTCGAGACTCGCCGTCAGTCCGGTGGCCCAGCGGCCGATGCGACCGGGGCGGGCCGCCTCGCCCTCGACCCGGGCCATGATCAACGCCTCGACCAGGTCCTCTGCCTCGCATGGCCATCCGCCGGGCGTGACGTAGAGGGGATAGTCCAGCAGCGTGGCGACGACCAGGGCGTCCAGCGTGGGGCGCGCGGTGCGGCGGGGCAGGGGCAGGCGGTCCTCGGTCAGGCCCCATCCCGCATAGAAGGGGCGGCCATGGGTAATTACCCGCCGCCCGCGCAGCAAGGCCTCGAAACCGGTCAGGGAGGTCAGGGTCACCACGAGGTCGCACGCCTCCAGACAGGCCCCGATGTCCAGGGTGTCGGCCACGGCGTCGACAGCCGCGAGGGTGTCGTCGTCGACAACCCCGGGCCGGTTTCCGGCCAGCACGTCCGGGTGCCCCTTCCAGATCAGGAAGGCGTCGGGATGGTCCGCCCGGGCCGCCGCGATCAGGCCGGCATTGGTGCGGACATCGCCGCAACCCAGCAGGACCGACCGATCGTTCTCGACCTGGCCCACGATCAACACCCGCTCCCGGTTCGACGGCCAGTCCGGCGGCGTCGCGCCTTGCAGATTGTATTTCGACAGGCCGCCCCCGACGATCCGTTCACGCAGGGTCGCGGCGCGGGCCAGTGCCTCGGCCGAAGGTTTCCCCGTCTGGATCAGGGTCTCCAGCCGCGACGGCCCGGCGGGATCATAATAGATGCCCTGGTCGTCCAGCACCGTCGACAGGGCTCCGATGAAGTTGGAACCCAGCCCGTGCGAGCGGATGAAACCGTCCTCCATCCGCACGGTCGGGCCGTCGAATCCCGCCGCCGCCTTCCGGATCGCAGCGGTTTCCTTGCCCGCCCACCACAGCAGACGCCCCCCGTTCGCCCCGGCGGCGGCCACGGCGGCACCGGCCGTGTCAAAATAGCGGAGTCGGGCGGTCGGGGCGTTGAGGAGGCGCCGGATCGCGGGGCGCTTGGCCGGGGCGAAGCCGACGCCGGCCCAATAGCCTCTCAGCCGCCCGGCCCGGGCCCGCAGGGCGATCAGTCGGGCCACGGCCTGCTCGGCCTCGCAGCGGCGGCCGGTGACCGGGTCGACATAGCGGCTGCAGACGATCAGGGCCGCGGCGGCCAGGGTCTCGATGTCGCGCGCCACACCACGACGGACCACCGACACCGTGTCGGTGGTCAGGCCCCAGCCCGCATAGAAGGGGGCTCCGAAACAGGTGACGGCCTTGTCGCGCAGCAGGGCCTCGAAGCCGAGGCCGCTGGTGACCGTATAGACGGCATCGACCTCGGCCAGCAGGTCGGCGGGGCGCACGTCGGTGTTGACCAGGGTAACCCCGGCCAGGTCTGCGTCGTCGATACAGCCGGCCTTGAGACCCGCAGCCACGGCCGGATGGCGCTTGACGATCAACTGGGCGTCGGGATGGTCGGCCCGGGCGGCGGTCATCATCGCGGCGAAGGCGTCCGGCGGAGCCATGCCGTAGCGGATCGAGGCGTCGCCGTCGGTCTGGTCGACCACCAGGACCCGGGGACCGGGCCGGAGGATCGACCGGTCCAGCGGACCGCCCATATTGGTTCGCGACAGGCCGGCGGCGACGATGCCGTCGATCAGGGCCCGGGCCCGGGCGCGCATGGCCGCGTCGCACCAGTCGGGGGCCTCGACCAGGGTCCGCTCCAGGCGCGACGGGCGGGTGGCGTCATAATAGACGCCGAGGTCGTCGACGATCAGGCTCAGGCTGGCCGCCCCGGCCTCGCCCAGCCCGACCGACCGCAGGAAGCCGTCTTCCAGCGCGACATAGGGATGACCGGTCACCCGTCCCCACAGCCGGCCCGCCCGGGTCGTCGGCCGGCGACCCCATCCCAGCACCGCCCGAACATCCGGTCCGGGCAGCAGGCGCGGTGCGTACTCCGGCAGGAAGGCGTTCAGATGCGGCAGGGCCAGCAGTCCCGGCGCGCAGGCCCAGGCCGGGACGGGTGTGTCGCCGTCCATCAATCGGGCGTGCGCGCGCAGGCGTCGTGCCGCCGCAGCAGGGCCTCGGCGGCGGTCAGGTGCAGCCGCTCGACCATGCCGTCGCCGACGCGGATCGCGCCGCGCCCGGCCGCGGCCGGATCGGCGAAGGCGGCGACCAGGGCCATGGCATGCGCCACCTCGTCGTCGGTCGGGCAGAAGGTCGTGTTGGCGACGGCGATCTGGCCGGGATGGATCAGGCTCTTGCCGTCGAACCCATACCGTCGGCCCTGGCCGCATTCAGCGGCGAAGCCGTCCGCGTCGTCCAGCCGGTTGAACACGCCGTCGATCACCTGCAGCCGGTGGGCCCGCGCGGCGGCCACGGTCGCCGCGAGCCACGGCTTCAGCGGCTCCCGGTCCGGGGCGGACTGGCAGCCGAGGGCGGCGGACAGGTCATTGGTGCCGAACATCAGGGCCGCGAGCGGCCCACCGACGCTGCACAGGGCATCCAGGTTGAACAGGGCGCGCGGGGTTTCGATCATGGCCCACAGCGCCGCGCCGACCGGCAGGCGGCCGCCCAGTTCGGCGACGTCGCGGGCATCCTCGACCTTGGGGGCCACGACGATCTGGACCGCGGTTCCGGCCAGGGCGTCGAGGTCGTCGCTGCCCCAGGGGGTATCCAGCGCATTGACCCGCACGGCCAGCTGCGGTCCGAAGCCGCCGCCGCGCACGGCCTCGACCGCGGCGGCGCGGGCTTCGGCCTTCATGTCCGGGGCGACGGCATCCTCGAGGTCCAGCACCGCTACGTCGCAGGCCAGGGTGCGGGCCTTGGCGACGGCGCGCGGGTTCGAGGCCGGCATGAACAGGACGCTGCGGACCAGCCCCCCGGTCATCACACCCGTCCGGTCACGGGGATCAGCGCACCGGTGATCGCTCTGGCCTGCGGCGAGGCCAGGAACAGCATGACGGCGGCCAGATCGGCCGGGGCGACCCACTGGGCGGGATCGGCGTCGGGCATGTCCTTGCGGTTCTGGGGGGTGTCGAGGATCGACGGCAGGACGGCGTTGACGGTGACCGGAGTCGATTTCAGCTCTTCGGCCAGGCTTTCGGTCAGGCGGTGCACGGCCGACTTGGAGGCGGCATAGGCCCCCATGCCGGCGGCCGACTTCAGGGCCCCGTTGGCCCCGACGTTGACGATCCGGCCTGCGTCGGACTGTTTCAGATAGGGCAGGGCGGCGCGGCAGGTGTTGAGGGCGGTCGACAGGTTCAGGGCGTACATCCGGTCCCAGGCCGGTTGGTCGTCGTCCACGGTCTGCCAGACGAAGCCGCCGGCGATGTTCAGCACCGCGTCCAGCCGTTTGAATGCCTTGACCACGGCCGCGACCGCCGCGGTGGCCGCCACCGGGTCGGTCAGGTCGACCCCGCCCAGTTCCAGCACGCCCTGCGGGACAGGCTGACCGGTCGCGTGGTCGATGACGGCGACCTTCAGGCCCTGCGCAAGGGCGGCGGCGACCACCGCCCGGCCCAGTTCGCCGTGCCCGCCCGTGACCGCGATCACCCGTTCGTTCATTGTCTGATCTCCCATCAGTGTTCCCTCGCGCCGGGGGGCGGTTCAGTCAACCGGCCACAGTCGCGCCGCGCCGCGAACGCCCGAGGAATCGCCCCAGCGGGCCGGAACGATACGGGTGTCGATACCGTCGGCGAAGACATGGCGGGGCACCCGCTCTGACAGGCGCGGATACAGGCCGGCGATATTGGACAGGCCTCCGCCCATCACCACCACGTCGGGATCGACCAGGTTGACGACCATGGCCAGGGCGCGGCCGAGGCGATCGGTGTAGCGATCCAGCGAGGCGGTGGCGGCGGCATCGCCCGCGTCCGCGGCGGCGACGATGGCCTCGGCCGCCAGGGTCCGGCCGGTCACGGTCGCATGGTCCCGCTGCAGACCGGTTCCGGAGATCCAGGTCTCGAGGCAGCCGTTGAGTCCGCACCAGCAGGCCGGGCCGGGCATTTCGGCGGTCGTGGGCCAGGGCAGGCCGACGTGGCCCCACTCCCCGGTCAGGCCGTTGCGCCCCCCGATCAGGCGACCGTCGACGACCAGGGCCCCGCCGCAACCGGTGCCGACGATGACGGCGAAGACCACCCGCCCCCCCGTCGCTGCCCCGTCGACGGCTTCGGACAGGGCCAGGCAGTTGGCGTCATTGGCCAGCCGCACCGGTCGCCGCAGGGCCGCCTCGAGGTCCTCACGGAACGGACGGTCGTTCAGCCAGGTCGAATTGGCGTTGCGCATCCGTCCCGTGGTCGGCGACACCGAGCCGGGCACCGCCAGGCCGACCGAGCCGGTGCGGCCGAGGTCGCGCTCGATTCGCGCCACCAGTCGGACGACGGTCGCCAGGGCCGCGTCATAGTTCCGGGGGGTAGGGTCACGCAGACGGGCGAGGAAGCCGCCGTCGGCGTCGAGCGCGGCTGCCTCGATCTTGGTCCCGCCGAAATCCACGCCGATCTGCATGGCGACGGTCTAGCAGGCCGAGGTCAGGCGGCGAAGACCTGGGCCACCAGACGCTCCAGCGCCGCGGCGTCGACCGCATCGAAGGCGGCGACCTCGGTGGCATCGACGTCGAGCACCGCGATCAGGGTACCCGCGGCATCGAACACCGGGACGACCACTTCGCTGCGCGAGCGGGAATCGCAGGCGATGTGACCCGGGAAGGCCTCGACGTCGTCGACGATCCGGGTTTTACCCGCGGCCGCCACCGCCCCGCAGACGCCCCGTCCGAACGGAATCCGCAGGCAGCCCAGCGTGCCCTGGTAGGGACCGACCACCAGTTCACCGGGCTTCGCCGGATCGACGACATAGAAACCGGTCCAGAAGAATTGCGGGAAGGCGTCGGCCAGCATGGCGCTGACCGTGGCCATCCTGGCGACCCGGTCAGACTCGCCCTCGAGCACGGCGACGATCTCCTGATGCACTTCCGCATAGCGGGCGGTCTTGTCGGCGGGACGATCGTCGCGGGCGGAATAGGACATGGGCGGACTCCGGCTGAAACCGCCATATAGAGGGCCCAGCTCGACATTGCGACCGGGCGAATTCCCCTGTCCGGGGAAACGCTAAATAGCTGAATCTTGGGGATAACCGTTCGCCGAACAAAAATCACCCACTCTCCGGCAACGCTTTGGCGGAAAACGACGTTAACCTTGACAGCCGGGTGTCCGGGCCGGACACATTGCCGGTGAACATGGTTAATGGTCGATCGGGAGATCGATCGGCCCGCAACGTGTGAGGGGGAGTATGCGCGACCGCGACGGCTTCGACGACGACCCCGCGCCTGCCCGGCGTCGCCGCGCCCCGATGGCCGCCGCGGCCGCCATTGGCGTGCTGACGATCGCAGCCCTGACCCTGGCCAGCTGTGGGGATCGCGGCCTGCAGTTCTGGCGACAGGATTCCGACGGCGGTGCGGCCAACGCCTGTCCGCGCCCCGCCGCCTTTACCGGGGCCGAGTTCAACGCCCAGGAGACCAGTCTGCGGGCCCTGCGCCGGGCCGCATTCCGTGGCGATTTCTTCGCCCAGCTGGAGCTGGGGTCACGCTATGCGGCGGTGAAGGCGACCGACAAGAACATCGAGGACCCGATCGAAAGCTCGGTCTGGCTGGCGTTGGCCCTGGCCAATGACGAGGGTTATGCGCCGATCAATCGCGCCGACCGCGGCGGCTTCTGGGGCTTCGGCGGCCTGAAGCCGCTGTCCCGCTACGACGACTGTCGCGCCTGGGAGCGTCACAACGTCTATCAGCGGCTGGATCGCCAGCTGGGGCGGATGACCCGTGCCGAGCAGGAGGCCGTGCGAGACCGGGTGATCTATGTCCTGTCGACCCAGGACGCCAAGGGCTATCGCGCCCTGGCCCGTCTGCATGATTCCCTCTACGGCCCGTTCGGCGAGCCGCAGGACAATCGCGAGGGTCGCGAGGCCTGGGGCAATGACGGCAGGGACAGCGGGCCTGACCGCGATCCCAGTGCCCTGCATGCCGCCACCAGCCTGTTCCAGCGCAACGATGTGGACGCCTATCTCTACAACTATCTGGCGGTGCAGACGGGCGACGTCGGGGCCTATGTCCTGCTCAAGGATTTCGAGCGGTCGTCGCCGAACCGCAGCCGCTACGCCGCCTTCGTCGAGGCCAAGGCGCGCCAGTGGGTACCGCCGTTCGAATTCTATCCCAATACGGCCCCGGCCTCCGGCGTCCCGTTTTCGGATGAAAGCCGCCCGCGCGGCGACGCCTATGAATATGCGCTGTCCCGGATGACCGAACTGCCGTTCGTCCATGTCGGGCGGGCCTTGCGCTACCTCGGCGTGACCGAGACGACCCCGACCCGCCCCGATGCCCTGTCGAAACGCCAGATCGAGACGCTGGAGGCCATGCTGGGTCATCCGATGGAGTCGCGCCTGTCCTATCTCGAGCGGGTCCGGGCGGTGCAACTGGCCGCGGTCAACGGCTCGTCCGAGGCCCAGCTGGTCCTGGCCGTGATGTACGCCGAGGGTATCGGCGTGCCGACCGACTACGCCCGCGCCTTCCACTGGTTCGAGGAGGCGGCCCGCCAGGGCAGTCCCGAGGCCAAGTTCGCGATGTCGACCTATTTCGCGCTCGGCGTCTCCGGCGTCGCCGACCAGGACAAGGCCGCAGCCGTCGCGGTGCGGATCGATTCCGCCCTGGCCGGGTTCGGCCCGTCCGCATCCCGCCTGCAGGCCGTCCTGGCCCAGGTGTCCCGCTCGCAGCGCCGCTAGGAGGGCGTGGAACCATGACCGATCGTCCCGTCCGCAGTCTGATCACCGGCCTGGCCGTCGTTGCCGCTGCCGCCCTCGGCGTGGTCCTGACCCCGCCGTCGGCGGCCCAGGCCCAGGTTGCCGCCCGGGTCGAGAGCCAGACCCGCCCCAATTTCGGGATCCTGCTGACACCGCCGACCCGTGGTACCCGCGGGCGCTCCACCCATCACCGCCGCTACGACTATCGGCGTGACCACCGGCCGGACTGGCGGCCGGAGTTCCGTCGCCAGGGGACCGAGGAGATCGTTCTGGTCGACTGCGGCGGCAATCCCGGCTCAGGCGCGGTCGAGGACGCCGTGCGTCGCGTGCGCCCCGGCGGCACCCTCGTCATCCGGTCCCGGGCCGGGGCCTGTGTCGGCTGGCTGAATGTCGACAAGCCGATGACCATCATCGGTGAAGGCGGCTTCGATCCGCGCGACTGGCACCGCACGCCGTCGCCGACCCTGCAGGCTCCGGACGGGCTGCCCTGCATCACCGTGGCCCAGGGAGTCCGGGTCGAGATCCGCGATGTGGTCTTCGCCTCGCCCAAGGCGGGCGATGCCGCCTGTATCGTCGGCTACGGCGCCGAGATCGTGATGAACCGGGTCGGCTTCCGCCATGCCGGGGACGAGGCCGCCATCTATGCGGACGGAGGCCTGGTCGATATCCGCAACGCCATCATCGACGCCCAGACCATCGCTCCGGCCATCGTTGCCGACGGGGCCGTGCTGACCGCCTATGAACTGGTCGTCACCGGTGCCCAGACCGGGCTCGAACTGATCCCGGGTGCGGGCCAGACCTCGCGCGTCTCGACCTCGACGTTCAAGGGCACCGGCGCGCCCAACAGCTTCGGGCCCCGCTCGATCGGTCTGATCATCCGGTCCGGCCGCGACTACGGCCGGGTCGAGATCGAGAACACGGCCATCGTCGGCTATGTCGAGGGCGTGGCCATCGAAGGGGCCTCCGTCACCATGAGCGACAGCCGGATCGGCCGCTCCGACAAGGGTGTCGTCCTCTACAATGGCGAACTGCAGCTGACCGACAGCCGGATCCGGGCCGCCGGGGTCGGGGTGGCCGCGGCCTCGGGCCATGCGGTCGTCACCAACAATGTCTTCGCCGGGGTCCAGCAGGTGATCTTCGCCGAGCCGCGCGCCACCGTCGAATCCAGCGGCAACCGCGTCTGGTCGCAGACCCTGTGCCGGCCCAGCTTCCGCGATCGCTACCGCGGCCGCTATGAGCCCCACTGGAATCCGGGCAACGGCTGGACCTGTGTCTACGGCCCCTATCCGCGTGACTGGTGGGACGACGAGGACGGCCTGCTGGGTCTGCCCTACCAGGACGACGGCTTCACGCTGGACGGCTATGACAGCTATCGCCGCGGCGAGGGCTGGTACGACCGCAACGGGCGCTATGTAAACGACGACCGCTACACCGGCGACGACCGCTGGAGTCGCGGTGGCGGCTGGCGGCGCTGATGCCGCCGCGGTTCGCGCCCGGTAGGCCCGGAGGGACTCGAACCCCCAACCAGACCGTTATGAGCGGTCGGCTCTAACCATTGAGCTACGGGCCCGCCGAGGGCGGTGGTTTCGCCTAGCAGGCGGTCACTCCGCTTGCCAAGCGTCATCGTCGGGCGGCATTATTTCCGGCGGTGAACGGAACCTGCCACCGCGGCCGGGGCGTTGTTCAGGGACCAACCGCCAAGGTTCCGCCACGGCCCGACGCCACCGTCCGGGTCCCGTGGCCTGATTACCGGAGTTCAACCGACATGACCCGATCCTTCCGCTCCCTGTCGCTGGGGGCCGTTCTACTGGCCGCCAGCGCCCTGACCGCACCGGCCGTCCTGGCCCAGGAAACCTCGATGGCCGGCATGCACAGGATGCAGGCCCCGCCGTCGTTGAACCTGTCGGCCCACGGCGAGGTGCGTCTGGCACCCGACATGGCCACCATCACCTTCGGCGTTCTGACCGAGGCCCCGACCGCCGCTGCGGCCATGCGCAGCAACGCCGCCCGCATGAACGAGGTCATCGCCGCCCTGCGCCGGGCCGGGATCGCCGAGCGCGACGTCCAGACCTCGGGGCTGAACCTCTCGGCCCAGTACGACTATGTCCAGAACCAGCCGCCCAAGCTGCGCGGCTATCAGGCCAACAACCGGGTGACGGTCACGATCAACGACCTGTCCCGCGTCGGCACGACCGCCGATGCGGTGGTGGCCGCCGGCGTCAACCAGATCGACGGCATCAGTTTCGGCCTGAAGGAGTCCGGCGCGGCCGAGGACCGGGCCCGCCAGCTGGCGGTTCGCGCCCTGCAGGCCAAGGCCGCCCTCTATGCCCAGGCGCTTGGCGTACCGCTGGGCGGGATCCGCTCCCTGACCGAGTCCGGCGGCTACAGCCCGCGCCCGCCGCAGCCCATGTATGCCCGGGCCGAAATGGCCATGGATTCCGGCTCGACCCCGGTCGCGGCCGGTGAACTGACGGTGCGGATCGACATCACCGGCGTCTACGACCTGGAACGCTGATCCGGCCCGGGCCCGCCGTCACCGGCGGGCCCGGCTCTCCTGCCAGTCCGGTTCGCCCACCGGGATACGTTCATTTGACGCGAACGCTTGCCTCTCTATGGTCGCGTCGGGCCGCTTTCTGGTCCGTTCCGTCCGGACCTGCCGACCTTCATGAAACAGTTTTTCCTGACCGTACTGGGCGTTTTCCTCGGCCTCATCCTGTTTGTGGTCGTGGTCCCGCTGGTGCTGATCACGGCGGCGGTGTCGTCGGCCTCGTCGACCCCGGTGACCGCGTCCAATACAGTGCTGGAACTGGACCTGCGCGACGGCCTGACCGACCAGGATCCCACCAATCCGTTCGCCGTGTTCGGCGGATCCGGCCTGTCGGTGATGGAGGTGGTCGATACCCTGGCCCAGGCCGGGGACGATCGTCACGTGAAGGCCCTGCTGATCCGCCTGCCGGAAGCCGGCATGACCCCGGCCGCCGCCGATGAGGTGCGTCAGGCCGTGCGACGCTTCCGCGCCGCCGGCAAGGTCGTGATCGCCCACAGCCAGGGCTTCCAGCCGGTCGGCACCACGATTTCCAGCTATATGGTCGGGGCCTCGGCCTCCGAACTGTGGATGCAGAACACCGCCAGCTTCCAGCTGACGGGCTTTTCCGCCGACCAGATCTTCCTCGGCCGCGCCTTCGACAAATACGGCGTCAACGCCCAGTTCGAGCAGCGCTACGAGTACAAGAACGCCGTCAACGAATACACCCAGAGCGACTTCACCCCGGCTCATCGTGAGGCGATGACGGCGTGGATGACCTCGATCTACACCAGCGCCATCGCCAACGCCGCCAGTGATCGCAAGGTCACCCCGGTCGCCCTGCGCGCCACCATCGAGGGCGGCCCGTGGTCGTCGGCCGAGGCCCTGCAGCGCAAGCTGATCGACAAGATCGGCCAGGTCGAGGAGGCCGAGGCCGAGATCAGACGGCGCGCCGGCAAGGGGGCCCAGCTGGTCGAGCTGGGTGACTATGCCTCGTCCAAGGGCCAGCGCCGCGGCTCGGGCCGCAACGCCATCGCCATCGTCGGCGGCGAGGGGGCCATCCAGACCGGTAGCGGCAGTGGCGGCGGCTTCGGCGGCGGCGCGTCGATCCGCTCCGACGACCTCGCCGGGGCGCTCTATGAAGCGATCGAGGACAAGGACGTGAAGGCCATCGTCTTCCGCGTCTCCTCGCCCGGCGGCTCGCCGGAAGCCTCGGAACAGATCCTGGCCGCGGTTCGCGCCGCCCGGGCCGCGGGCAAGCCTGTGGTCGTGTCCATGGGAGCCTATGCCGCCTCGGGCGGTTACTGGATCAGTTCGGAGGCCGACTACATCGTCGCCCAGCCCTCGACCCTGACCGGGTCGATCGGGGTGTACGGCGGCAAATTCGTGCTGGCCAACGCGCTGGGCCGTTTCGGTGTCGACATTCGCGACCTGTCGGTCGGCGGCGACTATGCCGACGCCTTCTCGCCGGCCCGGCCCTTCAGCGCGGCGCAGCGGGCCGCCTATTCGGCGTCGATCGACCGTACCTATGAGGAGTTCATCGCCCGGGTCGCCACCGGTCGCAAGCTGACACCGGCCCGGGTCCGGGAAATCGCCCGCGGGCGCGTCTGGACCGGTCGCCAGGCCAAGGAACTGGGCCTGGTCGACGAACTGGGCGGGCTGCACGAGGCTATCGTCCAGGCGCGTCGCCTGGCCGAAATCCCGGCCGATGAGGCGGTACGCTTCAAACGCTATCCGACGCCGGAATCGCCGTGGGAAGCGCTGTCCAAGGCCTTTGGTGTCTCCAGCGAGGCGGCCCGCGTGCTGGTCGGGATCGGCGGCGTGATGGCGGATCCGCAGGCCCGGGTCGTGTTGCAGCGGATCGAGGCTGACCGTATGCGCAGCGCCGGGGCCTCGGTCCTGGCCGAGCAGCCGCTGCCCTGACAGGGGCCCTCGCCGGAATGCACACTCGCCTGTGACCGTGTCTTCCATTGACCCGGAGGCGATATCGACCGACATTGCGCCTCCGACGCCCCCCGGGGTGTTTCCAAAGGCTGTTCGATGATCGAGACCGATCGCTTCATCCCTTCGGGGGCCGCATCCCGTCGGCGGGCCCCTGGCCTGCTGACCCCTGTGGTGTGGCTGTGCGGTCTGATCGCCACCCTGGCGGCGATGACCATCGGGGCGATTCTGGCGGTATTCACGGCCGTGGCCGTGGCCGTGATCGCGGTCTTCGGAACCATTCTGATCTTCCTCGCCGGCCTCGCCATTCGCGCGCGCCGCCGGTTCGGTGGCCACAACCGTCGCGGCGATGATGTGATTGAAGCCCGCAAGGTCGACGGGGAATGGGTCGCCTACGGCTGGGAACGACAGGGGCGATAAGCCCGCCCATGCTCGACATCCGTGACGCGCCGTCGCCCAATTTCGACAATCGCCGCGCACCACCGGACCTTCTGGTGCTGCACTATACCGGCATGCCGACCGCCGAGGCGGCCGTCGCCCGCCTGCGCGACCCGGCGGCCGCCGTCTCGGCCCACTACGTGGTCGATGAGGATGGCCGGATCCTGAAGCTGGTCGCCGAGGAGCGCCGGGCCTGGCACGCCGGCCAGGGCGAATGGCAGGGCGAGACCGACTGCAACGCCGCCTCGATCGGCATCGAGATCGTCAATCCCGGCCATGAGTTCGGCTATCGGCCCTTTCCGGAGGTCCAGGTCGCGGCGGTGATCGCCCTGGTCGCCGACGTCCGCTCGCGCTGGACCATCCCCGACGGCCGCATCATCGCCCACTCCGACCTGGCCCCGGCGCGCAAGCAGGACCCGGGCGAGCTGTTTCCCTGGAAGGCCCTGGCGGCGGCCGGTCACGGCCTGTGGTTCGAGCCTGCGCCCGAGCGCATCGCCGCCCTCGGCCCCGAGCTGACCCTCGGCGACGAGGGGCTGGGCGTGGTCGTGATGCGGGCCGGGCTGAACCGGCTCGGCTACGGTCTGAAGCCCGGCGGCAGCTATGATGACGATACCCGGCTGACGGTCGATGCCTTCCAGCGCCACTGGCGACCGGCCCGGGTCGACGGCATCGCCGACGGCGAGACCCGGGCCACCCTGATGGGCGTGCTGCAGCTGGCCACCGCCGAGAGCCCGACCGGCGTGCTCAACTAGGCGTCCCCATGGTCGACCGTCCGGACATCGAGGCTCGGCGGCAGCAGGATCGGGAACACCGGCAGAAGGTCCGGGCCGAGGTCGAGCGCCGCGGGCTGGCCTCGGTCATGAACCAGACGCGCTGGACCAAACTGCGCGACGGGATCCGCGACCTGCCGTTTTCTCCGCCCTATCAATACCAGGCGGTGCTGGATCCCCGCGAAATGCTGTGGGTCTCTGACCAGCGGGTCCAGCCGGGCTGCTGGTGTTACGAATGCCTGGAGCCCTTCTATGCGATCGAATGGCTCAGGTTGATCCCGCGCCTGTGGCGGCAGGACGGGGCCCTGCTGCCGCTGACGCTCGTGGAGGATTGCACCGGGCCGCTGCGGTCGACCCTGATACGGCTGAATATCCCCTTTCGCGAAGACGAGCGCGGATTCTGGATTTACGGCTATGCCTCGGGCGATCCCACGCTCGAACCCGATGCCGGGCCCTGATTCCGTCCCGGATTGACGTGCCCGGACGAAACGCCCATCTCTCCCCTGTCAGACGGCCGGGCGGTCGCGGCGGGGGCTTGCCCCTGTCGAGGAAAGTCCGGGCTCCACGGTGAAAAGGCGGCGGGTAACGCCCGCCCGGGGTGACCCGAGGGATAGCGCCACAGAAAGCAAACCTCCGGCCTTGCGAGGCCGGTAAGGGTGAAAGGGTGGGGTAAGAGCCCACCGCGTCTCTGGTAACAGCGACGGCACGGCAAGCCCCGCCTGGAGCAAGACCGAATAGGGATGTCGCGTGGCTTCGGCCGCAGGGTTCACCGCCCGAGGCATCCGGGTAGGTCGCGAGAACCCTTCAGCAATGGAGGGTCCAGAGGAATGATCGTCACCCGACGCCCGGCTTCGGCCGGGCCCAGGGGACAGAACCCGGCTTACAGGCCGTCTGACACTTTTCCCCGAAGATCACCCTGGCGCGGCAGGGGGAGCGTTAACCCGTGTGGCGGTTGTCGGGCGCAATCACTGTCCACAGCCTGTCTATACTTCGGGAACTATCCCCTTGCGACATGTAAGGGAGATGTGTGATATGACGGGGAGATGTCAAAACTCGTCGCCAGAGCCTTTGAAGACACGCGCCGCCAGCTTGGCGGCTGGCCCGGGCTGTTCATGGCGGTCGGCGCGGCTGTCATCGCGTGGTTTGCGCTCGGCCTTATCGCTGGCGAAGAAGCAATGAGGGCCGAGGCGCAATTCATTGTGGCCGCGCTTTCGGGCGTCGGAGCTGTCTTTCTTCTCATGATGTTATGGAACTTGATCTGTACGCCGTACCGGTTTGCCAAGGAATTTGCTGGGGAGTGGCGCGAGAAGGCGGT
Source organism: uncultured Brevundimonas sp. (assembly GCF_963975535.1). Taxonomy (GTDB): domain Bacteria; phylum Pseudomonadota; class Alphaproteobacteria; order Caulobacterales; family Caulobacteraceae; genus Brevundimonas. The sequence goes on along the minus strand of NZ_CAXBHE010000002.1, from coordinate 97,816 downwards.
GATCTCGGAGGGGCGCGTTAGCGCGCTGGAGGATCAGATTGCCGCACTTTCTGATATTAGACCTGTCATCCGACTGACGATTTTAGGGGTTGTCGGTGGGGGTTCTTCCGTAGAAATGCCGGGAAAAGTTTTGCTAATGCCGACGGTTTCCGTCGCCAACATCGGACGGCAACCATCGGCATTGACCGATTGGAAAGTGGAGTTTGGTAAGAATGGCTCGCGAAGCGATGCCGACTTATTCCACGCACGTGGCGTATCGTTTTCCCGCAGCGAAGGCCCAGAAGGGAGGGTTGCGAGTGAAGGATTTATCTACGAACGCACTATAGCCCCAGTCCAACCCGGAGCTGTCGTCGTTGGCCCAATCCCAACGCTGGTTCCTCCCGAAGTTTTGAGAGACCCCATCGGCCTCGATGTTTGGGTTTCTTGTTTTGACGTTCATGGAAGGCGATGGGAGGGGCATTACAGTGTCCAGTCCGACACGATTGGCCCACCAAGACATCATCCAGGCGCGTCCATTTCATGGGAAGAAATTCATGGCCGAGAATGAAAGATTCGACGCCCTTCTAGAAGCGATGCTCACCAAACCGCCACTAGAGGTGTCCGCAAAGGAACCGCCAGCGGACGAGGGCGACGTGCGCGAACCGGACGAAGGCTAGTTTCGGAATAGCCGCTGGTTAAGGCCGCTTTGGCGTATCATCGCCTTCAGGGTGCCGATAGGCGCGTCGTCGTTGGCCCTATGCCCAGCAACAGTTACAAGCCGGACCCTTCCGCCGCACACGCCGCGATACATTTGATGGCTGCCATTGCCCTGACGGTGCAGAGTAAAGCCGTGATCCAGCAGAATTTCTATGAACCTAGCGTAAGAGCAGCTTAGGCGGGGCAAGGAAGATCGTAACCTGCGTGCATAGACTTCTCGTTCCGAGACGGGCTCGCGAACAGCATGTGAAATGCAAACGACAAGATCCACTGTGCACGTACATGCATGGGGGATCGTCGCGAGAGCAACGCTACAGCCACGTCGGGTGCCTCTTTAACGGCGGCCTCGACATAAGACCGAATGGCGGCCTCTAGACAGCGGCGTGCCTCATCAAGCGTGCGGGCCTCGACCGAAATGTCTAGGTCAATGCAGATGGCCTCAAAGCGGTCATCGTAGCCGCGCGCAAAGCAGCGCAGGGTCTTTTGCATATCGATCTCCCTCGCCTGCGAACCGATCTCAATGTTCGCGCGGCGCACTTTCACCCTGAAAGTGAAACCATATGGTGTCAACGTTAGGGCGAGTTATACGACGCCGCCATCAGCCTAGATGTGGCGAGAAAGTCTCGCCTCACACCCCGCGCGGGAACGACAGCAGCAGCCGGTCGAACATCGTGTGCGGCTCGTGGCGCAGGTTATAGCGGAACTCGAACTCGTTCAGATACGATTGCAGGTGCTTCTGCGAGACACTGATATACGTCCCGTTGATGCCGCGCTTGAGCATCCCCCAGAAGCCCTCAATGACCGCCGTGCCGCCCCGCTCGCCCTTGAGCGAGTTATAGGGGTGGTGGGTGTAGCCGTAGATTTCCAGCGACTCGAACGCGCGGGCGGCGTCGGAGTTGACCGGCGTGCCCCGGCGAACGGTCTTGGTGATGGCCGGGATGACGTACTTGCCCGAACGTGACGGGATGTGGGTAGCAACGACGTTGCCGCCGCGCTCGACCATGCCGAGGACCACCTTCTTGTCGTTCTTGCCGCGCTTGTCGTAGCCGCCGATGAAGGTCTTGTCGGTCTCAACGATAGTGGACGGGCTGCCGAGCATACCGTCGCCGTCCACATAGCCCATGTATTGGCGGATCAGGTTGCACATGCGCCAGGCCGTCTTGTAGGTCACGCCGATCTCGCGCTGGACCCGCTTGGCCGCAACGCCGTTCCGCGTCGAGGTGAACAGGAACATCACATAGAACCAGTCGCGCAGGCTCGTGCGCGTACCGTGGAAGGGCGTCCCGGCAGTCGGATAGACCTGATAGCCGCAATGCTCGCACTCATACGAGCGACGGACTTTGACGCGGTAGTATTTGGCCTCGCGCTCGCATTTCGCGCAGGTGTGTTTGGCCCCGTAGCGAACCAGCTTGAGGTGTTCGAGGCAGCTATCCTCAGTCGGAAACCGCGCCTGAAACTGGCGGAGGGTCGGGCCTTTCGGGGTCTTGATCTTGTCCATGGACACAATATGCCAGAAACAGGCTTACATGTCTAGAGGGGATACATCCCTATACTTCGGCTGTTCTATGTATGTTCCGCAAATCCGGGTGCGATGTTGTCCAGCGGCCGTGAACTTGGTTAAAAAGCGTCAACTAATCCCATTGAGGCCCATTTGATCCCATGCTATCCCAATGGCATGATTTGGGGCTGAGCGGCGTCGCATAGGGCACGCCACGGATTTCAGGGGCGGACCTAAGGGTCCGATAGGGCAGGGCGTGTTTCTCTCGACCTTCGAGAAGCAGCTGGACGGCAAGCGCCGTCTCTTGATCCCCCAGGAATTCCGCACGGCCGAAAACGGCGCGGAACACGGCGTCTTCTGCTTTCCCTCCATCGAAGCCGACTGCCTCGAGGCCGGTGGCGACCGGCTGTTCGCCGAATACCGCGGCGTGATCGAGAGTCTGCCGTTCGGCGACCCCTATCGCTCGGCCCTCGAGGCCGCGATCTACGGCGAGCAGAAGGCCCTGGCCTATGACTCGGGCGGGCGCATCACCCTGCCGGAATCCCTGTGCGCCGAGGCCGAGCTGTCTGAAGCCGTCATCCTCTATGGCGTCGGCGACCGGTTCCAGATCTGGTCCCGCGACAAATGGGAAGCCCACCGCGCCGAGCAGCGCCGCGCCGCCCGCGCCGGCCTGGCCCAGTTCGGCGAGATGCGGCGGCAGGCGATCAAGCCGGGCGGCACCGGATGAGCGCCCCCCATGCCCCCGTCCTGATCGACCAGGTCATCGCGGCCCTGTCGCCGGGGCCGGGCGATGTGATCATCGACGCCACCTTCGGCGCCGGCGGCTATACCCGCGCCATCCTGGCGACCGGGGCCGAGGTCATCGCCCTGGATCGCGACCCGACGGTCCAGCCCTATGCCGAGGCGGTCGCCAACGACTATCCGGGCAAATTCACCATGGTGCGGACGCCGTTTTCGGGTCTGGCCGAGGCCTTCGCCGACAGTGGTCGCGACCGGCTGGACGGGGTGGTCTTCGACATCGGCGTCTCGTCGATGCAGCTGGACCAGGCCGAGCGCGGCTTCTCCTTCATGCGTGACGGGCCGCTGGACATGCGGATGTCCGACACAGGTGAGACCGCCGCCGATATCGTCAATACCTGGGATCACGGGCCGATGGCCCACATCTTCAAACTGTACGGCGACGAACGCCAGTCAGGCCGGGTCGCCACCGCCATCCTGCGCCGTCGCGTCGAGCAGCCGTTCGAGCGCACCCTCGATCTCGCCGCCGTGGTTGAAAAGGCCCTGGGCGGACGCCGCGGCGCGCCGATCCATCCGGCCACCCGCGTGTTCCAGGCCCTGCGCATCGCCGTCAATGACGAGCTGGGTGAACTGCGCGCCGGGCTCGAGGCCGCCGAGGCCTGTCTGTCGCCGGGTGGCCGCCTGGTGGTGGTGACCTTCCATTCGCTCGAGGACCGGATCGTCAAGGCCTTCCTGACCGAGCGCACCGGCAACGCCCCCGGCGGCTCGCGTCACGCCCCGGTGAGGATCGAGACCCGCAAGCCCAGCTTCACCCTGCAGTTCAAGGGCGCGCACGAGGCCGACCCGCAGGAGCTCGACGCCAATCCCCGCGCCCGTTCGGCCAAGCTGCGCGCCGCGGTCCGCACCGGGGCCGCCCCGTGGGGAGGGATCGCCGCATGACGATGTGGAGCGCACCCCGCACCGGCCTGCAGCGCCTGTTCGACTGGAAGGTCCGCGGCATTCGCTGGGTCGAGATCATCGGCCTGCTGCTGGTGGCGGTGATGATCTTCTCGGTCTATGTGGCCAAGGCCGGCGCGGCCCGCGAGGGCGTACGGATCAGCGAGCTGGAGCGTCAGATCGCCGACAACGGCGAGCGGGTACGCCTGTTGCGGGCCGAGGTCGCGCGGCTGGAGCAGCCCGGCCGGCTGGAGGCCCTGTCGCGCAGTGCCGGCCTCGCCCCGGTCGACGTCCATCGCCGCGCCAGCGAAGGAAGCCTGGCCGCGATCGCGCCGGTGCCCGAGCCGCGCCCCGTCATCATCGCCCCGACGACCGCCGCTGCCGTCCAGGCCGCCGCCGACGCCGGGGGACCGGTCGCTCCGGCGGGACCGGAGGACGGTCGATGAGCGTCCACGACCATCATTCCGCCTACGACCGTCCCGCGCCCGGCCTGTCGTCGGGACGGCGGGTGTCGCCCACCTGGCGCTGGTTCGCCGAGGGTATCTGGTGCGTTGAACACGCCTTCGGCCGGGCGCGCGCCCACGCCCGGCCCGAGGAGGACGCCCGGGTCCGGATCTTCGTGATCCTGGGTCTGTTTGCCCTGGTGTTCGCGGCCCTGGCCGTGGGGGCGATCCATTCGGCCCTGATGGCCCCGCGCAGCGGTGGCGGTTACGCCGGCAATCCGAATGCCCTGGTGCGGGGCGACCTGGTCGATCGCAACGGTGCCCTGCTGGCCACCAACATCGTCCACTACGCCTTCTACATCGACCCGGCCGAGGTCTGGGACCGCGATGCGGCCGAGCGGCAGATCCGGCGCGCCCTGCCCGAGGTGCCGGCGGCCCGGTTGCGCAAGGTGCTGGACGGGGATCGTCGTCTGATCGTCATGCCCGGCCTGACCCCGGCCGAACGCCGGCGGTTGCACGCCCTGGCCCTGGGGGGGCTGTCCTTTGAACCCGAGGACCGGCGCGTCTATCCGCTGGGTGCGTCGGTGACGCACGTCATCGGCGACGCCGACACCGGCGGGGTCGGCATCTCGGGAGCCGAGCTGGCCTTCAATGATGAAATTCGCCAGGCCGGTGCCAGCGGCGTGCCGTTCGCCCTGTCGATCGACCTGCGCGTCCAGGGCGTGCTGGAGAACGAACTGGCCGCCGCCGCCGAGACCAACGGGGCCAAGGGCGCGGTCGGCATCATCACCGACGTCCAGACCGGCGAGGTGCTCGGCCTGGCCAGCTGGCCGACCGGTGACCGTCTCAATCGCGTGACCTCGGCCCACTACGAGATGGGCTCGGTGTTCAAGACCTTCACCGTGGCCGCCGGCCTGGACACCGGACAGGCCGACATGAACACCCGGTTCGACGCCTCGGAAGCCTTCATGGTCGGCAATCGCCGGATCACCGACTTCCACGCCCAGAACCGGGTGATGACGCTGGAAGAGGTCTATCTCCACTCCTCGAACATCGGCACCTCGCGCCTGGCCATCGAGATGGGCGGCCCGGTCATGCGCGACTATTTCACCCGCTTCGGCCTGATGGACGCGGCCCCGATCGAGCTGAAGGAATCGGCCCGGCCGCGGCGTCCACGGCGCTGGGACGACTCCACCCTGGCCTCCCTGTCGTTCGGCTACGGCATCATGATCACCCCGGCCCAGATGGCGGCGGCCATGGGGGCCCTGACCAATGGCGGGCGGTTCATCCCGCTGACCCTGCGCAAGGGTGACGGCACGCCGGTCCGCGGCCGTCAGGTGGTCTCGCCCGAGACCTCGCGCACCCTGCTCGACCTGCTGCGCCTGAACGTGGTGCGGGGCTCGGGCGGCTTTGCCGAGGCCCCCGGCCTGCGTGTCGGCGGCAAGACCGGCTCGGCCAACAAGCTGGTCGGGGGGCGCTACGATCCGACCCATGCGGTCGGCACCTTCGCAGCGGTCTTCCCCGCCGACGGCCCGGTCGACGCGCGCCGCTATTCGATCCTGATCCTGATGGATGAGCCCTCGGCCTATCCGCGTACCGGCGGCTATGTCGCCGCCCCCGCCGTGGGCCGGATCGCCGACCGCATCGCACCCTTCCTCGGCGTCGAGCGTCGCGCCGACGCCTGGCGCACGGCCCGCGGCGAACGCATCGCCGCCGCCCCCGCAGCGGACGGGCTGGTCCGATGAGCGGTGTCCGCCTGTCCGATCTGCTGCGTCGCGATGTCAGTTCCGACCCCCTGATCACCGGACTGACGGCCGACAGCCGCCAGGTCGCCCCCGGTTCGCTGTTCGTGGCCCTGCCGGGCACCGCCGCCGACGGGCGGGCCTTCATTCCCCAGGCCCTGTCGCGCGGCGCGGCGGCGGTGCTGGCCCCGCAGGACACCCCCGACGGCTCGGCCCCGGTGCTGGTGACCTCCGGCGATGTGCGGCGCGCCTATGCCATCGCCGCCCGCAGCTTCTACGGAGCCCAGCCGGCCGTCTGCGTCGCCGTGACCGGCACCAACGGCAAGACCTCGGTCGCCACCTTCTGCCGCCAGATCTGGGCCGCCCTGGACATCAAGGCCGCCAGCATGGGCACCCTGGGCGTCGTGGCCCAGTCCGGTTCGGTGTGCGAGACCCTGACCCCGCCGGGCCTGACCAGTCCCGACGCCGCCGACGCCGCCCGGCTGCTGGCCCGGCTGGCCGGTCAGGGCGTCACCCATCTGGCGCTGGAGGCCTCGTCCCACGGCATCGACCAGCGCCGTCTCGACGGGGTCACGCTGAAGGCGGCGGCCTTCACCAACCTGTCCCAGGATCACCTCGACTATCACGGCACGATGGACAGCTATCGCGCCGCCAAGATGCGGCTGTTCGAGACCCTGTTGCCGCGTGGCCGTACCGCGGTTCTGAACGCCGACTCCGACGTCTATTCCGGCTTCGCCTCGGCCAGCATCATGTCGGGACTGGGTGTGCTGGGGGTCGGCCAGCGCGGGCGCGACCTGACCCTGATCGCGCGCCGTCCGACGGCCGAGGGCCAGCGGCTGACCATAGAGGTGCGCGGTGAACTGCACGATGTGCTGCTGCCGCTCGTCGGGGCCTTCCAGGCCTCGAATGCCCTGGTGGCGGCCGGACTGTGCATTGCCGCCGGGGAGTCGGCCGACCGGGTGCTCGCCGCCCTGTCCACGCTGCAGGGCGCGGCGGGCCGGATGCAGCGCATCCCCGGTGCCGCGCGGGGCGAGGTCTATGTCGACTATGCCCACACGCCCGACGGGCTGGAGACGGTTCTGGCCGCCCTGCGCCCGCACACCAGCGGCCGGCTGATCGTGGTGTTCGGGGCCGGCGGCGATCGCGACCGGGCCAAGCGTCCGCTGATGGGCGAGATCGCCGGACGGCTGGCCGATGTCGCCATCGTCACCGACGACAATCCCCGCTCCGAGGATCCCGCCGTCATCCGCAAGGCCGTCCGCGCCGGCTGCCCCGACGCGCTGGAGATCGGCGACCGCGCGAAGGCCATCGCCGAGGCCGTGGCCATGTTGCGCGACGGGGATGTGGTGGTGATCGCCGGAAAAGGGCATGAACAGGGTCAGATCGTCGGCGGGGTGACTCATCCGTTCGATGACGCCACCGTCGCGACCGAGGCCCTCCGCGTTCATGCCTGACTCCGCTCCACCCCTCTGGACCGCCCCCGACATCGCCCTGGCCACAGGGGGGCGGATCGAGGGTGCGGCCTTCCAGGCCAACGGCATCACCTACAACAGCCGGGAGATCGTGCCCGGCGACCTGTTCATCGCCCTGAGGGGCGCGCGTGACGGGCATGCGTTCGCGGCCTCGGCCTTTGCCGCCGGCGCGGCCGGGGCCCTGGTTGAACACCCGGTCGACGGCGGCCCCTGTATCGTCGTGCCCGATACCCTGAAGGCGCTCGAGGCGCTGGGCGCGGCCGCGCGGGACCGGGCCCCCGAGGTGCGCCGCGGGGCCGTCACCGGCTCGGTCGGCAAGACCAGCGTGACCCAGGCGATCAAGGCCGGCCTCGACCTCGCCGGTCCGGCCCACGCCTCGATCAAGAGCTACAACAACCATATCGGCGTGCCCCTGACCCTGGCCCGGATGCCGGCCTCGGCCGAACGGGCGGTGTTCGAGATCGGCATGAACGCGCCCGGCGAGATCGGACCGCTGAGCCGCATGGTCCAGCCGCATGCCGCCTGCGTGACCACGGTCGGCCCGGTCCATATCGAGGGCTTCAGCGACGGCGAGACCGGCGTCGCTCGCGAGAAGGCGGCCATCTTCGAAGGCCTCGGCCCGGGCGGCGTGGCCGTGATCAACGGTGACAATCCGTGGCAGCCGATGCTGCACCAGGCGGCCCTGCACGCCGGGGCCCGCATCGCCACCTTCGGCTCCGAGCCCGGCCATGACGCGCGCCTGATCGACTTCCGCCCCGGACCGGACGGCGCCAGCGTTTCGGCCGAGGTCCGCGGCCGCACCCACCATTTCAACCTGCGCCAGTCCGGCTTCCACTGGGGTCTGAACAGCCTGGCCGTGATCCTGATGCTGGAGGCGCTGGACGTGCCGGTCGAGACGGCCCTGGCCGCCCTGTCGGACTTCGAGCCCCTGGTCGGGCGCGGCCAGATCCGCAGCGTCAATCTCGCAGGCGGGGCGTTCACCCTGATCGACGAGAGCTACAACGCCAATCCGCTGTCGATGCGCGCCGGTTTCCTCAGCCTGGGGGCGCGCCCTGTCGCCCCGGGCGGGCGTCGGGTCATCGTCCTGTCGGACATGCTGGAACTCGGGGACCAGTCGCGCGCCCTGCACGAGGGTCTGGCCGAGGTGATCGAGGCCGCCGCCATCGACGTGGTCCACGCCGCCGGACCGCAGATGCGTCACCTCTACGACGCCGTTGTGCCCGAGCGCCGCGGCCTTTGGTTCGCGACGTCCGCCGAACTCGCCGAACACGCTGATGATCTGGTGAACCCCCGCGACGTCGTCATGGTCAAGGGCTCCAATGGATCGAAGGCCTCTCTGGTTGCCGCCGCCCTGGCCGATCTCGAACGCCGCCACGACGCCCGGTTCAACGACGCAATAGGGAGCGTCTGATGTTCTATCTGCTCTACCTCTACTACGCTGATGTCGCTCAGGATTATCCGCTGCTGAATCTGGTCCAGTACCAGACGGTGCGGGTCGCCCTGGCCATGGCGACGGCCATGATCGTGGCGGTGGCCATGGGCAGTCGCTTCATCGCCTGGATGCGGGCCAAACAGGGCAAGGGCCAGCCGATCCGCGCCGACGGGCCCGTCAGCCACCTGTCCAAGGTCGGCACGCCGACGATGGGCGGACTGATGATCCTGGCCGGGATCGCCGTGGCCGTCTTCCTGTGGGGCGACCTGACCAACCCCTATATCTGGATCGTCTCCCTGGTGACGGCGGCCTTCGGTGTGCTCGGCTTCGTCGACGACTATGCCAAGGTCACCAAACAGACCTCGGCGGGTCTGACCTCGAAACAGAAGCTGCTGGCCCAGACCGTGATCGCCGTGGTCGCCGGAATCCTGACCGTGCTGTGGATGACGGCCTCGCCGACCACGCCCAATCTGGAAACCTCGATCGCCTTCCCCTTCTTCAAGGCCGTGTTGCTGAACATCGGCTGGTTCTATGTGGTGTTCGCGGCCTTCACGATCGTCGGCTTCTCCAATGCCGTGAACCTGACCGACGGGCTCGACGGCCTGGCCATTGTGCCGGTGATGATGGCCTCGGCGGCCTTTGGCATGATCACCTATCTGGTCGGCAATTTCATCTTCTCGGAATATCTGCAGATCCACCACGTGCCCGGGGCGGGCGAGCTGGCGGTGTTCTGCGCGGCCATCATCGGCGGCGGCACCGGCTTCCTCTGGTACAATGCCCCGCCGGCCAAGATCTTCATGGGCGACACCGGCTCCCTGGCCCTGGGTGGGGCGCTGGGCGCGATCGCCGTGGCGACCAAGCACGAGCTGGTGCTGGGCATCGTCGGTGGTCTGTTCGTGATCGAGGCCGCCTCGGTCATGATCCAGGTCGCCTATTTCAAGGCGACGAAGAAGCGCATCTTCCTGATGGCCCCGATCCACCACCATTTCGAAAAGCTGGGCTGGCCGGAATCGACGGTGGTGATCCGGTTCTGGATCGTCTCGGCCATGCTGGCCCTGGCCGGTCTCGCCACGCTGAAGCTGCGATAGCGCCATGATTCCCGTTCCCGGTTTCGAAGGGCGGCGCATCGCGGTCTTCGGCCTGGGACGGTCGGGGATCACGGCGGCGCGCGCCCTCAAGGCCGGCGGGGCGCTACCGGTGCTGTGGGACGACAGTGTCTCCAGCCGCATGCAGGCCGAGGCCGAGGGCTTTGCCGTCGAGGACCTGACCGTGGCCGACTGGTCGGGCTTCGCCGCCCTGGTGCTGTCGCCCGGCGCCCCCCTGACCCATCCGCTGCCGCACTGGACGGTGACCAAGGCGGCCGGGGCCGGCGTCCCGGTGATCGGCGACATCGAACTGTTCGCCCGCGCCCTGGCCGCCCTGCCGCCGGCCGAGCGACCGAAGGTGGTGGCCATCACCGGCACCAACGGCAAGTCGACCACCACGGCCCTGATCGGCTGGGTGCTGAAACAGGCGGGCCTGACCGTCCACGTCGGCGGCAATATCGGCATCGGCGTGCTGGCCCTGCCGACCCCGACCCCGGAGGCCGTCTATGTGATCGAGGTGTCCAGCTACCAGCTGGACCTGACCACCGGTTTCGCGCCGGATGTGGCCATCCTGACCAACATCAGCCCCGACCATCTGGATCGCCATGGCGGCATGGACGGCTATGTCGCGGCCAAGGCGCGGATCTTCCAGGCCCAGGGTCCGGACGCGGTCGCGCTGGTCAGTCTGGACGACAGGCAGAGCGCCGGAATCGCACAGGGTCTGTCGGCCTCCGGACGTCACGTGCGCACCGTCTCGACCGCCGGCCCGGCCGAGATTCGCGTCGATGGCGGTGTTCTGGCCATCGACGGTGAACCCGTCACCCGCCTGACCGGTGCCCGTTCGCTGCCGGGTCGTCACAACGCCCAGAACGCCGCCTTCGCCTGGGGTGCGGCCCGGGCATTGGGGGTGCCGCGCGCGGTCGCCGCCGAGGGTCTGATGACCTTCCCGGGCCTGGCTCACCGGATGGAACACGTCGGCACGCTCGGCCGGGTGCGTTTCATCAATGATTCCAAGGCCACCAACGCCGATGCGGCGCGGCAGGCGCTGTCGTCCTACGAGCGCAGTTTCTGGATCGCCGGCGGCCGGGCCAAGGGTGGCGGCATCGACGATCTTGAGGACCTGTTCCCGCGCGTGGTCGAGGCCTTCCTGATCGGCGAGGCGGCGGGGCCGTTCGCGGCGCGGCTGGGCGACACGCCCCACCGCATCAGCGGCGACATGGCCAGCGCCGTCCGGGCCGCCACCGCCGCCGCCACCGCCACCGGCCGCGACGAGGTCGTCCTGCTTTCACCCGCCGCCGCCAGCTTCGACCAGTATCCCGACTTCGAGGCGCGCGGCGAGGCGTTCCGCGCCGCCGTCCTGGCCCTCGGCGCGACCCCGGCGGCGGCGTCATGACCCACGGCTACACCCCCGCCTTCTCGCGCAACGACCAGGGCCCGATCGCCAAATGGTTCTGGACCGTCGATCGCGGCCTGCTCGGCGCGGCCCTGGGCCTGATGGGCCTGGGCGTGGCCCTCAGCTTCGCCTCCAGTCCCGCCGCCATCCTCGCCGATGAGTCGATCACCGACCCGTTTCACTATTCGTGGCGGATGATCGTCTTTGCCTCGGTCGGTCTGGCCGCCATGCTGACCACCTCCCTGCTGTCGCCGCGCGGCGTGCGGCGCATCGCCGTCCTGGCCCTGTGCGGGGCGCTGCTGGTCATGGCCCTGCTGCCCTTCATCGGTGACACGGTGAAGGGGGCGGCGCGCTGGATCAACCTAGGCCCGTTCAGCCTGCAGCCGTCCGAATTCGCCAAGCCGGCCCTGATCGTCTTCGCCGCCTGGATGTTCGCCGAGACCCAGAAGGGGCAGGGGGTGCCCGGCGTCTCCATCGCCTTCGGCTTCTACGCCGCCACGGTCTTCCTGCTGCTGATCCAGCCCGACATCGGTCAGACCCTGCTGATCACCACCACCTTCATGGCCGTCTTCTTCATGGCCGGGGTGCCGCTGAAATGGATGGCGGTGCTGGGCGGCATGGTGATGGCGGGCGTGTTCTCGATCTATTTCCTGTTCGAGCATGTGCGGGTGCGACTGGCCAAATTCATCACCCCGGGAGTCGAGGACACCCACCAGGTCGATCGCGCCTCCGAGGCCATCCGCGCCGGCGGTCTGGTCGGGCGCGGGGTCGGCGAGGGGGTGATGAAACGCCACGTCCCCGACCTGCACACCGACTTCATCTATTCCGTCGGGGCCGAGGAGTTCGGACTCGTCCTGTCCCTGGCCATGATCGGCCTCTACGCCTTCATCGTCCTGCGCGGCATGAGCCGGGCGATGAAGCTGAACGACCCGTTCGAGCAGACGGCGGCGGCCGGCCTGTTCATCCTGATCGGGCTGCAGGCCTGCATCAATGTGGCGGTGAATCTGAACCTGATCCCGACCAAGGGCATGACCCTGCCCTTCATCAGCTACGGCGGTTCGTCGATGCTGGCCATGGGCCTGACCATGGGGTTTGCCCTGGCCCTGACCCGTCGTCGGCCCGGAGCCTATGAGCCGGGCGCCAGCCTGCCCCAGCGCCGCCGCCTGCTGCCCTGATTTTGCGCCACCGCCCTCGGCACGACCGCGCGCGTGACGTAAGGAGGCGGGGCAATCCCGGAGTGTCCATGTCCGCCAGAGTCTGTGTCGTCGCCGCCGGAGGCACCGGCGGTCATATGTTCCCCGCCGAGGCCCTGGCCCGCGAACTGGCCGGTCGCGGCTGGCGCATCGTCCTGGCCACTGACCGGCGCGGCGAACAGTACGCCACCGCCTTTCCCGCTGAGGAGCGACTGGCGCTGGACGCCGCCACCGGCTCGGGTCCGATCGGTCTGGCGAAGGCCGGACTGGCCATCGGCCGCGGGGTGCTGCAGGCGCGTTCGGCCTTCCGCCGGCTCGACGTCGCCGTGGCCGTCGGCTTCGGCGGCTACCCCTCGGCCCCGGCCCTGCTGGCGGCGATCAGCCAGGGCCGTCCCGCCCTGCTGCACGAACAGAACGCGGTCCTCGGCCGCACCAACCGCATGCTGGCCCCGCATGTGAAGGCCCTGGCCTCGTCCTTTCCGGCGCTCGAGCGGGTACCGGCCCCGCTGGCGTCCCGCGTCCATCTGGTCGGCAACCCGGTGCGACCGGATATTCGCGCCCTGTTCGACCGGCCCTACAAGGCTCCGACGGCCAGGGGACCGATCCGGGTCCTGATCACCGGCGGCAGCCAGGGGGCCCGTATCCTGTCCGAAGTCGCGCCGCGCGCCCTGGCGGCCCTGCCGCCGGCCGTCCGCGCCCGTCTGGTGGTGCAGCAGCAGTCGCGCCCGGAGACGCTGGAGGCGGCCCGGGCCCTCTATCGCGACGCCGGGATCGAGGCCGAGGTCGCCCCCTTCTTCACCGACATGGCCGCGCGCCTGTCGTCGGTCCATCTGGTCATCGGCCGGGCCGGGGCCTCAACCTGTTCGGAACTGGCGGTCGCGGCCCTGCCGTCGGTGCTGATCCCGCTGAAGATCGCCATGGACGACCACCAGCGCTTCAATGCCGGGGGGCTGGTCGCTGCAGGCGGGGCGGCGATGATTCTCGAGGACGAGGCGAGCGTGGAAACCCTCACCGCCAGCCTCGCCGCCGTGCTGTCCGATCCGGACCGGCTGGCGGCGATGTCGGCCGGGGCGCGGTCCGTGGCCCTGCCCGACGCGGCGGCCCGTCTGGCCGATCTGGTCGAGGCCACGGCTGGCCAGACGGCAAGCCCCCGTTAACTGCCTTCGGACACCTGACCTACAGACACAGGCTGTAGCGTCGCCTCATGTTTCACGAGCGCATCGGCTTTGAGATTTCCGCGGCCCTGCCGGACCGGCGCCGACTCGCGCGCAGCCTGTTCCGCACCGAGCGCCGCCCCGAGGAAACCATCACCCTTCTGGGACAGTCCGTCGACCTGGTCCGTCCGGAGGAGGTCATGCACCATGTCGGACGCTGGGTCCGCGCCGGTCGCAAGGCCATCGTCGCCAACCACAACCTGCACAGCCTCTATCTGGTCCGTCGCGATCCGGCGCTGCGGCGCTTCTTCCAGCGCGCGGACCTGACCCAGCTGGATTCGACGCCCCTGGTCTGGTTCGCCCGCCTGCTGGGCCTGTCCAGCCGTCCGTTTCATCGCTGTACCTATCTGGACTGGCGCGATCATTTCTGGAGTCTGGCCAATCGTGAGGGCTGGCGCGTCATGTATGTCGGCGGGGCCCCCGGCGTCGCCGAACGCGCTGCGCAAAGCCTGTCAGCCCGCGCGCCCGGGGCCACGATCGCGGTCGAGCACGGCTATTTCGACATGACGCCGGGATCCGTCGACAATGCCCGGGTCGTGGCGGCCGCCAATGCCTTCCAGCCTAACATCCTGTTCGTCGGCATGGGTATGCCCCGCCAGGAAGCCTGGATCGCCGACAACATCGCCGAGCTGCCGTGCGCCGTCATCCTGTCGGTCGGCGCGGCCTTCGACTACGAGGCCGGCGTACAGAAGGCCGCGCCGCGCTGGATGGGCCGGATCGGGCTGGAATGGCTGTTCCGTCTGGTCGTCGATCCGAAGCGGCTGTTCACCCGCTACTGTATCGAGCCCTGGAGCCTGCTGGGCCCGGCGCTGGCCGACCTGCGCGCCGCGCGTTCACGGAACGCCGCTCTCTAGACATCGGTTTGTGGGCCCCCCAGGGTAGGACGGTGTCTTGAGGAGACGATCATGAATTTCGCCAGACTGACGGTTTCGGCCGTCGCATTCCTGTCGGTGGCCGTCGGTGCCGCGAACGCCCAGTCCATCGACTGGCGCAGTGATGCCAACCGGACCTTCTGGAACGCCATCACCCGGGCCGAGCTGCAGGAACTGGCGGCCGAGGCCGGGGCCGGATTTACCGAGATGGGCGGTGCCGGGGGTGACCTCTACGCCCGGCTGGAATGGCCGGGGCTGAACCCCGTGACGGTTCGTCTTTCGGACTGCATGCCGTCCGGCTCCAGGACCGCCGCCTGCACCGCGATGCGACTGTACATCCCGGACCTCACGCCACCGGCGAACTATCAGGTCTTCAACCAGGTCAGCAGCGACTGGGTCACCACTTTGGTCACCGGGGAGGGAGCCGGCGTCTATCGCACGGAGTTCCTCAATTTCGGCACGACCCGCGGCCACGTTCTGGGGACCCTGGTGCAGTTTCGGCGGGAAGCGACGGCAGAACTCGCCCTGCTGCGGCAGCATGCCGCCGACTGAGGCGTGATGGTCAAACCCTCAGGCCACCAGTTTCTCGGCCTGGTGCAGATCGACACTGACCAGTTGTGACACGCCGCGCTCGGGCATGGTCACGCCATAGAGCCGGTCCATCCGGCTCATGGTCACGGGATTGTGGGTGATGACGATGAAGCGGGTGTCCGTCCGCTTGCGCATCTCGTCCAGCATCCGGCAGAAGCGATCGACATTGGCGTCGTCCAGCGGCGCGTCGACCTCGTCCAGCACACAGACCGGCGCCGGATTGGCCAGGAAGACGGCGAAGATCAGGGCCGCCGCCGTCAGCGCCTGTTCGCCGCCCGACATCAGGCTCATCACCGACAATCGCTTGCCGGGCGGGCAGGCGAAAATCTCCAGCCCGGCCTCCAGCGGATCGTCGCTCTCGACCAGCTTCAGCTCGGCCTGACCGCCGTCGAACAGGGTCTCGAACAGGGCCTTGAAATTGTCGTTGATGACGTCGAACGCCGCCACCAGCCGCTCACGGCCCTCGGCGTTCAGCTCGTCGATGCCGTCGCGCAATTTGGCGATGGCCCCGGTCAGATCCGACCGCTCCATCCGCATGCTGTTCAGCCGGCCGTCGTATTCCTCGGCCTCTTCCTCGGCCAGCAGGTTGACCGCGCCCAGCGCCTCGCGCTCGCGTTCCAGCCCGAACAGCAGGCTCTCGGCCCCGGCGGCGTCCGGCGGACGGGCGATCGCGTCGTCGGTCAGCTTCTGGCCCAGGTCCTCGGGCGACATCTGGGCGGTTTCGCGCACGGTGGCTTCGGCCTCGGCCAGCCGTTCCCCCGTGGCCTCGGCCCGCGCCGCCAGTCCGGCCCGGGCCTCGCGCGCGGCCGAGGCTGTCGCTTCGGCTGCGCGTGCGGTGCGGTCGGCCTCGATCGCCGCGGTCTCGACCACGGCCAGGGCGTCGCCCGCGGCCTTGCGCCGGGTCTCGGCGGCGGCCAGGGCGTCCAGCAGCGACGAGCGTTTGGCGGCCAGGGCCTCGGGCGCGCTTTCGGCCTGCTTCAGCAGGGCGGCGGTGCGATCCCGGTCCTTGTCGAGGGCGATCCCGCGGGCGGCGCTGTCGCGGGACCGGCTGCTCCAGCTGTCGCGCTCGCGCACCAGTCCGGCCAGCCGGGCCTCACGCCCGGCCCGTTCGCGCGCCTCGGCGTCGCGGTCGGCCCGGGCCTGGGCGGACCGGCTGCGCGCGACCTCGGCCGCCGCCCGGACTTCGGCCAGTTCGGCCCGCAGCGCGTCCAGGGTTTCCGATGGGGAGTCGACGGACAGGGCCTCGTCCAGCGCCGTTGCGGCGGCTGTGGCCTCGGTCTCGAGCCGGGTCAGGGTCTCGTCCAGCGCCTGGGCCCGGGCCTCGCGGCGCGCCTGGTCCTGGCCCAGGCTCTCGACCCGGTCGCGGGCGGCGGTAACGGCCTTGTCGGCCGCGAACGGGGCCAGCCGGGCGGCCTTTACCGCCTCCTCGGCCGCCCGGAAGGCCTCGGCGGCGGCCTTCAGGGTGGTCTGGGCGACGTCGAGCGCCGGCCGGCCCTCGTCGATGCCGGATTCCAGTTCGGCCAGCCGGGTGCGCTGCTCCAGCCGGATCGCGGCCGGACGCGGGGCCTCGGCCCGGGTCACGAACCCGTCCCAGCGGTACAGGTCGCCCTCGACCGTCACCAGACGGGCCCCGGCGGGCAGGCCGGCGGCCAGGGTTGCGATTTCGTCGCGCCCGGTCACGCCGCACAGCGCCAGGCGGGCGGCCAGCTGCCCGGGGGCCCGGACATGGTCGGTCAGGGGCCGTACACCCGTCGGCCATTCGGGGACGGGCACCGCGGCCCCGGCCCAGTAGGCGACCGCCGCCTTGTCCAGCGCCGCGTCCAGATCGTCGCCCAGCGCCGCGGCCAGCGCCGCCTCATAGCCCTTGTCGGCGCTGACCCGGTCCAGCGCCGGGGGATGGTCGCGCTTGCCGGCGGTCAGCAGCTGGGCCAGACCCCGCGCCTCGGTCTGCAGCCGACCCAGCCGGTCTTCGGCGGCCCGGGCCGCCTCGCGCGCGGCCTGTTCCGCGCGGGCCCGGTCGCCACGCGCGGCCTCGGCGGCCTCGACGGCGGCGCGGGCTGCCAGCAGGTCCGTCTGGGCCCGCTCCAGCGTCTCCCGTGCGGCGGCCAGTTCCGGTGTTTCCAGCGGCCCCAGGGCCGCGCGTTCCTGGCGAGCGCTGTCGAGGGCGGCGTTGGCCCGGCTGACCCGGGCCTCGGCGTCACGCTTGCGCGCGGTCTCGGCATTGGCCCGGGCCTCGACCGAGGCCACGGTGCCGGCGATCCGTTCCACCTCGGCATCGGCGGCGGCTCGCCCGGCCTCGGCCGTGGCCAGTGCCTGTTCCAATTGGGGGGTCCGCGTCGGCGCGGCCGCGATCTCGGCCTCCAGGTCGGCGATGGCCGTGCCCAGTCGCTCCAGCTCGGCGGTCGCGTCTTCGGCCATTTCCGCCTCGCGCTCACGGTCGGCGGCGATTCGGGCCCGTTCGGCGGTCAGCCGGTCGACCTCGGCCCGCGCCGCCTGTTCGGCCATGTCCAGCCGGTCGCGTTCGAGGCTGGCGCGGTGCAGCAGGGCCCCGGCCACGGCGTCTTCCTCGCGGGCGGGTTTCAGGCCGTCCTGGGCCGCCAGCGCCGCCGTCTGGGCCCGGGCCGCGGCCCCGGTGGCCTCGGCCACGGCGCGGTCGGCCTCGGCCAGCTCGGCCGCCGCCGCCTCGGCCGCCAGCCGCGCATCGTTCCAGCGCACGAACAACAGCGCCGCCTGCAGGGCCCGGATCTCGGCCGAGATCTTCTTGTATTTTTCGGCGTGGCGGGCCTCGCGCTTCAGCCGCGTCAGCGCCGTCTCCAGCTCACGACCGATGTCGTCCAGCCGGTCGAGATTGGTCTCGGCCGCCTTCAGCCGCAGCTCGGCCTCGTGGCGACGGGTGTGCAGTCCGGCCACGCCACCGGCCTCCTCGAGGATGCGGCGGCGGTTCTGTGGCTTGGCGGCGATCAGTTCGCTGATCTGGCCCTGCCGGACCAGGGCGGGACTGTTGGCCCCGGTCGAGGCGTCGGCGAACAGCAGTTGCACGTCCCGGGCGCGCACCTCCTTGCCATTGATGCGGTAGGTCGAGCCCTGGCCCCGGTCGATGCGACGCGACACCTCCAGCACGGCCGAGTCCGTGAACGGTTGCGGGGCCTTGCGCTGGGCGTTGTCGATGGTCAGCTGGACCTCGGCATGGCTGCGCGGCGGCCGGTCGGCGGCCCCGGCGAAGATCACATCGTCCATGCCCTGGCCGCGCATGGCCTTGGCCGAATTGGCCCCCATGACCCAGCGCAGGCCCTCCAGCACATTGGACTTGCCGCAGCCGTTGGGGCCGACCACCCCGGTCAGGCCTGGCTCGATATGCACCTCGGCCGGGTCGACGAAGGATTTGAAACCGACGAGCCGGAGGCGCTGGAACTGCATTACGGTTCCCGACTCCCCCTGCTCAATGCGCGGCGACGAGCGGCGTGATCAGCGCGTCCAGACCGCCGAGGCTGCGGTCCATCACCTGCCGACCGTTGACGAACAGGGTCGGGGTGCTGTCCACGCCGGCCGCGATGGCCCCGTCGATGTCGCGCTCGATGGCCGCCCGCGTCGCCGGCCGGGCGACACAGGCGTCGATTTCGGCTCGCGTGCGCCCGCTGACGCCGACGGCACTGGCGAACCACACGGCCTGGTCTCCGCCGTTGAGAACCGCGCGCTGGCCGCGCATCAGGGTTCCGGCCACCTCATAGAAGCGCTCGGGGGCCGCGCAGTGGGCGAGCGCGGCGGCCGCCACGGCCAGGTCCGCCGGCGCGGTCGGCAGGTTGCGGAACACCAGCCGGACCTGACCCGTGTCGATGAAGCGGCGCTTGAACTCCGGATAGACCACCAGATGCCAGTCCGCGCAGTGCGAACAGGCGAACGAGGCGTACTCCACCACCGTGACCGGCGCATCGGCGCGACCGACGAACCGGTCGGCGGCGGTGACGGCCGGCGGCGATCCGGCCAGAGCCGATACCGGCGCGAACGCCAGCACCAGCATCGATAGGACCAGCCGCCGGACCCGGATCATCGCGCTCAGCCCTTGGCCAGTTCGGCGTCGATGGCCGACGACAGGCTTTCCAGCGAGGTGTCGAGCACGCGGGTGCCGTTGACGAGGAAGGTCGGGGTCGAGTTGACCCCGGCGTCGACACCGGCCTTGACCCGGGCGTCGAGCGCCTTGATCGCGGCTTCGTCACTGACACAGGCCTGGAACTGCTGTTCGCTGAGGCCCGCCCCGGTGGCGACGCGGACCAGGGTCGAGCGCGGCGGCACACCGGCCTGCCATTCGCGCTGGCTGGCCATGATCTCGTGGACCACGTCGAAATATTTGTCCTCGCCGGCGCAGCGGGCGATCAGAAAGCCGGCGGCGGCGATGTCGGCCGGCGGGGTCGGAAATTCGCGGAAGACGTAGCGGACCTTATTCGTGTCGACGTAGCGGGTCTTGAACTCGGGCCAGACCTGTTCCTGCCAGATGGCGCAATGGCTGCAGGTGACCGAGGCGTATTCGATCACGGTGACCTTGGCCCCCTCGGGTGCCCCCAGGGCCATGTCGCCCTCAGCGGCACCGCCACCGTTGCCGCCCCCGCAACCGGCCAGGGCCGCCATGGCGGTAAGGGCTGCGGCGGTCATGGCCGCGCGACGGCTCATCGTGCCGTAGCGGAACTTGCCGGTGGTGGTGTCGCGCATGGAAGACTTCCTCGAGCGGGGGAAAGATTTCGGGACGATCGCGCGATTCCCCCGGAAGCGCGCGTGTCGATCACTTTCGAGAACAGGTGCGGCGAAGGTTTGTCAACGTCGGCGGGTGTCACTCCCCGGCCTGTCCACGGCCAGGACCGCGCGACCCAGACGCTGCAGCGCGGCCTTCAGCCCCTCCGCCGCCGGGGCGAGGGAGGCGTCCAGCTCGGCCTCGGCATGGGCCGACAGCGGCGGGGCCGACGGGCCGATGCGATTGGCCGGGCGCGCCAGGTCCGACGGTGGCCGGACCGGGCCCTGGGCGATGCGCAGCCGGTCGACGCTGCCAGGGCCGAGGAACAGATTGACCCGGGCCAGGATGTCTTCGGACTGGTGCTGGACCAGCAGGGCCGCCGGTCCGGCCACCCGCAATTCCAGGGTGCCGCCGGCCCCGCCCTTGCCGCGCGTCAATTTCTGCGGCCGCGTGACCCGGGCCAGCCGCTCGCCGACGATCTCGCGCCAGCGCGGCTCCAGCGTCCCGGCGCTGCGGCCGAATTTCGCGTCCAGCTGTTTGATCAGCGGGGCCAGCGCGCGACCGGCCGGCGGGGCGGACCGCGGCAGGGGCCGGGTCCGTCGGCGCGAGAGGATCTCGCGCACCTCGCTGTCAGTGGGCAGATCGCGGCGCATTTCGCCTGTATAGCGCGCTGGATGACATCCGTCCCCTGCGACATCCGCGCGATCCGCGCCGCCCTGCTGGGCTGGTACGACGCCCATGGCCGGAGCCTGCCGTGGCGGGCCGGGCCGGGCGAGGCGGCGCGCGACCCCTACCGGGTCTGGCTGTCCGAGGTGATGCTGCAGCAGACCACCGTGCCGCACGCCACGCCGTATTTTCTGACCTTCCTCACGCGCTGGCCGACGGTCGGGGCCCTGGCCGCCGCGCCGGACGCCGAGGTGATGGCCGCCTGGGCCGGGCTCGGCTACTATGCCCGCGCCCGCAATCTGCTGGCCTGCGCCCGGGCCGTCAGTGCCAACCACGGCGGCGTCTTTCCCGACAGCGAGGCCGGCCTGCTCGCCCTGCCGGGGGTCGGGGCCTATACGGCCGCGGCCGTGGCGGCGATCGCCTTCGACCGCCCCGCCAATGTCGTCGACGGCAATGTCGAACGGGTCATGGCCCGGCTGTTCGCGCTCGAGAGCCCGCTACCGGCGGCCAAACCGGAACTGAAGCGGCTGGCGGCGAGCCTGATTGCCGATGACCGTCCCGGCGACTGGGCCCAGGCCCTGATGGATCTGGGGGCCACCGTCTGCCGACCGCGGACGCCGCTCTGTGACCGGTGTCCCCTGACTGCCCAGTGCGCGGCCTTCACCGGCGGTCGCCCCGAACGCTATCCGTTGCGGACCGCGAAGGCCGAGCGACCCCGCCGCTTCGGCACCGCCTTCGTGCTGTTCGACGACCGCGGCCGGGTGGGTCTGGAGCAGAGGCCCGCCAAGGGGCTGCTGGGCGGGATGCTGGGCCTGCCGACAACCGACTGGGGCTTGCCGGACATGGCCGTGGCCCCTCCGATCGCAACCGACTGGCAGGCGGCGGGAACGGTCACCCACGTCTTTACCCATTTTGCCCTGACGCTTGAGGTCAGCATCGCAACGGGAGAGGGAGATCTGCTGTGGACGCCGGTCGAAGACGCGCGGGCCGGCCTGCCGACCGTATTCCGCAAGGCGCTGGACAGGGCGGTCGAAAGGCGGAAGGGAGTCGGGACGCCCTAACGCACGGTGAAGATCTTCAGCGTTCCGACCCGGTTCCGCGGCGTCACCGCCACCTGATCGCCCAACCGGCGAAACAACAGGTCGGTGCGCGCCTGACCCACCTGCAGGCCGGTCACGGTCAAACGCTCCATGCCCGCGGGCAGGGACGGGTTGACGATGGTCACGGTCTGCTCGAAGGCGTCGATACTCAGGCCCAGCACCGCCTGCATCATCAGGAACACCGACCCGGCGGCCCAGGCCTGGGGCAGGCAGGCCACCGGATAGGCGATCGGGGCCTCGCCGGGCTGACGCTCGAAGCCGCAGAACAGTTCCGGCAGCCGCATGTTGAAATGGCTGGCGGCCGAATAGATCTCGCCCATCAGCAGGGTCACGGCGTCGCGTTCGCCATAGTGGGCCATGCCGGCGGCCCCCAGGGCGGTGTCATGCGGCCAGACCGAGCCGTTGTGATAGCTCATCGGATTGAACCGGGCCTGCCCCCGCGCCAGGGTTCTCAGGCCCCAGCCGGAGCGGAACTCCCCCGACAGCATACGCTGGGTGACCTTCAGGGCCCGCTCGCGGCTCGGCAGGCCGGTGAACAGCAGATGGCCCGCATTGGAACTGATGGTCCTGCAGGGCGCGCGGTCCCCGTCGAGAGCGATGGCGTAGAAGCCTTCGTCCTCCATCCAGAACCGTTCCTCGACCTGCGCGCGCAACAGCTCGGCCCGCTCCAGCCAGCCGCGGGCGCGGTGATCGCCCAGGCGGCGGCCCATATCGGCCATGGCCCGCCAGGCGGCATAGGCATAGCCCTGGACCTCCAGCAGGGCGACCGGTCCCTTCGGGAAGCTGCCGTCCGTATGAAAGATCGAGTCCTCGGAGTCCTTCCAGCCCTGGTTGGACAGACCGGTCTCGGCGGCCCGGGCATAGTCGATCAGGCCGTCGCCGTTGGAATCACCGTGATCCCGCATCCAGTCAGCCGCGGCGACCAGATTGGGCCACAGCGCGCGGATCAGCTCGAGGTCTCCGCTGCGCCGGGCATAGGCCCCGGCCAGGGCCACGAACAGGCAGGTGGTGTCGACCCCGCCGTAATAGAGGCCGAACGGCACCTCGCCCAGGGCCGACATTTCGCCGCCGCGGGTCTCGTGCATGATCTTGCCGGGGGTGGCGTCCTGGAAGGCCGAGGTCCCGGTCGCCTGTCGCCCGGCCAGATAGGTCAGCACGCCCCGGGCCAGGGCCGGATCCAGCCACAGCATCTGCCAGGCCGTGATGATGCCGTCGCGCCCGAACGGGGTCGAGAACCACGGTACCCCGGCATAGGGATAGGGGCCGGTCGGCAGGTCCGTCGTCAGCAGGGCGACATCGGCACGCGACTGGTCCAGCCACTGGTTGAACAGCGGGTTGCGCGGCACCCGCAGCGACGCCCCGCTGCGCCGCCGGGCCCGCATCTGCAGCTGGGCCATCACGCCGCAGAGTCGCCACCGCAGGGCATCGGGTGTGTCGTCGACGGCCTTGCCGACCTCGATATACAGATCGACCTGCTGACCCCGGGGCAGGCTGAACATGAATTCGGCGCGGTCGGGCCCCAGCCGGGCCGGCGGCTCGGAAAAGGTGATACAGCACTGGCGCTCGACCCCATCCAGTCCGCGGTAGCTGAAGGTCACGCGGCGACCCTCGTGGACGGGAGGGGCCAGTTGGCCGCGGGCTGCGCGTTCGGTGCCCCGGACCTCGAAGATGTCGGCGAAATCGGCCCCGAACTCGAAGGCCAGCGGCAGCAGCACGTCACTGATGCCGTGGTTGACGATGCGGACCCGCTCGAACATCCGCCTGTCGTGGAGAAAGCGCCGCCGCTCGATATGCAGCGCCCCGGCAGGGGCCCCCCTGCCGCCCATCGGCGGTAGCGGCCGGTTGGTCGAATGGCAGGAGAAGAAGACATTGTCCCGGGACACGCCCGAACTCAGCCGCGACGGTCGCACGCCACCGGCGGTCATCACGAACCGGGACAGCAGCCGGGTATCGCTTTCGAACAGACCGTCGGCCCCGGACCTGAGGTCCCCCCAGTTGTCGGCGACCAGGAAGGTGTCGGCATTCTTGAGCGCCAGCAGTCGCTCCAGACCCGCACCTTCGGTCGTGTCCGCGACAGGCACGGCATCAGCGTCGTCGATGGTCAACAGGTTGTCCTCACCACTCAGTCTGAGGTCGACGGCAGTCTAGCCCAAAAGGACGGAAGGGGGGGGAAGGCTGACCTCGGGAGTCGGGGCGGGCCCGCGCCGCGCCATCGCGTCGACCAGTCGGGGGCGGGTCCGTCCCGCCGGTGCGGATCGATCCAGACGGGGTTCGGCGAACGGACGACGCGCCAGCATGTCCGCATAGACGTCCAGGTAGCGTCGGGCCATGGCCGTGGCCGAGAACCGTTTGTCGAACTGCGCCCGGATACGGTTCCGGTCCAGTCGGTGCGCGCGTCCGGCCGCGGCCACGGCCGCCTCGAGGGTGTCGACCAGGAAGCCGGTGACCCCGTCTTCGATAATTTCGGGGGTCGAGCCACAGCGGAAGGCCACGACCGGGGTGCCGCAGGCCATGGCCTCGATCATCACCAGGCCGAACGGCTCCGGCCAGTCGATCGGAAACAGCAGGGCCTCGGCCCCGCCCAGGAAGGCGGACTTCTGCGGGTCGCCGATCTCGCCGACGAATTCGACGAGCGGATTGTCCGCGATCATCGGCCGGATCACCGTCTCCCAATAGGCGGCGTCAGCGCTGTCGACCTTGGCCGCGATTTTCAGGGGCTTGCCCAGGGCGGTGGCGATCTCGATGGCCCGGTCGGGCCGCTTTTCCGGCGAGATACGGCCGAGGAAGGCCAGATAGCCCTCCGGCCGGGGCGAGAACCCGTACAGTTCGGCGGGCATGCCGTGATGGACGGTCGCCTGCCAGCTGGCGAACGGCATCGGCCGCCGCTGGTCGTCGGAAATCGAGATCAGGCCGAATTCGCTCCAGCGCTCGTAGACCTCGCCCAGATCCTCGAGATCAAGCCGGCCGTGCAGGGTCGTGACGGTCTTGTCGGCCATCCCCGCAAAGAACGGGAAATGGATCATGTCGGTGTGGAAATGGATCAGGTCGAAATCGTCGGCGTGATCCAGCACCGTCGCCAGCAGGGTCATGTGGGCGGCCAGGTCGGACTTCAGCGGCCGCGGATCCAGCCGGATGGCCTGGTCCCGCACCGGGACCAGCCGGGCCCGGGTCTGCGCGTCGGCGCTGGCGAACAGGGTGACCTCATGGCCGAGGTCGACGAGCGCGTCGGTCAGGTGCGCGACCACCCGTTCGGTGCCTCCGTAGAGCCTGGGAGGCACCGCTTCATAGAGCGGGGTGACCTGAGCGATTTTCATGACCGAGACTCCGCCGTCCGCAACCATAGGAACATGGGAGTCAAACCGGTCGGCTGCCAGTTCGTTCCGTGGACAGAAGGGTCTGCGACCGTATGTCCCGAACGCGCGTGAGCCTGTCGTCGCCTACTGCATTCCGGCGCGGACCTCGGCCCTCAGGGTGTCGATCGAACGCAACCCCTGGTCGGTCTTGAAGCGCCAGTAGGTCCAGCCGTTGCAGGCCGGGGCGTTCTCGAACAGGGCCCCCAATTTGTGGATCGAGCCGCTCATCTCGCCCGAGACCAGCGAACCGTCGGCCCGGACCCGGGCCTCGCGGTCGCCCTTGGGGCAGTACAGCCGGTCGCCCGGCTGCAGCAGGCCGGCCTCGACCAGGGCCCCGAACGGCACCTTGGTCTCATGCTTCTTGGATCCGGTGACCACCAGGTCCTCGGGGCGGGCGGGTACCACGGCGGCGATGCGCTTCTCGGCCACGTCGGCATAGGTCGGGTCGCGCTCGATGCCGATATAGTGACGCCCCATCCGCCGCGCGGCGGCCCCGGTGGTGCCGGTGCCGAAGAACGGGTCCAGGACGACGTCGCCCGGCTTGGTCGCGGCCATCAGCACCCGGTGCAGCAGGGCCTCGGGCTTCTGGGTCGGATGGGCCTTCTTGCCGTCGGCGTCCTTGATGCGCTCCTCGCCGGTGCACAGGGCGAAGGTCCAGTCGGAGCGCATCTGCACATCCTCGTTGAAGGCCTTCAGCGCGTCGTAGTTGAACGTATAACGCTTCTGGTCGCGGCTGCGGGCCGCCCAGATCAGCGTCTCATGGGCATTGGTGAAGCGCGTGCCCTTGAAATTCGGCATCGGGTTGGACTTGCGCCAGATGATGTCGTTCAGCACCCAGAAGCCCAGGTCCTGGATCGCCGAACCCAGGCGGAAGACATTGTGATAGCTGCCGATCACCCAGATCGAGCCGTCGGGCTTCAGCACCCGGCGGCATTCCGCCATCCAGGCGCGGGTAAAGGCGTCATAGGCGGCGAAGCTGTCGAACTTGTCCCAGTCGTCGTCGACGGCGTCGACCAGGCTGTTGTCCGGCCGCAGCAGGTCGCCGCCCAGCTGCAGATTATAGGGCGGGTCGGCGAAGACCATGTCGACCGAGGCGTCGGGCAGGGTCTTGAGCATTTCGATGCAGTCGCCACGCAGGACGACATCGGTCTTCAGATCGGTCACGAAACTCGGCCCCACTCAGCTTGAGGGTTGAGTGGTGAATCATCACGGTTAAGGGCGGGTAACCGCGCGCAAATATCTCGCCGGATTTGCAGGAAACACGCGCGGGGACGGCTCCGCCTCTGGGCAAACCCGCGCCGCCTTCGCTATGACGACGGGATGAACGCTCGCCTTCGCCCCGTCCCCTTCGACCTCGGTCCTGTGCATTTCGTCGGCATCGGCGGCATCGGCATGAGCGGTATCGCCGAGATCATGCTCAAGATCGGCTATGCGGTGCAGGGCTCGGACTCCCGGGCCAGCGCCAATACCGAACGGCTGCAAAAGCTGGGCGCGACCATCTTCATCGGCCACGACGCGGCCCATGTGACCGAGGGCGTCTCGGCCCTCGTCTATTCGACCGCCGTCACGGCGGCCAATCCCGAGCTGGTCGCCGCCCGCGCGCGCCGCATCCCGCTGGTGCGCCGGGCCGAGATGCTGGCCGAACTGATGCGGCTGCAGTTCTCGGTCGCGGTCGGCGGCACCCATGGCAAGACCACAACCACCTCGATGGTCGCCTGTCTGCTGGATGCGGGCAATCTGGACCCGACCGTGGTCAATGGCGGCATCATCAATGCCTATGGCACCAACGCCAAGGTCGGCGACGGCGACTGGATCGTGGTCGAGGCCGACGAGAGCGACGGCAGCTTCCTGCGCCTCAAGTCGACGGTGGCGATCGTCACCAATATCGACCCGGAACACCTCGACCACTACGGCGATTTCGACGCGGTGCGGAAGGCGTTCGTGGACTTCGTCGAGAACATCCCCTTCTACGGCTTCGCCGCCGTCTGCCTCGACCATCCCGAGGTGCAGCGGCTGGTCGCGGCGATCGACAATCGCCGGCTGGTCACCTACGGCCTCAACCCCCAGGCCATGGTCCGGGCCGAAAACTGCGACATGGCCGCCGACGGCTGCCGCTTTGACGTGGTGATCCAGAACGGCGAGACGACGCGCATTGACGGCCTGCACCTGCCGATGGCCGGCTGGCACAATGTCTCCAATGCCCTGGCCGCCATCGCCGTGGCCCGCGAGCTGGGCGTGACCGACGAGGATATCCGCAGCGGCCTGGCCGGCTTTGGCGGGGTCAAGCGCCGCTTCACCACGACCGGTGTCGTCAACGGCGTGCGCATCGTCGACGACTACGGCCACCACCCGGTCGAGATCGCCGCCGTGCTCAAGGCCGCGCGCCAGGTCACCGAGGGCCGGGTCATCGCCGTGATGCAGCCGCACCGCTTCACCCGGCTGCGCGACCTGATGGAAGAATTCTCGACCAGCTTCTCCGACGCCGATGTGGTCATCGTCGCCGACGTCTATCCGGCCGGCGAAGCGCCGATCGAGGGCGTCGACAAGGACGCCCTGGTCGACGGCGTGCGCCGCTACGGCCACCGCCACGTCTCGGCCCTGCAGTCCCTGGCCGACCTGCCCGGCGTCGTCGCCGCCGAGGCCCGGCCCGGCGACGTCGTCGTCCTGCTCGGGGCCGGCGACATCACCGGCTGGGCCTATGCCCTGCCGGCGCAGCTGGAGGCGCTGGCGTGATGTCCCCCAACCCGCTCATCCCGGCGAAAGCCGGGACCCAGTTCTTTCGCCCGAGCACTGGCGGCCTGGATCAGGTCTTGAGGGCCATACCGTCAACCGATCGCCCAAAACACTGGGTCCCGGCTTTCGCCGGGATGAGCGGAACATAGAAATGTCTTGGCGTGACTCCCTTCCCCCGGTCCGCGGCAAACTTCTCCGCGACGAGCCGCTGGGCCCCTTCACCTGGTTCCGGGTCGGCGGCGCGGCCGATGTGCTGTTCATCCCGGCCGACCCCGACGATCTCGCCGACTTCCTGAAGGCGCTGGACCCGGTCGTGCCGGTGACGGTGCTGGGCGTCGGCTCCAATGTCATCGTCCGTGACGGCGGGGTCGAGGGGGTAGTCATCCGCCTGGCCGGTCGGCCGTTCGCGGGCATCACCGCCGAGGGCGACACCATTACGGCGGGTGCCGGCGCGCTGGACGCCATGGTCGCCAGGGCCTCGGCCAGGGCCGGGCTGGCGGGACTGGAATTCTATGCCGGGATTCCGGGCACCATCGGCGGGGCCCTGACCATGAACGCCGGCTGCTACGGGGCGGAGACGAAGGACATTCTGGTGTCCGCTTGGGGCCTGACGCGGGCCGGGGAGCGGGTCGACTACGCCCTGGCCGACTTCGGCTATACCTATCGCCACTCCGAAGCCCCGGCCGACATCATCTGGATCGAGGCGGTCTATCGCGGCACGCCCGACGATCCCGAGGCCGTCGCCGCCCGCATCGCCGGGATCACCAGTCGCCGCGAACAGACCCAGCCGATCCGCGAGAAGACGGGGGGGTCGACCTTCAAGAACCCGCCCGGCCATTCGTCGTGGCAACTGGTCGACGAGGCGGGCTGGCGCGGCAAACCTTTCGGAGGCGCAAAATTCAGCGAGCTGCATTCCAATTTCATGATCAATTTCAACGACGCAACGGCTGCGGACATCGAGGGTCTGGGAAATGCCGTGCGCGAGGACGTTCAAAGTAAACTGAACGTAAACCTCGAATGGGAGATCAAGAGGATCGGCCGCCCCCTTTGAGTTGATCCCATGACCCGCCCGTTCGCAGATCTGCACGTCGCCGTCCTGCTGGGCGGACTGTCGTCCGAGCGCGAAGTGTCCCTGTCCTCGGGCAAGGGCTGCGCCGAGGCCCTCGAGGCCCAGGGGGTCCGCGTCACCCGCATCGACGCCGGCCGCGATCTGGCCCAGGTGCTGGCCGCTCTCAAGCCTGACGTCGTCTTCAACGCCCTGCACGGCCACTGGGGCGAGGACGGCTGCGTCCAGGGCGTGCTCGAGACCCTCGCCATTCCCTATACCCACTCCGGTGTCCTGCCGTCGGCCCTGACCATGGACAAGGACAAGTCCAAGGCCGTGCTGCGCGCGGCCGGTGTGCGGGTCCCCGGCGGCGGCCTGTTCGACCGGCATGAGGTGGCCCGCCGCCACGTGATCGACCCGCCCTATGTGATCAAGCCCAATGCCGAGGGGTCCTCGGTCGGGGTCTATCTGGTGCGCGAGGGGGCCAACGGCCCGCAGCTCGAGGTCGGGGCCGACGACTGGGCCTATGGCGAGCAGGTGATGGTCGAGCCCTATATCGCCGGCAAGGAGCTGGCCGTTGCCGTGATCGGCGAGGCCGGTGGTCCGCGCGCCCTGACCGTGACCGACATCACTCCGGTGAAGGGCTTCTATGACTATGAGGCCAAATATGCGCCGGGCGGGTCGGTTCACCAGCTTCCGGCCCGACTGCCGCCGCATGTATTCGAGGCCGCGCTGCGCGAATCCGAACGGGCCCATGTCGCCCTCGGTTGCCGCGGCGTCACCCGATCCGACTTTCGTTATGACGATGTTAAGGACGATCTCGTCCTGTTGGAGGTCAATACCCAGCCCGGCATGACCCCGACCTCGCTCGTTCCCGAGCAGGCCGTCCATTCCGGGATGACGTATCAGGATCTGGTTCGGTGGATGGTGGAGGACGCCTCATGCCCGCGATAGTTCGCGGCGGTCGGCGACAGAGTTCCAAACAGGCTCCCAATCGCGGTGCGCCCTCCGGCAAGGGGGGCGGTCGGTCGCGTGGCGGAGCCCGGAACGCGTCGCCGGTTCCCGGCAAGATGGCGGCCATCGGCCGTCTCGACCTGTCGCCGCGTGCGGTGGTGATCAGCATCGCCGCCGGTGCCCTGCTGCTGCTCGGCGTTCTGGCCACCGGCGCGCGCGCCGAGCGGATCGGCAATTCCGTATCCGGCGGTGTCGACACCGTCATGACCGGCATGGGGCTGAGCCTGCGCCGGGTGCACATCACCGGGGCCTCGGCCGAGGCGACCCCCGCCATCCAGCAGGCCCTCGAGGTCCAGGCCGGACAGCCGATCATCGGACTCGACCTCGACCTGCTGCGCCAGCGCGTCGAGGCTGTCGGCTGGGTGCGTGAGGCGCGCGTCGTGCGTCTGCTGCCCGACACATTGATCATCGAGGTGCGCGAGCACGACCGTCTCGCCGTCTGGCAGGCGGGAGGACAGGTCAAGGTCATCGACGGCCAGGGCCGGGTCATCACCGGGGCCGACGCCGGCCGCTATCCGGGCCTGCCGCTGGTCGTCGGCAAGGGGGCCGACCTGGCCGCCGCCGAAATCCTGCCCCTGCTGGCCCAGCGTCCCCGTCTGATGAGCCGGATCGACGCCCTGGTGCGGGTCGATGAACGCCGCTGGGACCTGCGTTTGAAGGACGGCAGCCTGATTCAACTGCCCGCGACCGACCAGGACGCGGCCCTGATCCAGCTCGATGCGCTGGACCAGCGTGAGCGACTGCTCGACCTCGGCTTCGCCCGGGTCGATCTGAGAACCCCGGATGAAGTCGCCGTCCGTCCCTCGGCCGGTGATGTGTAAGCGTATGAAAGAGCGGAACTGATGGCCGGGCGTGCGGACAAGACTGTGGACAATGCCAAGGGCGCGGCGGGCCGCGCCCCGGTCGTGGCGGCGCTCGACCTGGGCCAGTCCAAGGTCGCCTGCTTCATCATGAAGCCCGACGGCGTGCGCCATGCCGACCGCACCATCCGCGTCGCCGGAGCCAGCCACGTCCAGTCGCGCGGCGTGAAGGGCGGGGCCATCGTCAGCATGGATGACGCGGCCCAGGCCATCGGCCACGCCGTCGAACGGGCCGAGCGCGCGGCCGGGGCCCCGGTCTCGGGCGTCGTCGTCACCACCGCCATCGGCCAGATGGCCAGCCACCGCGTCCAGGCCCGGGTTTCGCTGGGGGCCAACCCGGTCGGCGACGCCGATCTGGCCCGCGCCATCGCCATGGCCCTGGCCCAGGTGCGTCTGCCCAACCGTCGCCCGATCCACGTCCTGCCGATCGCCTGGTCGGTCGACGGCGCGCGCGGCGTCCATGACCCGCGCGCCATGCACGGCGGCTCGCTCGGTCTCGACCTGCTGGTCGTGTCGATGGCCGAAAGCGCCTTCTCCTCGCTCAGTCACTGCCTCGAACTGGCCCATCTGGACCTGCAGGGCGTGGTCGCCGCGCCGATGGTCTCGTCCCTGGCCGCACTGGAAGACGACGAGATGGATCTCGGGGCCGTCTGCATCGACATGGGCGGCGGCTCGACCAGCGCCGCCGTCTGGGGCGGGCGTTCGCTGCTGCATATCGAGAGCCTCAACGTCGGTGGTGATCACGTCACGGCCGACATCGCCCGCGGCCTGTCGACCTCACGGGCCGGGGCCGAGCGGCTCAAGACCCTGCACGGCTCGGCCATGGCCAGCGCCAACGAGGACCGCGAGATGCTGGAGGCTCCGCCGCGCGGCGAGGATCCCTCGTCCGGTCCGGTGATCGTACCCCGCGCCATGCTCAAGACCGTCATCGCTCCCCGTGTCGAGGAGACGCTGGAGCTGCTGCGCGACCGCCTGCGCAATGCCGGGGTCGGGCTCGAGCCGGGGGCCGGCCTGGTCCTGACCGGCGGGGCCAGCCAGCTCAACGGTGTGCGCGAACTGGCCGTGCGGGTGTTCGACCGCCCGGTCCGGCTGGGCAAGCCGCAGCGCGCGCCCCACCTCGCCGACGCCGCCTCGGGCCCGGCCTTCTGCTCGGCCGCCGGCATCCTGCTGCGGGCCGCCTACGGACCGCGCGAGGCCGTATCGGCGCGCAAGCTGATGTCACGCCAGATCACCGCCGCCGACGCCCCGCGCGTCCACCAGGGCAATCTGGTCGCCCGGGCCGCCGGCTGGCTGCGCGAAAATCTCTGATTGATCGCCGGTTTATCGGCGAAGCCGGGTCGACCTGTTGAAAGACGGGCGATTTTTGCCGCCAAGGTTAACGAACCGGCTGTTTAACGGCCCGACTCACCTTATCCGGTAACCTTCCCTTAACGCTGTTGGGGCTTTCCTTAACGCGTCCATAACCAATGCGAATCGGCGGGGTTTCGCATTGGATCTACGGGGCTGGGTCGGAAGGTCGGAATCGAAATGTCTCTATCGCTGGTGCGTCCTGAAAATACGGAACTGAAGCCCCGGATCGTCGTATTCGGCGTGGGTGGTGCGGGCGGCAACGCCGTCAACAACATGATCGACGCCGGCCTTGAAGGGGTCGAGTTCGTCGTCGCCAACACCGATGCCCAGCATCTGTCCTTCGCCAAGACCGACCGCCGCATCCAGCTGGGCGAGACCATCACCCAGGGTCTGGGCGCCGGCGCGCATCCCGAGGTCGGCATGAATGCCGCCGAGGAATCGGCCGAGGAAATCTTCAGCCATCTCGATGGGGCCCATATGGTCTTCATCACCGCCGGCATGGGCGGCGGCACCGGCACCGGTGCGGCCCCCGTCATCGCCAAATGCGCCCGTGACCGCGGCATCCTGACCGTCGGCGTCGTGACCAAGCCCTTCACCTTCGAGGGCCGTCACCGCATGCGTCTGGCCGATGCCGGCATCGCCGAGCTGCAGCGCTATGTCGACACCCTGATCGTCATTCCGAACC
The DNA here is from genome assembly GCF_963975535.1 of uncultured Brevundimonas sp. Taxonomy (GTDB): domain Bacteria; phylum Pseudomonadota; class Alphaproteobacteria; order Caulobacterales; family Caulobacteraceae; genus Brevundimonas. The sequence goes on along the minus strand of NZ_CAXBHE010000002.1, from coordinate 64,982 downwards.
AGAACCTGTTCCGCGTCGCCAACGAGCGCACCACCTTCGCCGACGCCTTCGGCATGGCCGACCAGGTGCTGCATTCGGGCGTCCGCTCGATCACCGACCTGATGATCCTGCCCGGCCTGATCAACCTCGACTTCGCCGACGTCCGCGCCGTCATGTCCGAAATGGGCAAGGCGATGATGGGCACGGGCGAGGCCTCGGGCGACGACCGCGCCCTGCAGGCGGCCCAGAACGCCATCGCCAACCCGCTGCTGGACGAAACCTCCCTCAAGGGGGCCAAGGCCGTGCTGGTCAACATCACCGGCGGTCTGGACATGACCCTGCTGGAAGTCGACGAGGCCGCCAACGCCATCGCCGGCGAGGTGGACGGCGACGCCAACATCATCTTCGGTGCCGCCTTCGACCCGTCGCTGGACGGCAAGATCCGCGTCTCGGTCGTCGCCACCGGCATGGACGAGGCGATCATCTCCAAGATCGAGCCCCAGGGCACCAACCTGCTGGACGGCCGTCGCCACGCCGCGACGACGACCCCGGCAGCCCCGGTCCGCGCGCCGGAACCCGCCCGTGCCGAAGCCGTCCGGGCCGAGGCCCCGCGCGTGGCCGAGCCGGCTCCCGTCACCCCGACCTTCCAGGCGTCCGAGCGGGCCTATGCCGCCGCCCCGCGGGCTGACGTGCGTCCCGAGCCGGTGATCCACGTCGCCGAGGAACGCGACCTGCAGCCGATCGTCGATCCCTGGGTCGAGGAGTATGAAGCCGCCCCGCGGCCCCGGACCGCCGCATCCGCCTCCGAGTCGCAGGGCGACCTCTACAGCGAGCGTCCGGCCCCCGCCGCGCCGGTCCGTGAAGAGGTCGTCGCCGACGATTCCTACGATGACCGTGACCATCGCCGCAGCGGCTGGAGCCTGTTCGGCCGTGGCAAGCGCCCCGCGACCCCGCCGGTCTATGTGCCGTCGTCACCGTCGCGCGGAACCTCGCAGATGCGCACCACCAGCTCGGCCCAGCCGGCCCCGGAGCCGCAGACCGGCCAGGCAGAGGACGATTTGGAGATTCCGTCGTTCCTGCGCCGCCTGGCCAACTAACCATCTGAATAATGTGCGATAAGAAGCCGCCTCGGTGCCCAGGGCCCCGGGGCGGTTTCGCGTTCGGGGCGAGCGATCTTCCCAAAACGAAACAATCGGAAACCCGACTTTCATTTCGACCCTGCCGCCGGATCGCTAGACGGTCTGCGAGTAAAGTTCCGTGCGCAGAAGCGGCTGGACGTCAGAGCGAGTTCGAGTTTGTCGGTCAGAAACGACCATCACCAGAAGACGACCATCGCCCCTGCGATCATCGCGGGCGTGGGCGTGCACACCGGAAAGCGTGTGCGTCTGGCCGTGCGTCCGGCCCCGACCGGCACCGGTATCGTCTTCGTGCGCACCGACATCACCGATCGCGACAACCGTATTCCCGTCTCGGGCGATGTCGTCGTCGATGCCCGCCTGAACACCATGATCGCCAACGCCGCCGGCGTGCGCCTGTCGACCATCGAGCATCTGATGGCCGCCTTCTGCGCCCTGGGCGTGTCCAATGCCGTGGTCGAGGTCGACGGCCCCGAGCTGCCGATCCTCGACGGTTCGGCCCTGCAATTCGTCCAGCTGCTGGACCGCGCCGGCTTCCGCCGCCAGGAGGCCCCGGTCCGCTATATCGAGATCCTCGAGCCGATCCGGGTTCAGGACGGTGACAAGACCGCCGCCCTGCTGCCGTGCGACCGCTATGAGATGCGCTTCGAGATCGACTTCCCGACCCCGGTGATCGGCAACCAGGTGGTTGATTTCGTTGTCGACGAGGCCACCTTCCGCACCGAGATCATGGCCGCCCGCACCTTCGGCTTCGCCCATGAGGTCGAGGCCCTGCGCAAGGCCGGTCTGGCCCGTGGCGGCAGCCTCGAGAACGCCGTGGTCATCGATGGCGACGAGATCCTCAACCCCGGTGGCCTGCGCATGGAACGCGAGTTCGTGAAGCACAAGGCGCTGGACGCCATCGGCGACCTCTACGTGCTCGGCGCGCCCCTGCTGGGCCGCTACGAAGGGGTCAAGGCCGGCCATGCCATCAACAACCTGCTGGTCCGCGAACTGCTGGCCAACCGCCAGGCCTGGCGCGAAACGGTCCGCGTCCCCCAGCTGGCCCAGGTCGGCTAGAGACCGCGCTCGGCGGGCCGACCAGGCCTGCGAAACGGTTCATGTCTCCCCATTGTGGAAGTCCTGGTGGATGAGGACGGGCGTGCCTTGACCCGGCAGGACGTCCGGACTCTATGCGGTGTTCCATCACCGAAGGCCCCCCGAACAATGCGCCACTCCCACCCGCAGGTCTTGGCCGCCCTGTTCGCTGTGATGGCAGTTCCCGGCACGGTCTTCGCCCAGGAGGCCGGTGGCGAGATTCACCACGACGACGGGATAACCCGGATCGAGGATGTCATCGTCCAGTCCACGCGCTCCCGGCGGCGCGTGCAGGATGAGCCGGTCCGGGTCGAGATTCTCGGGCAGGAGGAGATCGAAGAGAAGCTTCTGATGCGGCCCGGCAATATCTCGATGCTGCTCGCCGAGACGGGCGGTCTTCGCGTGCAGGTGACCTCGCCCGGCCTGGGAGCAGCCAATATCCGTGTGCAGGGCATGAGGGGCCGCTACACCCAGCTGCTGGCAGACGGGTTGCCCCTCTACGGCGGCCAGGCGTCTTCACTGGGCCTGCTGCAAATCCCGCCGAGCGACCTTCGACAGGTCGAGGTGATCAAGGGGGCCGCTTCGGCACTCTACGGGGGGCAGGCGTTGGGCGGAGTCATCAATCTCATCTCCCGACGTCCCGGCGACGAGGCCGGGGGCGAGTTGATCCTGAACGCCACATCGCAGGACGGACAGGACCTCTCCGCCTACGGATCTGCGCCGCTCAGCAGCGGCTGGGGGGCTTCGCTTCTGGCCTCCGCCAATCGGCAAACCGGGCAGGACCTCGATGCCGACGGCTGGATCGATATGGCCGCCTACGAACGCGTTTCCGCGCGTCCCCGGCTCTTCTGGGATGGCGACGACGGTTCGCGCCTCTTCGTCACGCTTGGAGCCATGACCGAGGATCGACGCGGGGGCACGTCAAGCGGCCGGCTTGCGCCTGACGGGCAGCCTTTCCAGCAGAACCAGGACACGCGCCGGATCGACGCGGGCATGGTGATCGAACACCCCCTTGGCAGCTGGGGCACGGCCCAGTTGCGCGCTTCCGGCGTGACCCAGGCGCACCGGCATCGCTTCGGGTCCCTGGTCGAAAAGGACGAACACCAGACCGTGCTTGCCGAGGGGTCCGTCTCGATGGAGGCTCTCGGCTCATCCTGGTTGGGGGGAGTCGCCTTCCAGACCGAGGACTATGCGTCCGCGACGTTTCCCGGCTTCAACTACACCTTCGAAACACCGGCGCTGTTCCTCCAGGTCGAACGCGATCTGACGGACGATCTGGTTATCGCCGCGAGCGCGCGATGGGACGATCACAGCGCCTATGACGCCCAGTTCAGCCCGCGCCTGTCCCTGCTCTACAAGCCCGGTCCGTGGACCGTTCGTGCCTCGTGGGGACGTGGATTCTACGCCCTGACGCCTTTTGTCGAGGAAATCGAGGCTTCGGGCCTCGCCCGACTGGAGCCTCTCGCGGGACTTCGCGAGGAAACCGCCGAGACTGCTTCACTGGATTTCGGCTATGCGGCGGGACCGTGGGAATGGGGGCTGACCGTCTTTGCCTCGGATATCGACGGTGCGGTGCGCCTGCAGGCGACCGCGCCGGATCGCGTGCGATTGGTCAATGCCGACGGCCTGACCCGGACCCGTGGGGTCGAAGCGCTGGGCCGCTGGCGACGCGGCCCCTGGGTCGTTACCGGCAGCTACCTCTATGTCGATGCCAGCGAGCCGGATGATACGGGTTTCGGCCGTCAGGCCGTTCCGCTGACACCGCGCCATTCCGCCGGCTTCGTCGCCATGTGGGAGGATCACGACCGGGGGCGGATCGGATTCGAAGCCTACTACACCGGTGAGCAGGCCCTGGAGGCCAATCCCTACCGCACCAGGAGTGACAGCTACGTCGAGCTTGGTCTTCTGGGGGAAGTGATTTTCGGGCGCTACCGCCTGTTCCTGAACCTCGAAAACCTGCTTGATGTGCGCCAGACCCGCGAGGACCCGCTGCTGCGGCCCCAGCGTGCTCCGGACGGCAGCTGGACCGTAGATGCCTGGGCCCCCCTGGAGGGGATCACGGCCAATGCGGGTGTCCGGATCAGGTTCGGTGAATAGAGCGTCGGTCGAGCCCGTCTCCCGACCTCACCCCAGCGCCACAGCACTGATCAACCGCCCGAAGTCCGGCTCACCGTTCAGATAGGCCCGCCGGTTCGAATAGAAGCGCGCCGCATCCGCCCGCGTGTCGTCGCCGGTCCAGACGGCCTCGCCGATCCCGGCCTGTTCCAGCCGCCACAGCACGAAGCCGGGCAGGTCGAACTGGCGGCGGTCGGCCACGACGCCCGGCGCGAAAAACCGCTCGCTGCCCGGATCGTGGTGGGTGAACCGGTCCATGAAGGCAGTGTCGACCTCATAGGAGGCCTGGGCGATACAGGGTCCGACCACCGCCACCGTCCGGCCCGGCGCGGCCCCCAGCGCCTGCATGGCGGCGACGGCGCTGTGCACCACCCCGTCCAGCGCCCCCTTCCAGCCCGCGTGGACGGCCGCGACCACCCCGGCCCCGGCGTCGGCCAGCAATATCGGCGCGCAGTCGGCGGTCAGCACGGCGCAGATCGCGCCGGGCGCGGCGCTGGCCACGGCGTCGCCCTCGGGCCGGAACCCCTTCCAGCCGGCCTCGGCCACGCGGGTGACGGTGGAATGGATCTGGTAGCAGGCGGCCAGGTCGTCGGGCGTGCCGCCCAGCCAGGCGGCGGCGCGACGCCGGTTCTCGGCCACGGCGGCCGGATCGTCGCCCGACCCCACTCCGGTGTTCAGCCCCTGATACAGGCCGGTCGACACGCCGCCCGTGCGCGTGAAGAAGCCATGGCGCACCCCGGCGTTGGTCAGCAGCGGATGGGTGATGGGGGTCAGGAGGTCGGTCATCCCCTTTTCATATCGCGCGCGCATCCGCCTGTCGCGGTTGCGGCCTGCGTCCGGAACCGGCGCAGCGGTCGTCTATGATCACAATATGGCGACCTCGCCGGATCGGGGGGCAGGGCGGGATTTGGCAGGGTTGGCACCCCGAATTCGCCAAACCCTGCCAGTCCGCTCAGGCCTCGAACCCCGGCACCATCAGCGAGCGCGGGGAAAAAATCGCGGCGGCCTTGAACAGGGTCCCCATCTGCTCGGGTCCGGTCAGCCGGTCCAGCTGGCGCTGGATCACCGGGGCGACATCGGGCCGGGCCGCCATCAGTCGTTCGGACCGGGCCGCGATACCCAGCCGGCCGAGAAAGTCGCCCTGGTCGCGGCAGCCGGTGACATCGGCTCCGGCGTGGACCGCGGCTTCCAGCACCGCGGGGAAGTCGGCCCACTGGGTCAGGTCGGCCTCGCCCGGCGCGGCCAGCGGGTCGACCTTGCGGTGCCGGTACAGACCCTGCAGCGTATCCCCGGCCTCGGGCCGGGCCCGGCCATAGTCGATCAGCAGCGCCGCCCCCGATGTGGCGCTGACCAGCCGGGCCAGGTCGCGACCGAACACCGCCTGCTGGTCCGAGATCTCCAGTGTCTGGCCCGGGGCCATCTCGAAGCTCGGGCGTGTGAAGCCGCCGTTGATGGCCACCAGGCCGAAGATCAGGGCCCCGGCGTCGTCGACGCCGACGCGCCGCTCGGCCCAGCCGTCCGCCGTCTTCACGAACTGGCGCGCCGGCATGCAGTCCAGCACCTCATTGGCGATCAGGATCACCGGGGCGTCGGTCTCGATCCGCTCCAGGCCCGAGACCCAGCGCGGATGCACGTCGCTGTCGGCCAGCATCCTGGCCTGCATCGCCCGCAGCGGCGCGCTGGGTTCGATCAGGATCAGGTCCACCGCCTGCAGGAAGTCGGGAGCCAGCCGCGCCGCGCGCAGGGCGTCGGCCATCAGGGTCCCGTCGCCGGGTCCGACCTCGACCAGCCGCACCCGTTCCGGCGCGCCCAGCCGCTGCCAGGTCTCGACCGCCCACAGACCGATCAGCTCGCCGAACATCTGGCTGACCAGGGGGGCGGTGATGAAGTCGCCGCCGGCACCGAGGGCGGGGCGGGTCGCATAGTAGCCGTCCTGCGGATCATGCAGGCAGCGGTTGACGTAGTCGGCGACGGTCATCGGTCCGGTCAGGGCGATCTCGCGCGCCAGCCGGGCCTTCAACGTCATCAGTCTGCTGAAGGCTGGGGCGCGGCCGCGACCGGCGGCCGACGCCAGGCGCGCTGGATCAGCCAGAGACCGATCAGCATCATCGGCACCGACAGGATCATGCCCATGGTCAGGCCCAGCGGCAGCTGGTCGAGACCGACGTCGGGCTGACGGACCGTCTCCAGCAAGGCCCGGATCAGGCCGTAGCCCAGCAGGAACAGGCCGGTGACATAGCCGGGCTTGGCCAGCAGACGGACCTTCCACACGGCGAAGGACAGGATGGCCAGCAGCACGATGCCCTCCAGCCCGGCCTCATACAGCTGGCTGGGATGGCGCACGACATCACCGGGGCCCGACCCCATATATTCGCAGGTCGCGCCGTAGATGGCCCGGGCGTGGTTGTTGCAGAAGTTCACGCCCCAGGCGACGTCGGTGGGGCGGCCCCACAGCTCGCCGTTGACGAAATTGGCCAGTCGGCCGAAGGCCAGGCCGATCGGCACCACCGGGGCGACCAGGTCGCCGAGGCTGAGCATGTTGATCCGGTTGCGGCGGGCGAAGGCGACCATGGCCGCGGACACGCCGATCAGGCCGCCGTGGAAGGACATGCCACCGTCCCACAGGCGGAACAGGGCCAGCCGCTGACCCCAGTCCGCGCCGGTGAACAGGTCGCCATACAGTTCCGGCCGGTAGAACAGGGCATAGCCCAGACGCCCGCCGAGGATGATGCCGAGGGTGATCCAGAGCACCAGGTCGTCCAGCTGCACCGCATTGACCGGCGGCCGGCCCGGGGCCCAGACGCTCGCGCTCTTCACCAGCCGCGCCGCATACCACCAGCCCAGCACGATGCCGGTGACATAGGCCAGGGCGTACCAGCGGATATCCAGCGGGCCGATGCTGAACCAGATCGGGTCGAACTCGGGAAAGGGCACGGGCACTCCTGCAATCGCCTGACCCGGCATTTAGCAAGGGACGTCGCGCCCGTCGCGGATTTTCAGCCGCCTCGCTTCTGCCCCAAGACCGGGCGATAGAGCGCCGCCCCCGTGTTCTAAAGGATTCATTCACCATATCGGGCGGACCATCCCCCGCAGTGACCCGGAGTCGATCCGGTCAGGAGACAGACGGCCATGCAGACGCGCAACCCCATCCTCGACGAGTTCGCCAAGCTGACGACCGGCGCGATGGGGCTGGCCCAGGCCGCCGGTGACGAGGCCAAGGCGGCCTTCCGCGCCCAGTCCGACCGCATGGTGGCCGAGATGGATCTGGTCCGTCGCGACGAATTCGATGCCCTCAAGGCCGAGATCGCCGCCCTGCGCGCCGAGATCGCGGCCCTGAAAGACGGCAATGTGTCCGCAACCGGGCAAAAGAAGCCTGGAAAGGGAACGTCCACAGCCTCGGTTCCCCCCAAGGACGCAGCCGGTTGAGCCGAATCTGCGAACACGCCTACCGTCAATTCATGGAGCGTGAGTCGCGCGACATGCCCCGAATGATTGGGACTGCCTGATGGACGCTGCGAGGCCCGAAGAGGTCGATGTCCCCTTTGATCCGCTGGATGTGGTCGAACATGTGCTGACGGCAGAGAACCTGCCGTTCGATCGCACGGACGACGGCGACCTGGCCTTTGCCCTGGCGGGGGACTGGAAGGACTATGAGCTGTGGTTCGCCTGGCGTCCTGAGGGCGACTGCCTGCAGCTGTGCTGTGCCCTCGACCTTCGGGTCAGCAAGGGGCGGCGCAACGCCGCCTACGAACTGATCGCCCTGGTCAACCAGCGCACCTGGCTCGGCCATTTCGAGGTCTGGGCCGAGGACGGCGAGATCGTGTTCCGCCATTCCCTGGCCCTGCCGCACGGCGAGCGCCCGACCCTGGCCCAGGCGGCCTCGATGATCGACGCCGCGGTCGAGGCGGCCGATCGCTACCACCCGGCCTTCGCCTTCATGATCAAGGGCAACAAGAAGCCGCAGGAAGCCATCGACGCTTGCCTGTTCGAGACCGTCGGCACCGCCTGACCCCGTCGATCTGACCGGCCGCGACCCCGACGGCGGGTGACAGCGCCGCCCTGAAGCCATATGCCCTGCGCCTGAAGCGTCCCGATCCCTTGTCGGGACGCGGTCTGTCCAGGAGCCCCCGCCGTGGCCAAAGCTGAAACCGAACATTCGTCCGCCCGTCCCGTCGTCCTGCTGGGCTGCGGTCGGCTGGGCTCGGCCATCGCCGAGGGCTGGCTGGCGACCGAGGCCCTGGACCCGGCCGAATTGATCATCCTGACCCCGTCGGAAAAGCCGGTGGCCGAGGCCGCGCGCAAGCGCGGGGCCTGGATCAATCCGCCGCTGGAAGCCCTGGCCGATGCCCGGGTGCTGGTGGTCGCGGTCAAACCGGCCATGTGGCGCGCGGCCGTGGCCCCGCTGGTCGACCTGCTGCCCGCCGATACCGTGATCGTCTCGGTAATGGCCGGAGTTCCGGGCGCGGCCCTGACCGAAGCCTTCGCGGCCCGTCCGGTCGTGCGGGTCATGCCGACCACCGCCGTGGCCCAGGGGCGCGGCGTCGCGGCCCTGTCCTCGACCTCCGCCGTGGCGCTCAAGGCTGGACGCGCCCTGTTCGCCGCGATGGCCACGGTGGTCGATCTCGACGACGAGGCGCATATGAACGCCGCCACCGCCGTCGCCGGCTCCGGCCCCGCCTTCGTCTATGCCTTCGTCCAGGCGATGGCCGCCGCCGGTGAGGCCGCCGGGCTGGACCCCGTGGCCGCCGAGGCCCTGGCCCGCGGTGCGCTGCGCTCGGCCGGATCGGGGGCCGACACCGGCCGTCCGCTCGCCGACCTGGTGTCCCAGATCGCCGCGCCTGGCGGCACGACCCAGGCCGGACTGGACGCCATGGCCGCCAGCGTCGCCGCGCCCGCCACCGCCGCGATCAAGGCGGCCGCGGCCCGGGCCGAGGAACTATCGGGTCACTAGCCGCCCGGCGACCAGATTGGCGGCCAGCCGGTCGAAGGCCCGCTCGGCGTCATGCCAGGTGGCGTAGCCGTGCACATCGATCAGGTCGCGGGAATACCAGCGATAGCGCACCGGCAGGCGCTGGCCGTCGGCGGTGATCACCTCGCCCTCGATCGCCGCCCCGCCGATGCTGATGCTGCGATGACCGTCCAGACCGGGCCGGCGGGCCATCTGTTCGAAGGTCGGGCGGTTTGGCCGCAGGTCGGTCAGCACCAGTTCGACCCGCGCGCCCTGCAGGGCACCGCTTTCGGTCAGGGCGTCGCGAACGGTCACGGCCAGCCGGTCCACTTCCCGGAGCACTTCGCGCGGGCCGAGGTCCGCCGCCTTCTCCTGCAGGTCAGGACCGATGCTGACGCTGACCGCGGCCGGCTGGGCCTGGGTCGCGCCGGCGAGGGCCAGGGTGGCGGCGAGGGGGGCGAGAAAGGCAAGATTGCGCATGGTCATCTCCGGGCTCCAGCCCTGTCCGGCTGAAGATGCGCCCGCCGTCACCGCCGCGCCAGTGATCCGCCGGAATTTGTGATCAGCCGGGCAGGCGGATCATCGCGCGCAGCCCGCCCAGGTCGCTGCGATCCAGGGTGATGTCGCCCCCGTGGCCCCGGGCCACGTCACGGGCGATGGCCAGACCCAGACCCACCCCCTTGCGATTCTGGTTTCGTGCCGGATCCAGACGCGAGAACGGCCGGAAGGCCTCCTCATACATGTCCGGCGGAATGCCGGGCCCGTCGTCCTCGATCACCACCTCCAGCCCGCCGGAGCTCAGGGCCCGGGCCGACAGGCGCACATGCTCGCCATGGGCCGCGGCATTGCCGGCCAGATTGGCCAGGGCGCGTCTGAAGGCGATGGGCCGGACGGTGGCGGTCAGGTCGGCGGGCGCGACCACCTCGGCCTCGACCCCGGCGCGCCGGGCGTCCTCGGCGGCCACCTTCAGCATGTCGGCCACCGTCACGGTCTGGGCCGCCTCGCCGGCCTCGCCCTGGGCGAAGGCGAGGTATTCGTCGATCATATGCTCCATCTCGTCGAGGTCGCCCTTCATCGCCCCGGCGCGCTTGAACGGCGGGGCCAGGGCCAGTTCCAGCCGCAGCCGGGTCAGCGGCGTGCGCAGGTCGTGGCTGACCGAGGCCAGCAGGGCGGTGCGCTGCTCGATATGGCGCTGGATCCGGTCGCGCATGGCCAGGAAGGCGACCGCGGCGGCCCGGACCTCGCGCGCACCGTGTGGCTTGAACGGCACCGAGGTCTCGCCCCGGCCGAACGCCTCGGCGGCCTCGGCCAGCCGCTCGATTGCCCGGACCTGGTTGCGGATGAACAGGATGGCCACGGACATCAGCAGCACCGTGGCGATGGTCAGCCACAGCACGAAGATGTGGGCCTGGGTGGCCACGGCCCGTTCGCGCGGGGCGATGATGCGCAGCACGCCGTCGGCCTGCTGCACCCGGATGTCGACATAGGCCGGGTAGCGGGTGGTGTTGAACCAGAAGGGCTGGTCCAGCCGCGCGGTCAGCGCGTGTTCCAGCGCCCGGTCGACGACTCCGATCGCCCCGCGTTCCTGTTCGCGCGGCAGGGTCGCCCCCTCCTGCAGCGCCACCGACAGCGACATGGCCCGCTGGGCCCGGTCGGCGATCACCGCGAGGTTTTCCGGGGACGGGTCCTCGCTGTAGCTTTCGGCGGCCCAGGCGATGTCGCCGGCCAGGCCTTCCGACAGGCGGGCGGTCACCGTCTGCCAGTGGGCGTCGAAGAAGACCCAGGTCACCGCCATCTGCATGATCAGCACCGGCAAGACGATGATCAGCAGCGACCGTCCCCACAGCGAGGTCGGCAGCCGCCGCCTCAGAAACCGCGGCCACAGCGAGGCGGGCAGGAGTTTCATCGCATTCCTCCCCCACAGGGGGAGGGGGACCATCCGAAGGATGGTGGAGGGGGTAGGGCCGGAGGAAGGGAGGCGGAAAAGACCCCCTCCACCGCGTCGCGGTCCCCCTCCCCCGTTGGGGGAGGAATATCCACCATCAGTCCGGGGCCAGCATATAGCCGACGCCGCGCACGGTCTGGAGATAGCGCGGGTTCTTGGGGTCGACCTCCAGCTTGCGCCGCAGCCGGGTCACCTGGACGTCGACGGCGCGGCCGGTGATGTCGGCGGTGTCGGGCGACAGGCTGACGCGCTCGACCGGGGCGTGGGCGCTCAGGGCCAGGGTCTTCAGCAGCTGCGCCTCGGCCTCGGTCAGCCGCAACGGCGCGCCGTCCCGGGTCAGTTCCAGCCGCTCCATGTCGAACACCGCCGCGCCCAGCTTGATCTCGCGCGGTGACATGGGCTTGCCGCCGGTCCGGCGCAGGATGGCCTCGATCCGCAACGCCAGTTCCCGCGGGTCGAACGGCTTGGTCATATAGTCGTCGGCCCCGCGCGACAGGCCCTCGATCCGGTCGTCGGCCTCGCCGCGTGCGGTCAGCAGCAGCACCGGCGTGCTCGAGGTGTCCGCCTTGCTCCGCACCCAGGTCGTCAGGTCCAGGCCGCTTTCGCCCGGCATCATGATGTCCAGCACCACCAGGTCGAACTCGATCAGCTCCATCAGCCGCCGCGCGGCGGCCGCGTGGGCGGCACCGGTGACGCGATAGCCTTCCCGGGCCAGATATTCCTTGAGCAGTTCGCGGATGCGATCGTCGTCGTCGACGATCAGCAGATGGCGGCCGACTCCGGCTCCGGCGACGGGCCCGGAGCGGCCATTCTGGCGCGAATCAACCGCGCTCATGGCACCCCTCTGCCGATCAGGGCGTTGACCTCGGCGGCTTCGACGGCTCTAAACCGCTCTTCTTCGCGGGAGACGTTATTCAATGGCCTTCGTTCCTTTCGACGATCGTGACGGCTGGATCTGGATGGACGGCGATTTCGTGCCCTGGCGGGAAGCGAAAACGCACGTTCTGACCCATGCTCTGCACTACGGCTCGTCGGTGTTCGAGGGTGAGCGCATGTACGGCGGTGAAATTTTCAAGCTGACTGAACATTCAGAACGCCTCCACCGCTCGGCGAACCTGCTGGATTTCGACCTGCCGTACAGCGTGGCCGAGATCGACGCCGCCTGCAAGGAAACCTGCGCCCGTATGGGGCTGGACGACTGCTATGTTCGACCGGTCGCCTATCGCGGCCCCGAGGCCGTCAGCGTCTCCGCCAGCAACAACAAGACCCACGTGGCCATCGCCGTCTGGGAATGGCCCAGCTATTTCGATCCCGAGACCAAGGCCAAAGGCATCCGCCTGGAATGGGCCAAATGGCGTCGTCCCGACCCGATGACCGCCCCCTCGGCGGCCAAGGCGGCGGGCCTGTACATGATCTGCACCATGTCCAAGACGGCGGCCGAAAAGCGCGGCTTCGCCGACGCGATGATGCTGGACTGGCGCGGCTATGTGGCCGAGGCCACCGGGGCCAATGTCTTCTTCGTCCAGGACGGTGTCCTGCACACGCCGCCGGTCGACGCGATTCTTGACGGCATCACCCGCCAGACCGTGATCCAGATGGCCACGGCCAAGGGGATCGAGGTCGTGGTTCGCCACATCCGCCCCGAGGAGTTGTCGACCTTCAGCGAATGCTTCCTGACCGGCACCGCCGCCGAGGTCACCCCGGTCAGCGAGATCGGCGAGTATCGGTTCAAGCCGGCGGCCCTGTCGCTGGGCCTGATGGAAGACTACGGCCGGCTGGTGCGCCGCCAGGGGTGATCCGAAGCCCGGTCAGACCATGCGCGCCTTTCCGGATCACGATGCGGACCTGAACCGTCTGGCCGCGGCCGGCCGGCGGCGTGGACTCGCGTCCCGGCGCGGCATCGATTTCGCCTCGAACGACTATCTTGGACTGGCGGGGGGTGAGGCGTTGAGCCGGGCGGTTGCCGCCGCCCTGGCGCGGGGTGTGCCGGTCGGCTCCGGCGGCTCGCGCCTGTTGCGCGGCAATCACCCCGAGCATGAGGCCCTGGAGGCCGAGGCCGCGGCCTTCTTCGGTGCGGCGGCGGCCCTCTATTTCTCGACCGGCTATGCCGCCAATACGGCGCTGCTGGCCACCTTGCCGCAGCGCGGCGATCTGGTGCTTCACGACGCCCTGATCCACGCCAGCGTGCATGAGGGGTTGCGGCTGGGCCGGGCCCAGGCCAGCGCCTTCCCGCACAATGACGTGGTCGCCGCCGCGGCCGCGATCGACGCCTGGCGCGACCGGGGCGGTTCGGGGCGGGTCTGGATCGCGGTCGAGAGCCTGTACAGCATGGACGGCGATCAGGCCCCGCTGGCCGAGCTGATGGCCCTGGCCGACCGTGATGACGCCGTACTGCTGATCGATGAGGCCCATGCGACGGGCGTGTTCGGCCCCGGCGGGCGCGGGCTGGCGGCGGGCCTCCAGGGGCGGGACAACGTCATCACCCTGCATACCTGCGGCAAGGCCATGGGCGGCGAGGGCGCGCTGCTGTGTGCCCACCCGACGGTGATCGACTTCATCGTCAACCGCGGCCGCGCCTTCATCTTTTCCACGGCCCCGTCGCCGCTGATGGCGGCGGCCATGCGCCAATCCCTGATCCTGATCGGCGACGGGTCTGCACGCGGTCGCCTGCAGGCCCTGACCGGGGCCGCCGGAGCGCTGCTGACCGACCGGCTCGGCATGGCGGCGACGGGATCGCAGATCATCCCGGTGGTTCTGGGGGACGATGCCCGCACCATGGCCGTGGCCCGGGCCCTGCAGGACCGCGGGTTTGACGTGCGGGGCATCCGGCCGCCGACGGTACCACCCGGCACCGCCCGCCTGCGCCTGTCGCTGACGCTCAATGTTGATCTGGCGGCGGTCGAGGCCCTGGTCACCGCGCTGGAACCCCTGTTGCAACAACACCCGGGAACGCCCTGATGCCCCCCATCGTCGTCACCGGCACCGGCACCGATATCGGCAAGACCGTCTTTGCCGCGGCCCTGACCGGGGCGCTGGACGGTTGCTACTGGAAACCGGTCCAGGCCGGATTGCAGGACCCGACCGACAGCATGAGTGTGGCGGCCCTGACCGGCCTCGGCCCGGACCGCATCCTGCCGGAGGCGTGGCGGCTGGTGACCCCGGCTTCGCCGCACCATGCCGCGCGTCTGGACGGGGTCCATATCGATGCCCCGGCCCTGACCCCGCCGCCCTGCGAACGGCCGCTGGTGATCGAGGGGGCGGGCGGGGTGCTGGTGCCGCTGAACCCGACGACCGTCTATGCCGATGTGTTCGCGCGCTGGGGCCTGCCCGTGGTGGTCTGCGCCGCCACCAGCCTCGGCACGATCAACCATACCCTGCTGACCCTTGAGGCCCTGCGCGCCCGCGCCATTCCCGTGCTGGGCGTGGCCTTCATCGGTGACGCCATGGACAGCTCCGAGACGGCGATCACCGCGCTCGGAAAGGTCCGTCGGCTGGGCCGGCTGCCGTGGCTCGATCCCCTGACCCGCGCCGGTCTGGCCGAGGCCTTCGCCGCCAATTTCGATCTGGCGGACTTCCGGTGAGCGGGGGCGATGGCACCTCGCCGGTCTGGCGGCCCTTCACCCAGCATGGCCTGAACGAGCCGGTGCCGATGGTGGTGCGCACCGAGGGGGCGGCCCTGCACACCGACGACGGGCGGCGCATCATCGACGCCATCTCCAGCTGGTGGGTGATCACCCACGGCCACAGTCATCCGCGCCTGCAGGCCGCCCTGCGCCGCGCCAGCGAACGCTATGACCAGATCATCTTCGCCGGCTGGACCCATGAACCGGCCGAAACCCTGGCCCGCGAACTGGTGGCGATGACCCCGGAGCCGCTGCGTCACGTCTTCTATTCGGACAGCGGCTCGACCAGCGTCGAGGTGGCCCTGAAGATGGCGCTGGGCTTCTGGGCCAACACCGGCCGGCCGCGCCATCGCATCGTGACCCTGCAGCACGGCTATCACGGGGACACCATCGGCACGATGTCGGTCGGTGAACGCGGCGTGTTCAACCGGGCCTATGCCCCCCTGCTGTTCGACGTCGCCACCATCCCCTTTCCAGCCCCGGGGGCGGAACAGGTCACGATCGACGCGCTTGAGGCCGTCTGCCGCCAGGACCCGGCCCCGGCCGCCTTCATCGTCGAGCCGCTGATCCTCGGGGCCGGCGGCATGCTGATCTATTCCGCCGCGGTGCTGCGGGCGATGGCCGAGGTCTGCGCCCGCCACGAGGTGCTGTTCATCGCCGATGAGGTGATGACCGGCTGGGGCCGGACCGGCACCCGGCTCGCCTGCGAACAGGCCGGAATCACGCCCGACATCCTGTGCCTGTCCAAGGGCCTGACCGGCGGGGCCCTGCCGCTGGCCGTCACCCTGGCCACCGGCCCGATCTTCGACGCCCACCGCTCGACCGACCGGTCCCGGATGTTCTTCCACTCGTCCAGCTACACCGCCAATCCGATCGCCTGCGCCGTCGCGGTCGAGAACCTGGCCATCTGGCGCGACGAGCCGGTGCTGGAGCGGATCAATGCCCTCGGTGCCGCCCAGGCCGGCCATCTGGACCGGCTGCGCGACCACCCATCCCTGACCCGGCACCGGCAACTGGGCACGATCGCGGCGGTGGATTTCAACGGCGGCCGCGACGGCTATCTGTCCGGCCTGGGGCCGTGGCTGCTGGCCTTCTTCCGCGACCGCGACCTGCTGGTCCGGCCGCTGGGTGACACCGTCTATGTAATGCCGCCCTACTGTATCGACGGCCCGGATCTGGACCGGGTCTGGAGCGCCATCGCCGAGGCCGCGGACGCGGTGGCCGCGCGGGACGGCCTGCCCGGCAGGGGCTGACAGGGGCCTGTTTGATCACCGCTTGCCAGACGGCGTCCGGTCGCGTTCAAGCGGAGGGAGACGTCCGGCGGGGGCCGGGTGGGGGAGTCCTCGATGTTCAGTCTTCTGAACCTGCAGAGCCTGTTCGGCCTGACCGTCATCATCGCCGCCTGCTGGGGCCTGTCCGAGAACCGGCGGGCCTTTCCGTGGAAGCTGGCGCTCGGGGCGGTCGCCGTCCAGGCCGGACTGGTGCTG
Organism: uncultured Brevundimonas sp.; assembly: GCF_963975535.1. GTDB lineage: Bacteria > Pseudomonadota > Alphaproteobacteria > Caulobacterales > Caulobacteraceae > Brevundimonas. The sequence continues at coordinate 48,672 of NZ_CAXBHE010000002.1, read as the reverse complement.
GCCCTGTTCGCCATTCCCGGATCCCAGGCCGTGCTGGCGGCGGTGACCAGCGCTGTCGATGGTCTCAGCCTGGCCTCGGCCCGGGGCGCGCAATTCGTGTTCGGCTATCTGGCCGGGGGCGACCAGCCCTATTCGGTCGACAATCCGTCGGCCCTGTTCACCTTCGCCTTCAATGTCCTGCCGCTGATCCTGGTGATCTCGGCCCTGTCGGCCCTGCTGTGGCACTGGAAGATCCTGAAATGGATCACCCACGGCTTCGGCCTGCTGTTCCAGCGCACCATGGGGCTGGGCGGGGCCTCGGCCCTGGCGGTGGCCGCCAACATCTTCCTCGGCATGATCGAGAGCCCGATCGTCATCCGCGCCTATCTGGACCGGCTGACCCGGTCCGAGCTGTTCCTGCTGATGGTGGTCGGCCTGGCCACGGTCGCCGGCTCGACCATGGTCGCCTATGCCACCATCCTGCACGACGTCCTGCCCAACGCGGCGGGCCATGTGCTGGTCGCCTCGATCGTCTCGGCCCCGGCCGGGGTGCTGCTGGCCCGCATCATCATTCCCGAAAAGCCGGGGCAGGGCGGGGCCCAGGCCGGGGACGGCGCGGACCTGAAATACGACAGCGCCGTCGACGCCATCGTCAAGGGCACGGCGGACGGCCTGATGGTGGTGCTGAACATCTCGGCCGTCCTGATCGTCTTCGTCGCCCTGGTGGCCCTGGCCAATGTGATGCTGGCCGGCCTCTGGCTGTTCGGGGATCATGTGACGGTCGAGCGGGTGCTGGGCTGGGTCTTCATGCCGATTGCCTGGCTGACCGGCGTCGAATGGGCCGAGGCCGGCAAGGCCGGCTGGCTGCTGGGCGTCAAGCTGACCCTGACCGAGTTCGTCGCCTTCATCGAACTGGGCAAGGTGCCGGTCGGCGACATGAGCGAGCGCACCCGCATGCTGATGACCTATGCCCTGTGCGGCTTCGCCAATATCGGCTCGGTCGGCATCACCGTCACCGGCCTGTCGGTGCTGGTGCCCGACCGCCGCGAAGAGGTGCTGGGCATGGTCTGGAAGGCCCTGTTCGCCGGCTTCCTCGCCACCCTGATGACCGCCGCCGTGGTCGGGGCCTTGCCTGCCGCCGTCTTCGCCTGATAGCGTTGCTTTGGAAAACGGAGTGTTCCTGATGAAGCTGTTCGACTATGCGCGCGCGCCCAATCCGCGTCGGGTCCGCTGGCTGATGGCCGAAAAGGGCATTGAGGACATCGAGATCGTCCCGGTCGATCTGGCGACCGGCGAGCACAAGGCACCGGAATACCGCAACCGCATCGGCCTGGCCCATGTCCCGGCGTTGGAACTGGATGACGGCACCTGTATCTCCGAATCCCTGGCTATCTGCCGCTATCTGGAATCCCTCTACCCCGAGCCCAACCTGTTCGGCCGCGACGCGCGCGAACAGGCGATAATCGAGATGTGGACCCGGCGCTGCGAGATCTATCTGGCCAACCCGGTGATGCTGGCCGTGCGCCATACCCATCCGGGCCTGGCCCTGATGGGGCCGCAGAACCCCGAGGTCGGGGCCTATAACCAGGCCGAGGCCGAGAAGATGATGAAGACGCTCAACCGGCATCTGGCCGACCGCGAATTCATCGCCGCCGACCGCTTCACTATCGCCGATCTGGTCTCGGTCACCGGGCTCGATTTCGCCCGCCTGATCAAATACCAGCCGCCCGAGGCCTATGAGCATTTCAACCGCTGGCTCGCGGCCTGCCGGGCCCGCCCGGCCGCGGCCGTCTAGCCCCGGGCGGTGAATTTCCGGATCACGCCGGAATAGGTCATCAGCGTCCGCTCGCCGGTGGTGATCTGGCCGCGCACGAAGATCAGCGAGCCGCCGGCGCGCACCACCTCGCCGGTCGCCTCGATCAGTTCACCGACATAGGCCCCGTCGATGAAGGTCGAATCCAGCTGGATGGTGACACCGCTCTTGCCCTCCATCTCCTGGTAGGCGGTCTGGAACAGGGCGATGTCGGCGAAGGTCATCAGGCAGCCGCCGTGCATGCGGTCACCGGCGTTCATATGCTTGGCCTCGGCCCGGAAGGCGCAACGCATGCGGCCGTCCGGATCGGGCTTGAAATAGAACGGCCCGACCACCTGGTCGAAGGTGCCCTGCAGATCATAGTGCTGCCAGCCGGCGAACTCGCCCTCGCTCACCGTGACTTTCGCGACCATAGTCCTTACTCCGCCTTCTTTCCGCTATTGCAGCGCAGCATATAGACATCATGAACGATCCCATCGAGAGCGCCATCTTCGAAAAGTTGGCCAAGGCCGATCCCAAGGGTGTCGGCGGCAAGAGCATCGAGCCGTCCGACGTGGCCAAGGAACTGCAGCCGGAGCAATGGCAGCGCCTGCTGCCCAAGGTGCGCCATTGCGCCCTCGCCCTGATGCGCCAGGGCAGGCTGACCATCACCAAGAAGGGCAAGCCGGTCGATCCGACGGCCTTGAAGGGCGTGATCCGCCTGCGCCTGCCGACGCCCGAGGAAACGGCCGCCGCCCTGGCCGCCCTGCCGCCGGTGGTCGACGAGGATGACGACGACTTCGCCTGATCCCGATCTCGGAGCCGTCCTCGCCGACATCCGGGCCTGTCGCGCCTGTCTCGGCGAGCTGCCGCACACGCCGCGTCCGGTGGTGCATGTGTTTCCCGAAACCCGGCTGTTGATCTGCGGCCAGGCCCCCGGGCGGCGCGTGCACGAGAGCGGCCTGCCGTTCACCGATGCGTCGGGCGACCGCCTGCGCGACTGGCTGGGCGTCGACTATGAGACCTTCTATGCCGACCCCCGTATCGGCGTCGCGGCCCAGGCCTTCTGCTATCCGGGCACGGCCCCGAAGGGCGGCGACTATCCGCCGCCGCGCCGCTGTGCCGAGCTGTGGCGACCCCGGCTGCTGGCGGCCCTGCCGCGCGTACAGCTGACCCTGCTGGTCGGGGGCCATGCCCAGCGATGGGCGCTGGGCGCGGCGGCGAAGGCCGGCATGACCGGGACGGTGCGGGCCTGGCGCGCCCTTGGGCCCGACGTCCTGCCGCTGCCGCACCCGTCGTGGCGCAACACGACCTGGCTGCGACGAAATCCCTGGTTCGAAGCGGACATCCTGCCCTGTTTGCAGCAGCGCGTCCGGGATATCCTCGCGTCATGATCCGCCCCCTGACCGCCCTGTGCCTGGCCCTGATCCTGACGGCCTGCGCCACCCCCTATGTCCAGCCGCCCCTGACCCCGCCGGCCGGATTTGCCGGACCGCACATCGCGGAGGCCCCCGCCGGACTGTCGGGGACCTTCGTCGTCCAGGACGGGGCCCGGCTGCCGTACCTGCGCTGGTCGCCGGCCGACGGCGAACCCTGGGCCGTGATCGTGGCCCTGCACGGCATGAACGACTCGCGCGCCTCGTTCCGTCTCGCCGGTCCGTGGTGGGCCGAACAGGGAATCGAGACCTGGGCCTATGACCAGCGCGGCTTCGGCGAGGCCCCGGGCCGGGGCCTGTGGCCCGGCGAGGGGACCCTGACCGCCGACCTGCGCAGCGTCGTCGCCCTGGTCCGGGCCCGGCATCCCGAGGCCCTCGTCGCCGTGGTCGGTGAAAGCATGGGCGGGTCGATCGCCGTCGCCGCCTTCGCCTCGGACCCGCCGCCCGCCGCCGACCGGTTGATCCTGCTGGCCCCCGGAGTCTGGGGCTGGTCCAGCCAGGGCTGGCTCAACGGCACCAGCCTGTGGTTCGCCGCCCGCCTGTTCGGCGACCGCGCGGTCGAGCCGCCCGAGTGGGCGGTCCGCGACATCCGCGCTTCGGACAACATGCTGGAGCTGATCCGCAACGGCCGCGATCCCAACAGCATTCTGGCGACCCGGTTCGACACCCTGGCCGGCCTGGTCGGGCTGATGGAGACGGCCTCGCAGCGGCTGGGCGAGACGAAGGTCCCGACCCTGCTGCTCTACGGGGCACACGACCAGATCGTCACCCCGGGGCCGATGCGGCGGGCGCTGGAGCGGGCCGGAGAGTCGCCGACCCTGCGCACCGCCTTCTATCCCGCGGGCTGGCATTTGCTGGACCGCGACCTCGGGGCGGTCACCGTCTACGGGGACGTCGCTGCCGCCCTGCGCGACCCCGACGCGCCGCTGCCGTCCGGTGCGAGCGCGGTGCTGCCCCATCTGCAGTCCGCCGCGCCGGACCGTTGAGGCCCACGGTCATGCTTGCCGTAACGTCATCCTGAGGGTATCTGGCTCCAACAAGAATATTGCCCGGGAAGGCTCGCTATGAGCATGACGCTTTTCGATTCTCCGTCTTTTGCGAACCACGAAGGCGTCCACGCCTTCTTCGATGAAAAGACTGGCCTCAAGGCGATCGTCGCCGTCCACTCCACCGCCCGGGGGCCCGCCGTCGGCGGCACGCGCATGTGGAACTACGGGTCCAGTGCCGAGGCGCTGGAGGATGTGCTGCGCCTGTCGCGCGGCATGAGCTACAAGAATGCGATCGCCGATCTGGAGATGGGCGGCGGCAAGTCGGTCATCATCGGCGACAGCCGTACCCAGAAGACGCCCGAGCTGTTCGCCGCCTTCGGGCGCGCCGTCGATACGCTGGGCGGCACCTACTATGCGGCCGAGGACGTCGGCGTGTCGGTCGACGACGTCGCCGAGGCCCGCAAGGTCACCCCCTATGTCCTGGGTCTGAACGACGGACCGGAAGCCTCGGGGGATCCCAGCCCGGTCACCGCCGAGGGCGTGTACCGCTCGACCCTGGTCGTGGCGCGGCGGCTGTGGAACCAGAACGACCTGTCCGGCCTGACCATCGCCCTGCAGGGCGTCGGCCACGTCGGCGGCTATCTGGCCGACAAGCTGCACGCCGCCGGGGCCAGGCTGGTCATGACCGATGTCAACACCGCCCTGCTGGCCGAGGTCGCGGCCCGCACCGACGCCGAGATTGTCGACCCGGACGCCATCTATGACGTCAAGGCTGACATCTATGCGCCCTGCGCCCTCGGCGCGACGCTGAACGCCGGGACGCTGGACCGGCTGACGGTCAGGGCGGTGGTCGGCGCGGCCAACAACCAGCTGGCCACCCCCGAGATCGGTGAGGCCCTGTTCGCCCGCGGCGTCCTGTACGCGCCGGACTATGTCATCAACGGCGGCGGGATCATCAATGTCGCCTCCGAGCTGCGTGCCCGGCAGGCCGGCGGGGCCTATGACCCGGCCTGGGTCGAGACCAAGCTCGCCCGCCTGATGGAGACGCTTGAGGAGATTCTCGAGCGTTCGGTGACCGAGGGCCTGCCGACCCATCAGATCGCCGCCGCCATCGCCGAGGCCCGGATCGAGGCCGCCGCCGCGGCGCGGGACGCCCGGCGCCGGGCCGTCTGAGCGAACCCGGTCGCCACAGCCTCCGGAAACCGTTGCCTGATTAACCGGTCTTAACGCCCCATTTACCACGCAGGCGGCACTTTCTGCCTAGCGGGCGTGTTCGGTCTCCCGTCGGTAGAGTGGGTGGGGACGCGTGGGCGGCTTCTCGGCGGCGTTGCAGCGATTTGGAATCGGTCGACTGACTGTGGTGCTGGGCGTTGCCGCCGGCGTCGCGGCGGTGCTCGTGGCCGTCATGTTGCGTATCGGCCAGGCCCCGGACGCCCTGCTCTATTCCAACCTCGACCTGCGTGAGGCCTCCGAGATCTCCAGCGCCCTCGACGGGGCCGGGATCAAATACCAGTCCAAGGGCGACGGCTCGACCATCTTCGTCAATCGTGACGACGTCGGCGCGGCCCGGCTGATGCTGGCCGGCAAGGGTCTCGTGACCTCCGGCTCGGTCGGCTACGAGCTGTTCGACAACCAGTCGGTGCTGGGCCAGACCGAATTCCAGCAGAACCTCAACGAACAACGCGCCCTGCAGGGCGAGCTGTCGCGCACCATCATGTCGATGCGGGGCATCACCTCGGCCCGGGTCCAGATCGCCATGCCGCGGCGCGAACTGTTCCAGTCGGACGGGGTCGAGCCCACTGCCGCCGTCGTCGTCGGCGTCAGTGGTCGCGCCCTGAGCGCCAGCCAGGTCGACGCCATCCGCAATGTCGTCGCCTCCTCGGTGCCGAACCTGAAGCCGGAAAAGGTCACCCTGACCGATACCGCCAACCGGACCCTGGCGGCCGGATCCAGCGCCGACGGCTTCAGCTCCGCCTCGGCCCTGGACGCCAAGAACACCACCGAGGCGCAGTTGCAGGCCCGCATCAAGGACATCGTCGAGGGCGTGGTCGGCGTCGGGGCCGCCCGGGTCCAGGTCACCGCGGACATCGACCACAGCCGCTCCACCACCCAGGAGCTGCGCTACGATCCCGACGGCCAGGTCGTCCGTTCGACCTCGACCAACGGCACGGAGTCCACCGACACGACCGGCGTTTCCGACGGCGGTGCCACGGCCGCCAACAACATTCCCGGCGGCGAGGCCCCGGCCACGACGCCGGTCGGGTCCAGTGACACGGCCAATACCGAAACCACCAACTATGAGATCTCCAACACGACCACGACCACGATCAAGGAGGCCGGCGAGGTCAAGAAGCTGGCCGTGTCCGTGGTTGTCGATGACCGGCGCGTCCCGGCGGCCGACGGCAAGGGGCCGCCGACCTATACGGCCCGCTCGCCGGAGCAGATCGAACAGATCAAGTCCCTGGTGGCCGCCGCCGTGGGTATCGATGAGGCCCGGGGCGACAAGATCGAAGTCCTCAATGTCGGCTTTACCCACGACGTCGCCGACATGGGCGGCACCGAGGCCGGCTCGTCCCTGTTCGACTTCACCAAGAATGACATCATGCGCGGCGTCGAATTGCTGGTGCTGCTGATCACCGGCCTGCTGCTGATCTTCTTCGTCCTGCGGCCGCTGCTGAAGACCGCGTCGGGCGGCGGCCTGCCCGCCCTGGCCGGCCCCGGCCCCGGCGGCGGTGCGGCGATGTTGCAGACCAGCCTGGCCGGCGGCCAGGGCGGCGGCGTGGCCCAGCTGGCCGGCCCGTCCGAGATGGAAAAGCGGCTGGATATGGCGCGGGTCGAAGGTCAGGTGAAGGCGTCTTCGGTCAAGATGGTCGCTGATTTCGTGGACAAGAATCCCGATGAATCGACGGCGATCCTGCGCAACTGGGTGCACGAAGGCTGATGGCACGCGCCGCGAACAAGAAGGCCGTTATCGAGGACCCCGGCCGGCTGAGCGGGCCGGAAAAGGCCGCGGTCATTCTGCTCGCCCTCGGGGAAGATCATCCCCGTCTCTGGGAATCCCTGGACGAGGAGGAGATCAAGGAGATCTCCCAGGCCATGGCCGCCCTGGGCACGGTGGCCTCGGCGGTGGTCGAGGAGCTGATGGTGGAGTTCGTATCCGGCATGGCCGGCTCGGGCTCGGTCATGGGCAGCTTCGAGCAGACTCAGCGCCTGCTGGCCTCCTTCATGCCCTCGGATCGGGTCGACGGCCTGATGGAGGAGATCCGGGGTCCCGCCGGCCGGACCATGTGGGACAAGCTCGGCAATGTGAACGAGGCCGTCCTCGCCAACTATCTGAAGAACGAATACCCGCAGACCGTCGCCGTGGTCCTGTCCAAGATCAAGCCGGACCATGCCTCGCGGGTCCTGACCGCCCTGCCCGAGGACTTCGCCCTGGAGTGCGTCCAGCGGATGCTGCGCATGGAACCGGTGCAGCGCGACATCCTCGACAAGATCGAACAGACGCTGCGCACCGAATTCATGTCCAACCTGGCGCGCACGTCCAAGCGCGACAGCCATGAGCTGATGGCCGACATCTTCAACAGTTTCGACCGTCAGACCGAGGCCCGGTTCATCGGGGCCCTGGAAGAGCGCAACCGCGAGGCGGCCGAACGGATCCGGGCCCTGATGTTCGTGTTCGAGGACCTGTCCAAGCTCGATCCGGGCGGGGTCCAGACCCTGCTGCGCGCGGTCGACAAGGATTCCCTGGGCCTGGCCATGAAGGGGGCGTCGGAAAGCCTGCGCGAGATGTTCTTCTCCAACATGTCCGAACGCGCCGCCAAGATCATGCGCGAGGACATGGAATCGATGGGCCCCGTCCGCCTCAAGGACGTCGACGCGGCCCAGACGGCCATGGTCCAGGTCGCCAAGGATCTCGCCGCCAAGGGTGAGATCATGCTGGTCGGCCAGAGCGGCGATGACGAGTTGATCTACTGACATGACCGATCCCGCCGTCCATCGCCCGTATGCCTTCGATACCGAGTTCGACGACTCCGGTGTTGTCGTCACGCCGTCCGGCTTCCGCCCGACCAAACGCTCCTATGCGCCGGCCGAGGTCGAGGCCCTGCTGGCCCAGGCCCGGCTGGAGGCCCGCGAGACAGCCCTGGCCGAGGTCCAGAGCCTGCAGGCCATGGCCGTCACGGCCATCGGCGAGGCCGTGACCGCCGGGGCCCCGGCCCTGACCCGGCTGGTTCAGCTGCATCGCGAACAGGCGTCGCACCTGGCCCTGAGCGCGGCGCGCGTCGTGGCCGCCGCCGCCCTCGACCGGTTTCCCGACGGGCCGCTGCAGGCTGCGCTGGAGGCCCTGGGTCAGGAGATCGATGCCACGCCGCGTCTGGTGATCCGCTCCGCCGGGCTGGACGAGGACGTGAAGGCGCGAATGACCCAGCTGTGCGCCGAGGCCGGCTTCTCGGGGCTGGTCGCCTTCCGCGAGGATCCGGACCTGCCGGTTGCCGCCTTCCAGCTGGAGTGGGCCGACGGCCGTGCCGCCTTCGATCCCGAGGCCGCCCATGCCCGCATGTCCGAGGCGCTGACCTCGGCCCTGGCGGGCGAGGCCGGTCATGCTGAAACCCTTTCTGACGGGAGGCCCTCCGATGGCCAGTGACCACATGTCCCTTGAGGAGTTTCCGGACTCCACCGCCCTGACCACCGGCGACGAGCCGGGTGACAAGGCCGCCTCCGATCTCGCCAGCGTCTTCGACGTTCCGGTCAACATCTCGGCCGTCCTCGGCAAGGCGCACATGACCGTGGCCCAGCTGCTGAAGCTCAATCGCGGCTCGGTGCTCGAGCTGGACCGCAAGGTCGGCGAGGCCATCGACATCTTCGTCAACAACCGTCTGGTCGCCCGCGGGGAGGTCGTCGTCGTCGAGGACCGCCTGGGCGTGACCATGACGGAAATCATCAAGACCGAGGACTCCGGCGCCTGATCGGCTGCCGGATCCCCGTAGGTAAAGATTAGAGGAGAAGACCCATGCGGCTTCTGGTGGTTGGACGGCTCTCGGGCCAGCTGGCGTCGGCAGTGAAGATGGCCATGGCCCACGGGGCCAAGGTGCAGCACGTCGAGCGCATCGACCAGGCGACGGAGCAGCTCCGGCGCGGGCAGGGGGCTGACCTGCTGATGGTCGACTATCATCTCGACATCGGGGCCCTGATCGCGGCCAACGACGCCGAGCGGATCCACGTCCCTGTTGTCGCCTTCGGTCTCGACGCCAATGCCGCCGAGGCTGCTGCCGCCATCCGCGCCGGGGCCAAGGAATTCATCCCCCTGCCGCCGGAAGCCGACCTGATCGCCGCCGTGCTGTCGGCCGTGGCCGACGACGACCGGCCGCTGATCTCGGCCGATCCGTCGATGAAGGCGGTGGTCATGCTGGCCGACCAGGTGGCCCGTTCGGAAGCCTCGATCCTGATCACCGGCGAAAGCGGCGTCGGCAAGGAGGTGATGGCCCGCTATCTGCACACCAATTCCAAGCGGGCCGAGCGGGCCTTCATCAGCGTCAACTGCGCCGCCATCCCCGACAACCTGCTCGAGTCCGAGCTGTTCGGCCACGAGAAGGGGGCCTTCACCGGCGCCATCGCCCGGCGCATCGGCAAGTTCGAGGAGGCCGACGGCGGGACCCTGCTGCTGGACGAGATCAGCGAGATGGACGCCCGGCTCCAGGCCAAGCTGCTGCGCGCCATCCAGGAGCGGGTCATCGACCGGGTCGGCGGCACCAAGCCCGTGCCGGTCAACATCCGCATCATCGCCACGTCCAACCGCGATCTGGCCCGGGCCGTCAGCGAGGGCACCTTCCGCGAGGACCTGCTCTATCGCCTGAACGTCGTGAACCTGCGGCTGCCGTCGCTGCGTGAGCGGCCGGGTGACATCGCGGCCCTGGCCGATTTCTTCGTCAAGAAATACGCCGCCGCCAACGGCGTGCCGGTCCGGCCGATCGCCGCCGACGCCCGCCGCGCCCTGGCCGGTCACCGCTGGCCCGGCAATGTGCGCGAGCTGGAGAACGCCATGCACCGCGCCGTATTGCTGGCGACCGGGGCCGAGATCGACGTCGACGCCATCCGCCTGCCGGACGGCCAGCCCCTGACCGGTGGCGGCGCGGTCGACTCCAGCCCGGCCGCCCGTGCCGCCCAGACGGCCGATGCCGTGTCCCGCGCCTATGTCGGCCAGACCGTGGCGCAGATGGAGAAAACGCTGATCCTCGACACCCTGTCGCACTGTCTCGGCAACCGCACCCACGCGGCCACCATCCTCGGCATCTCGATCCGCACCCTGCGCAACAAGCTCAACGAATACTCGGACGAGGGCACGCCCATTCCCGCGCCCCAGTCCGGTGTCGCCTCCTCCGGCTACGCGGCCTGACCATGACCACGGCGACGGACCGCAGAAGCGTCCTGACCGGCCTCGGCGCGCTGGCGCTGGGGGGCTGTTCGCCGCCGACCGCGTCCGAGCCCACACCCCGGGTCCAGCCCGCGCGGCCCTCGGCCACGATCGGGGCCATCGACCTGTCGGCCCTGGAGGCCCGCAACGGCGGCCGCCTCGGCTTCGTCGCCATCGACACCGGCACCGGTCGCAGCTGCGGCTGGCGTGGTAACGAGCGGTTCGTCTACTGCTCGACCTTCAAGATGTTCCTCGCCGCCGCGACCCTGGTCCGCATCCAGGACGGTCACGAGACCCTCGATCGCCGCATCCCGGTGACCGCCGCCGACAGGGTCGCCCACGCCCCGGTGACCGAACCCGCGATCGGATCCAGCCTCAGCGTCGAGCGCCTGATGCAGGCCATCGTCGAGGTCAGCGACAATCCCGCCGCCAATCTGCTGCTCAGGGCCAACGGCGGCCTGGCCGCCATGCAGGCCTTCTACCGGTCACTCGGTGACGACAGCACCCGCGTCGATCGCTTCGAGCCGGAGATGAACCGACTCGACGGTGACAAGGACACGATCCGGCCCGACCAGTCGGCGGTCAATCTGCAACGCCTGTTCGTCAGCCTCGACTCACCGCTGACGGCTGACTCGCAGGCCCGGCTGCTGGGCTGGATGCGCGATTCCCCGACCGGTACGCGCCGGATCAAGGCGGGCGTGCCCGCCGGCTGGCGGGTCGCGCACAAGACCGGCACCGGCGGCTATGGCCCGACCAATGACATCGGCCTGCTGTATCCGCCGACCGGCAAGCCGGTGATCGTCGCCGCCTACTATCATGCGACCGCCGCCTCCTCGTCCGCGGCCAATGACGCCGTCATCGCCGCGGCCACCCGGCAGGCGCTGGCCGCCCTGGGCCATGGCGTGGCCGGATGACCGACGTCCCGTCGATGATGAAGGACGGCATGGCCCGTCCGACCGGCAAGGAAGTCTTCGGCTGGTTCGCGCGTGGCGAGGTGGCCATGGCCACCGGCGTCATCGGCGTCATCCTGCTACTGATCCTGCCGATCCCGAAATTCCTGCTCGACATGCTGCTCGCCATTTCCCTGGTCTCCAGCGTGCTGATCCTGATGACGGCCGTGATGATGAAGCGGCCGCTCGACTTCGCCATCTTCCCGACCGTCCTGCTGGTCTCGACCCTGTTCCGCCTCGGCCTGAACCTGGCCTCGACCCGGCTGGTCCTGACCCACGGCCACGAGGGCCACAACTCCGCCGGCGAGGTGATCCAGGCCTTCGGCTCCCTGATGATGGGCGGCAATTTCATCATCGGCATCATCATCTTCGCCATCATTCTGGTGGTGAATTTCGTGGTCATCACCAAGGGCTCGACCCGGATCGCCGAGGTCAGCGCCCGCTTCACCCTCGACTCCATGCCCGGCAAGCAGATGGCCATCGACGCCGACCTGTCCTCGGGCCTGATCGACGAGGCGGCGGCCAAGCTGCGCCGCAAGGAGCTGGAGCAGGAATCGACCTTCTTCGGGGCCATGGACGGGGCCTCGAAATTCGTGCGCGGCGACGCCGTGGCCGGGCTGATCATCACCTTCATCAACGCCCTGGGCGGCATGCTGATCGGCGTGCTCCAGCACGGCATGCCCGCCGGCGAGGCGGCCAACGCCTATATCCAGCTGACCATCGGCGACGGTCTGGTCACCCAGGTCCCGGCCATCATCATCTCGATCGCCGCCGGCTTCCTGGTGTCCAAGGCCGGGGTCGAGGGCACGGCCGACAAGGCCCTGGTCGCCCAGCTGGCCACCAACCCCGTCAGCCTCGGCGTGGTCTCGGCCGCCTCCGCCCTGATCGGCCTGATCCCCGGCATGCCGCTGATCCCGTTCGCGGCCCTGTCCCTCGGGACCGGCGTGATGGCCTGGCGCCTGGGCCGCGACCGGCTGCGACCCAAGCCGTCCGAGGCCCAACTCGCCGCCGCCTCGGCCGACCCCAAGGAAGAGGTCGAGGAACCGATCGGCACCGCCCTGACCATCGACGAGGTCAAGATCGAGCTGGGCTATTCCCTGCTGTCGCTGATCAATGACCTCGAGGGCCGCCGCCTGACCGACCAGGTCCGGGCCCTGCGCCGCTCGCTGGCCCAGGAATACGGCTTCGTCATGCCGTCGGTGCGCATTCTCGACAACATGCGGCTCGGCACCCAAGGCTACGCCATCCGCATCAAGGAGATGGAGGCCGGCCAGGGCGAGGTGCGTCTGGGCTGTCTGATGGCCATGGACCCCAACGGCCGCCAGGTCGAACTGCCGGGCGAGCACACCAAGGAACCCGCCTTCGGCCTGCCCGCCACCTGGATCGACGAGAGCCTGCGCGAGGAGGCCACCTTCCGCGGCTACACCATCGTCGACCCGTCGACCGTGCTGACCACCCACCTGACCGAGATCCTCAAGGAGAACATGGCCGAGCTGCTGTCCTACGGCGAGGTGCAGAAGCTGCTGAAGGAGCTGGGCACCGAGGAGCAGAAGCTGGTCGAGGAGCTGATCCCCTCGGTCGTCACCGTCACCACCCTGCAGCGGGTGCTGCAGACCCTGCTGCGCGAGAAGGTCTCGATCCGCGACCTGGGCGCCATCCTCGAGGGGCTGGCCGAGGCCGCGCCACACACCAGTTCGGTCACCACCCTGGTCGAACACGTCCGCACGCGGCTGGCCCGCCAGCTGTGCTGGCAGCACAAGGGCGAGGACGGGGCCCTGCCGATCGTCACCCTGTCACCGGAATGGGAACAGGCCTTCGCCGAAGCCCTGGTCGGCCAGGGCGAGGACAAGCAGCTGGCCATGGCCCCGTCGCGGCTGCAGGACTTCATCCGCGCGGTCCGCGACGTGTTCGAACGCGCCGCCATGGCCGGCGAGAGCGCCGTGTTGCTGACCGGACCCCAGGTCCGCCCCTATGTGCGCTCAATCATCGAACGCTTCCGCGGCCAGACCGTGGTGATGAGCCAGAACGAGGTCCATCCCCGCGCCCGGCTGCGCACCATCGGCACCGTCTGAGCTAGTTGACCTGGCTCCAGCCCCCGGCCGAGGCGTCGCGGGCCACCACATTGACCGGACGGGCGACCAGGCCGGACTGGGTGATCCACACCTCGTACTTCGCCCCGTCGGCCATCGGCATATAGGTCGCGCCGCCGTAGAGGGTGTCGACCGCGTTGATGTGACGGCGATAGCGCCGCGCCATGTCCCAGACACTGAGTTTCCACGGCACCGTGATATTGCCGGGCAGGACCGTGGCTCCGTCGCCGCCGGACAGGGCGTGGACGCTGCGGGTGCTGTGCAGCTCCTGCTCGATGTCCTGGTAGCGACCTGACAGCCGGTCCAGCCGGTACTGGCTGTCCAGCCCCATCACATTGGCCCACGGCTTCCACTTCAGCACCTGGGCCTCGATCCGCCAGTCGTCGCCGTTCAGCAGATAGATTTCCGACCGGTCGGGCGCACCCTCGACCCGGGCGGGCTGGGTCACCGTGGCCTCGAAATACTGCGGTCCCAGCTGTTTCAGCTGCAGGGTCGCCACCGGCCGTTCATAGGTCATCCGGGCATAGGTCTGGACGTTGAGACCCGTCAGAGCCACGATCGCGGCCACGGCCATCAGTCCGCCGCCGCCGATCGTGCCCAGACCGCCGCCGAACAGCCGGCCGCGGAACAGCTGCCCGAGGCTGTACAGCAACAGGAACAGGCCAAGGGCCCCGACCACCGCCGGAATAATCCACCACCACCAGATCATATCGTCTTCTCCACCCGTCGGACCGTGGCAGTATTAACCGCGATTGCCGGAACTGACGACTGTTTCACCCATCGCGCGACTGGACTTGGCATAGGCGGCCGCTAAAGCTGCCCCGGATGAGTGAGCCGATTGCCCTGACCCGCCGTGCCGACACCCGGTCCCTGTCCATGCCGATGCCCGGTCGCGCGCCGGCGCGACGCTCACCGTCCGGTCCGGCGCGTCGGGGATAGACCATGCTGCAATTCGGTGTTCACCAGACCGGCCTTGTCTATCGGGACCGGCCGACTGCCTTCGGCCTGTTGATCGAGGCCGGACGGCTGGCCTGTGTCCGGGTCGATCGGGGCGAGGGCAGCTATTTCGACCTGCCCGGCGGGGCGGTGGACGGCACCGAGACCGAGCCCGAGGCCCTGATCCGCGAGTTCACCGAGGAGACCGGCCTGACGGTGCGGCCGGTGGCCCGGCTGGTCGAGGTCGCCCAGTATTTCCGCAAGTCCGACGGCACGCCGCTGAACAACCGGGGCGGTGTCTGGACCGCCGAACAGGTCGCCTTCGATCCTGCGGCGAGGGTCGAGGCCGATCATGAGCTGGTCTGGCTGGATCCGGTCGTGGCCCTGTCCAGCCTGCGTCATGAGGCCCACGCCTGGGCTGTGGCACTGTGGCTGCGCCAGTCAGCCTGAGTGTCGTTCAGGTTACATACATTGGCTGGCGTCCATCGCCGGGCCGTGTACAGTTGCCCGGCTGGCTGCGGAATTTTTCGTGCCCGGGCCGGACTCCCCCTCTGTGATTACCAAGCCAATCCCGGGCATTGAAAACGCCCAGACCCTGGCCGAGGCGATCGTCGACACCATCCATGAGCCCCTGCTCGTGCTCGATGGCGGGTTGCGGGTGCTCGCCGCCAGCCGGGCCTTCTACGAGATCTTCAAGGTCGACTCTGACCATACGATGGGCTGCCGGCTCTATGATCTGGGTGACGGCCAGTGGAATATCCCGGCCCTGCGTGAGTTGCTGGAAACCATCATCCCGACCCAGGTGGCGATGGACGGGTTCGAGGTCGATCACGACTTCCCCGGCGTCGGCCGGCGCACCATGCTGCTGAACGCGCGCAAGGTGCTGTACGAGACCAGCCCCAATTCGACGATCCTGCTGGCCTTCACCGACATCACCGCCCGGCGGGTGATCGAGCGCGAGAAGGAATTGCTGCTCGCGCGGACCGGGGACCTGCTGCAGCAACAGCAGACCCTGTTGCAGGAGATGCAGCACCGCGTCGTCAACAGCCTGCAGATCATCGCCAGCATCCTGATGCTGAAGGCGCGCAAGGTCACGTCCGAGGAATCGCGCGGCCATCTGCGCGACGCGCATCAGCGGGTGCTGTCGGTTGCCGAGGTCCAGTCCCACCTGCACGCGACCGGCGGTGTCGACCTGATCGCCGTCGGCTCCTACCTCACCAAGCTGTGCGCCAGTCTGTCGTCCTCGATGATCGGCGAGAGCCGACCGATCGCGATCGTTGCCGAGGCCGACGACGGCCGGATCGGCTCCGACAGGGCCGTCAGTCTCGGCCTGATCGTCACCGAACTGGTGATCAACTCGATCAAATACGCCTTTCCCGACGACCGAACCGACGCCCGGGTGGTGGTTCGCTATGTCAGTGACGGCACCGACTGGACCCTGACGGTCGCCGACAACGGTGTCGGCGTTTCGTCCCCTGTAGCGACCATATCGGGTGGCGGTCTGGGCACGGCCATCGTTGAGGCCCTGGTCCGGCAGCTCGGGGCGCAGCAGGCCGTGAGCACCGGACCCGGACGGACGGTCACCATCAGGCACATAACCGAGGTCCTCGTCCCGGCCTGACACGCGCGCGGTTCCCGGATCCAAGCGGAGCCTTTCGGAACGTCAGGCCCGTCTGGTCGCTGTCTTGGTCCGGTCGCCGCTGGGGCGACCCCTGACAGGAGACCCGCAATGCCCGATCATGATCGCATCGAAGGTGCCGCCAAGAACCTGGGTGGCAACGTCAAGGAAGCCGCCGGCAAGGTGACCGGCGACGAGAAGCTGAAGGCCGAGGGCCGCGCCGACCAGGTCGAGGGCAAGGTCCAGAACGCCGTCGGCGGTGCCAAGGACGCCCTGCGCGACGCCAGCAAACACTGATTACAGGTCAACTTACAGGCCAACCGCTGCGGTCCGGCGGCTCCCCGGGCCGGCCGCAGCGGGCAGCCGTCCGGTGGCGGCGATCGCCTATCGGGTCAGGGCCCGCATCGCCTTGTCCAGCCCGTCGATGGTCAGTGGGAACATCCGCTCGTCCATCAGTTCGCGCACCATCGACACCGAGGCCGAATAGCTCCAGTAGCGTTCGGCCACCGGGTTCAGCCAGACGCATTTCTCCCACTGCTGACGCGCCCGCGTCAGCCACACGGCCCCGGCCTCCTCGTTCCAGTGCTCGACCGAGCCACCCGGCATGGTCACCTCATAGGGGCTCATGGTCGCGTCACCGACGAAGATGGCGCGCCAGTCGCCGGGGTATTTGTTCAGCAGGTCCCAGGTCGCGATCTTCTCGCCGTGACGGCGGCGGTTGTCCTTCCACACGCCTTCGTAGAGGCAGTTGTGGAAGTAGAAGAACTCCATGTTCTTGAACTCGGTCTTCGCCGCCGAGAACAGCTCCTCGCACAGCTTCACATGGCCATCCATCGAGCCGCCGATGTCGAGGAACAGCAGCACCTTGATGGTGTTGCGCCGCTCGGCCCGCATGTGGATGTCCAGCCAGCCCTGTTTGGCCGTGCCGTCGATGGTCGCGTCCATGTCCAGCTCGTCGGCCGCCCCCTCGCGGGCGAAGCGCCGCAGCCGGCGCAGGGCCACCTTGATGTTGCGCGTGCCCAATTCGACCGTGTCGTCCAGATTGCGGTATTCGCGCTTCTCCCAGACCTTGACCGCCCGGCCGTGCCGGCCCGGCCCGCCGATGCGCACGCCCTCGGGATTGTAGCCGCCGTGGCCGAACGGGCTGGTGCCGCCGGTGCCGATCCAGCGATTGCCGCCCTCGTGCCGGCCCTTCTGCTCGTCCAGACGCTGTTTCAGTGTCTCCATCAGCTTGTCGAACCCGCCCATGGCCTCGATCGCGGCCTTGTCCTCGTCGCTGAGGTATTTCTCGGTCAGCAGCTTCAGCCAGTCGTCGGGAATCTCGGTGGTCAGGTCCTCGCCCGCGCCGACCGTCTCGATCCCGGCGAACACCTTGCCGAACACCTGGTCGAACCGGTCGTAATGTTTCTCGTCCTTGACCAGCACCGCCCGCGACAGATGGTAGAAGTCGTCGACCTTCCGGCCCGCCACGTCCTTGTCCATGGCCTCCATCAGATGGAGCCATTCCTTCATCGAGACAGGAACGCGCGCGTCGCGAAGGGCTGTGAAGAAGGGCAGGAGCATCAGTCTTCGCTTCCGAGAACAGTACGCAACTCGGCAAGTGCCGCTCGCAA
This sequence comes from uncultured Brevundimonas sp., assembly GCF_963975535.1. Lineage (GTDB taxonomy): Bacteria > Pseudomonadota > Alphaproteobacteria > Caulobacterales > Caulobacteraceae > Brevundimonas. Next base: position 30,860 of record NZ_CAXBHE010000002.1, on the reverse strand, counting down.
ATCCGCCGCGTCATCGATAGCCAGGCCAAAAATGGTCAGACGATCCACGGCTTGATACCGGTGGGCGATCCTGTGGCGAAGGGAAATGATTTGCGGCCACGGGGCGGTCGGACCCTTGGCCTTCGTGGCTTCGCTGAGCGTGTTCGCGCACTCCCCGACGACAAGGAAGTTCAGGGCGACGGCGTCCTGAACCAGCGAGCTATCCAGAAATTCCTCGCGACTGACGTCCCCGGTATACTGCGCGACCTTGTCCAATGCCTCGATCATCACGTCGAGCATCGCCAGATCGTCCTCCGAGTCAGATCGCAATGGCGTCGCTTTCGGCATGCTTGCGGATGCGTGCGGTCATGGCTCTCGCTGTCCCCATTTCGACGCGTGCGCCCAAGGCCTTGGACAGGTCTTCCTCGATCCCGAAAAATCGGAAACCCAACGGCCGGGTCATTTCCACCAGCAGGTCCACGTCGCTGTCCGGCCCGGCCTCGTCGCGGGCATAGCTGCCGAACAGGCGCACATTGACGATGCCCTGCTCCGCCAGCCAGGGCTTCAGGTCGCGCAGCTTGGTCAGCAGTTCGTCGCGGGTCATTCGGCCATCATAGCCTATCCGCGCCGCAGGATGAACTCGTGGTCGCGCCAGTTGCCGACCGGATAGTCATACTCTCCGGCCTTTTCGAAGCCGTAGGCGGCATACAGTTTCTGCGCTTTCAGATTGCCGCTCCACACCCCGATCCACTGCGGGCCGTCGCCGTGGCGGTCCATCCAGTCCAGGGCCAGGGCCAGCAGCTTCGTGCCCAGACCCAGTCCCTGTGTCGACTTGCCGACATATAGCCGCTTCAGCTCGGCATGGGACGGGCGGCCGTCCGGATGGGGCAGGCTGTTGGGGCCGGTGGTGGCGAAAGCCACGACCGCACCGTCCACCTCGGCCACCCACCAGGCCCCGGCCGGATCGGCCAGGCTGGCGGCCGTGGTCTCCACCCCGAACGCGGCATCGAGGAACGGCTCCAGATCCTGCGGCGGATAGGGGATGGCGAACCCCTCGACGAAGGTCTCGACGAAGGTCGCGCGGCCCAGTGCCGACAGGGCGGGGGCGTCATCGGCGCGGGCGGGGCGGATCAGGGGCGCGGTCATGGCCTCGTTTGCACCCGCCGACGGTCGGGACTCAACCCCTTCATTCCTGCGAAGGCCGGGATGAGCGGGTGTTGTTTGCGGTCGAGGATGCGTAATCTCACACCATGAGCGTCACCCTGTTCACCCACCCCGACATGATCGACCACCGGCCCGGGGTCGGCCATCCCGAACGGCCCGAGCGCCTGCAGGCGGTGCTCGACGCGCTGGACGCCGCCGGCCTGTCGCGCGACCGCCAGGCCGCGACCGAGGCCGCCGTCGCCGATCTGGAGCGACTGCATCCCGCCGCCCATGTCGCCCGCATCCTGGGTGCCGCGCCGGCCCGGGGGCTGGCGGCCCTCGACGCCGACACCCTGCTGTCGCCCGGCAGCGTCCGCGCCGGCCGTCTCGCCGCCGGGGCGGTGATCGACGCCGTCCGCGCTGTGGCCCGGGGCGACACCGCCCGCGCCTTCGCCGCCGTCCGCCCGCCCGGCCATCACGCCGAGCCGGACACGCCGATGGGCTTCTGCCTGTTCTCCAATGTCGCGGTCGCCGCCCGCGTCGCCCAGGCCGAAGGCTTTGCCCGTGTCGCCGTGGTCGATTTCGACGTCCACCACGGCAACGGCACCCAGGCGGCTTTCCAGAATGACGCCAGCCTGTTCCTCGCCTCGATTCACCAGTCGCCTCTCTATCCCGGCACCGGCGCGGCCTCGGAGACCGGGGTCGGCAATATCGTCAACGCCCCGGTCCAGCCCCACGCGGCCCGCGAATCATGGCGCTCGGCCTTCGCCGACGTCCTGATGCCGGCGCTCGAATCGTTCGCCCCGGACCTGATCCTGATCTCGGCCGGATTCGACGCCCACCGCCGCGATCCTCTGGCCCACCAGTCACTGGAGGCGGACGACTTCGCCTGGGCCACCCGCGCGGTGCTCGAGGTTGCGCGCCAGACGTGTGGCGGCAAGGTTGTGTCCTCGCTCGAGGGCGGTTACGACCTCGAAGGGCTGGGCCGTTCCGCGGTCGCCCATGTTCAGGCACTGGGGGAGGAGTAGGGACCGCATACGGCGCATCGACCACACCGCCCGCCCCCCCCCGCAGCCATGACCGTTTCCCTTTCCGACATTGACGCCGCCCGCCCGGGCCCGGAACCGGCCCCCCCACCGGTCGCGGACACGGCCCCGGCACGTCCGGGGGCCATCATCCTGGCCCGCCACGGCGAACCGGCGCTGTCGCGCAAATGCCTGATCACCGCGACCCAGTATCGCGACTGGTGGGCCCGCTATGAGGAAGGCGGCCTGCTGGCCGGACAGACCCCGCCGCCCGCCCTGGTCGCCGCCGCCCAGGGGGCCGGGGCCATCTATGCCTCGACCCGGCTGCGCGCCCAGGAGACCGCCGCCGCCGTGGCCGACGGCCGCGAGGTCATGGTCGACGCCCTGTTCATCGAGGCCCCCCTGCCGCCGCCGAACTTCCCGGGCTGGTTCCGCCTGCCGCCCAAATACTGGGGCGTGGTGGCGCGCTTCTGGTGGCATGTGTTCAACCATCATGAGGGGCAGGAGACCCGCCTCCAGGCCGAGGCCCGCGCCGAACAGGCCGCCCGCGCCCTGATCGCCCGCGCGGCCACCGGTCAGGACGTACTGGTTTTCGCCCATGGCTATTTCAACCATATGGTCGGGGGCCGGCTGAAGGCCGACGGCTGGCGTCTCGTGCACAATCAGGGCTTCAAATACTGGTCCCAGCGTCGCTACGAGAAGGCCTGAGTCCCGGGACCACCGTTCCGGGGGTTGGCGCGCCCGCCGCGTCCTGTAGAACGAACCGATGACCGACAAAGCCGCCATCCCCGCCGATCTCAGCTTCGAGGACGCCCTCGCCCGGCTGGAGTCGATCGTCTCGCGTCTCGAGTCCGGCCAGGCCCCGCTCGAGGAATCGATCACCCTCTATGAGGAGGGGGCCCGCCTGAAGTCGCATTGCGAGGCCCGGCTCAAGGCCGCCCAGTTGCGCGTCGAGACGATCGTCGTCGGTCCCGACGGCCAGGCCAAAGGCAGCGAACCGGCCGAGTTCGGCTGATGGCCCCCGACCCGGTCGCCGAGCGCATCGCCTTTGCGGACTTCCTCCGGGTCGATGTCCGCGTCGGTCAGGTGATCGCCGCCGATCCCTTTCCCGAGGCCCGCAAGCCCGCCTTCAAACTGACCATCGATTTCGGCCCCGACATCGGGGTGAGGAAGTCCTCGGCCCAGATCACCCGCCACTACACCCCGGACCAGCTGGTCGGCCGCAAGGTCGCCGCCGTGGTCAATTTCGCCCCGCGCCAGATCGGCCCCTTCATGTCCGAGGTCCTGACCCTGGGCTTCCCGGATGCGGACGGCGAGGTGGTGCTGGTTGGGGTCGACCGTGAGGTTCCTGTCGGCGGGAGGCTGTTCTGACGCTTCCACCGGTCATCCCCTGCGCCGCCAACTCGTCTGCCCAGACGGTCATCGACCGCGTGGCCGAGGTCGCCGACCTGGTCACCGTCGCCCTCGACGAACTGCTGCCGCGCGCCGACGGCCCGGAGGTCCGGCTGACCGAGGCGATGCGCTATGCCGCCCTCGGCCCGGGCAAGCGGCTGCGGCCCTTCTTCGCCCTCGAGGCGGCCAATCTGTTCGATATCGAGGAACGGCCGGTGCTGCGTGCGGCCTGCGCTCTCGAATGCGTCCATGCCTACAGCCTGGTCCATGACGACCTGCCCTGCATGGACGACGACGACGTCCGCCGCGGCCGCCCGACCCTGCACAGGGCCTATGACGAGGCCACCGCCGTGCTCGCCGGCGACGCCCTGCAGACCGCCGCCTTCGACATCGTCCTGCACGAGGACACCCACGAGGACCCGGCCATCCGTTGCGAACTGGCGGCCCGGCTGTCGCTGGCCTCGGGCGCGCGCGGCATGGCCGGCGGCCAGATGATCGACCTGCTGGGCGTGCGCGACGACCTTGGCGGGGTGGCCCGGATGCAGCGGCTCAAGACCGGGGCCCTGTTCGCCTATGCCTTCGAGATCCCGCTGATCATCGCCCGGGCCCGCGACCACCACCGCCAGGCCCTGACCAGCTTCGCCCACGACATCGGCCTGGCCTACCAGATCGTCGACGATCTGCTGGACGTCGAGGGCGACGAGGACCTGCTGGGCAAGGCCGCCGGCGGCAAGGACGCGGCCCGCGGCAAGACCAATTTCGTCACCCTGCTGGGCGTTGAGGCCGCCCGCCACCGCGTGGCCCATCTGGCCGACCAGGCGCGCGCCCATCTGGATGTGTTCGGCCACGATGCCGAAATTCTCAAGGCCAGCGTGGACTTCGTGTTAAAGCGACAGTCCTGACGGACTGAGGCACCTGCGGTCTCGCGCCGCGTTGAGATAAAAACGACCCGAGGTTAACTGCCCGAATGCCCGATACGCCGCTGCTCGACACCGTCCATGTTCCCGCCGATATGCGCGCCTTCGATGCGCCACGGCTGCGGCAGCTGGCGGACGAGGTGCGCGTCGAGACCATCGACGCCGTCTCGGTCACCGGCGGCCACCTCGGGGCCGGCCTCGGCGTGGTCGAATTGACCGTCGCCCTGCACCATGTGTTCGAGACGCCGAAGGACATCCTGATCTGGGACGTCGGCCACCAGTGCTATCCGCACAAGATCCTGACCGGACGCCGCGACCGCATCCGCACCCTGCGCCAGCCCGGGGGCCTGTCCGGCTTCACCAAGCGCAGCGAGAGCGACTACGATCCGTTCGGCGCGGCCCATGCCTCGACCTCGATCAGCGCCGCCCTCGGCTTCTGCGCCGCCCGCGACCAGAAGGGCGGGTCCAACAAGGTCGTGGCCGTGATCGGCGACGGCTCGATGTCGGCGGGCATGGCCTATGAGGCGATGAACAACGCCGCCGAGACCACCAAACAGCTGGTCGTCATCCTCAACGACAATGACATGTCGATCGCCCCGCCCGTCGGCGGCATGAGCGCCTATCTCGCCAAACAGGTTTCGGGCGGCACCTATCGCAATTTCCGCCGCTTCGGAAAGTCGGTGGCCGAACACCTGCCGCGTCCGTTCCGCAACGCCGCGCGCAAGGCCGAGGAATACGCCCGCGGCATGATCGTCGGCGGCACCTTTTTCGAGGAGCTGGGCTTCTACTACATCGGCCCGATCGACGGTCACGACCTCGACAACCTGGTGCCCATCCTGAAGAACGCCGCCGCCATCGACGACCGGCCGGTGCTGGTCCATGTCGTGACGCAGAAGGGCAAGGGCTATGCCCCGGCCGAATCCAGCGCCGACAAGCTGCATGCGGTCGCCAAATTCGACGTGGTCTCGGGCAAACAGTCCAAGGCCATCGCCAATGCCCCCAGCTACACCAAGGTGTTCGGCACCGAGCTGATCAAGCGGGCGCATCTGGACCCGTCGATCGTCGCCATCACCGCCGCCATGCCCTCGGGCACCGGTCTGGACCTGTTCGGCCAGGCCTTCCCCGACCGTACCTATGACGTCGGCATCGCCGAACAGCATGCGGTGACCTTTGCCGCCGGTCTGGCCGCCGACGGCATGAAGCCGTTCTGCGCCATCTATTCGACCTTCCTGCAGCGCGGCTATGACCAGGTCGTCCACGATGTGGCCATCCAGAAGCTGCCGGTTCGCTTCGCCATGGACCGCGCCGGCCTGGTCGGGGCCGACGGGGCCACCCATGCGGGATCCTTCGACATCGGCTTCATGGGAGCCCTGCCCGGCATGGTGCTGATGGCCGCCGCCGACGAGGCCGAACTGGCCGCCATGATCGCCACGAGTCTCGAGATCGACGACCGTCCCAGCGCCTTCCGCTATCCGCGCGGCGAGGGCGTCGGCGTCGAGATTCCCGAGCTGTCGGCTCCGCTCGAGATCGGCAAGGGCCGTATCGTCCGCGAGGGCACGGCCGTGGCCATCCTGTCGCTGGGTACCCGGCTCGAGGAATCCCTCAAGGCCGCCGACCTGCTGGCCGCGCGCGGCGTCTCGGCCACGGTCGCCGACGCCCGCTTCGCCAAGCCGCTCGACGCCGACCTGATCCTGCGTCTGGCCCGCGAGCACGAGGCCCTGATCACGGTGGAGGAGGGGGCCATGGGCGGCTTCGGGGCCTTCGTGCTCCAGCTGCTGGCCGAAAAGGGCGCGCTCGACGCCGGGCTCAAGGTCCGCACCCTGTGCCTGCCCGATGTCTTCCAGGACCAGGACAGCCCGGCCGCCATGTATGCGACCGCCGGCCTCAACGCCCCGCAGATCGCCGCCACCGCCCTGGCCACCCTCGGCATCGACGCTGCCCGCGGGGCCGTCCGCGCCTGATTTCGGCCCCTGAGGCAACCCGTTCGCCCGCCACCCCGTTGTAATGCGACAGGGTGGAGTGGAGCGTGTGATGACCTTTCGACTGATTGCCGGCGTGGCCGGACTGAGCCTGGCCCTGTCGGGAGCCGCCCTGGCCCAGGCCCCCGGGACACCGGCCGCCTCTGCCGTGGACTCCGAGGCCGAGGGGCCTGCCCCCATCATCCGGACCACCGATTCGACCCTCACCTGCGTCCAGATGTCCGAGGAGGCCGCCGGGCTCAGCCAGGCCATGGGGGGAGAGCCGGACGGGGGCCTGTTCGACACCCTCGGCGGCGTCGCCCGCTCCGGCGCGGCGATGCTGATCCCCGGGGCCGGCCTCGTCATGGCCGGGGCCGAGGCCCTGACCCAACCCGAGCGCGACCGCCGCGAGGCCGAAGCCCGGGCGATCCAGCACCGCTGGTACTATCTGAACGGTCTCTACGCCGGCCGGCGCTGTCACGAACAGGCCGAGGCCGCCGAGGCCGCCGCCCCGCCAAACTAGGGCCGGACCGGGCAACGAAGCCCCTCTCCCGGGGGAGAGGGGTCGGGGTGTGGGCGTACGGTGTTCGCCCCCCAAAAAGCTGTCGTCATCCCGGGGCAAGCGGCGCAGCCGCGCAGACCCCGGGACCCAGCGGCGCGCGCCAGCGCGACCCTGCCGCGAACGCCGCTGGTCGTGCGAGGGCGAGGTCGCCTCCGCTCCGCTGCGGCACCGCTGGGTCCCGGTGTTCGCTACGCGCCCCCGGGATGACGAAAGCGGGGGGAATGCGAGGTGTTTGCCAAAAATTCCCCTATCGTCGCTACCCAAACCCCAACCCGATCAACACCTTGGCCAAATCCGCACCCGAATTTCCCGCCCTGGTCCCCGCGCGTGCCAGACTCTCCCCCGTCCCGTCGCACGGGGGGCTCGCTCGGCCGGCGATCCGCAGCGGCGGCGGGAGCGGATGGAGCGGGCGCAACCCGGAGCCGGATCCCCTGTCGGGGTCGCTGGCCGCGGGGATGCGAGGTCGAGCCGGGTGAAAAGCCGGACGGCCGAGGGGGCGGGGCGGAGACCCGCACCGGTCCAGGAGATGGTCGCTGCCATCCCTGCCCGCCGTGTGCAGAAGGACCCCTCGTCAACAGCGAGGCCCATGGTCCGGGCATGTGGAAACCCGTCCGCGCGGAGCGTCTGACGTTCGCCGAAACCCATACCCCTACGGTCTCCGGGCGTCCGCCCGGCGCTCCGCCAACGCCCCTCACCGCCCGGGAAACCCGCGCGGCCAATGGCGGCTGTTCAGTTCGGGTGTGGGTCCCTTCTCCCGCCACCGACGGGAGAAGGGAGGGGCCGTGCGCGGGCTAAAGCACCCCGATCATGCTGGCGACCAGCGGGTGCCGGACGATGTCGCGTTCGGCCAGCCGGACCACGGCGATGTCCGGCAGCGGGGCCAGGCGCTCGGCGATGTCGGTCAGGCCCGAGATCCCCGGCAACAGGTCGGACTGCTGCGGGTCCCCGGTGACCACCATGGTCGAATGCCAGCCCAGCCGGGTCAGCAGCATCTTCAGCTGCACATAGGTGCAGTTCTGGGCCTCATCGACGACGATGAAGGCATTGTTCAGCGTGCGGCCGCGCATATAGCCGATCGGGGCGATCTCGATCAGGCCCTCGGCCATCAGCGCCTTGACCCGCTTCATGCTCAGCCGGTCGGACAGGGCGTCGTAGAGGGGCCGCAGATAGGGGGCCAGCTTGTCCTCCATGTCCCCGGGCAGGAAGCCGATCGATTCGCCGGCCTCGACCGCCGGCCGCGACAGGACGATGCGCCCGATGGTGCCGGCCTCGAGGGCCTCGACCGCCTTGGCCACGGCCAGATAGGTCTTGCCGGTACCCGCCGGGCCCAGCGACAGGACCAGGTTGTGCTCGTCGATCGCCGTCATCATCTCGGCCTGGCCGTCAGACCGGGGTTTGAGCGTCTTCAGATAGGCCTGGTCGCGATCATCATTGGAAGGCATCGGCGACCAGCTGCCCTGGGTCGCCCCGCGCCGGGCGCGGGACTCATCACTGAACTGGCGGGAATCAAGGACACCGTCACGGTTCGACTGGCGTCTCATAGCGGCACGTTTGGTCACGGGCGCCTCCAGGGCATGAAAAAAGGCGATGCCGGAAAAGCATCGCCTCGTACGAGTGTCGGGATAATCGCAGCAACGGAGGCCGTGCAGCCGCCCGGATCGGGGGAAGGGTGAACTTCCAGCGGGCATACCCGCCGTCGACCGGAACGCGTCACGCGCGTCCTCCTCGGGGCCTGACCGGACCGGGCTTGATCCGGCTTCCGATCCGGGGCCGAAATGGCGGCCTCGAATCGCATCAACAGGATGATGCTAACGTGGTTTACGAAGGCTTAAAGCCCTCATTCGCTTCAGATAAGGTTATGCTTTCATGACAGTCTATGCGTTAGCGGACAAGAAACCGCAGGTGCCGGCGGACGGTGAATACTGGATCGCGCCGAACGCCACCGTGATCGGCGACGTGACCCTGCATCCGGGGGCCAGTGTCTGGTTCGGCGCGGTCGTCCGCGGTGACAATGATCCGATCACCATCGGCCGCGACACCAATATCCAGGACGGCAGTGTCCTGCATTCCGACCCGGGCGAGCCCCTGACCATCGGCGACGGCGTCACCGTCGGCCACATGGTCATGCTGCACAGCTGCGAGATCGGCGACAACTGTCTGATCGGTATCGGGTCGGTGATTCTCGGCCGGGCCCGGATCGGCAGGAATTGTCTGATCGGGGCCAACACCCTGATCACCGAGGGCAAGGTGATTCCCGACAACTCCCTGGTCATGGGCCAGCCCGGCAAGGTGGTGCGTCAGCTCGAGCCCGGCCAGATCGCGGCGCTGAAGGCCTCGGCCGCCCACTATGTGCAGAACTGGCGGCGCTATGCCGCCGACCTCAAGCCGGTCTAGGCGATGAGCCGGCCGTCGACCGTGGCCAGGCTCAGCGGGGCGCGTCGGGCGTCGCCGACCCCGACCGAGACGCGCGCGGTCAGCGAATCGACGTCCACCAGATCGCGGGTCGCGGCCGTGGTCGGGGCGTACAGGCCCAGAATCCGGTCCGCGGTGCCGTCCGGCCCGCGCAGCGGCGTCAGGGTGATCTCCAGCGCCGTCTCGTCGTCACCGGCCCCGGCGACGATGACCACCGGCCGCGCTTCACGAAAGGTGCGGGTGATGGCGTCGACGACCAGCGGCCGGCTGGTTTCGCTCCACCACGTCAGCCAGGCCGTGCCGGCCAGGCGGTCGCCATGAAAGGTCTCGATCCAGCCGCCGGCGAGGCGGAACACGGCCCCATCCCCGCGCCGCACGGCCATGAAGGCGCGCGGCAGCAACAGGCCGAGGCGGGTTGGGTCGAGGCGGGCGCGATCGGGAATCGCCGCCGTCTCGCCCAGGGCGGTCCAGGTGTCGATCAGCGTCTGGGTGTCAGAATGGAACATGGCTCCGGCCTCCACCCCCTGTTCCGCAAGGATGGGGCCGGGACCGCACACCCCGGATGGCAACGGAAACGAAAGGCTTTTCCGCTTTGATACCGGTTGGACCGGCCTGACTCTTGCTTGGCCGGCGTAATCTTTGACGATCGGGAGTCCAGCCCATGCGGGTGCGGATCAAGACCTGGCTACCAGCCGCGGCGGGCTTTCTCGCCCTGACGGCCTTCGCCGACAGCGCCGCTGCTCAATGTGGCACGGGCTGTCAGCCGCCGCCGCCGCCCTGCTGTCAGCCCCCGCCGCCCCCGCCCCCGCCGCCGCCGCCGCCGACGCCGTGCTGCCAGCAGCCGCCGCCGCCGCCCTGCTGCGGGGGAGGCAACGTGAACGTCAACGTCAATGTGAACGCCAACGCCAACGCCAACGCCGGTGCCTCGGCGCGTGCCGGAATCAATGCCCGGGCCGGTTCCAGTGTCTTCGTGCAGGGCGGTGGAAGTGCCTATGTCACGGTTGACCAACCCTATCCGACCACCATTTCCGGCCTGATGGTCGAGGGGGCCGCGGTCTCGCAGGTCATTCGCGTGCCGTTCGAATCACGCCGCCGTTTTGAAAAGCGGGTGGTCATCCAGGCCGTCTGCATCGATGACCGCAACGTGCCGCATCCGGCCTCGCAGGTTCGCGGTGAGCGCGACGTGCGCGGCGACTATGAAGGCGAACTCTATCGCTGCCTCGCCGGCACCTGGCTGCAGGTCACCATCGCCGAATATCTCGGCGAAGTCCGCTTCGATCACGGCGAGACGATGAGCTGCCGCAAGCGCGAGGCCCTGTGGCACGGCCGCGGCGGCACGGTCGAATGCCGCCCGGAGAAGCCCGAGCGTGACTGCAACGAACGCTCGCTGCTGCGTCGCTACGGTGCCGGGGTCAAAATTCTGACGATGATCCGCGAGGAAACCTACACCGAGTATCGCGAGGAGGTCGTGCAGTCGTCCGGCATCGCGGTGTCGGGGGCCAGCATCACCCTGGACGGTGGCGTCGGCGGCCGGGTGTTCTGAAGCCGCTGTTCAGCCCGGGGTCATCCGCGATCCCGTACCGTATGCCCGTCGATCTCCATCGACGAAGCCGGGAATGCAACTGGCCCCGATCCGCAAGGACCGGGGCCATTTTTTCTACTGCGCCGGTGGCACCGCCGCGGCGGGTGCGGCCGGATTGTCCGAAGTGATGATCAGACGCCATGCCGTGTCCGGTGTCAGGTACCGGCGCGCCAATCTCTGGATATCGTCGGACGTCACCGATTCGAGATCCGACAGATGCGAGCGGATTTCCTCAAACGTGGCCGGCTGGCGACCTGCCCCCGCGAGCTGGCTGACCCAGTAGCCATTGTCCGCCTGGCTGCGTCGCAGCGATTCGACGGCAGGCGCGCGGGCCCGAAGCAGTTCATCCTCGCTGACCGGCGTGTCCCGGAGGCTCGCGGCGATCGAGTCGAAGGCGGTGAACAGCACCGGCAGGTTTTCGGGGCGGGTCTCGGCCAGCATGAGCTGGAAGCCATAGTCGGGGAACACCGACGACGACGACGCTGCCGACCCCGGACCATAGGAGATGCCCAGCTTTTCGCGGACTTCCTCGTTCAGCCGGAGCTGGATCACGGCATTGAGAATGGAAAGCTGCCGGGCCGCGCGCTTGTCGTCGACGGCATCGGTGGTGGGCCAGCCGATGAGACCGATTGCCTGCTCACCCGGACCTTCATGCTTCAGCCGGAGCGGTTCGGCCGTGGGGGCGGGAAAGCGGCGGACGTCGGAGCCTGGCAGGGGTTCGGCCTGGGCTCCGCGATCCGGCAAGGCACCGAAGGTGTTGGACACGGTGGCGATGGCGTCCTCCACGGCGACGTCGCCGACCATGACGATGTCGATCGGCCCACGCGCGCGGCCTGAGGTCACGCCGGCGCGAATCTCCTCGATCGACATGGCCGCGACCTCCGCCTCGGTAGGGGTGGCGTCGCGCTGGTCTCCCGAACTGATCAATTCGCCGAGGTTGCGGCTCAGAACGCCGCCGGGCGTTGCGCGACTCTGGGCGAGCTGCGCGGAAAACTGGCTGCGGGCCAGTTCAAAGGGGGCGGAGCGAAGGCCCGGATCGACCAGGTAGGCGGTCAGCACCTGCATCTCGAGCTGGAGGTCCTCCGGCCGTGTTGCCCCACTCAGGGTATAGGCGTCGGTCGATAGGCGGGCGCTGACGCCGTAGGTCTTGCCGCTGAGAACGCGAGTCAGCTGATCCACGGTCAGCTTCGCAGTGCCGCCCGGCCCCATCACCGAATTGGCCAGGGTCATGGCCGTGATGCGGTCCGTGGGCAAAGCCAGTTCGCCGATTCCTGTGCGAACGTTGACGAGGATCTGGTTGTCGCGGAACTCGGTCGGCTTGACGAACAGCCGGACGCCGTTGGGGAAGTCTACGCGGGTGACCCCAAGGTCAGCGATCTCTGTGCGGGCGCTCGGCTGAGTGGGCGTTCCAAAGTCTGTGTAAGGCCATTCCAGCGCGGCTTCATCCGCACGAGCGGTGACCCCGACCTGGCGCGAAGCTTCCAGCGCCGCCGTGACGGCGGCCTCGCCACCCTCGATCGCGACCGGGGAGGTGACCATGACGACCGGCCCCTGGCCTGCGAAAACCGGGCGGACGGCGGCGGTGACCTGGTCGGGTGTCAGGCCTTCGACGGTTGCGTTGAAGAGGGCGAGGCTGGTCGCCGGTGAAGCAAAGACGTCTCTCTCATTGGCCGCTCCGAGCAGCTCGTTGGCCAGTGCGGGAGTCGAACGCGTTGCTGCGGCGGTGACCGCATTCTGCAGCCGGGTGCGGTTGTCGGTGATCTCCCGCTGCAGTTCGGCCTGCGTTATTCCGAACTGGACCAGTCGCCGCTGTTCCTGCTCGATGGTTTCCAGCGCCCGCGCCAGGCCTCCGGGGTTGAATCTGGCGCTGACAGAGCCAGCCGACAGACTGTCGAAGACCGTGGCGGTCGAGGCGCTTGCGCTTACAAACGGTGGATTGTCGGCGCGCGTCAGCTCCCCGAGACGGCGGGTCAGCACCGCCAAACCGAGGCCGCGGATCAGGCTTTCGCGACGTTCGGCGACGGTGTCCGGATCGAGATCAGGGGGTTGGATCCAGTTGATGTCGACGGAGGACTGGACGCCAGGTTCGACCAGCACCCGGGTTTCAGGGCCGCGTTCAGCGACCTGGCCAAGATCAGGATCAGGACCATCGGCGGCCTTGGGGGTCCAGCTTTCGAATGCGGCGCGGATCTTGCCTTCCATCATCTCGACATCGAAATCGCCGACGGCGATGAAGGTGGCGCGGTTGGGCCGGTAGTAGGCGTTGTAGAACTCCACAAAGCGCTCTCGCGGTGCGCTGCGAATGATGTCGAGATCGCCGATGGGGAAGCGGTTCGCAAGGCGTTGGCCCGACGCGAGAAGGCCGAACTGGGATTTGGCGATGCGCATTTGCGGCGTGTTGCGCATCCGCTCCTCGCCCTCGATCACGCCCCGTTCGGCATCGACTGCGGCGGGTGCCATCAGGGCTTCCGACACCTGTTCGCGCATGATCCGGAGGGCCGCATCGACGGTTTCGTCATTGGTGCGAGGCAGCTCCAGCAAATAGGCGGTCTGGTCAAAGCTGGTGAAGGCGTTGGTGTCGGCACCGAAGGCCAGACCCAGGCGTTCGAGGATGCGCAGCAGCTCGTTCTCGGGGATGTTGGTCGTCCCGTTGAAGGCCATGTGCTCCATGAAGTGGGCCAGCCCGAGCTGGGCCTCGGTCTCCATCAGCGAGCCGGCGTCGATACGCAGGCGGAACGAGGCCTGACCCGCCGGCGTCGCATTGCGCAGGATCGCGTACTGCATGCCGTTTGCCAGAACGCCAAAGCGGACGTTGGCGTCAGCGGGAATGTCGCTGGTCGAGTGCGCCCAGGGGTCCGAAGGCTGTGCGGCTGCCGGGGCCACTGCCGCAGGCTGCGCCTGGCTGAAAGCTACAGCCGGCAGGACGCCCAGGGAGAGGGCGAGACTGCTGCATGCGGCGAGCAGAAGGAAACGGGCAGATCGCATTGGGGACACTCCAGGTGCCCGGTGCCCCAAGACAATTGAGAGGCACCGGTACTGCACAGAAAAGATTGCCAGAACCCTAGCGTGTCAATTGTTGGGCGTCACCCGCATAGCGCGGACGGCGGCTGCTTGTCCGCGCATTCAGGGCCCGGGACTGGAGACGTAGAAGGTCGCGGCATTGCCCACGGCGTTGGTGCCGGTGATCACCGCCCGGGCGGAACCGGCCACGGTCGTATGGGCGGAGGCTGTGACGGAGCCGTTGTTGGTCTGGACGTTGGTCGCTGTCAGATAGCCGGCACACTCCGAGCAGGCATAGCCGGTCACCGAGTTGCCGACGGCGTCGGCACCGACATAGACGTCATAGCCGTTGGTGCCGGAGAAGGTGGCCGTTGAGTCGACCCCCCCCGAGTTGAACTGGGTATTGTCGATCTCGACGTAGACATCGTTGTTGCCGACCGACACCTCGTTGCCCGCCGCCCGGGCGTAGGCTTCGGCGGCCCCGAAATCGTAGGACGTCGTGATTGCGGTGGCCCGGACCCGTGCGGCGTTCGCCTGATCCGTCTCGGCAATCAATGCCCCGCCCTGGTTCTGGAACACCGCCTGGTTGGCATTGGCGCGGGCGCGCCCGGCCAGATCCCAGGCATTGCCGGCATTGGCGCTGGTCCCGGCCTCGATCAAATCGCCGGTCGAGCGCTGTCGGACGTAGAGGCTCTGGTTTGATGCGGCGTCACTGTTGACGGCCACGGCATTGGCGATGGCCTGACTGCTGAAGGCGGCCTGGGCCGGGATGTATTGGGTGCTGGCCAGATTTGAGGATCGAATCGTCGCCGAAGACCCCTGGCTGATGACGCCGCTGACTGTGGAGCCATCGCCGCCCAGGGCCGCTGTATTGCCGATGGCGGAGGTGTCGACGGTAGCGCCCGCGAGCAGGCGTGCCGAATCGTTGGTGATGGTCGAGTTGGCGGCGATCTCACCGTCGGTAACCAACTGGCTGGCGTCCACACGCAGATCGGCCCCGTAGGCACCGGCGGCCAGATAGTTCCCGCCCGCCTGGGTCGTCGCCGTAAGTCTGCCGGCGGTATCCCCACCCAGGGTCATGGTGGTGGTCGCCAGCGCGTCGCCGTGCATCTCCTGGGTCGAATCAACCGTGATTGAACCGTTCTCGACCGCACCCGAAAAGCTGTTGCCCCGGGCCGAGGTCGAGACCGTGACCTGCTCTTCGGCGTCGACGACGTTCAGCGTCTGACCGGCGACGACGTCGCCCATCTGGATCTGGTTGTTCAGGACAATCGCGCCGTCCTGCGCCAGGGCCTCAGTAGCGACTGCGGCGCACAGCAGTGTCGCGCCGATCGTGCCAGCGAGACGGATCCGAGCGGGTCTGACCATTGTTGGTGTCCGTGTTGGGATAGGCAGGATAGTAGCCGCCGGTGAGGCCGGTGGTACCGCCGAGCGGGTCGTTCGAGGCGTTGAGGCAGATCTCGGGGCCCGGTGCCCCGTACAGATTGGCCATGAATTCGACCGTGGCCCGTTCGATCAGGGCGCGGACCGCCAGCTGCACAGGTTCGAAGCCGCCTTCGCCCGCAGAAATGTCGAAGACATTGCCGTTCAGGAAATCGAACACCCCGGCCGAGACTTCACGGCCGATGATCTGCTTCTGGTAGGAGACGACATCCACCACCTCCAGTGTGGTGGTCTGCACCAGCCGCAGGTCGATCGCGATGTTCATGACGAAGGCCTTGCCGCTGAACGCGACCGACAGCGGTGTGCTGGACGTGGCCTCACCGCCGGCGGCGTCGAAGCCACCCGAACGAATATTGTAGTTCACCTCGGTGATGCCGCCGACCATGTAGAAGTCCGACCCCGGTACCTGGCCGGCCAGGATGCGGCGGTATTGCTGGTCCTCAGCGCCGCCCGGGCCGTCGTCGCCGATCAGGCGATTGTTGGCGTAGCGCAGCTCCAGCTCGGACACCGAGGTGTCGTAGCGTTCGACGATCCTGGCCCCGGACTTGGCCAGGGCCGAGACCGCCATCAGCGAGGCACCGCCGGTGACCTGGCGGCCGCCGTCGGCCGAGACCGTCCCGGTGTAGTCGCTGATCCGCCCGACAGCCATGCGTGGCGAGGGCAGATTGTAGCGGCGGGCATAGTCCGCCATGCAGAACAGGGCGGTGGAGTAGGGAGTCGGGTTTGCCGTCACGGGCGCATTGCCGATCGGCGTGGCATAGAGGCCCGCGGGACTGGCGGTCGCCGAAATGCAGCCGGTCAGCAGGGCCGCCGCGATGCAGACTGCGCCCGCGGTCTTCGATCGGCGCTGGCGAATGCTCATGGAAACCTCAGGGTGCCGTTCAGGGCCGTGCCGGCGGTGATCGCGCCGTTATTGGTCTGGGTGGAGTTGACGATGACGGTATTGTGGCTGCCCTGAACCACGACGTTCAGGCTGTTGCCGATGGCCGAGGCCCCACCGATGGCATTCAGTCCACCCGTGTTGCCCGCGCCGCTGTAGCTGGAGGAAACGCCGCCGGATGCGCTGGAATAGGCGCTGGCACCGTTCTGGATCAGACCGTTGACGATCAGGCGGTTGCCGTTGGCGTCGCGCGTCGATCCGGTCTGGGCCCTCGCTGTCGTGTAGCGTGAGCCGCCGTAGCCGGCCTGGTAGGTCGCCGCGCTTGATGACCCGGTGGACTGGGCCGCTGCAGGCGCAGGCAGGCCCAGGACGACGAGCATCAGGACGGACTTCAGCCGAAAGAGTGACATTACAGCGCTCCGCACGCGAACGTGGTTTACGGATCGACAGGCAATCCGCGTGCCAAAATGGGATAGGGATATTAAGAAGCGCTTGAGATTGCGGTGACCGCTGCGCATTTGAAGCAGATGCAATTGCCGCCTGACCGAATCGACGCCCCCCGCCGCGAGAAGATTCTGAACGCTCCACCAGTGGCGGTCCTTCTGGCCCTGTCGATGCCGATTCTGTTTTTTGTGCAGCAGCGACTGCATGATGGCGGCCTGTCCTATGCGTTTCTGCCGTCGTCGCTCGTGTACGGCGACTGGTGGCCGGGACTGTTCAGCGCCATGCTTGTCCACGGAGGCTGGGGGCACGTGGCCGCCAACGCCATTGCCGCCCTGGCCTTCGGACCGCCCGTCGCCCGACTGTTTACCGGCACCAAGGGGCCGGCCGTGTTTCTCGCCTTCTATATAGTGTGCGGCCTGGTGGCTTCGATCGGCTACGCCGTGGTCCATCTCGGCAGCGATGACGCCGTGGTCGGTGCTTCCGGGGCGGTGTTCGGCCTGATGGGGGCTGCATTGCGTTTGCTGGGAAGTCGCCCGGGCCGTCTGCGCGCCATTACAGACCGGCGCGTGGTTACCGCGGCGGCCGTCATCATGGCCGTGAACGCCGCCACGGGGTTGATCGGGTTCGCGCCGGGCGTGGAGGGGGCCCGTATCGCCTGGGAAGCGCACGCAGCCGGCTTTGTCTTTGGACTTCTCGCCATCGGTCCGGTCGCCCGGCTTTTTGGTCAGAAACCTTCGTGATTTGATTCCCGGGGCCGCCTGCGCGATCCTGTTGGAAAGCAGCCAGCTGCGGCTGCCCCTTATATAGAGTGAAGGAACCGCCCGATGCTGGTTACCGAAATCCTCAAGGACAAGGGGGGCGCTGTCTATTCGATCGCCCCCGACTTCACCCTCTCGCGCGCTTGCGCCGAACTGGAGCACAAGCGGGTCGGTGCCTTGATTGTCTGCGATGGCGACAAGGTCGTCGGCGTCCTGTCCGAACGCGATGTGGTCCGGGCTGTGGCCAGGGATGGGCAGGCCTGCCTGCTGCGCCCGGTCGCCGACTATATGACCCGCGAGGTGGTTTTTGCCGAGCCCGGGGAGACGGTGGCGATTCTGATGGGCCGGATGACCGATCGTCGGATCCGCCACTTGCCGGTGCTCAAGGACGGTCGACTGAGTGGCGTGATCTCCATCGGCGATGTCGTGAAATGCCAGATCGCGGAGGCCACCAGTGAGGCTGAGAGCCTCCGGACCTATATAGCCGCTGGCTGAAGCACAGCGCGGCTGAGCAGGACCGGCATTCTCACCCGGGTCGGTGAACCGGACTCGGCGAGAAACTTCGCTGGAATCGATAAAGCCGCTTGCAGACCAAATGCCCGGTCCGTATATCGCCACCTCGCTCGGAGACGGGCTGGCCGCCGGGGCCGGGGAGACGAAAGTCTTCCAGACCCCAAGGAGGAAAGAAGTTAAAAACTTCTTGCTTCTGCAGTCAGTTCCAACTAGTCTCCGCGCTCCAATCGAATCGTCGGAAACGATAAAGAGGGTGGCCTCGCTGCTTTCCTCCGACGGTTTTTTGCGGCTTCGGAAGCTTCGGTTTCCGGTTTCGCGAAATGGCTGAAAAGCCCGGTTGACACGGAGATCG
>NZ_CAXBHE010000002.1:0-10000 GCF_963975535.1 uncultured Brevundimonas sp. | reverse complement strand
CTACCTCTTTCCAGCCCGTGGATTGCCCATGCATGAGTTTTGCTGAGAAACGATCAAGCGTTGAAGGGCTTCTGACGGATGCCTTGGCGTAGAGAGGCGATGAAGGACGTGGCAAGCTGCGATAAGAGCCGGGGAGGCGCTAGCACCCTTTGATCCGGCTATTTCCGAATGGGGAAACCCACCTTTGCAGTCTTCCAACTCTTGTTCTCCCTCGGGAGGGCACGATTTGGCGGATTGCTTAAAGGTATAATAATCTGAATACATAGGATTATTAAGCGAACCCGGGGAACTGAAACATCTCAGTACCCGGAGGAAAGGACATCAACCGAGACTCCCGTAGTAGTGGCGAGCGAACCGGGACCAGGCCAGTGCTCTTGTGACATAAAGGCGAACAGACTGGAAAGTCTGGCCATAGCGGGTGACAGCCCCGTAGCCGTCAAACAGCAAGAGACTCGAGTAGGGCGGGACACGTGAAATCCTGTCTGAACATGGGGGGACCACCCTCCAAGCCTAAGTACTCCTCTACGACCGATAGTGAACAAGTACCGTGAGGGAAAGGTGAAAAGCACCCCGACAAGGGGAGTGAAACAGATCCTGAAATCGGAAGCCTACAAGCAGTCGGAGCCCCCATGCGGGGTGACGGCGTACCTTTTGTATAATGGGTCAGCGACTTCATGTGTCGAGCAAGCTTAAGCCGTTAGGTGTAGGCGCAGCGAAAGCGAGTCTGAATAGGGCGCTAAGTTCGACGTATGACGACCCGAAACTAGGTGATCTATCCATGAGCAGGATGAAGGTAAGGTAACACTTACTGGAGGTCCGAACCCGTGAATGTTGAAAAATTCTGGGATGACTTGTGGATAGGGGTGAAAGGCCAATCAAACCTAGACATAGCTGGTTCTCCGCGAAATCTATTTAGGTAGAGCGTCCGACGAATTCCTTGGGGGGTAGAGCACTGGATGGTTGCGGGCTGCGCGAGCGGTACCAATACTAACCAAACTCCGAATACCCAAGAGAACTATCGGGCAGACACACGGCGGGTGCTAACGTCCGTCGTGAAAAGGGAAACAACCCTAACCATCATCTAAGGCCCCCAAGTACTGGCTAAGTGGGAAACGATGTGGGATTGCTTTGACAATCAGGAGGTTGGCTTAGAAGCAGCCATCCTTTAAAGAAAGCGTAACAGCTCACTGATCAAGCGATCCTGCGCGGAAAATGTAACGGGGCTCAAGCCAGTCGCCGAAGGTATGGGTTTGCACTTATGTGCAAGCGGTAGCGGAGCGTTCCGTAAGCCGGTGAAGGTCAGGCGTGAGCCTGGCTGGAGGTATCGGAAGTGAGAATGCTGACATGAGTAACGATAAACAGTGTGAGAAACACTGTCGCCGAAAGACCAAGGGTTCCTGCGTAAAGCTAATCTGCGCAGGGTTAGTCGGCCCCTAAGGCGAGGCTGAAAAGCGTAGTCGATGGGAAGCAGGTAAATATTCCTGCACCAGCTAGAAGTGACGGATGGCATAAGTTGTCGGGGCTTATTGGATTGCTCCCGGCAGTGGCGTTGTCCCTGGAAATAACTCTAGCAGAGACCGTACCCGAAACCGACACAGGTGGTCAGGTAGAGCATACCAAGGCGCTTGAGAGAACTGTGCTGAAGGAACTCGGCAAATTGCACGCGTAACTTCGGAATAAGCGTGACTCACTCCGGGCAACCGGAAATGAGTGGCACAAGCCAGGGGGTAGCGACTGTTTAGCAAAAACACAGGGCTCTGCGAAGCAGCAATGCGACGTATAGGGTCTGACGCCTGCCCGGTGCCTGAAGGTTAAAGGGAGATGTGCAAGCATCGAACTGAAGCCCAGGTAAACGGCGGCCGTAACTATAACGGTCCTAAGGTAGCGAAATTCCTTGTCGGGTAAGTTCCGACCTGCACGAATGGCGTAACGACTTCCCCACTGTCTCCAGCACAGGCTCAGTGAAATTGAATTCCCCGTGAAGATGCGGGGTTCCCGCGGTCAGACGGAAAGACCCTATGAACCTTTACTATAGCTTCGCCTTGGCGTTAGCGACCGTATGTGTAGGATAGGTGGGAGGCTATGAAACCGGGGCGCCAGCTCTGGTGGAGCCATCCTTGAAATACCACCCTTACTGTCGTTGACGTCTAACCGAGGGCCGTTATCCGGTCCCGGGACATGGCGTGGTGGGTAGTTTGACTGGGGCGGTCGCCTCCTAAAGTGTAACGGAGGCGCGCGATGGTGGGCTCAGACCGGTCGGAAATCGGTCGTCGAGTGCAATGGCATAAGCCCGCCTGACTGCGAGACTGACAAGTCGAGCAGAGACGAAAGTCGGCCATAGTGATCCGGTGGTCCCGC
The DNA here is from genome assembly GCF_963975535.1 of uncultured Brevundimonas sp. GTDB lineage: Bacteria > Pseudomonadota > Alphaproteobacteria > Caulobacterales > Caulobacteraceae > Brevundimonas. The sequence continues at coordinate 7,642 of NZ_CAXBHE010000002.1, read as the reverse complement.
GTGGAAGGGCCATCGCTCAACGGATAAAAGGTACGCCGGGGATAACAGGCTGATGATGCCCAAGAGTCCATATCGACGGCATCGTTTGGCACCTCGATGTCGGCTCATCACATCCTGGGGCTGGAGCAGGTCCCAAGGGTTTGGCTGTTCGCCAATTAAAGTGGTACGTGAGCTGGGTTCAGAACGTCGTGAGACAGTTTGGTCCCTATCTGCCGTGGGTGTTCGAAGCTTGAGAGGATCTGCCCCTAGTACGAGAGGACCGGGATGGACATACCTCTGGTGGACCTGTCGTGGCGCCAGCTGCGCAGCAGGGTAGCTATGTATGGAATAGATAACCGCTGAAAGCATCTAAGCGGGAAACTAACCTCAAAACAAGGCTTCGCTGAGGATCGTGGAAGACTACCACGTTGATAGGCCAGGTGTGGAAGCGCGGTGACGTGTGAAGCTTACTGGTACTAATAATCCGATCGGCTTGATCGTTTCTCAGCAAAACTCATTCGATTTTACGAATACTGACAATGTCTTCTCTCATCTTTATCTGTCCGGTTGACCTGGTGGTTATGTCGGAGATTCCCCACCCGATCCCATTCCGAACTCGGTCGTTAAGGTCTCCAGAGCCAATGGTACTTCGTCTCAAGGCGCGGGAGAGTAGGTCGCCGCCGGGTCTACCAGACAGATAAAGATGAGCTTCTCGAACCCATTCTTCCTTCACAAATTCCCTTTCCATCTTTGTCGCGGGATGGAGCAGCCCGGTAGCTCGTCAGGCTCATAACCTGAAGGTCGTAGGTTCAAATCCTACTCCCGCACCCAAAGTTCAGAACCCCATGGCTCACGCCGTGGGGTTTTTTTGATTCCGGCCGGGTCACAGCCTGCGAAAGCGGAGCCATCACCGGTGCCAAGCGTTGCCATGCGCGCCACCCGAAGGACGATCGCATGCGCCTGCCCCGCTTCCATTCGACCGTCGTCCTTGTGGCGGCGCTCGTCGTGTCTTCGGCGGGCTGTAGTCCCGACGGATCGATCCCGGACGCGGCGGAGGCCTTGCCGCCCGCGGTAGCGTCCGGTCTGGAAACCGCCGTGACCTATGCCTGCGCGAGCGGTCGCGACATCACGGTGTCCTATCCGGACTCTGCGTCGATCCGACTGGCCTATCTCGGACAGGCACATTCGCTGGTCCAGGTCCGGACGGCGGCCGGGGGCCGCTACGCCGGCGCGGACCTGGACTGGACAACGGAGGTTCGCAACGGACAGGAGGTTGCGGTCCTGAGCCAGGTCAGCCCGGCAGGATCGCCGCCTGCGCGGGTTCTGGAACAGTGCGCACGGCCGGTCGGTGCCCCGGTGGTGCCCCGCGTCGAGGCGGCCCCGGCTCCGGACGACCAGCCGCCGGCTCCGCCCTGCAGGGGGCCGCAGTTGCAGCTGGACGCCGCGGGTGGCGACGCGGGGGCGGGCCATCGGGTCGCTACCCTCGGAGTTCGCAATCTGGGGGCCGCCGCCTGCAGCCTGAAGGGCTATCCGTCCGTCAGCCTGGTCGATGACCGCAATCAGGTGCTGACCACCGTGCGGACGGACACAACGCCTGGAGCCGGTCTTCCCGGCGCTCAGACACCCTCTGCCGTGACCCTGGCACCCCGGGCCCAGGCCTGGTTCGACGTCGCCTGGACTGTCGTGCCGCAGGAAGCGGACGGAGAGGGGGCCTGCCCGGCGGCAGCACGGATCCGGATGACGGCTCCCGATGATACGTCGCCCGTCTGGCTCGACCGCCGACTGAGCCCGTGCGACGGCCTGATCCGGGTGACACCGTTCCGGGCGTTGGCCAGGCCGGTTCCACCTGCGTCCTGACCGCAACGCTGGAACCGGCCGCGAAAACCGCGTAATCGGCCGCCTTGAACCGCAGACCGAGGCCCCATGACCAACGCCTTCTATGACCGTGTCGCCGCCGAATTGATCGATATCGACGGCCAGGGATTGACCAAGCCCGAGCGGGTCATCGCCTCGCGTCAGGGGCCGGTGATCGAGGTCGGCGGGCGGCAGGTGCTGAATTTCTGTGCCAACAACTATCTCGGTCTCGCCGGCGACGAGCGGGTGGTCCAGGCGGGTATCGATGCGCAAAACCGCTGGGGGGCAGGTACGGCCTCGGTACGGTTCATCTGCGGCACGCTGGAAATTCACAAGACGCTGGAGCGAGCCATCGCCGACTATCTCGGCTTTGAGGACACCATCCTGTTCGCGGCCGCGTTCGACGCCAACGGCGGCATCTTCGAGCCCCTGTTCGGGGCCGAGGACGCCATCGTTTCGGACAGCCTGAACCACGCCTCCATCATCGACGGCGTTCGCCTGTGCAAGGCCAAACGCTATCGCTTCGCCAACTCGGACATGGACGAGCTGGAAAGCCGGCTGAAGGAGGCGCGGGAGGCCGGAGCGCGCAACATCGTCATCGCCACCGACGGGGCCTTCTCGATGGACGGCTATATTGCGAAGCTTAAGGACATCCGGGCGCTGGCCGACAAGTACGACGCCCTGATCATGGTCGACGACTGCCACGCCACCGGCTTCCTCGGTCCGCAGGGACGCGGGTCCTATGCGCACCACGGGGTCGACGTCGACTTCGTCACCGGCACCTTCGGCAAGGCGCTGGGCGGGGCCATGGGCGGCTTTATCTGCGCGCGGAAATCCGTGGTCGAGCTGCTGAAGCAGCGGGCCCGGCCCTATCTGTTCTCCAACGCCCTGGCGCCGGCCGTGTGCGGATCCAGCCTCGAGGCGATCCGGATCGCCCGGGGCGATGAGGGCGACGCCCTGCGTACCCGGCTGACCGCCAATGCCGCCCGCTATCGGGCTGCGATGACGGCGGCGGGCTTCGATCTGCTGGACGGTGAGCATCCGATTATCCCGGTGATGCTGGGCGATGCCAAACTGGCCCAGACCCTGGCGGCGCGGCTGCTGGAGCTGGGCGTCTATGTGATCGGCTTCTCCTTCCCGGTCGTCCCGCGTGGCGCGGCCCGGATCCGGACCCAGATGTCTGCGGCGCATACCTTCGACCACATTGATCAAACCGTTGCGGCCTTCACGACGGCCGGTCGCGAACTGGGAGTCCTCTGAATGACCGACATGATGAAGGCCCTGGCCAAGACCTCGCCGACCGAAGGGCTCGACCTGATCGACGCCCCGATCCCCGTCGCCGGGCCGGAGGACGTGCTGATCAAGGTGCATCGCACGGCCGTGTGCGGCACCGACATCCACATCTGGAACTGGGACGAGTGGAGCCAGAAAAACGTGCCCATGCCGATGATCACCGGGCACGAGTTCGCCGGCGAGATTGTCGCCATCGGCAAGGACGTCGACCGCCGGCTGAAGGTCGGGCAGCGGGTCTCGGCCGAGGGGCATGTCATCGACCTGAATTCGGAAGCAGCCCGGGCGGGCCATTTCCATCTCGATCCCGACACGCGCGGCATCGGCGTGAACCGTCAGGGGGCCTTCGCCGAGTTCGTCGTCGCACCGGCCTTCAACGTGATCGAGCTGCCGGACGAGGTGCCCTATGAGATCGGCGCGATGCTGGATCCGTTCGGCAATGCCGTGCACACGGCCCAGCAGTTCGACCTGCTGGGCGAGGACGTGCTGGTCACCGGGGCCGGGCCGATCGGGATGATGGCCGCCGCGGTTGCCCGTCACGCCGGTGCCCGGACCGTGGTCCTGACCGACATCAATGACTATCGGCTGGAACTGGCCCAGAAGGTCGCGCCGGGCGTGCGCACGGTTAACACCACGCGCGAGGATCTGCATGACGTGATCCACGAGCTGGGCATGAAGGTCGGCTTTGACGTGGCGCTGGAGATGTCCGGCTCGCCGGTCGCCTTCAAACAGTGCGTCGACACCCTGATCATGGGCGGCGGCATGGCCATGCTGGGCATTCCGTCGAAGCCGATGGAGACGGACTGGGGCGCGATCATTCTCAAGGCCCTGACCATCAAGGGCGTTTACGGACGCGAGATGTTCACGACCTGGCGCAAGATGCTGGGCCTGCTGAAGGCCGGGCTGGACCTGCAGCCGCTGATCACCCACCGCCTGCCCTATGACCAGTATCGCGACGGCTTTGCCGCGATGAAGTCGGGACAGTCGGGCAAGGTGATCCTGAACTGGGACCGGTCCTGAACCAGAGACAGGGTCTTCCCCTGATCGCGGTCGCCGGGAAGGGGACGAGCAGGCATGAACTATCGCCACAGTTTCCACGCCGGTAATTTCGCCGACATCGTCAAACACGCCCTGATGCTGTGGCTGCTGGCGCAGCGGCGGGCGGCCGGGGCGATTACGGTGCTGGACACCCATGCCGGCGCGGGTCTGTACGACCTGTCCGGGGACGCTGTGCGGTCGCGCGAGGCGGAGGCGGGGATCGAGCGGCTGATAGCCAGCGAGGATCGTCCACCATTGATCGAGGCGCTGGCGGCGGCCGTCACCGAAACCAATCCGGGCGGCGGGACGCGGTTCTATCCGGGGTCGCCGCTGCTGGTCGCCCGCCGGCTGGGACGAGGCGACCGGTATATCGGCTTTGAGCTGAATCCGCCGGTGCTGGCGCTGCTGTCCGAGGTCCTTGAGCCGTTCGACGTCGCCGAGGCGCGGGGTGGGGACGGCTATGACCAGGTGGTGGCCGAGGCGGCGGCCAGTCCCGGGAGTCTGGTGCTGATCGATCCGCCGTTTGAACAGCCGGATGACTATCACCGGGCTGCGGATACGGCGGCGGCCATCCTGCGCGCCGATCCGAAGGCCACGGTGGCGGTGTGGACGCCGATGAAGGACATGGAGACCTTCGACGGTTTCCTGCGGCGGCTGGACCAGGGCGGCGCGGGGCGGGCGCTGGTCGCCGAGGCGCGGCTGCGGCCCCTGACCAATCCGATGAAGATGAACGGCTGTGCCCTGGTGGTGCTGAACCCGCCGCCGGGCGCCGAGGCGGCGGCGGGCGAGGTGTGCGGCTGGGTCACCGAACGGCTGGGCGAGGCCGGGGCGCGGGCCGAGGTCTGGACGACCGGCTAGGTCGGCGTGATGACTGTGCCCGGCGCGTAGAGGTGGGGCTCGAAGGTGGCGATGGTCATGATCGGGTCCATGGCGGCGGCGACGGCCGGGTGGCGGGTCATGGCCTTCCACGCCGCGGCCGAGGCCCAGACCGCATGGTTGGCGACGACCTTGCCGTTCAGGCCGCGATGCAGGGTCTGGGAGACAAAGCCGTCGAGGCCGGACTGGATCCGGGCCATGGCGGTCAGATGGTCCATCAGGGCCGCCTGGTTGGCCGGGGCGCATTTGAAGACATTGATGAGGACGACGGGTTCGGCTTCGGTCATGGTTGCGCCTTCTAGACCGTGTTGGGTCCGGCGTCTGCCCGCCCGGTTCGCGGCGGCCAGCGGAGGAGCCTGAATGACCCGGATCGCCATCCTGAAAACCGGCACACCGCCGCCGGCCCTGGCCGCGGAGCACGGCGACTATCCGGCCATGTTCCAGGCTCTGCTGGGGCAGGATTTCGAGACCCGGGTCTTCGACGTGGTCGCCGACGAATGGCCCGATCCGGACGCCTTCGACGGAGCCATCATCACCGGCTCGGCCAGCGGCGTTTACGAGTCGGACGCCTGGATCGGGGCGCTGCTGGACTGGATCCGGTCGGCCCGTGGGCGCACCCGGCTGGTCGGTATCTGTTTCGGTCACCAGGCCATGGCCCAGGCCCTGGGCGGGCGGGTCGAGAAATCGGACCGGGGCTGGGGCGTCGGCCTGCATGCCTATCGGATCGTTTCGCCCGAGCCGTGGATGGTGCCGCCGGCCACAACGGTGGCCCTGCCGGCCTCGCATCAGGATCAGGTGGTCGAAACACCCGCCGACGCCCGCGTCTGGTTGCGCAGCGACTTCACCCCGTTCGCCGGACTGGCGTGGGGCGAGGACGCCATCTCGATGCAGCCCCATCCGGAATTCACCCCCGAATTCACCGCCGCCCTGACCGGCGGCCGTTCCGACCGCATCGGCCGGGCGCTGGTGGATGCGGCGCTGGAGAGTCTGAAGGCCCCCAATGACTGCGCCCGCGTCGGGGGCTGGATTCGGCGATTCCTCACCGGCTGATCAGGGCCATTTCACCACGGGCGGCATGGAGCTGAGGATCGAGTCGACATTGCCGCCGGTTTTGAGGCCGAACATGGTGCCGCGGTCGTAGAGCAGGTTGAACTCGACATAGCGGCCACGGCGGACCAGCTGTTCCTCGCGCTCGGCCTCGGTCCAGGCCTCGGCCATGCGGCGGGCCACGAGGCGGGGGTAGACGTCGAGGAAGGCGGTGCCGACGTCGCGGGTGAAGGCGAAGTCCCTGACATAGTCGCCGCTGTCGTGGTGGTCGTAGAAGATGCCGCCGGTGCCGCGCGGCTCCTTGCGGTGGGCCAGCCAGAAATAGTCGTCGCACCATGCCTTGAATTTCGCGTGCCACTCGGGGTCATGGGCGTCGCAGGCCGTCTTCATGGCGGCGTGGAAATCGACCGTGTCGGGCGCCTCGGCGTGGCGGTCGACATCGAGCACCGGGGTCAGGTCGCCGCCGCCGCCGAACCAGCTCCTGGTTGTGGCGATGAAGCGGGTGTTCATGTGGACGGCGGGAATGCGCGGGCTGACCGGGTGGGCGATCAGGCTGATGCCGGTGGCGAAGAAGCGCGGATCCTCGGCCGCGCCGGGCACGGTTTTGGCATAGTCGGCGGGGAAGGTGCCGTGCACGGTCGAGACGTGGACCCCGACCTTTTCGAACAGCCGCCCGCTCATCATGCCCATGACGCCGCCGCCGCCGTCGGGGCGGGTCCAGGGCGTGCGCTCGAAGCGGCCGGGCGCGCCGGGGAACAGGTCGGCGGGGGCCTGGTCCTCGAGGGTTTCGAAGGCGCTGTGGATCCGGTCGCGCAGGGTTTCGAACCAGGCGCGGGTCTCGGCCTTCTTCAGGTCCAGCGGGTCGGTGTGATGGGCGTCGCTCATGGGCAGCCTTGAACCATATCGGGGCGCGGTTCGCCATGGCGCAGGCGAGCGCCCCGCGCGCCGGTGGGGCGACGGTGATGGAAGGGCGGGCGGAGCGCCGGGCCTTCGCCCGGTGGGTTTTGATGTTACCGTTTCGACGAAGGCTGACGCTCCGCGTGGGGGTTTTCGGCGAGCTCGCGGTTGGCGACGGTCTTACCGCCTAGCCGTGACGATCGCCGCGGGCGGGCCGTGCCTGTGCCACGGTCCCCGGACCGGCCGGGCTATCCTCACCCGACCCTGACCCCGCTCCCCCACTCCCGCCGCACGCCAGGTCGCAGGCCAGGCGGCCCTTCCTTGCGACGGGACCGGGGGATTATGCGGCTGGTGGGAAGGGGGGCGGGAAGATTGCGGGTCTGATTTAGCTAGTGGATTGATGGTGCTCGGCTTTGGGTAGCGCCGATAGGGGGATTGTTGGCAAACACCTCGCATCGCGTCCCTCTCCCGGCGGGAGAGGGCTTGAGCCTCCGGGAGCGCAGCGACCGGTCAGGCGAAAGGGTGAGGGGTTACGGTGCGACGCGGGCACCACCGTACGCCCACACCCCAACCCCTCTCCCCCGGGAGAGGGGCTTTTTTGTTGCTGTCGTCATCCTCCGGCGAGGCGCAGCCGAGACCGGGGGACCCAGCGGCGCGCGCC
>NZ_CAXBHE010000001.1:0-469802 GCF_963975535.1 uncultured Brevundimonas sp. | reverse complement strand
GGTTTCGCGATCGCTGGCGCGACCGCGCCGCTGGGCCCCCCGGTCTGCGCCGCGCAGGCGCGGCTTGCCGGAGGATGACGACAGCGTATTGAGCGCATTCCAGTGCGCAGGGTGAGGGGTCACGGTGCGACCGGGGTGACACCGAACCCCCTCTCCCCAACCCCTCTCCGCACGGGAGAGGGGCTCGAAACCGTGTCTGAACAGATCGCGCTTCGCGCGCCGCTGGGTCCCGGGGTTCGCTGACGCGCCCCCGGGATGACGACAGCAGAGAGCGGAAGGCGCTCCCTATGCCGCAGGCCGGTCCTGTGCCACCGTCGCGCGTCGTTGCCGAGGAGAGTCCCATGATCCGCACCGCCCTGCTTGCCGCTGTTGCCCTGTCTGTTCTGGCCGGCCCGGCCCTGGCCCAGAGCGCCGATGCGGCGGGGGAGGCGCGGGTGCTGAGGATCCTGCGCACCACGCCGGTGATCGACGGCCACAACGACCTGCCGTGGGCGTTGCGCGAGGGTTTCGGCAACGACCCCCATGCGGTGGACCTGGGCAGCAATCTCGACGCCTCGACCACCCTGCATACCGACATCCCGCGCCTGCGCGCCGGGGGCGTGGGCGGTCAGTTCTGGTCGGTCTATGTGCCGGCGTCGCTGAGTCCGGCCGATGCCGCCGTGGCGACCTTCGAACAGATCGACACGGTCAAGCGCCTCGTCGCCGCCCATCCGGACGTGTTCGAGCTGGCGACCACCGCCGATGACGTCCGGCGCATCCAGCGGCGCGGCCGGATCGCCAGCCTGATCGGCATGGAGGGCGGTTATTCGATCGACGATTCGCTGGGCCTGCTGCGCGAATTTTTCGACTCCGGCGCGCGCTACATCACCCTGACCCATTCGCGCACCACCAGCTGGGCCGACAGCGCCACCGACGCGCCGAGCTGGGGCGGGCTGAATCCGTTCGGCGAGGCCGTGGTGCGCGAGATGAACCGGCTGGGGATGATGGTCGACCTGAGCCATGTCTCGGAAGAGACGATGATGGACGCCATGCGGGTGTCGGATGCGCCGGTGATCTTTTCCCATTCCTCGGCACGGGCGGTGACCGGCCATGCCCGCAATGTGCCGGACAGCGTGCTGCGGATGCTGCCGGAGGACGGCGGGGTGGTGATGGTGACCTTCGTGCCGGGCTTCGTCAGCGAGGCGGTACGGACGTGGGGCGCGGCACGGTCGGCTGAGGCGGCGCGGCTGGGGTCGCTGAACCCGGGATCGCCGACGGCGGTCAGCGACGGCCTGACCGCCTGGACGACGGCCAATCCCGTGCCGCGCGCGACCCTCGCCGACGTGGTCGCCCACATCCAGCATGTGCGCGACGTGGCCGGGATCGACCATGTCGGCCTGGGCGGCGATTTCGACGGCGTCAGCGCCCTGCCGGACGGGATCGACGGGGTCGACGCCTATCCGCGCATTCTCGCCGCCCTGATGGCCAACGGCTGGACCGAGGCGGACATCCGCAAGCTGGCCGGAGAGAACATCCTGCGGGTGATGCGGGCGGTCGAGGCGGTGGCGGCGAGCCGGCGGGGCGAGCGGCCGGGCCTGGCCGTCCTCCAGACGGACGGCGCACCCGAATAGCGGTCTTCAGCCCAGACCGTCCGTCTGTCGCAATCCCTCGAACAGGCCGATGCCGGCGCTGACCGACAGGTTCAGCGAGCGGGCTTCGGGCCGCAGCGGGATCACCACGCGGGCGTCGGCGGCGGCGTGCACCGGTTCGGGCACGCCCGAGGTCTCGCTGCCGAACAGCAGGGTGTCGTCGGGCTCGAAGCGGAAATCATGCAGCGGCGTCGCGCCGCGGGTGGTGAACAGCACCAGCCGCCCCGGACCCCGGTCGGCCTGGAAGCGATCCCAGCCGCTGTGCCGGATCATGTGGCCGAGCGGGCCGTAATCAAGGGCCGCGCGCTTCATCGCCCGGTCGTCGAAGGTGAATCCGACGGGCTCGATCACGTGCAATTCGACGCCGAAACAGGCCCCGAGGCGGATGCAGGCCCCGACGTTCTGAGGAATGGCTGGTTGAAAAAGGGCGAGACGCATTCTAAGGCCCTCATACGCGCGCCTCCGGGACTTGTCGCGACTCGAAATGCGACCGTTTCTCAGGAGGCGTGAGCAGCTTGCGGCGATGCGCCGCAAACGCGGGTCGCACACTGTCCAGTGGGGACGGGCTAAGGTTTTCGTGCTGCGGCAACGGCGTCCCCATCGGGCACGGGCGTGGCGTTCGAGGAGTAAGACGTGACCGAATCGGTCGTGACCACCGACGGCGAGGGCGAAGCCACCCGTCGCGATTTTATCCATATCGCTGCCGGCGCCGCTGCCGTCGGCGCAGGTGTGATGGTGGCCTGGCCGCTGATCAACACCATGAACCCGGCTGCCGACACCCTGGCCCTGGCGTCCATCGAATTCGATGTGTCCAAGGTCCAGGAAGGCCAGCAGGTCGTCATCAAATGGCAGGGCAAGCCCGTGTTCGTGCGTTACCGCACGCCCAAGGAAATCCAGGAAGCGGCCGCGACGCCGCTGTCGGATCTGAAGGATCCGGAACCGGATGCGGCGCGGGTCAAGGAAGGTCACAGCCAGTATCTGGTCCTGATCGGCTCCTGCACGCACCTGGGCTGTATCCCGACCTTCGGGGCCGGTGATTTCGGTGGCTGGTTCTGCCCGTGCCACGGCTCCTCCTATGACACCTCCGGCCGGATCCGTAAGGGACCGGCCCCCACGAACCTTGTCGTGCCGGAGTACGCCTACCTCTCCGACACCCGCATCAAGATCGGCTGAGGGCGAGCCCAATGAGCGACCACGAATCCACCTACGTCCCCAAGACCGGCGTCGAGAAATGGCTCGACACCCGTCTGCCGATCATCCGCTTCGGTGCCGACTACATGTCGCTGCCGACCCCCAGGAACCTGAATTACTGGTGGACCTTCGGCGGCATCCTGGCCCTGTGCCTGGTGATCCAGATCGCCACCGGCATCGTTCTGGCCATGCACTATGTGCCGAACGTCGACCTGGCCTTCGCCTCGGTCGAGCGGATCATGCGGGACGTCAACGGGGGCTGGCTCATTCGCTCCGTCCACGCCAACGGGGCCTCGATGTTCTTCATCGCGGTCTATCTGCACATGCTGCGCGGGCTCTATTACGGGTCGTACAAGGCCCCGCGCGAGATGATCTGGATCCTGGGCTGCGTGATCTTCTTCCTGATGATCGCCACCGCCTTCCTCGGTTACGTCCTGCCGTGGGGCCAGATGTCGTTCTGGGGGGCCGAGGTCATCACCAATCTGATCGGGGCCATCCCGCTCATCGGTGAGCCGGTGCTGATCTGGCTGCGCGGTGGTCCGGCCATCGACAACGCCACGCTGAACCGCTTCTTCTCGCTGCACTATCTGCTGCCGTTCGTGATCGCCGGCGTGGTCGTGCTGCACCTGTGGGCCCTGCACGTGGCCGGTCAGAACAATCCGGTCGGGATCCTGATCCCCAAGGATCGCCAGGCCAAGGACACCCTGCCGTTCCACCCGTATTTCACGGTCAAGGACGGCTTTGCCATCATCCTGTTCCTGATGCTGTTCGCCCTGTTCGTCTTCTTCATGCCGAACGCCCTGGGTCACGCCGACAACTACATTCCGGCCAATGCCCTGCAGACCCCGTCACACATCGTGCCGGAGTGGTACATGCTGCCGTTCTACGCGATCCTGCGGGCGATCCCGGACAAGTTCGGCGGCGTGGTGGCGATGTTCGGCGCGATCGGCGTGCTGTTCATCCTGCCGTGGCTGGATACGTCCAAGGTGCGCTCGATGCGCTACCGGCCGACCATGAAGGTCTTCTTCCTGATCTTCCTGGTGGTCGGGGTCCTGCTGGGCTGGTGCGGCGGCAAGCTGCCGGACGCCGAGGTGGTGCCGGGCATGCCCAGCTTCACCCTGTTCGACGGTCAGCTGAACAGCTTCCTGTGGCTGGCCCGCCTGCTCACCGCCTACTATTTCGCCTTCTTCCTGATCATCATGCCGCTGGTGGGCCTGAAGGAGACGCCGCTGTCGATCCCGCTGTCGATCTCGGAGCCGGTGCTGCCGCCGGTGTCCGACGCCGGACAGAAAGGCTGAGCGCGATGATGATCCTCAAGAAGAACGCCCTCACCATGCGCAAGACCCTGGTCACCCTCGTCGCCGCTGCCGGCCTGCTGGCCGCCGCCCCGGCCCTCGCGGCCGGCGGGGCCCAGCATCCGCGTTCGGGCGGGTTCAGCTTCGAGGGGCCGTTCGGCACCTTCGACCAGGGCCAGCTGCAGCGCGGCTACAAGGTCTATCGCGAGGTCTGCTCGGCCTGCCACAGCATGAACCTGATGCATTTCCGCAATCTGGGTGAGGCCGGCGGTCCGTTCTATGATCCGCATGCGGCCAGCCCGGCCGAGAACCGCTACGTCAAGGCGCTGGCGGCCGAGCTGCAGGTGCCGGACATCGACACCGAGACCGGCGAGGCGATCATGCGCGACGCCACGCCGGCCGACCGGTTCCCGTCGCCCTATCCGAACGCCACGGCCGCGGCCGCGGGCAACGGCGGCGCGGCTCCGCCGGACCTGTCGGTGATGGCCAAGGCCCGTCACGACGGGGCCAACTACATCTATTCGCTGCTGTCGGGCTATCAACCGGCTCCGGCCGGGCTGCAGGTCCGCCCGGGTCAGAACTACAACCCCTATATGGCGGGCGACATGACCCCGTTCTGGACCGGACCGGGCCATGCGCCGGTGGGCGGTTTCATCGCCATGGCGGCCCCGCTGGCAGCGGGACAGGTGACCTATGACGACGGGTCGCCGGAGACCGTGGACCAGTACTCCAAGGACGTGGCGGCCTTCATCGCCTGGGCCTCGGACCCGCGGGCGACCGAGCGGAAGCAGGCCGGTTTCGGCGTGATGATCTTCCTGTTCCTGTTCGCCGGCCTGACCTATCTCAGCTATCGCAGGATCTGGAAGGGCGTCGCCCACTAGGCGGCGGCCGCTCCGATCCCGACCGACAGGACCCGCCGGCGTTCGCGCCGGCGGGTTTTTCGCGTCCGCTTGCTGATTTGCCCGTTCGCTTTATAATGCAAAGTGCAAACAGAAGGAGAGGGATCATGTTGCTTCGCATGCGTATGGCCGTGGTGGCGGCTGCCCTGCTGGTCGCGCCGCTGTCCGTGCCGCAGCCGGCGCTGGCCCAGGCGGCCCCCGAGGCGGCCGGATCGGCGGCCCAGCGCCAGGCGATCGCCGCCCTGGACCGGCTGGACGGGACCTGGCGCGGGGAGGCCAGGATGGCCGGGCCCGGCGGGCAGATGACGTTCATCCAGACCGAGCGGGTCGGCTCGCTGCTGGGGGGATCGATCAAGGTGATCGAGGGGCGGGGCTACAATGCCGACGGCACCACCAGCTTCAACGCCATGGCGGTGATCTCCTGGGACGAGACGGCCGGGCGTTATGCCTTCCATTCCTGGGCCAACGGCCGTTCGGGCGACTTCCCGTTCGAGGCCACGGCCGACGGCTTCCGCTGGGAGGTCCAGGCAGGCCCCGGGGCCAAGGTGCGCTATGTCGCGGTGGTGCAGGACGGGCGCTGGCACGAGGTCGGTCACTACATCGTCGAGGGCCAGCCGCCGCGCCAGATCCTCGAGATGACCCTGACCCGTCTGGGCGACAGTGACTGGCCGGCGGGCGGGGCGGTCGATCCCGGCCACTGATCCCGGGCGAGCGGTCGCATCGACAGCCCTCCACCGGTGCCCTAGGGTCTGCGCCTGTGTTCACCGGCTGAGAGTTACCGTTCATGCGTCTCGCTACGTCCGTCGCCGTTCTCGCCGCGGGGGGCCTGCTGGCCGCCTGCGCCACCGTGGCCGCTCCCGAAGCGCCCGCCACCTTTGATGCCGCCCGCCTGTCGGAGCATGTACGGGTGCTGGCCGACGACAGCTTCGAGGGGCGGGGGATCGCCACCCCGGCCGAGGCCAAGGTGGTCCGCTATCTGAGCGAACAGTATGCGGCGGCGGGCTTCGCGCCGGGCGGAACGAACGGGGGCTGGACCCAGGATGTGTCGCTGAACCGCTTCACCGCCTCGAACATCGCGGCGGACATCAGGGTCGGCGGCGAGACCATCGCTCTGAACCAGGGCCAGCAGATCACCATCTCGACCCGGCTGCCGGGCGACCATGTCGCCATCACCGACGCGCCGCTGGTGTTCGTCGGCTACGGCATCACGGCCCCCGAGCGCGACTGGGACGACTTCAAGGGCATGGACGTGCGCGGCAAGGTCATCGTCGCCCTGGTCAATGACGCCGACTTCGAGGAGCCGGCGCTGAACACCTTCAACGGCCGGGCCATGACCTATTACGGGCGCTGGACCTACAAGTACGAGGAGGCCGCCCGCCAGGGGGCCGCCGGGATCATCATCGTGCACGAGACGGCCCCGGCCTCCTATGGCTGGACCACGGTGCAGAACAGCTGGTCGGGCCCGCAGTTCGACATCGTCCGCGCCAATGCGGCGGCGGAACGCACGGGGATGGAGGCCTGGATCCAGCGCGATGTGGCCGTGGACCTGTTCCGCCGGGCCGGTCTGGATTTTGAAGCCCTGAAGGCCCAGGCCCGCCGCCGGGACTTCCAGCCGGTCGAACTGGCCGGGGCCCGGTTCAACGGCAGCTTCGACGTGGCCACCAGCCGGGTCACGACCCAGAACGTCATCGCCCGGCTGCCGGGCACGACCCATCCGGATGAGACCATCCTGTACACCGGCCACTGGGACCATATCGGCGTGGGCACGCCCGACGCCAACGGTGACGCCATCTTCAACGGGGCCGTCGACAACGCCACCGGCACCGCCGGCCTGCTGGAAATGGCCCGGCTGTGGGGCGCGGGACCGCGGCCGCAACGGTCGATCGTGATGATCAGCTTCACCGCCGAGGAGAGCGGTCTGCTGGGCTCGGAATTCTATGCGGCCAATCCGGTCTATCCGCTGGCGACGACGGTGGCCGGCTTCAACATGGACGCGATGAATGTCTACGGTCGCGTGAGCGAGCTGGGTATCGTCGGCTACGGCCAGTCGGATCTGGACGAGCGGCTGGGCGCGCTGGCCGTGGCCCAGGGACGAACGGTCGCACCGGACACCAATCCCGCCGCCGGCTCCTATTTCCGTTCGGATCACTTCCCGCTGGCCAAGCGCGGCGTGCCGATGGCCTATTCGCACGGCAGTGGTGCCTTCCGGGACGCGCCGTTCGAGGCCCGCATCGCGGCCCGCGATGAATATGGGTCGCGCCGCTATCACCAGGCCGACGACGAATGGTCGCCGGACTGGGACCTGCGCGGTCAGATCGAGGATCTGGAGGTCCTGTACCGGGCCGGTCGGACCCTGGCCAACAGCCGGGACTGGCCCGCATGGAAGCCGGGGTCGGAGTTCGGACCGGCGCGCGCGCCCAGCGCGTCCGCCCGTCGCTGAGGCCGTTATCGCGGGTGACCAAAACTTAACGGGCAGTCTCTAGAGGCAGCCGTTAGTTTGGCCCGGGCCGAGGTGGCCCCGGGGATGGAGTTCTGCATGTTTCGTCGGATGTTGGGGGGCGTCGCCGCCGTCGCCTTGCTGGTTGCGGCCGGTCCCGGACTGGCCCAGGACTTTTCCGCCGCCCGCCTCAGCGAAGGAATCCGGACCATCAGTGCCGACGCCTACCAGGGCCGCTATCCCGGCACCGAGGGCGAGCGAATGGTGCTGGACTGGCTGCAGGCCCAGTACGAGGCGATGGGCCTGGAGCCCGGGGGTCCCGACGGGAACTGGCTGCAGCACATCGAGCTGAAGCGCTACACGCCCGTCGCCGGGGCGACGGCCAGCTGGACCGGCCCGGACGGCCGGACCCGGGTGCTGGCACCGGGCACCGACATCGTGCTGCGCGCGGACACCAATGACGGCCGGGCCACGATCCGCGATGCGGGTCTGGTGTTCGCCGGTCATGGCATCGTCGCGCCCGAGCGCCAG
This sequence comes from uncultured Brevundimonas sp., assembly GCF_963975535.1. GTDB lineage: Bacteria > Pseudomonadota > Alphaproteobacteria > Caulobacterales > Caulobacteraceae > Brevundimonas. The sequence goes on along the minus strand of NZ_CAXBHE010000001.1, from coordinate 461,821 downwards.
TGGGACGATTACGGCGACGTGGACGTGCGCGGCAAGGTCGTCGTCGTTGTCGCCGGCGAGCCCGACGGCGCGCGCTTCAACGGGGCCTATGCGACCCACTATGAGTCCGATGAGTACAAGGCCGATGAGGCCTTCCGCCGGGGTGCGCTCGGCATCCTCACCCTGGTGCGCCAGCCCGCGACATCGACCGCCTGGCAGCGTCTGGTCCGCGGCGCGGCGCGCACCCGCACCCTGACGCCCGGTGCCGCCGATCTGGAGTTTTCCGGTTCCGTGCCGCACGACACGGCAGAGGCCTGGGCGGCGGCGGGCGGCATGGACATCGGTCAGGTCGCCGACATCGCCGGCGGGACCTTCAAGGCCGTGCCGCTGCGCGGCGTGACCCTGTCGCTCGATGTGACCGAGACCGTCAGGACCCTGGTGACCCACAACCTGCTGGCGCGCATTCCCGGGATCGAGCACCCGGACCAGACCATCATCTATTCCGCCCACTGGGATCATATCGGCGGGGCCGGGCAGCATCCGGGTGTGACCGGCGACAACATCTGGAACGGGGCCTGGGACAACGCCTCGGGCACGATCGGCGTACTGGAGATGGCACGCCAGCTGAGCGCCGCGCCACGGCCGAAACGCTCGATTGTGTTCGCCCATATGGCGGCCGAGGAGATGGGTTTGCTGGGGGCCTATGCCTATGCCGCTGACCCGGTCTGGCCACTGGCGACGACGGTGGCCGATATCAATATCGACATGCTGCCGCTGTCGGGATCGACCCGCGACGTGCCGATCTTCGGCAAGGGGCAGAACGATCTCGAGGACCGGCTGGAGCTGCTGGCGGCGGCGAACGGTCGCTATGTCTCGGACGACAACATGCCGGAGCAGGGCTTCTATTACCGCTCGGACCACTTCCCCTTCGCCCGCATGGGCGTGCCGGCGATCATGCCCTGGCACGGCTGGGACTGGGTCGACGGCGGCCGTGAGGCCGGCGAGGCCGCGTGGAAGGCCCGGTTCGGGGCGGTTTATCACAGGCCGTCGGACGAGTGGTCGGCGGACTGGGACCTGACCTCGGCGGTCGAGAACCTGACCCTGATGTACCATCTGGGTCTGGACCTCGCCAACAGCCGCGACTGGCCGGGCTGGAAGCCCGACTCCGAGTTCGGGGCCATTCGCGCGGAAAGCGACGCGGCCCGCCAGTGACGGCCAACCTGCGCCCCCTGACCGGTGACGGCTCGCCGCCGGTCGAGGGCGCGTATCCGCAGGCGCTGGAGGTGACCGGAGCGACCCGCTGGCTGTTCCTGTCCGGCCAGATCCCGGTCGCGCCGGACGGCACGCTGGCAGCGGATTTCCGCGGCCAGTGCGACCAGGTCTGGGCCAATGTCGAGACCCAGCTGACGGCCGCGGGCATGACCATGGACAACCTGGTCAAGGTCACGACCTTCCTGGCCGACCGGGACCATGCGCTGGAGAACCGCGAGGCGCGGCTGCACTGGCTGGACGGCCGCCAGCCGGCCCTGACGGTGATTATCACCGGCCTGTTCGAGGCCGGCTGGATGGTCGAGATCGAGGCGGTCGCGGCGGCCTGAGGCAGGACCGCCTTTGCCGCGTTGCGGAGGGGCCGTCACACGGCCAGAAGCGGACCATGCTGGAGCGAATGACATCATGGGCCGGGCGGCTCAGGCGTGACGTCGTCGCGCTCTGGATCGCCGCGAGAAGCCCGCTGACGCCCTTCGCTGCGAAAGCCGTGGCCGCGATGGTTGCCGCCTATGCGTTGAGCCCCATCGATTTCATTCCCGATTTCATTCCGGTGCTCGGCTATCTCGATGACATCGTGATCGTGCCGCTGGGGATCGCCCTTGCGATCCGGCTGATTCCGTCAGCCCTGATGGACGGGTTTCGCGCCCGGGCAGCGTCAGTCGCGCGACCCAGGGGGCGTGTCGTCGCCATCCTCATCGTCGGTTCATGGCTGCTCGGCGGTCTGTGGCTGGCCGCGTGGCTCTGGCGGCGGTTCGGCTAGCCGGAGCGCTGGCGGCAGGGGCGATGGTTCAGGACCGTCGGGGGACGGGTCACGGCACGGTCCGTGCAGCGCCTGGAACCGTCCGGGTCATTCCGGGACGGCAAGGTATGGGGCGTTTAGCTCAGTCGCGCAGAGCGGCGGCTTCTTAACCCGCAGGTCCGTGGTTCGAATCCACGAACGCCCTCCACCGCCGCTTTGATGTCGTGGCGGGAGATTGCCTTGTCCTGGATGAATCTGAGTACGCTGCTCGCCGTTTTCGCGGGCATCGCGATCTGTATCCGAAAGTGGCTGGTCGGTCAGGATGCCTGGCGTCTGAAGCAAAAGGCCCTGTCGCGCGCAGGACTGGCTGTGCTGTTCGTGACCTGGGCGGGTCTCGTGCCGGCCAGCCTCTATCTGTGGCACACGGGACAGTCCGCGCCCTGGCTGTTCGGGGCCGAAACCTATGACGGCGGCGTGGTCGAAACGGTCACCGCTGTCGGCCTGATCGCCATCGCCCTGCTGGCGGCCCGCGAGGTATTGCGCTCGGACACGACCGTGAAAGCGGCCTTCTGGGGCGTCGTGGCTGGTTTCGGGGTCCTGGCCTTTGGCGAGGAGGCCAGCTGGGGCCAGCATCTGTTCCAGTGGTCCGCGACCGGTGCCTTTGCCACACAGAACCTTCAGGCCGAGACGAACCTGCACAATTTCGTCTCGCCCCGGCTCTATGACATCGCCTACGCCGTGGTGGGATGGGGCTTTATTGTTCTGGCCGGCGTGCTGACGCTGCGTCCCCGCCGGCTGGCACCGGTGTTCCGGCACGCCCCCTTCAGCCAGGCCTCCCTTGTGAGGATTGCCCTGCTGGTATCCGCCGGCACCCTGCTGCAGCACGAGGTCTTCGAGGAATTGGCGGAAGCGGTCGCCATCCTGGCGGTGGTCTTCATCCAGGGACAGCTGGCGCTGGTTGCGCCTGTCGTTGTGCCGGCGTCCCGGGTCGCCGCCTTCGCGGCGTCCGGGATCACGACGCGCCCCGATACCGTCAGCCGCTGAACAGGAAGTTCAGCACGTCGCCGTCCTTGACCACATAGGTCTTGCCCTCGGCGCGCAGCTTGCCGGCCTCGCGGGCTTTCGCCTCGCCCTTCAGGGAGACGAAGTCGTCGTAGGCGATGGTTTCGGCGCGGATGAAGCCCTTTTCGAAATCCGTATGGATGACGCCGGCGGCCTGGGGGGCGGTGGCCCCGACCGGGATGGTCCAGGCGCGGGCCTCCTTGGGTCCGACCGTGAAGTAGGACTGCAGGCCCAGCAGGCTGTAGGCCTCGCGGATCAGGCGGTTCAGGCCCGGCTCGGCCAGGCCGAGGCCTTCGAGGAATTCCTTCTGCTCGGCCTCGTCGAGCACGGCCAGTTCGGAATCGATCTTGGCCGAGATGACGACGGAATTGGCATTGTCCTCGGCGGCGCGTCTGGCGACCAGGTCGGACAGTTCATTGCCCTTGTCGGCCGAGGCCTCGTCGACGTTGGAGACATAGAGGGCGGGCAGGGAGGTCAGCAGCTGCAGCATGTGCCAGGCCTTCTCGTCCTCCTTGTCGACCTTGACCACGCGGGCGGGCTTGCCGGCGCGCAGGGGTTCGAGGGCGAGGTTGATCAGGCGCAGGGTGGTCTGGGCCTCCTTGTCGCCGCCCTTGGCCTTCTTCTCGACGTTGCCGACCCGCTTCTCGAGGCTTTCGAGATCGGCCAGCATCAGCTCGGTCTCGATGATCTCGAGATCGCTGACCGGATCGATGCGATCCTCGACGTGGGTAACGTCATCATCGATGAAGCAGCGGGCGACGAAGGCCACGGCGTCGCAGTCGCGGATATTGGCCAGGAACTGGTTGCCCAGACCCTCGCCCTTGGACGCACCGCGGACGAGGCCGGCGATGTCGACGAAGGTGATGCGCGAGGGAATGATCTCCTTCGAGCCGGCGATGTCGGCCAGGGCCTGCAGGCGCGGCTCCGGGACCGCCACGTCACCGGTGTTCGGCTCGATGGTGCAGAACGGATAGTTGGCCGCCTGGGCCGCCGCCGTCTTGGTCAGGGCGTTGAACAGGGTGGACTTGCCGACATTGGGCAGTCCGACGATCGCGACTTTAAGAGCCATGGTATTCCTCGTGAGCGCGAGCCTTTAGCCGGTCGCGGTCCGTTTGTCAGGTTCGCGCTTGCAGCGAGGGTCAGGGAGACTTTTTGGCGGGAGCGGGGGTCTTCGCCGGAGCGACGGGTTCCGGCGACCGCACCTCGGCCTGGACGGTCATGGCCGGTGACTTCTCGAAGCCGAGGGTCAGGGGCACGGTCTGGCCGGCGACCAGCGGCGCCGTCAGGCCGACCAGCATCAGATGCACGCCGCCGGGGGCCAGGGTCACCGGCTGTTCCGCGGGCAGGGGCAGGCCTTCAGCCATCTCGCTCATCCGCATGACGTCGTCTTCCAGCGTCATGGTGTGGATCTGGGTCGCCGTGGAGACGGGGGTGGCCACACCGGTCAGGCGATCCCCGGCCGAGGACCGCAGGGTCAGGTAGCAGGCCCCGGCCTGGGCCCCGTTCGGTGTCGGCCGGCACCAGGCGGCGGTGGCCGTGATGACATTCCTGGTGCCGTCGGTGTCGACGGTGGTCTTGGTGGCGACAGGTTCGCCCGGCTGGCAGGCGGCGAGGCCGGTCAGGGCCAGGGCGGCAATCAGAAGACGCATCATGACAATACTCCATATCGGCCCTCGAAGGGGCCGACCTGCGATCCGGACCCCGCGCAAGTGCCGGGCGTCGGACATCAATTTCAACTCACCCTGAACCTAGACGATGGCGGTGATAAGGACGATGCCCCGACGGGTGTTTTCTTGTCGCGCCCGGTGGTTGGATCAGACGTCGCGGGCGGCCTGACGCGGACTGAATTTCGGTGCGGGGGCCAGACGCATGACCTCGCCCTGATAGCGTTCGTCGTCGCCGGCGGCGGCGAAGGGCAGGGCGTCGGCCACGGCGTTCAGCAGGGCCTCGAGCCACGGCTGCTCGGCCTTGTGAAAATCGCCCAGCACATGGGGCATGACCAGGTGGCTCTCGCCGGGATGGCCGATGCCCAGGCGGGCGCGGCGGAAATCGGCCCCCAGGTGGCTGATCAGGGAGCGGACGCCGTTCTGGCCGGCCGCGCCGCCGCCGGTCTTCATGCGGAAACGGCCGGGTGCCAGGTCGATCTCGTCGTGGAAGACGATGATCTGCGACGGCGGAATCTTGTAGAAACGCGCGGCCTCGCCGACGGCGCGACCGCTCTCGTTCATATAGGTCTGGGGCTTCATCAGCAGGGCCCGGACCGCACCGGCGGGGGTGTCGATCTCGCCCTCGCTGATCACGGACTGGAATTTGGCCCGCTCGGGCCCGAACTTCCAGCGCCGGGCGATCGCGTCGACGGCCATGAAGCCGATGTTGTGGCGGTTGTTCTGGTATCGGGGGCCCGGATTGCCGAGCCCGGCCAGGATGATCATCGCTCAGCTCCGGAAATGGAAACGGCCCATTCCAGCAAGGGAATGGGCCGCTCCAGAACAGTCAATCGCGGGACGATCAGTCTTCCGACTTGTCGCCTTCGCCAGCGGCCTCGACGTCGTCGCCCTGGGCGGTGGCCGGAACCTCGACGGATTCGGCTTCGGCCTCGGCGGCTTCATCGGCGGCCTGGTCAGCGGCTTCGGACATGGCGGCCGAGGAGACCTTGATCGCGGCGATCATGAAGTCACGATCGGAGATCGAGGGCTCGACGCCCTTGGGCAGTTTGATGTCCGAGATCCGGATCGAATCGCCCAGCTTGTGGTTGGCCAGGTCGACCGTCAGGTCTTCCGGAATGTGGTCGGCGCGGACAGAGACCTCGACCGTGTGACGGACGATTTCCAGCGAACCGCCCTGACGGAAGGCTTCGCACTTGTCCTGGTTGATGAAATGCACCGGCACTTCGATCTTGATGATCTGCTTCATGTCGACGCGCATCAGGTCGAAATGCAGGGGACGATCCGAGACCGGATCGAACTGCACCGCCTTGGCGATGACCGACTGGCTCTCGTCGCCGTACTTCAGCGTGACGAGGTGGCCCAGCAGCTTGCCGGTGTAGAGGGACTTGCGGAAGTCCTTCTCGTTCACCGAAATGGATACGGGGGCCTTGTCGCCGCCGTACAGGATTCCCGGCACAGCGCCCGTACGACGCACGGCGCGGGCGCCACCGGTGCCAACGCCAGCACGGACGTCGACGTTCAGGATGATCTCGGCCATCTGGCTCGCCTCAATAACACAAACGCCGCTGGGCAGGCCCGCGCGGCGGGGTCTTGGACCCTCGAATTCAAGAGCGCGGGTCATTACACGCTCATGGGCTGCTACGCAACCGCTCGTACGCGACGGGATCGCATACGGGCGGCGCGTGGCGATGAAGTCCTAGCGGGACGCGGACTGGAGCGCGCTGATCGACGCGGCCGCGGCCCCCGCCGCGACCGGGGAGGAAATCCCGCCGGCACCGGCCACAGCCGTGTCCGGGACCGGGGTTATACGCGGCACAGGCGTGACGTTGCTGGCCGTGCAGGTCGCGAGATCGCGCATGATATGCCGGCCGACACAGAAGATGTCCTCATAGCTGGGGCGCGAGGCCGCCAGGCACTGGAACAGCATCAGCTTCGACATGTTCAGGCAGAATTCGCTGTTCGATTCGACGACCAGGGCTTCGGTATTGGCCCGGGCGTCGTCGCCACCGGCCCCGAGGGCGGCGAGGGCGGCGATGGCCAGCGAATTGACCACGGCCGGGGTATAGGGCGGTCCGGCCTCGGCGGCCGTCAGCGACAGGCCCGTGCCCGAGTTGGCGGCCGCGAACAGGCGGGCGGCGTCCTCGGCGGACGGCAGCATCTGGACGGCGGACAGGCTCTTGGCCCCCTCCAGTCGATCCTCGCGGTTGGTAATATGGGTCGAGGCCCAGCGACGGCGGGGATCGCTGCGTCCCTGGATGGTGTAGGCGTCCTCCTCGACCGCATTGGCGATGGTCATCAGGGCGGCGGAATCCTTGCCGATCACCTCGACGATCAGACCGGCGGCCTTGTCGGCACCCGGCAGGGTCGCGGCATAGGCGGGATTGGCGATGATCCGCTCGACCATTCTCCGGCGCTGGTCCGGGTCGACGGCGAAGGTGCGGACACCGGCGACGAACTCGGGCGACTGCAGCGCCAGGATCGACCCGTAGGCGATCATGCCGCGCGACAGCTGGGCCGGCTCATAGGCGGCACCGCGCCGGATGGCGGCCTGGATCGATTCCGCATTGGGGAAGCCGGCTTCGATCGAGCCGACCTCGCGGATGAAGGTCACATAGATGGAGGCGGCCTCGGCCACACCCTCGTTCAGGGTCACCGCGGGCGGCGGCGGCGGCGGCGGCGCGACGGGCTCGGGCTCCGGCGTGGCGCAGCTGGCAAGAAGGACGGTTGCGGCGACGGCCGCGATCGACAGACCGGAACGTACAGAGGTCTGGAACATAGGCATGAAACCCCACGTAAAAGCGCAACGCCGGTGGACGCCGGCATTCTGTTGGCCTGTATAACGCGGTCGGAGGGGTTTTCCGACCGTTAATCGAACAGCTTGGATACCGATTCCTCGTTGGCGATGCGCCGGATGGCCTCGCCGATCAGTGGTGCCACGGAGACGCTGCGGATTTTTTCGCAGGTCAAAACTTCGTGGGGCTGTTCGATGGAGTCGGTGATCACCAGCTCCTTCAGCGGGCCTTCGGTGACGCGCGTCACGGCCGGGCCCGACAGGACGCCGTGGCTGATATAGGCCGAGACCGACTCCGCGCCGCGCTCCATCAGGGCCTGGGCCGCATTGACCAGGGTGCCGCCGGAATCGACGATGTCGTCGAACAGAATGCAGCGCCGGCCCTCGACCTCACCGATGATGTTCATGACCTCGCTCTCGCCGGCCTTGGCGCGACGCTTGTCGACGATGGCCAGGTCGGCGTCGAGACGCTTGGCCAGGGACCGGGCCCGCACCACGCCGCCGACGTCGGGCGAGACGATCATCAGTTCGCCGCTGCGGGGGTAGTGTTCGCGGATGTCGCGGGCCAGCACCGGGGTGGCCAGCAGGTTGTCGGTCGGAATGTCGAAGAAGCCCTGGATCTGCCCGGCGTGGAGATCCATCGTCAGGACCCGGTCCGCCCCGGCGCGCGTGATCAGATTGGCGACCAGCTTGGCCGAGATCGGGGTGCGGCCGCCGGTTTTCCGGTCCTGCCGGGCATAGCCGAAATAGGGCATGACCGCCGTGATCCGCCGGGCCGAGGCCCGGACCAGGGCGTCGGTGATGATCAGCAGCTCCATCAGATTGTCATTGGCCGGGTAGCTGGTCGACTGGACGATGAAGACGTCCTCGCCGCGGACGTTCTCCTCGATGACCGCGAACACCTCATTGTCGGCGAAGCGTTTCACCTGGGCCTTGGTCAGCGGCATGTCGAGGTGGGTGGCTATGGCCTGGGACAGGGTCCGGTTCGAATTGCCTGCAAGCAGCTTCATCGCCGGTCATCCTTTTGCCGTCATCAAACCGCCAGATCAGGTGGCGCTTTCAAGCGCGCTTCTTATCAGGGGACAGCCTCGCTTCAAGGCGCGGCGACGCAATATCTTCAATTTGCGTCCGCATTGGCGCGGTCCTGTCGCTGGTGTAGAGGTCTCGCTGAGTTTCGGGAGTGCCGTGTGGGGCGCGCCTGTTCCGGCATGTCATGAGGTCGCCCTTGCCTGCTTCGAAGTTTCGTTCCGGTCTGATCATCACGACAGTCGCGCTGTCGGTTCTGGCCGTCAGTGCCTGCTCGGGCACCAGCAAACGGCCCCGGCTCGCCTATGAGGAACGTCCGGTCGAGCTGCTCTACAATACGGGCTACGAACGCCTGCAGCGTCAGCGCTGGAGCGATGCGGTCGACTATTTCCAGGAGGTCGAGCGCCAGCATCCGTATTCGGAGTGGTCGCGTCGCGCGATCCTGATGCAGATCTACGCCTACTACCAGAACAACAACTACCCCGAGGCCATCGCCGCCTCGGACCGGTTCATCCAGCTGTTCCCGGGCAATCCGTCGGCGGCCTATGCCTTCTACATGAAGGCGATCTGCAATTTCGAGCAGATCACCGACGTCGGCCGCGACCAGGGCTATGCCGAACAGGCGCTGCTGGGGCTGCGTGACGTGGCCCGCCGCTATCCCGGCACCGCTTTCGCCATCGACGCCACGATCAAGATCGACATGGTCAATGACCAGCTGGCGGGCAAGGAAATGGCGATCGGCCGCTATTACCAGCGCGGCAACCAGCCGCTGGCGGCGATCAACCGCTACAAGACGGTGATCGACAACGAGGCCTTCCAGCGCACCTCGCACACGCCGGAGGCCCTGTACCGTCTGGTCGAGGTCTATCTGAGCATCGGTCTGAAGGACGAGGCCGTGCGCAACGGGGCCGTTCTGGGCTTCAACTATCCGGGCAGCCCCTGGTATTCGGAGGCCCATGCCCTGCTGACGGAACAGGGCCAGCGGCCCGAGGTCGCGCCCGAGGGCAAGCGCGAGAGCTGGCTGCGCCGGATCATTCCGGGCTGAGCCTGGCTGACGGTGGTCCCCCGGTCCGGTGCGCGTCTTGACGCGCCCGGACGCCGGCTTTCGTGGCGAGACCATTTTTGTTTCAGGTCGAATCGACCTGAATCCAAAAAATGGTCCAGCATCAAACTGGAGCGAAATCTGAGCCGAGTTGGACTTCGTCCAACTCAACCGATTTCGCTCTAGTATCGGGAAAGCCACGAATCAAAGCGCCATGCTGACCGCCCTGACCATTCGCGACATCGTCCTGATCGACGCGCTCCACCTCGAGGTGGAGGCGGGCCTGACCGTGCTGACCGGCGAGACCGGGGCCGGCAAGTCGATCATCCTCGACGCCCTGGGCCTGGCCCTGGGCGGGCGTGGCGACGCGGGTCTGGTGCGCGAGGGGGCCAAACAGGCGGTGGCCACGGCGGTGTTCTCGGCCCCCGACGATCCCGAGCTGATTGCCCTGATCGCCGAGCGCGGCTTCGACGTGGCGGCGGGCGAGGACCTGATCCTGCGCCGCATCCTGTCGAGCGACGGGCGCAGCCGCGCCTTCATCAATGACCAGCCCGCCGGGGTCACGGCCCTGCGCGAGATCGGCCAGGCCCTGGTCGAGGTGCACGGCCAGCACGAGACCGTCGGCCTGCTGGACTGGAAGACCCACCGGACGCTGCTGGACACCTATGGCGGTCTGGCCCCGCAGCTGGCCGATGTGGCCGCTGCCGCCGAACAGCTGAAGGCGGCGACCGCCCGGCTGGCCGATCTGCGCGCCGCCGCCGCCGAGGCCGCGGCCCAGGCCGAGGACCTGGCCCTGAACCTGGCCGATCTGGACGCCCTGGACCCCCGCGCCGAGGAAGAGACCGAACTGGCGGGGGAACGGGCCATCCTGGGGGCGGCGGAGAAGGCCCTGGCCGATCTGTCGGACGCGCGCACCGCCCTGGGCGGGGACAAGCTGAGCCAGAAGCTGTCGTCGGCCCTGCGCGCGGTCGAGCATGCGCGCCAGCGGGCCCTGCAGGCCGGGGCGGAGGAAGATCATCCGGTCATCACCCGGCTGCTGGCCGCGGCCGAGGCCATCGACCGGACCCTGGTCGAGGCCGTTGAGGCCATCGCCGAGGTCGATGCGGCGGCGGCCGCCTTTGATTTCGAGCCGGGGCGACTGGACAAGGCCGAGGAGCGGCTGTTCGCCCTGCGCGCCGCGGCCCGCAAGCTGAACACCAGTGTCGAGATGCTGCCGGTGCTGCGCGGCCGGTTCCGCGACCGGCTGCGGCTGATCGAGGACGGGGCCGAGGCCCTGACCGAGGCGGAGCGGGCCACCAGTGTGGCGCGCGAGGCCTATGACGTGGCCGCCGCCTTCCTGAGCTCGGCGCGCGAGGCGGCGGGCGAGCGGCTGGCCGCGGCGGTGATGGGCGAACTGGGGCCGCTGAAGCTGGACCGGGCCCGGTTCCGCGTCGATTTCGAGCCGGTCGCCGAGGGCCGGCGCGGGCCGCAGGGCGTCGAGACCGCGCGCTTCCAGATCGCCACCAATGCCGGGACCCCGTTCGGACCGCTGGACGCCATCGCCTCGGGCGGTGAGCTGGCGCGTTTCGCCCTGGCCATGAAGGCGGCCCTGGCCAGCCGGGCCGACCAGCGCCAGCCGGTAATGATCTTCGACGAGGTCGACCAGGGCGTCGGCGGGGCCGTGGCCGAGGCCGTGGGCCAGCGGCTGAAGCGGCTGTCGACCGGGGCCCAGGTGCTGGTGGTCACCCACAGTCCGCAGGTCGCGGCGCGCGGTCACGCCCACTGGAAGGTGCGCAAGGCCGACGCCGACGGGGTCACGACCACCACGATCGACACCCTCGATCCCGCCACCCGTCAGGAAGAGATCGCCCGCATGCTGGCCGGGGCGACCATCACCGACGAGGCGAGGGCGGCGGCGAAGGTGCTGATCGGCTAGGAGGGCGGGAGCGCGGCGGCGGCCCCGGGGTCAGGCCGGGGGCGCGTCGGCCCGGTCAAATACCGACCAGCCGGTGCGCGTCGCCAGCCGCTCGAGGGCCAGGGTGCCGAGCTGGGAGTTGCCCTGGGCGTTGAGGCCGGGCGACCAGACGGCGATCGACGCGCGTCCGGGGGCCACCGCGAGGATGCCGCCGCCCACGCCTGACTTGCCCGGCAGGCCGACGCGGAAGGCGAAGTCACCGCTGGCGTCATAGTGGCCGCAGGTCAGCATCAGGGCGTTGATCCGGCGGGCGCGGGTTTCCGGGACGATCCGGTGACCACTGGTGGGATTGAGGCCGGCGGCCATCAGGTAGCGACCGGCCATCGCCAGCTGGCGGCAGTTCATCGCGACGGCACACTGACCGAAGTAGAGGGCGAGAACATCCTCCGGTGTGTGGTGGAGGTTTCCGAACGATTTCATGTAGTTCGCCAGGGCGACGTTGCGGAAGCCCGTCTCCGACTCGCTTTTGGCAACCTCGACGTCAACGGCAATCGTGTCGTCATCGGCCAGGTGGCGGACGAAGCTGATCAGTTCGGCGAGGGATTCACGGGGGGCACCGCGGGTGAGATTGACGTCGGCGACCACGATGGCCCCGGCATTGATAAAGGGATTGCGGGGGATGCCGCGCTCGGACTCCAGCTGGACGATGGAGTTGAAGGCACTGCCGGAGGGCTCGCGGCCGACGCGGTCCCACAGCTGGCTGCCGACCTTGCCCAGGGCCAGGGTGAGGGCGAAGACCTTTGAAATGCTCTGCAACGAGAAGAGCTCATCGGCGGAGCCGGCGGTGAAGACGCGCCCGTCAACGGTGACGACCGCCATGCCGAATTGGGCGACATCGACCCGCGCCAGCGGGGGGATGTAGTCGGCAGGCTTGCCGCGGTCGGGGGCCGCCTGCATCTCTTCGGCTATGTCGGCCACGATGGCGGCAAGGTCGTGCATGAAATTCAGTCGCTCAACAACGTCGGTCAACCCCACCTACCATGGCGTCGCGCCCGAGGTTCACCCTGATGCACCGGCACCGGGCCGATGTCGCCCGTGGCCGCCGGATTCGCCCTAGGCTCCGAGGATCCAGCCTTCTTCGCTCTCGACCCGGGCGATCAGGGCCTCATCGGTGCCCCTGGGCGGGGCGAAGGCGCGGGCGAGGGTGCCCTGGTCGTCCATTCTGGCGAAGGCCTCGGCGGCGGTGCGGACCTGGACCTGTTCCCTGAACTCGCCCGGGACGGGCGTGGCGTCGAACAGGGCCGGCCAGACCTCGACCACCAGGGTCGACAGGGGTTCGACATCCTCGGCGGTCAGTTCGCGCCAGCCGGTGCCGAACGGCCAGACGGCGGCGGCGCTGCCCAGGACCTCGACCAGGCGGCGCACCATCGGGATGCCAACCAGGGTCAGGCCACCGACAGCGCCGGCCCCGTGCATCTGCCAGACGGCCTTGGGGTGCAGCTTGCCGCGGCGGGCGGCGATCTCGGTGGCGCGATGTTCGGGGATGTCGGCCGATGAGCCCGCGGGCGGCTTGGTCGTGGTCAGCCAGCGCTGGGCCTGACTGGCGGGGGCACCCCACATGGGCCAGGCGTTGTCGGTCATCAGCCGGTTGATCTTGGCCGCGACCTGATAGCGGTTGTTGGTGTTGTCGGCCTTGTCGACGACGTTGGCGGCGAGGAATTTCCACATCGCCGCCCACGGTGTGCCGGTCAACTTCAGCCGTTCGGCGGTGCCGGTCGGGAAACCGAGATTGAAGTCGAAGCCGAGCAGGACCTTGTCACCGCGCTTGCGGTGCTCGGCCAGCAGCGAGGCGAGCAGCTTCTCGCCCTCGGCCCGGGTCGCGACATTATGGGTCTCGCTGTACAGGCGGAAACGCACGTCGCGCTTGGCCACGCCGATCCAGATCGACTGATCGCCCAGCTTCTTGCCCTCGGCGGCGGTCCAGTCAGCGATGATGTAGGCGTCGAAAAGGCGGGCCACGGCGGGCTCCTCAGGAACTCGGAACAAACGGGATGCGAGGTTCTAGCGCCCCGCTGACCGGACCGGAAGGGCCACGGATCCGATCACGCCTTCAGCAGGGCGTCGAGATGCGACAACCAGCGACGGCCCAGTCGCATGGCCTCGGCCGGCGAGCCGGTCTGAACGGCCAGGGTGGCGTTCCACAGCGACAGTTCAAACTCGGGATGGCGAGGGTCGGAAAACAGCAGGCGCAGCACCACCGTCTCGGCATCGGGGGCCATCACGTCGAGCGTCTTGCGCACCTCGCCGCGCCGGATACGGGCCACGACATGGCCGTCGACGATGACCTCGCCGCCCTCGATCTCCTCGAAGCCATAGACCAGGCCGTCGACGCCCCGGTTCCACAGCACGGCGATCTGGGCCCCGTCGAAATCCAGACCGGCGGCGCGGCCCTCGCCCGGTGACAGGGCCTCGGCCTCGGGCACGACGCCGAGCGACTTGAGCAGGGCCCGGCCGAGGCGGCGGCCCGGCTCCATCCACCAGGCCAGGGCCAGCACGCCGGTGGTCAGGGCCGCGGCGGCCAGGGCGAGCAGCAGGATGACCCGGAGCGCATCGGCCAAGCCTCAGTCCTCCAGTTCGACCACGACCGGGACGTGGTCGGAGGGTTTGTCCATGTCGCGCGCCGCGCGATGGGTCTCGATGCCGCGGAAGCGGTCGGCGGCCTGGGGCGACAGCAGGTGGAAATCGATGCGGATGCCGTGATCCCGCTGCCAGGCCCCGGCCTGGTAGTCCCAGAAGCTGTAGGTGCCGGCCGGCTCATTGCCGAGGTCATGGGCGTCGGACAGGCCGAGGAATTTCAGGGCACGCAGGGCGGCGCGGCTTTCGGGCTGGAACAGGGCGTCACCGGCCCAGGCGGCGGGGTCTTTCGCATCGTCCGGCGTGGGGATGACGTTGTAGTCCCCGCACAGGGTGAAGGCCTCTTCCAGCGCCAGCAGGTCGCGGGCGTGGGCGTTGAGCCGGTCGAACCAGGCCAGTTTGTAGTCGAATTTGGGGGTGCCGATCGGGTTGCCGTTGGGCAGGTAGAGACAACCGACGCGAACGGGGCGGGGGCATTCGACCACGGCCTCGATATAGCGGGCCTGTTCGAACTCGGCCTCGAAGCCCGAGGCGTCGGCACCGGGCAGGCCGCGGCGGATGTCGGTCAGGGGATATTTCGAGAGCAGGGCGACGCCGTTGTAGGACTTCTGCCCGTGGGTCTCGACGTTGTAGCCGAGGCTTTCAAAGGCCTCGCGCGGGAATTTCTCGTCGACGCATTTGATTTCCTGCAGGCAGGCGACATCGGGCGTCGCCGCCTCGAGCCAGTCGAGTACGGTGGGCAGGCGGGCGTTGACGGAATTGACGTTCCAGGTGGCGATGCGCATGGCCGGGACGCTAGGCGGAGCCGGCCGGTCCGGCAAGGCGCGCACGCCTGCCGGACCGGCCCTGGTCGCTCTTTATTACTGGCCGGGAGCCGGGGCGTCCTCGGTCGCCGCGACCGGAGCCGCGCCGATCTGGCAGCCGCCGCCGATGTTGACGGCCTCGGCACAGGTGTGAATGCGCTGGGCACGGCGATCCGCGCCCACACGGGCCAGGAAGCCGTCGCCGGACGCGCATTTGATCTCATAGATGCTCAGGTTGGCGGAATCCTTGCCCATCAGGCGGGTCTGCCGGACGTCGCAGGCAGCGGCGCTGGTGCCGGCCAGAACGTCCTTCCAGGCCCCGTAGGACTCGGCAACGGGGGTGAAGCGGCAGGTGGTGCGTCGGCCGATCAGTTCCCAGCAGGCGGTGGTGGCCCAGCCGGTGGCCGTCTTTTCGAGCCAGAAGCCATCCTTGTTCTGGCAGCCGACCTCATACATCAGGTTGCCGTCGTCGGTCTTGCCGATGGCCGAGGCCTCGTCGACGATGCAGTCGACGCCGGCTTCAGTGGCATAGGCCTGGAGGACGGCGACGACGTTCTGGTTGGCCGGCAGCGCGCACTGCTGGCCGACATCGGCTTCCGGATCGGCGGCGCGCGCGACATTGCCCTGACCGTTCAGCAGCACGCAATCGACGGCCTGGGGCGGTGTCGAGCCGATCAGGATATAGCCGGGGCCGGTGGCGCAGGCGGCTTCATAGGCGATTTCCTGGGCGACGGTCAGACCCAGTTCGGTGGCCTCGGTGACCTGGCAGGCTACGCCGGCCGAGGTGGCGATGACCTGGGCGCTGGCGACCAGTTCCTCGGCCGTCGGTGCGGCCGGGGCGGCCGGTGCGGCGTCGGGCCGCGGCGCGCGCGGGCGCTGGTGACGGCTGCGACGCTGGCGCGAATTGTCTTCCTGGGAGGTTTCCGGCTGGAAGGTGGGGTCGGTCGCCTGTTGACCGGCAACCTGGGCGGCTGCGGGCTGGAACGTCGCCAGAGACAGGGCGAATGCGCCCCCGATGACGGCGATGAAAGGGCTCTTGGGCACCGAAAACTCCTCGAAGAAACGTTTAGGCCCGCAGCCTTGGCGTCCGGGGGCGGCGCGGTCAAGGCAGGGAAATGACCAGTCTGTGGTCGTGCAATGAACGCAGGATGACTGGGTTGGCTCCGGCCTCGCCCGTCGGAGATGGCTCCGGTCCGTCGTGGCGGGGCGGGGGAGGACGCCTATGGACCCGGCCGGTCGGGCGAGGCATGGTAGCAAAGTTTTCAAAGGAGACTTTCATTGGCGGACGGCGTGGTCATCCCGGACGAACGACAGGCCCGGGGCGGCAACCGGGGTCTGACCTATCCGTTTCCCGCCGTGCCCGGAGCCGGCGAGGCCGTCACGGTGGCACCCGGCGTGCTGTGGCTGCGCCTGCCGCTGCCGATGGCGCTGGATCACATCAATGTCTATGCGCTGGAGGACGGCGACGGCTGGACCCTGGTGGATACCGGCCTGAACACCGCCGCCTCGATCGCCGCCTGGGAGGCGGCCCTGGCCGGACCGCTGGGCGGACGACCGGTCACACGGGTGATCTGCACCCATATGCATCCCGACCATATCGGCCTGGCGGGCTGGCTGTGTGAGCGGTTCGCGGCCCCGCTGCTGATGACGCGGCTGGAATATGTGACGGCACGGATGTTGATCGCCGACACCGGCCAGCCCGCCCCCGAGGACGGGGCGGTCTTCTATCGCGCCGCCGGCTGGAGCGAGGATCAGATCGCGGGTTACCGCAAGCATTTCGGTGGGTTCGGCAAGGCCGTCCGGCCGCTGCCGACGGCCCTTACCCGCATGGTCGAGGGCGAGGTTCTGACGATCGGCGACGATCGCTGGCGGGTGGTCATCGGCGAGGGCCACAGTCCTGAGCACGCCTGTCTGTGGCGTGAATCCGACGATGTGCTGCTGGGCGGTGACCAGATCCTGCCGCGCATCTCGTCGATCGTGGCCGTCTGGCCGACCGAGCCGGCCGCCGACCCGCTGGGGGACTGGCTGGTGTCGCTGAAGCGGATGAAGACGGTGTTTCCGGAAACCACCCTGGTCCTGCCGTCGCACGGCGAGCCGTTCACCGGGGTGCAGGCGCGGCTCGACGCCCTGATCCGCGGCCACGAGACCGGCCTGAAGCGCCTGGAGCGCACCCTGACCCGGCCCTGCCGCGCCGTGGACGTGTTCGGGGCCCTGTTCGCCCGCGCCATCGACGACGGGCTGCTGGGCATGGCGACCGGTGAAAGCCTGGCACATCTCAACTATCTGGCCCGCAACGGCCGGGCACAGGTTGCCCGCGACGCCGATGGCGTGGACTGGTGGACCCTGACCTCAAGCAGCGAGACCTGACGTGACTGATCATATCCTGACCACCCTCGACGGCGGCATTCTGACCGTGACCCTGGCGCGGCCCGAGAAGAAGAACGCCATCACCCAGGCGATGTACGCCGCGCTGGCCGAGGCGACCGAGCGGGCGCGCACGGACGATGCGGTGCGGGTGCTGCTGTTCCGGGGCGAGGGCGACAGTTTTTCGGCGGGCAATGACATCGCCGACTTCATCGCCCTGGGCTCGCAGGGCGCGGAGGCCGCCGACATGCCGGTGTTTCGCTTCCTGAAGTCGCTGGCGGACCTGGACAAGCCGGCGGTGGGGGCGGTGCAGGGGCGTGCGGTCGGTATCGGCCTGACGCTGCTGCTGCATTGCGACATGGTGGTGGTGGCCGAGGATGCCCTGCTGTCCGCCCCCTTCATCAACCTGGCCCTGGCCCCTGAGGCGGCGTCGTCGATGTTGCTGCCGGCGGCGATCGGTCATCATCGCGCCTTTGAGCTGTTCGCCCTCGGCGAGGCCATCGACGGACGCACGGCCCTGGCCTGGGGCCTGGCCAACCGGGCCGTGCCGTCGGATCAGGTCGACGCGGCGGCGCAGGCCCTGGCGGTCAAGCTGGCGGCGCGCGCACCCAATTCGATCCGCAAGACAAAGCAGCTGATGCGCGATGCCGCCCATCTGTGGACCCTGATGCAGCGCGAGGGCGAGGCCTTCGGCAGCCAGATGCGGAGCCCCGAGGCGATGGAGGCCTTCATGGCCTTCAGCCAGAAGCGGGCGCCGGATTTCTCCAAAGCCGGTTGATCTGGTCGGGCCGTGGCCCTATCAGCGCCCGCCCATGACCCATTCCGCCGCCCTTGACCCGATCGTGCGCATCGACGCCGAAACCGCCGCCGACGCCGCGGCGGTCGAGGCCGTGGTGCTGGCGGCCTTCGGGCCGGGCCGGTTCGCCAAGACGGCGGAGCGGTTGCGCGAAAAGACGGTGGCCGTGGCCGCATTCGTCGCCCGCGAGGACAACCGCGTGATCGGTTCGGTGCGGCTGTGGCCGATCCGGGTCGGGGACACCGACGCCCTGTTCCTGGGGCCGATCGCGGTCGAGGCGGGCAGCCGTCGGGCCGGTCTGGGGGCCGATCTGGTCGCCGCCTGTGTCGACCATGCCCGCGCGGAGAGCGCCGCCGGCGTGCTGCTGGTCGGGGACACGCCGTATTTCGCGCGCTTCGGCTTCGTGCCGTCGCCGGACGCCGAACTGCCGGGTCCGGTCGACCGGCGTCGACTGCTGTGGCTGCCGCTGGCGACCCCCTCGGTCAGCGGCCCGGTGCGACCGATCGGCTGAGACGCCTTTTCCGCGAGGCCGGGCGCGCCTAAGTCTGGGTCATGAGCGAACGCCCGAAGACAGAGACCGGAGGTCTGGCCGCCGTGGCCGGGGCCGCGAAACAGGCCCCGGGGCGCGGACTGCCGCCGGTGCATCTGTGGCATCCGGAGCATTGCGGCGACATCGACATCATCATCCGCGCCGACGGCGTGTGGATGCACGAGGGCTCGCCGATCGGCCGGGCCGAGCTGGTGCGGTTGTTCTCGACAGTGCTGCGCAAGGACCCGGACGGCTATCATCTGGTCACGCCGGTCGAGAAGCTGAAGATCACGGTCGAGGACCTGCCGTTCCGGGCGGTGACGCTGGAGCGGGACGGTGACCGGCTGCGGTTCACCACCGATGTCGGCGACACGGTCGAGGCCGGGGCGGAGCATCCGATCGTGGTCGAGACCGATCCGGTGACCGACGAGCCCGCGCCGCGCGTGCATGTGCGCGGCGATCTGTGGGCCCGGATCGTGCGCTCGCTGTTCTATGACCTGGTCGAGACGGCGTCGGTCGAGGGCGGGCGGCTGGTGGTCCGCAGCGGCGGCGAGACCTTTGCCCTGGGACCGGTGGGGGCGGGCGTGGAATGAGCCTGTCGTCGCTGAAGCAGCGTCTGACCGAACGGCTGGAGCCGGTCGCGGGCTGGTCGCCGGACCGGACGGCGGGACGATCGGACTTCGATCTGAATCCGGACGCGGACCGGCCGGAACGCACGTTGAAGCCGGCGGCCGTGCTGATCCCCGTAATCGCCCGCCCGGAGGGAGCCAGTGTCCTGCTGACGCGCCGTTCCGACCGTCTGGCCAGCCATCCGGGACAGATCGCCTTTCCCGGCGGCCGGCTGGACGCGGGTGAGACAGCCGCCGTGGCCGCCCTGCGCGAAGCCTGGGAGGAGGTCGCCCTGGCCCCGGACACGGTCGAGGTGCTGGGTCTGGGGGACGCCTATGAGACCGGCACGGGCTTTCTGGTGACGCCGGTGGTCGGCTGGCTGAAGACCCCGCCCGAGGTGACGCCCGCGCCGGACGAGGTGGCGGAACTGTTCGAGGTGCCGTGGGACTTTCTGATGAACCGGCTCAACCACCGACAGGATTCCTATGAGCGTGAGGGCGAGCCCCGCCGCTGGTACTGGGCCATGCCGTGGGAGGAGCGCTATATCTGGGGCGTGACGGCCGGGATTGTCCGGGCCTTGCGGGCCCGGCTGTACGGGGATGAGCCGGAGCCCGCTGTGGCGACGGCGGAGGATGCCGCATGACCACCCGCCTGCAGGACCAGCCCTGGCTGACCAGTGCGGCGACGCGGGCGGTGTTCGCGGCGCTGGAAGCGGCGGGCGGGCCTGACTGTGCCCGCTTCGTCGGGGGCAGTGTGCGCAATGCCCTGCTGGGTCAGGCCGTCGCCGATATCGATATCGCCACGACCCTGGAGCCGGAGGCGGCCTTTGCCGCGATCCGGGCGGCCGGCCTGAAGGCGGTGCCGACGGGGCTGGCCCATGGCACGGTGACGGCGGTGTCCGGGCACAAGCCCTATGAGATCACCACCCTGCGCCGCGACGTGACCACGGACGGACGCAATGCCACTGTCGCCTTCACCGACGACTGGAGCGAGGACGCGGCACGCCGCGATTTTCGGCTGAACGCGCTGTACGCCGACCTGAGCGGGCGGGTCTACGACCCCACGGGCGAGGGGGTCGCCGACGCCCTGGCCGGACGGGTCATCTTCGTCGGCGATCCGGTGACGCGCATTCGCGAGGACTATCTGCGGATCCTGCGCTTCTTCCGCTTCTACGCCTGGTATGGCCGGGACGTGCCGGATGCGGCAGCGATGGCCGCCTGCGCCGCCGAGGTCGACGGTCTGGCCCGCCTGTCGGTCGAGCGGGTGTCGGCCGAGCTGATGAAGCTGCTGGCGGCACCGGACCCGCGCCGCGCCGTCCAGGCCATGGTCGAGACGGGCGTGCTGGCGCAACTGCTGCCCGAGGCCGTGACGGGGCCCCTGTTCCGGCGCCTGTGCGACCTGACCCCCGACCCGGTCCTGCGGCTGGCGGGGCTGGTACCGGCCGATGCGGACGGCCTGCGGGCGCTCGCCGCGCGACTGCGGCTGTCGAACGCGGTGCGGGACCGGCTGGTGGCCGGGGCGCAAGCCGCGACGATGGTGCGGCCGGACATGGGCGATCAGGCGGCACGGGCAGCCGTGTACCGGCTCGGGGCCCGGGCGGTGCAGGACGCGCTGATGCGCCAGCGGGCCGCCGCGTCCGGCGATCCGGCCGATGACGAGAGACTGACGGCCCTGATTGCCGGGTGGACGCCGCCGACCCTGCCGGTCGGCGGTCGTGATCTGGCGCGGCTGGGCGTGGCCCCCGGGCCGGAGACGGGGCGGCTGCTGAAGGCGTTCGAGGCGGGGTGGATCGCCGACGACTTTCCCGCCGTCGGCCATGAGGCCCGGTTGCGGGCCCTGCTGGACCCGGCGCTCAGTCCGCCGCCAGGGTGAATTCGGTGATGACCGGCCGGTGGTCCGAGCCGGTCGGCCGGCCCAATCGACGGCTGACGAAGGCCAGCTCCGGCGAGCGATAGACCTGGTCGATGGTCAGACCCATGATCGAGGGGGCGGCGGCCGGCCAGGTGCCGGGCCAGCCCGGGGCCGGGCTCAGCCCGACCTCGGCCCGGAGCTGCCGTCCGATGCGACCGGTCGAGACGCTGTTGAAATCCCCCGCGACGATGACCGGACCGGTCAGGCCAGCGCGGACCGCGGCCAGGGCCTGGACCTGGCTGATCTGGCCCCACTGGTACTGGAACGGCCAGGGGCGGGTCAGGTGCACGCCGACCACATTCAGGGGACCGATCGGGGTCCGGGCCACGGCGGCGACGTCCTGCAGGCCGTCCGCGACATCGGCGATGGCGGTCAGCGGATAGCGCGAGGCGATCACCGACCGGGCGGCCCCGCCGGACCGGTCGACCCGTGGCGTGACGATCCGGTGCGGATAGCCGGCCAGAACCTGGCCGAGACGGGCCGCCGGCGCATCGCCCAGCTCGATCAGCAGGACGATGTCGGCGTCCGCATCGGCGATCGAGCGCGTGATGGCGTCGACGTCGGTGTTGCGGGCCCACAGATTGGCTGAATACAGGCGCACGACCGGGGCATCGGGGCGGGCGACGCCGCGGACCGGTCCCCATTGCGGCCACACGGCGATCATCAGCACCAGGACGGCGACACCATAGGCGACCGCGCCGTGAACCTGTCGCAGCAGCAGGGCCACGAGGGTGAGGACGACGGCCACGCCGAGGGCCGGGGCCACGAACTGGGCCAGGATATCCACCCAGCGATGGCCGATGCCGCTCATGGCCGCGGCGGCAACCAGCAACAAAATGCCCGCCGGCGCGCTGAGCATCAGCGGGACGAGGCGTTTCAGGTGCGGAGCCACGGACTTGCCAATCTCGGTGAACACTGATCGGGATGTCCTGTGACGGTCTCGAGTGGAAAGAGAGTTGAATGGCCAGACGTACCATCGGGGATATCGAAAAGATCTGGACCAATGTCGAGGGCGTGAAGAAGCTTTCTGACCGGGTCATCGGCATCGGCCCGTTCGGCCTGGGTCTGGACGCCCTGCTGACCTGGGTGCCGGTGGTCGGGACGGTCTATACGGTGGCGACAGGCGGCTGGCTGTTGTTGCAGGGTCTGCGGGTCGGGGCCACGCCGTCGACCCTGGCGCGGATGGCGGCCTATATGGCGGTGGACACGGCCGTCGGGACGGTGCCGGTCGCGGGCGATGTGGTCGACACCTTCTTCCCCGGCCAGCTGATGGCGGCCAATGCCCTGCAGAAACATATCGAGAGCACCCACTGGGTCGAGGCCAATGAGCGCGAGGCCCGTGCCTCCGGCGAGCATGAGCAGCATCTGGCGGCGATGGGCGCGAATGCCAAGGCGCGGCGCATCGTCTATCTGCACGATTGAGCGCGGCTGTGCTTGACGGGCCGGTCGCCGGTCCGCCTAGTTGAATCGCAATCGATTCCGGGGCCCTGATGACACCGATGCTGACCCGCGACCAACTGGCCGACGCCCTCGGGATGACCGGACAGGGCGACCGTGCGGCCTTCCGTCAGGTCTATCTGGCTACCTCGGCGAAACTGTTGGGCGTGTGCCTGCGTATCTTGGCTGACCGCCAAATCGCCGAGGATGTCTTGCAGGAAACCTATCTGACCGTGTGGAAAAAGGCCGGGACCTTCGACGCCTCGCGGGCGAGTCCGATCACCTGGCTGGTGACGATCGCGCGCAACCGCGCGATCGACCGGCTGCGCGCCAGTGCCAATTTCCGCAGATCCACGCCGGTCGATGACGCCAACGAGGTTGTCGACGGGGCCCTGCTGCCGTCCGAGACGGTCGAGCGGGACGACGACGCCCGCCGGCTGCATGGCTGTCTGGACCAGCTCGACGACAAGGTCGGCGGCGTGATCCGCACGGCCTTCATGGAGGGGGCGACCTATGACAGTCTGGCGACGCGCGAGAATGTGCCGCTGGGCACGATGAAGAGCTGGATACGACGGGGGCTTCTGCGACTGAGGGCCTGTCTCGAACAATGACCGAACCCACCGACATCAATGATAAGGACGCCCTGGCCGGGGAACTGGCCCTGCGCGTACTGTCGCCCGAGGCCGAGGCCGAGGCCCGCCGGCGTGAGGCCCGTGACCCGGCCTTTGCCGCAGAGGTCGAGGCCTGGAATGCCCATCTGGCCACCTTTGCCGGGGAGATCGCGCCGGTCGAACCGTCCACGGGCCTGTGGCCGCGCATCGCCGCCGGAATCGCGAGCCCGGCCAATGACAATGCGCGCCTGACCTTCTGGCGGCGCTGGGCGGTCGGATCGACCGGTCTGCTGGCGGCCAGTGTCGCCGCCATGGCGATCCTGCTGATGCAGCCGGCCCCGGCTCCGGTGGTGGTGAACGCCCCGGCCGAGGGCGGGGTGATGCGGGTCGCGACCCTGTCGCTGGACAACGGCATTTCGGCCATGACCATCGCCTATGACAGCGCCACCGGGGCCCTCTATCTGGCCCCGACCCATGAGATGGCCGGGGATACGCGGGTGCCGCACCTCTGGCTGGTCATGCCCGAGGGCGGCGTCCAGCTGGTCGGGGCGATCGACGGCACCGCCACCTCGCGGCACAATCTGACCGGGCCCCTGTCGGGCATGGCCGGACAGGCGATTTCCGTCGCCGTGTCGATGGAGACGCCGGGCCATACGCCGGGCGCGGCCAAGCCGGACGGCCCGGTCGTCGCCTCGGGCCAGATGCAGCAGCTCTGAGCCGCCAGGTCCACGCGATCCCTGCGAGGTTTTGCGCCTGAATCCGCGTTTTGCGGGCGTACAAACCCCTGTCCCGTCAAAGGCATAACCGACAGGTAGGGGTCGATTTCCCGCCCTGGTCCGAGGCTGCGCCAGACTGATCTCCGAACCCCATGCGGAGACCGTCATGAGCGACGACGCCAGCGCCCGGCTGGGCCTGCCCTATCTGGCGGCGGGCCAGATGCAGAAACACGTGACCCTGAACGAGGCCCTGACGCGGCTGGATTCCCTGGTCCAGCTGGCGGTGGTCAGCCGCAGCCGTACGGATCAGCCGGACACGCCGCCGGACGGGGCGTTGTATGTCCTGCCGCAGGGGGCGACCGGCAGCGCCTGGGCCCTTGCGGCCGCGGGCGATCTGATCCGGGCCGAAGCCGGCGGCTGGGCGGTGCTGCCGGTTCCTGACGGCGCGCTGGCCGTCGTTCGGGATGAGCCGGTGGTGCTGGTCCGGCTCGGCGGCGACTGGCTGCCGCTGGGGGTGCGGCTTGGGCAGATCCAGGAGCTGGAGCGGCTGGGAGTCAACGCCACCGCCGATGCCGACAATCCCTTTGTGGCCCGGCTCAACAAGGGGCTGTGGACGGCGCTGGAGGCCGGGCAGGGCGGTGACGGCGACCTGCGCCTGACCCTGAACAAGGAGAGTGCGGCCGATGTGCTGTCGCTGCTGTTCCAGAGCGGCTGGAGCGGCCGGGCCGAGCTGGGCCTGATCGGTGATGACGCCCTGCGGCTGAAGGTCAGTGCGGACGGCGGCACCTGGGTCGAGGCCCTTGTGGTGGATGCCGCCAGCGGGCGGGTGAATTTTTCCCGCGGGGCCGGACGGGCCGAGGTGACGGTGATGGCGGCTGCCGGCAGCTATGCGGTTCCCGTCTGGGCCCGGACCCTCCGGGTGATCGCTGTGGCGGGTGGCGGGGGCGGCGGCGCGGGGGCGGCGGGATCCGGCGGAACGGTGCGCTTCGGCGGTGGCGGCGGCGGCGCGGGCGGTACCCATGCGGCTGAATGGCCGGTCGCGGCACTGGGCGCGACCCTGGACATCGAGGTGGGCACCGGCGGGCCCGGCGGCGATGCGGCGGCGGGCGGCGACGGTGGCGTGAGCCGGGTGCTGGACGCCGGTCAGGTGCTGCTGACCACGACGCCGGGCGGCGGTGGCGCGCGGGGCGATGGCGTGTCGGGCCCGGGTGGATCGGGCGGTGCCGGACGGAGCGGCGGCAATTCCGGGGGCGGGTCGGCGGTATCCGCACCGGGCGAGGCCGGTCAGGCGGCGGCCGGTCCGGACGGTCCGGGCGGCGGTGGTGCCGGGGGCGGACTGGATGCCGCGAACACCGCGCGGGCCGGTGGCGCGGGCGGGACCGGAGCCTGGCTCGAGATCATGGCCAGCGGCGGGGTCGGCGGTTCGGGGGCCGCGGGCACGGCGGGTGCGGACCGGCCCCGGCCGGACCTGCACCGCGCCGGAGGCGGCGGCGCGGGCGGCGGGGCCTCGGCCGGAGGTGGCGGCTACTCCGGTGGCGCGGGCGGACTGTACGGTGCCGGCGGCGGCGGCGGCGGTGCCGGACTCACGACAGGCGGGACCGGCGGGGCCGGGGCTGCGGGCGTCGTCTGGCTGGTGGCGGTCGGATGAGCGCCCGCTCGCATGCGACCGCCGCTGCGCCGCGGGAGGTGGTCCTGCTCGATGAATCGACGTGGGACGCCCCGGACCGGCTGTCGCCGGAGGCGTGGCTGATCGAGGCCGGGCTGGACGGGCAGC
This sequence comes from uncultured Brevundimonas sp., assembly GCF_963975535.1. Taxonomy (GTDB): domain Bacteria; phylum Pseudomonadota; class Alphaproteobacteria; order Caulobacterales; family Caulobacteraceae; genus Brevundimonas. The sequence goes on along the minus strand of NZ_CAXBHE010000001.1, from coordinate 436,168 downwards.
GCACGGTCGCCGGCCGGGATGACCCGGAGGATGACCGATGACCGATCGGACGGACGGAACGCCCTCGCTCGCCGAGGGGCGCTGGCTGTGGCGTCGTCTGTATGTGTTCAGCGCCAGCGCCGCGATTTGGGGGCTGCTGGACCGCACGCTGGCGCGGGTTCCTGCAGCCAGCCTGCCGCGACTGGCGGACTCCCTGATGGCGCTGCTGGCCCTGACCCTGGTGCTCTATCTGGTGGCTCCGTCCGCGCAGCAGCTGGTGACCCTGCTGGCCAATCTGCGCCTGAGGCTCGGCCCGGGAGGGCGGTCATGAGCTTCCGCCTGTCGATGCGCTCGCGCGCCCGGCTGGTCGGGGTGCACCCGGCCCTGGTCGCGGTGGTCGAGGCGGCCATCGTCGTCAGTCCGGTCGACTTCATGATCACTGAAGGCCTGCGGTCCCGGGACCGGCAGGTCGCACTGGTCAGGGCCGGCGCAAGCCGGACACTGAGCTCGCGCCATCTGACCGGCCATGCGGTCGATGTGGCGGCTCTCGTCGATGGCCGGGTCCGCTGGGACTGGCCGCTGTACGGGCGGATCGCGTCGGCGTTCAAGGCGGTCGCCGTCCGGCTGGACACCCCGCTCGTCTGGGGCGGGGACTGGCCCAGGCTGCGCGACGGGCCGCATTTCGAACTGAGCCGGAAGGCCTTCCCGTGACCGGCCTGTCGGTATGGCGCGCCCTGACGATCACCGGCCGGATCGGGCTGGTGGCCGGGCTGTTTCTGGCCCTGGTCCTGGCCGGGCGCGGGTTGGGCCTGCGCTGGGATCCGCTGAACCTCGGCGCGCGGCGACTGGAGGCGGTCCGGACCCGGGCGGTCGCCGCCGAGGCTGACGCGGCCGCGCGCCGGCTCGAACGCGAGGGCGAGACCGGGCAGCGCGAGGCCCTGGACCGGATCCACCGCCAGACGGACGCCGTGACCCGGCTCACCGTCCCGGCCATTCTTGACGCGAGACTCGATGATGATGCCGACCTTCCCCTGGCGACCCGCCGTGCCCGCCGTCTGCGCGCTCATGACCGCGAGCTGTGCCGGCTTGCCCCCGCCGTCTGCACCGGTCCCGCCGCAGCTGACCCTGCCGGCGGCGGCGACGACGCCGTGTTCCCTGGCGCGTCTGGCTGAGGCCCCGACCCTGGCCGATCTGGAGATCGCCTACATGGCGCGGGGCGGCAACCTGGTCGCCTGCGACGCCGCCCGGCAGCTGGCCGTCGATACCTTGCTGGCGGAGCGCGCGCTGCAGGCGCGGTGGCGCAACAGGCGGACTGGTCGTCCCTGACGCCGGAGACGCGCCGGATTCCGTCCCCGAACCGGCAATATCTGCCCGGTGCCCGGCAGATATTGCCGGTTTGATCGCAGATGCGGCAAATCCTGCCGGGCGACGGGCGTGGTAAACCAGAAGTACCATTGCGAAAACAGCGTGTTGTGGGCTGGCCTGAAAAGCCGTCCGTGGCCCCGTCCTTGCGTCGAAGGGCCTGAGCAGAAAGCTCCCGGCAGCCAAAATGGCGTCGGACACCATGAAGAAGGAAGACCGTGTCATGGCTATGAACAGCGTGAACACCAACGTGGGCGCAATGATCGCCCTGCAGAACCTCCAGGTCACCAACAGTGAGCTGACCCAGGTTCAAAACCGCATCAATACCGGCAAGAAGGTTTCCTCCGCCAAGGACAACGGCGCCGTCTGGGCTATCGCCCAGGGGCAACGTGCCGAAATCGGTGCCCTGAATGCCGTCAAGGACAGCCTGCAGCGCGGCCAGTCGGCCGTGGATGTCAGCCTGGCCGCGGGTGAGTCCGTTTCCGATCTGCTGACCCAGCTGAAGGAAAAGGCGCTTTCGGCGACCGATACGTCGCTGACGAGCTCGGCCCGCAGCGCCCTGAACGAAGACTTCAAGTCGATCCGCGACCAGATCGCGACCGTCGTGAGCAACGCTGCGTTCAACGGCGTCAACCTGATCGACGGTTCGAGCACCGGCGGTTTCGCGGCCCTGGCCAACGTTTCCGGCTCGACCATCACGGTCGCCTCGGAAGACATGAGCCTGAGCGGCTCGGTCGTCACCCTGGGCGCATCGGCCGTGATCGATACGGCCAGTGCCGCCACGGCCTCCCTGGCCCTGGTCAGTGCCTCGATCGACAACGTCGGCGCCTCGCTGGCCAAGCTGGGCACCGGGTCCAACTCGCTCGGAACCCACCTGACCTTCGTCGGCAAACTCCAGGACACCCTGGAAGCCGGTGTCGGCAACCTGGTGGACGCCGACCTGGCCAAGGAAAGCGCCCGACTGCAAGCGCTGCAGACCAAGCAACAGCTCGGTGTGCAGGCCCTGTCGATCGCCAACTCGTCCACTTCTATCCTGCTCGGCCTGTTCCGCTAGGAACAATGAATGGAAGGGTGGGGCCGCGACACGCGGTCCCACCCGACCGTCCGCCGGGCTCTGACGACCGGAGGCCGCCAGTGAAACGCTGCCGGCAGAAGTCATGAACAACAATGCAAAGATAGGTCCCGTAACCCCCGTCGTCGTCGCCACAAGCGGTTCAACCGCCAGCGGTGACTTCAGCCAGAACAGGTCGCAACAGGACGCCGAACGCGCGTCCCGGTACCGGCTGGTCATCGAGGAAGGATCCCGCGAGGGGTCATTCATCTACAAGACCCTGGATCGCGTGACCGGCGAGGTCGTTCGCCAGTTGCCGCGAGAGCAGGTCGTCGAACTGACCAGCCAGGACGACTATGTGGCGGGGGCCGTGATCGACACGTCCGTCTGAAAGCGGAGACAATCCGGTCGGTTGCCACGCAGGAGCGATCCGCGTGGTTAAATGACGTGGTTATCACGCGTTAACCATACACACACGAATCGGGCTCTAGCCTGTCTCCAAATCCTGAGGGAACGAGACGGATGACGAATAGCGTCCATACCAATGTCGCCGCGGCGATTGCTCTGCAAAATCTGACTCATACCAATACGCGGTTGGGGGAGGTGCAGAACCGAATCAGCACGGGACTGAAGGTCCAGGGAGCCAAGGACAACGCCGCGATCTGGGCCATTGCCCAGGGTCAGCGGGCGGATGTCGGGGCCCTCGGGGCCGTCAAGCAGAGCCTGGACCGCGCCACGGCCATCGCCGACGTCGCCCTGTCCGCCGGGGAATCGATTTCCGACCTGCTGAACCAACTGAAGGAAAAGGTGGTCGCGGCCAAGGACACCTCGCTGGGGAGTCAGTCGCGCCAGTTGCTGGACTCCGACTTCAAGGCCCTGCTTCGCGCCATCTCGTCAGCCTACGAAAACGCGGAGTTCGACGGCGGCAATATCCTGAACGGCAGCCTGACCACCGGCATCCAGTTCCTGGCCAATGCCGACGCGACCTCCTTCGTTACCCTCGGGGCCAAGAATCTGACCCTGGGCGGGTCGATTATCGAGCTCTCGCTGACAGACAGTCTGCTGACCGCCAGCGGGGCGACCGCGGCCCTGACCAAGCTGGACAACTCGATCACCCAGCTGAACGCGTCCCTGGGTGAGCTCGGTTCCCAGGCCAAGCAGATCCAGGCGCACAAGACGTTCGTGTCCAAGCTGGTCGACACGCTGGAGGCCGGAATCGGCAATCTGGTGGATGCTGACCTCGCCAAGGAAAGCGCGCGTCTTCAAGCGCTCCAGGTGCAGCAGCAGCTGGGTGCGCAGTCCCTGTCCATCGCCAACCAGGCCCCGCAGATCATCCTGTCGCTGTTCCAGTAATCAGGAGCGGTTCAGGCCGCGCATCCGCCTGAGGTCCGGCCGGCCGATGCTGGTCGGTGGCGGACGCCGGTGGCGCGGGCTTACGGACAGCCCGTACAGGGCGAGAATCGACTGCAGGATGCTGCGCAGGTCAGGCATGGCACGACTCCGATCCTGACCCATAACGTGACGGCCGGGCCGCCGTTCCCGAACCCCGTTAAGGTGTTGTTGCGGGGATCGGCCCACACTGGGGACGGGAGTCTCTGGTGATCAACAACAGCTATCTTCTCGGCCTGTATGGCATGACGGACTGGGCCGGCTCGACGGGGGCGAGTTCCGGTGCGCTGACTTCTGTCCGCAAGGCCCAGCCGACCGCGCCCTGGAGCACGAAATACGACGTCCCCAAGCCCGACGAGCTGGTTCGCACCGCGATGGCGGGGCGTCGGATCGTGGACGAAAACGCCGCCCAGCTGGACGTCAAGGGCGCGTCGTCGGACTATCGCAAGCTCTTCGCCCTTTACCAGGGCCTGGAGACCCTCAACGCGCTGAACAACCGGGCCGCCGTCAAGGGGGTGGGGGCCACGGAGCTGGCCCTGCTGGGCAAACGCTTCAGCGCCGGCCTCGACGAGATCGGCACCTATGTCGGCACGACCGAGTTGAGCGCGGTCCGGCTGGTCCTGGGGTCCACCAGCTCCCTGAGCAAGTCGACCGGCGGGGTGCCGCGCGACAACGCCAATTCAATCACCGGCCCGATCCATGAGGGCTCGCCCGACAGCGTTGTGGCCGCCTTCTCCGGCGATGTGGCGTTCGACATCACCATCCGCCAACTGGGGGTGACGACCTCGGTGCCGATCGACCTGGCCGACATGGGGACCACGCCCCGGTCCCTGACCAATGTGCTGGAGCATATCAACGCCAAGCTGGAGGCCACCGGCTTCAACACCCGTATCGGCCGCGAACAGATCAAGGCCGAGCCGCGGACGATCAGCGCCAATGGCAAGACCGTGACCCTGCCGACCGGTCCGGATCGCTGGGCCCTGGCGGTGCGGGGCGACTCCACCGAGACGCTGGGCTTTACCGCCACCCAGACCTCGGACGCCGTCTATGTGGTGCAGGCGTCCGGCACGACGGGCGGCCACCAGCTGCTGAAATTCCAGTCCGACGGCGGCACGGCACCGCCGGTCACCGAACCGGGCATCGGCGATACCCACTGGGTCGAGGGGCGGTCGGTCCAGACCAGCCTGCCGCCGGGCATCGAGACCGTGCGCGCCAGTGCGACCGGGCCGGACGGCTCGCTGTGGATCGTCGCCGATGTCGAGGCGGGTCTGGGCAACCAGCCGATCAAGGGTGAGCGCGACGTCGCCCTGATGAAATATGATCCGGCCGGGCGACTCGTCTCCACCCGGGCCCTGGGGGCCGCGTCGACGGCCAGCGGCTATGCCATCGCCATTGACGCCGACGGTCGTGTCGCCGTGGCCGGATCGGTCACCGGGGCCCTGGAGTCCGGCAAGTCCGGTGACGTGGCCACCATAGCGGACAGTTTCGTCACCGTGTTCGACGCGACCGCTTCGGAGCTCTGGACCCAGCGCCGGGGGGCGCGGGCCGCCGACGAGGCGACCTCGGTCAGCTTCGGCCCCGGCGGGACCGTCTATGTCGCCGGCCGGGCCCAGTCGGCCATTCCGGGGGGGGCTGCCGTGGGCGGCTGGGACGGCTATGTCCAGGCCTTCAGCGAGAGCCAGGCCTATCCGTCGGCCCCGACGGTCGCCACCGCGGCCGGGACGGCCCAGTTCGGCACCACGGCCGATGACGGCGTCCAGGCGATCACGATCGACGGATCCAGCCTCTATTCGGCGGGCGTCGAGAATGGCCGGATGATCGTGCGCCAATTCACCCTTGGGGCCGGTGGCGCGCCGACCCTGGCGGCGACGCGGTACCTGGGGCTTGCCAGCGGCGAGATCGCGGGCATTTCCGTCTCGGGTGGCCGGGTCATCCTGACCGGCACGACCCGCAACCCGGCGCTGGACATCGGCACGGTGAACACGGCCCATTCCGGCGGGACGGACGCCTTTGTCGCCGTGATCGAGACCGATCTTGCGGCCGCGGCGTCCGACCGTCTGACCTATTACGGCACGGCGGGTGACGACACCGCCGCCGACGTGAAGGTCCAGGACGGCAAGGTCTGGGTGACCGGCGTCAGCAATCGCGCCGAGGGGGCCAAGGATACCGATCCCACCGAGGGCTATCTGACCCGGCTGGATCCGCTGACCGGGGCGGTGGAATGGACCCGAACCTGGGCCGGCGACAGCCAGCAGGCCGCGCCCATGACCCTGGCGGTCGCCTCGGGCGGGGCCAGTGTGCTGGACCGTCTGGGCCTGCCCAGTGGCGAAATTCAGCAGAGCGATTCCAAGAAATTGCTGGACGCGACCTCGCTCCGGTCCGGGGATCGCTTCTACGTATCGCCGGCGAACGGCGGGCGGGCGATGGCGGTGACCATCGAGGCGCGCGATACGCTCCAGTCCCTGGCGCGCAAGATCGAACAGGCCTCGCGCAACACGCTGAAGGTCACGGTCGCCTCTGAGGCCGCGCCGACCGGAACCGAGGGCGATCTGCAGACGGCGCTGCGCACCGGCGTCCAGCGGCTGTCGATCGTGGCCCGCGACGGCAAGGCGGGGGCCGTCCTGACGGCCGGGGAGCCCGGTCGTGACGCCCTGGCCGGTCTGGGGCTGTCGCAGGGGTTCGTCGGGATCAGCAGTGGCACCGGAACTGTCAGGACCTTCGGTCTCGACCTGCCCCGCACGCTGTCGCTCCAGCCGGATTCACTGACGGCCACCGGCGATCGCCTTCAGGCGGCGATGAAGGCCGTGCGCGACGCCTATCGTGCGCTTGCGCCGGCCTCGACCAAGCCAAAGGTCACCGGAACCGCCCCGGCCTATCTCACGGCCCAGCTGGCCAACTACCAGGCCGCCCTGTCGCGTCTCGGGGGATAGAGTCGATCCGGACGGCTTGCCGGTTGACGCCTTGGCCCCGGAAGGGGTTATTGGGCCCATCCATTCGCGTGAGCCCTGAATGCCCCTCAACAACCGCACCATCCTGGCGATCGGCGTCGGCGTCGCCGCCGTTCTGGCCATCGTCCTGGCCCTGGTCTTCAGCCGGGGCGCGGATCGCAAGGCGGTCATCCCGCCGGCCGAGCGGGGTGGCCTGACGGTCGATGTCGCCGATGCCCCCAGCCTGGAGCCGACCCGGGAGTTGCGCTGCTTTGTCGACGGACGGTTCATCGGCATGGCGACCCTGACCGACTGTGCCCGCCGCAACGGGCTGGCCACCGACGCCCTCGACGTCGGAATCGATGAGACGGGGGCCCTCGCCGCGGCCCCGACCGCCGCGTTCGCGCCGCCGCCGCGCCTGCCGCCGGTCGATTTCGCGGCGGTTGAGGTCGAGCCCCTGCCGACGCCCGTCACGCCCAGTCAGCCCGCTGCGGCTCCGGTGGCTGCGGGCAGTGCCTGCCTGCGGCACACCGGGTCGGACTGGCGGTCGCTGTCGCCGAACATGGGGCTGAACGCCTGCGTGATGGCACTGTATTCCGGCACCTGTGTCCGTCCGGGCGAGGCCCTGTACGGCCGCTGGGGCGACACGACCCTGCGGCTGGTGCCGCGTCGGGTCGAACAGTCCAGCGACAACAGCCGCTTCCGCACCCTGGCCGAGCAGGACCGCAACTGCCAGTTTCCGGCGTTGGGCCGATGAGAGTCCTGACCCTCGCCACCGTCACCGCCGCCGCCCTGGCCGTTGTCGCCTGCGACACCGCGCCCAAGGCCCCCTATACGCCGGGGGTCTGCTATGTCGTCATGCCCGCCGAGGACGGCAAGGGTCCCCCCGAACTGACCGTCGTGGCCAGCGACCAGCCGCAGATCGAATTCTGTGCGGCCCGGCTGGAAGAGATGCGGCTGCGCTTCCTGCGCATGGGCGGCACGCGACGCGAGATCACCGGGGCCTATCAGGGGCAGTACATTTTCATCGATCGGGTCGGGGTGTCCTTTTCCCGAACCCTCGACGGCAACCGCTTCATTGCCCTGGCCCGGACCGGTGACGGCCGACTGGCGATTCCTGCGGCCATCCAGCGCGAGATCGACGGGACGCCGATCGCGGTCGCGGCCCCGCCGCCGGAACCGGCAAACTAGACGAACAAAACTGGAACATCTGCGCGCAATCGACTAGGTTGCGCGCTTCAAACTCAAGCATGGGAGCTCGGCTATGGCGGGCAGCGTCAACAAGGTCATTCTGATCGGCAATCTGGGCAAGGACCCGGAAATCCGCTCGCTCACCTCGGGCGAGCGCGTCTGCAACCTGTCGCTGGCGACGTCGGAGCAGTGGCGCGACAAATCCTCGGGCGAGCGCAAGGAAAAGACCGAGTGGCACCGGGTGGTCATCTTCAATGACAACATCATCAAGGTGGCCGAGAACTATCTGAAGAAGGGCTCGACGGTTTACATCGAGGGCGCGATCCAGACCCGCAAATGGACCGACCAGTCGGGCGTCGAGAAATATTCGACCGAAATCGTGGTCGGCAAGTTCAAGGGCGAACTGACCATGCTGGGCGGCCGTAGCGATTCGGCCGGCGGCGGTGCCAGCCGGGGCGGGGGCGACGACGACTATTCCTCGGGCTTCTCGACCGGCGGGGCCAACAAGCCCAGCGGACCCAAGGAAAGCTACGACCTGAACGACGACATCCCGTTCTAGGGTCACGATGGCGCGGCCGGCGTCCTGCGGACCCGGCCGCCCGCACGCGCCCGTCACAGGTGTTCACCGGATGTGATGAGCCGGGTCCCGAGCGGTGTGCGATAGGCGGGGCGTGACCCCGTCCTCATCCCCGTCCCAAGCCCTGACGCTGCCGGAGATCCTGGCCATCATCGCCGTGGTGGTGATCTGGGGGTCCAATAACGCCGCGGCCAAGGTCGGGACCGAGGTGCTGCCGCCGCTGCTGATGGCGGCGATGCGTTTCGCCCTGGCGGCGGCCTGTCTGGTGCCGTTCGTGCGCCCGCCCTTTCCGAACTGGAAGAGCCTGCTGATCATCGCCTTCGTCGGCGGTCCACTGCATTATGGCCTGATCTTCCTGGCCTTTTCGCTGGCGCAGGACGTCAGCCCCGTCTCGGTGGCGGCGCAGTTGTGGATTCCGTTCACGGCCCTGCTCGCCTTTCTTCTGCTGCGGGAGCGGCTGTCGAAATACGCCCTGGCCGGGATGATCATCGCCTTCATCGGTGTCGCCTGGATGATGGGCGATCCGCATGTGCTGCAGGACTGGAAGGCCATCGCCGTCAGCATCGCGGCCGCCGGCTGCTGGGCCCTGACCACGGTGATCGCCCGCCGCACGACCTCGATCCCGCCGCTGAAGATGCAGGGGCTGCTGTCGCTGGCCGCCCTGCCGACCCTGGCCCTCGGGTCGGCGGTGTTCGAGCATGGCCAGCTGGAGGCGGTACGGGCGGCCACGCCGCTGATCTGGGCGTGTGTGCTGTGGGGCGGTCTGGTTTCGTCGGTCCTGGCCACGACCCTGTTGTTCTGGCTGGTGCAGCGGCGCGAGGCGGGGCGGGTGACGCCCTATCTGCTGGCCACCCCGGTGGTGTCGATCGCCATCGGCTGGCTGTTCGTCGGCGACGTGCTGACGGTGCAGATCCTGTTCGGGGCCGCCCTGACCATGGGCGGGGTCGCGGTCGTGGCCCTGGCCGAACGCGGTCTGCGCGCCGGCGCGGCGCGGGCCTAGATCGCCGGCATCACCAGGCAGGTGGAGGTGGCGGTGGCATAGAGGGTCCCGTCGAGACCGCGCAGGTCAGCCTCCGAAAAGGCCGCGCGGCCGCCGATCTGGACGACCCGCCCTTCGGCCCGCACGGGCACATCCGCGGTCAGCGCCCGGTGAAAGGCGGTCTTGAGTTCCAGGGTGGTATAGGCCTGGCCGGGGCGGAGTCGCGAATGGACCGCGCAGCCGCAGGCGGAATCCAGGATCGCCGCGATCCAGCCGCCATGCACACTGCCGATCGGATTGTAGACGTCCAGACCGGGGGTGCCGGCGAATACGACGCGGCCCGCTTCGAGTTCGGCCAGCTGGAAACCCAGCGTCAGCGCGATCGGCACCGGGGGAACGGCTCCGGACAGCAGCCGCTGCATCTGTTCGAGACCGGACAGGGCCGCGCGATCAGGGTCGGACATGCGGACGCTCCGGCGGGACAGTCCATTCACGCCAAGGGAAGGGCGGCGCGGGGACCGCGCCGGGGACGCGGGTCTACAGGCCGGGCAGCTTGAAGCCGGTGCGACGCGGGGCGATGACGATGCGGGCTTCGCTGCCGGTCAGGGCCCGGAGCCGTTCGGCCTCGGAGGCGGCGTCGATGGTCAGGGCACCGGCGGACGTCTGGCTGATGGTCGCGGCCTGGGTCGACGGGGCGTCACTACGCCAGAACAGCAGGCGATTGGCCCAGCTCTCTTCCTTGTGGGCCAGGTCGCCGAACTCGTCGTCAATCACATAGCGGGCCAGCGGGTCGGCCCGATCGGCACCGGCCTGGGCGACGAGCATCTGCTCACCGGCGGTGCGGGTCACGGCCTGGCGCTGACCCAGCAGGATCTGGCGGGCGGCGCTTTCGGGAGCCAGTTCCTGCGGACGCGGCTGGCCGGGTGCCGGCGGACGCAGGCCGTATTCCGGCGGTACGGTCAGCGGGGCGGTCGAGACGGTCAGGAAGGCGTCCGGCGTGATCTTGGCCAGGCCGATGCTCTGGCGCATGCCGGTGCAGGCCCCCAGGGACAGGGCCGAAACGGCGACGATGGAGATGACGGCGGCACTGCGGATTCGCATGATCAGGGGCTCGGCTCGTTGATCGCGCGTCAGGGACGCGGCTGTGGAACGGCTAGAAGGGCGGTTGATTACGACTTTTCAGCGGCTTCGCCAACTGCGGGCTGTCGCTCGGACAGCAGGCTGTCGATTATCAGGACCACGACGCCAATGGTGATGGCGCTGTCCGCGACGTTGAAAATCCACGGGAACACCCGGTGACTGCCGATCATCACGCCCGAGAAGTCGATGAAATCGACGACACCGCCGAAACGGATGCGGTCGATCACATTGCCGATAGCGCCGCCCATGACCAGGCCGATGGCGCTGACCAGCAGGCGACGGTCGGCCTTCAGGGCCCACCAGGCCAGCGCTGCCGCCACGAGGATCGAGAAAACGCTGAGACCCCAGCGGGCGGCCCCGCCACCGAGCAGGCCGAAGCTGACGCCGTCGTTGAGCACAAAGGTCAGACGCAGCACCGGCGGGAGCAGCGGAATGGAATGGTAGGACCACATCTCGCGGTCGATCAGCTGACCGCTCGCGGTCAGCATCTGCATCGCGTCGAGGATCGAGGCCTTGGTCAGCTGGTCGAGGACGATGACCACCAGGGCAATGCCGTAGGCGGCGTAGGCGATACGAGGAATTTTCATGCAGGTCGCTTTTGGGATGAGCCCCGGGGTTAGCAGGCCAGGGCCCGGTCGCGAAGATCAAATCGTGGCGCGCGGCCCGGCGAACCGCTGAAGTCCCCGGGGCCGCGCCGTCAGCCCGCCGCCATTACGCCGCAGGCGACGCGGGCTCCGGCCCCACCGATCGGCTGGCTGTGATGATCGTCCGGGCCGGCGTGAATGACCAGGGCCGAGCCGTCGCTGTCCCACAGCCATTGGCCGGGGCCGGTGGCGGCGATGCGGGCCCGGGTCGTGAAGAGCTCGGCATTCACCCGCCCGGTCGCATCGGCGAAGATGCCGGGCAGGTCGCCGTCGTCGGGACCGTCGGGGTTCAGCAGGCCATGCGGCACGGTCGTGGGGTGATTGATGTGGCCGCCGGCCGAGGTGAAGGGCGCGTCGCAGCGGCCTGTGGCGTGGATATGAACCCCGTGCCAGCCGGGGGTCAGGCCGGTGGCCTCGATGCGGATCAGCAGGCCGGTCGGTCCCTGGGTCAGGACGGCGCGCCCGATGGTCTGCCCCGCCGCGTTTCGGAGGGTCGCCTCGCCGAAATCCCCCATCGCTGCCCGCCCGACGGGCTGCGGCCGGTCGGGGTTTTCGGGCAGGCTGGCACAGGCCCCGGCGGGCAGCAGCAGGGCAGCGGAGAGGAGAATGGCGCGCATGGCGAAAATTCCTTTCACAGACGGCTTTCGCGGGTCCTGAAACTTTGCCTCGCGACGACCTGGATGCTAGAAAACCCTTATAGCGGATCACGTTCCGATTCCGGCCATTTAAAGCCCGATTTCCTTGACCGACGACACCTCCGAGACCCCCGTGCCCCCGTCCGGCGCGCACGGCGACATTTCCACCATCACGATCGAGGAAGAGCTGAAACGCTCCTACCTCGACTACGCCATGAGCGTGATCGTGTCGCGGGCCCTGCCGGACGCGCGCGACGGGCTGAAGCCCGTGCACCGGCGCATCCTGTATTCGATGCACGACCTGAACATGACGCCCGAGCGCTCGTATTCGAAATGCGCCCGTGTGGTCGGTGACGTGCTGGGCCGGTTCCACCCGCACGGCGACGCCTCGGTCTATATGGCGCTGGTGCGCATGGCGCAGCCGTTCTCGATGGGGCTGATGCTGGTCGACGGCCAGGGCAATTTCGGCTCGGTCGACGGCGATATGCCAGCCTCCATGCGTTACACCGAGGCCAGGATGGCCCCGGCCGCCGTGGCCCTGCTGGCCGACATCGACAAGGACACGGTCGATTTCCAGCTGAACTATGACGAGAAGGAACTGGAGCCGGTCGTCCTGCCGGCGCGGATTCCGAACCTGCTGGTCAATGGCGCGGGCGGCATCGCCGTCGGCATGGCCACCAACATCCCGCCGCATAACCTCGGCGAGATCATCGACGCCTGCGTGGCCCTGCTGGACGATCCCGAGGTCAGCGACGATGCCCTGCTGGACCTGGTTCCGGGCCCCGACTTCCCGACCGGCGGCGAGATCATGGGGCGCACCGCCCCGCGCAACGCCCTGCGTGAAGGTCGCGGCTCGGTCATCGTGCGCGGCAAGGCCACGGTCGAGACGATCCGCAAGGACCGCGAAGCCATCGTCGTTACCGAGCTGCCGTTCCAGGTCAACAAGCAGACCCTGATCGAACGCATCGCCGAGATGGTGCGCGAGAAGCGGATCGAGGGCATTTCCGACGTGCGCGACGAGAGCGACCGTCAGGGCATGCGGATGGTGATCGAGCTGAAGCGCGACGCCTCGGGTGATGTGATCCTGAACCAGCTGTGGCGCTATACGGCGATGCAGAGCTCGTTCGGCGTCAACATGCTGGCGCTGAACCACGGCCGTCCCGAACAGATGGGCCTGCGCAAGATGCTCGAGGTCTTCCTCGACTTCCGGGAAGAGGTCGTGGTCCGGCGGGTCAAGTTCGAGCTGGCCAAGGCCCGCGACCGCGGTCACGTGCTGGTCGGTCTGGCCGTGGCCGTGGCCAATATCGACGAGGTCATCCACATCATCCGCAGCTCGGCCGATCCGGCCGAGGCGCGCGAGCGGCTGCAGGCCAAGCCGTGGCCGGTCGGGGACATGATGGCCCTGATCGAGCTGATCGCCGATCCGCGCTCGATGCTGGTCGAGGGCGACAAGCTGAACCTGACCGACGAACAGGCGCGGGCCATCCTGGCCCTGACCCTGTCGCGCCTGACCGGCCTGGGTCGCGAAGACATCTTCAACGAGGCGCGCGGCCTGGCCGACACCATCGCCAAACACCTGTTGCTGCTGTCGGATCGCGCCAACATCCTGGCCGTGATCCGCGCCGACCTGCTGGCGGTGCGGGAGGAGTTTGCCGTGCCGCGCCGCACCGAGATCGGTGACGGCGATTTCGAGCTGGAAGACGAGGACCTGATCCCGCGTGAGGACATGGTCGTGACCGTGACCCACGGCGGCTATGTCAAACGGGTGGCGCTGAACGCCTACCGGACCCAGCATCGCGGCGGCAAGGGCAAGTCCGGCATGACGATGAAGGACGAGGACGCCATCGTCGGCGTGTTCTCGGCCTCGACCCATACGCCGGTGCTGTTCTTCGCCACCAACGGCAAGGCCTACAAGCTGAAGACCTGGCGTCTGCCGCTGGGCGGGCCGACCTCGCGCGGCAAGGCCTTCGTCAACCTGCTGCCGATCGAGCCGGGCGACAGCATCATGAATGTGCTGCCCCTGCCCGAGGACGAGGCCGACTGGGGCAATTACGACATCATGTTCGCTACCCGCTCGGGGGATGTGCGGCGTAACAAGCTCAGCGACTTCGCCACGGTCAACCGGGCCGGCAAGATCGCCATGAAGCTGGAGGAGGGTGACCACATGGTCGGTGTCGCCCTGTGCACGGCCGATGACGATGTGATGCTGACCACCGCCCTGGGCCGGGCCATCCGCTTCAAGGCCGACGATGTGCGCGTGTTCAAGGGCCGGGATTCGACCGGCGTGCGCGGCGTGCGTCTGAAGGCCGGCGACCAAGTCATCTCCATGGCCGTGCTCGGCCGGGTCGATGCCACGCCGGACGAGCGCTCCGCCTATGTCAAACATGCCACGGCCATGCGCCGCGCGGCCGGGGACGGCGACGACGAGACGACAGTGGTCGAGGCGGACGACGAGGACGAGGGCAACGGCGACGCGGCCCTGTCGATCGAACGGATCGCCGAACTCGGCGCGGCCGAACAGTTCATCCTGACCGTGACCGAGACCGGCTTCGGCAAACGGTCGTCGGCCTATGAGTACCGGCGCACCGGGCGCGGCGGCCAGGGCCTGACGGCCCACGGGCTGGGCGGTCGGGCAGGGGACCGGCTGGCGGCCTCCTTCCCGGTCGAGGACGGCGACGAACTGTTGCTGGTCACCTCGGGCGGTCAGATGATCCGGACCCCGGTCAGCCAGGTCCGCACCGTCGGCCGCACCAGCCAGGGGGTGACCATCTTCCGCACCGCCGAGGGTGAGCGGGTCGTGTCGGTCGAGCGCCTGGCCGAGGTCGCCGGGGACGACGACGATATCGGTGACGAGGACGACGGCACGACCATTGCCCCGGATGACGACGAGGGCGGTGACGCCTGACCCATGGGGCCTGACCGCGAGATCCTGGTGGACGGCGCGCCGGCCACCCAGGCTGACCTGAGCGGTCTCGCCCTGGTTAATTACGGGGCCTACACCTCGCTCCTTGTCGAGGACGGCGGGGTGCGTGGGCTGGACCTGCATTTGGCGCGGCTTGAGGCCGGGGCCATCGAATTGTTTGGCGAGCCGGTCGGGGAGGCCCGCCTGCGCGAACTGATGCGGGCAGCGCTGGGCGATCGCCAGGCCGCATGGTTGCGGGTCTCGCTGTTTTCGCCGGACATCGGCCCCCGGACGCCGGACTGGACCGGCCGCCCCAGGGTCATGATCGCCACAGCGCCGCCGCCGCCGCCGCTGGCCGAGCGCGTGCGCCTTCAGGTCCAGACCCATGTCCGCGACGCCGCCCACCTCAAGCATACCGCCACCTTTCCCCTGATCCGGGCGCGCCGGCTGGCCCGCGCGGCCGGGTTCGACGACGCCCTGTTCACCGATGCCGACGGCCGGATTTCCGAAGGGCCGCTGTGGAATATCGGTTTTGTCCGTGGCGATGCCCTGACCTGGCCCGAGGCTCCGATGCTGGCGGGCGTGACCCAGGCGCTGATCGGACGGGGTCTGGCCAGCGTCGGCCTGACGGCCCGGGTCGCGCCCGTGCGGCTGGATGACCTGGACCGGTTCGACGCCGCCTTCATCTGCAACAGCGCCACGCCGGCCTGCGCGGTCACGGCGATCGACGGCCGCGGGCTCGCCGCCGATCCGGATCTGATCACCCGCCTGGACCGGGCCTGGCGATCGAACCCGGTCCAGGCGATCTAGGCTCGCCTTTTGGCAGGTGCTAAACCCACAGAAAGCGGGGAAGAAAACGGCATGCGTATCGGGCTTTATCCCGGCACCTTCGATCCGGTGACCAACGGGCATATGGATATCATCGGCCGCGCCGTGAAGCTGGTCGACCGGCTGGTGATCGGTGTGGCCCGCAACGATGACAAGGGGCCGCTGTTCAGCACGGCCGAGCGGGTGGAGATGGTGCGTGCCGAGGTCGTCGGTATCGACGCCGATATTGTGGTTCAGCCCTTTTCGACCCTGCTGATGCATTTCGCCGAGCATCTCGGGGCCCAGATGATCGTGCGCGGTCTGCGCGCGGTCGCGGATTTCGAGTATGAATTCCAGATGACGGCGATGAACCAGCGTCTCAATGCCGACATCGAGACCGTGTTTCTGATGGCGGACCCGCGCCACCAGGCCGTGGCCTCGCGTCTGGTCAAGGAGATCGCCCGTCTGGACGGTGCGATCGACAGTTTCGTCAGCCCGTCGGTCGCCGAACAGGTCCGGGCCAAGGTCAAGGAACACGCATGAACAAACCCTTCGGAACCCTGGCGGCGACCGCCGCCGCCGTCGCGCTGTTGACGGCGGCCGGTGCGGCCTCGGCGCAGACCCCTGCGGCGAGCGACTGGCGCACGATCGCGCCGGAGAACCTGCTGGTCATCGACACGACCAAGGGACGGGTCCTGGTCGAGCTTGAGCCGCGCATCGCTCCGAACCACATCACGCGTATCCGGACCCTGGCCGATCAGGGCTTTTATGACGGCATCGTCTTCCACCGGGTGATCGCGGGCTTCATGGCCCAGACCGGGGACCCCACCGGGACCGGGATGAACGGCAGCACGTTGCCGGATCTCGCCGGTGAGTTCGGTTTCCGCCGCGGAGCCGACAGCGGATTTGTCGCCATTCCCAACAGCGGCGACGGTCTGCGAGGCATCCTCGGGTCCATGCCGGTGGTGACCCAGCCGGACGCGCAGATGTTTGTCACCGCGGACTTCAAGACCGCCGCCAGCGGGCTGTTCTGTCCGGCCGTGGCCGGCATGGCGCGGTCGTCGGGTGCGGACAGCGCCAACAGCCAGTTCTTCCTGATGATGGACGAGAACGACAGCCTCAACGGCCTGTACACGACCTTCGGTCGGGTGGTCGTCGGCCTGGATGTGGTCAAGGCCCTGAAAACCGGTCCCGAGGCGACGGATGGCCGCGTCACCGACTCGCCGGATTCGATGACACGGGTGCGCACGGCTGCGGCCCTGCCGGAGGGTGAACGCCCGGCCGTGCGGGTGCAGTCGCCCTCGTCGGCCGCGTTTCAGGCCGAGGTCGAGCGGGTGCGGGCCGCGCGCGGCGTCCGCTTCAGCATCTGTGATCTGCAACCGGCCGCCGAACTGGTCGGCGGCTGACCATGTCCGCGGGAGGGGCGACGATGAGACGAGCGACTGCGATTCTGGCCGGACTGGCCGTCTGTGCCGGGGCGGGCCTGGTCCAGGCCCAGGACGTCGGCGGGCCGCCGCCGCCGGGGGCTCCCCGCGTCGTGGCCGCTGCCGCGTCTGAATGGCGCACCGTGCCGGCGGCAAACCTGCTGATCATCGACACCAACCGCGGCCGGATCCTGCTCGAGATGGCACCGGAGCTGGCCCCGCTGCACGTCGAACGCATCCGGCTGCTGGCCCGCGCCGGCTTTTTTGACGGCCTGACCTGGCATCGGGTGATCGACTGGTTCATGGCCCAGACCGGCGATCCACTGGGCAGTGGCGAGGGCCAGAGTCCCTATCCGGACCTGGCGGCGGAATTCACCTTCCGTCGCGATGCCTCGGTGGCGTTCACCGCGGTCGCCGCGCCCGCCGGAGCCCTGGTCGGATTCGTCCATTCCCTGCCGGTCCAGACCCAGCCGGACGCGGCCATGGCCCTGACCGGGGACGGCAAGGTGCACGGCTGGGGCCTGTACTGCCCCGGCGTGGCCGGCATGGCCCGGGACGAGGGCAATGACACGGCCAACAGCCAGTTCTTCCTGATGCGCCAGGCCTATCCGGCGCTCGACAAGCGCTACACGGTCTGGGGTACGGTGGTGTCGGGGCTGGATGTGGTGCGCGCGTTGAAACCGGGTGAGGGCGACAACGGCATGGTCACGGCGGAACCGGACCGGATGACCCGGGTCCGGGTCGCCGCCGATCTGCCGGAGGTCGGCCGTCCGGTGGTGCGTGTCCTCGACACGCGATCCGCCGGCTTCCGGACCCTGGCCGAACAGGTGCGACAGGCGCGGGGCGCGGACTTTTCGGTCTGTGACATCACCCTGCCGGTCGAGGTTTCCCAGGCTCAGGTCGCCGCCGGCGGCTGAGGCCGGTTGCGGCCCCGGTTGCGGCGACGACGGGCGGGGACGCGATCCTCGCGCATCCGCTTCAGCAGCAGGCCCTCGCGAAGACCCCGGTCGGCGACGCGGACCCGTTCGCACGGCCAGGCCCGCTGGACAGCGGCCATGATGGCGGCACCGGCCAGCACCAGATCGGCCCTGTCGGGGCCGATGCAGGCCTCGGCCGCGCGACCGGCCGGACCGAGCCGCTGCAGGGTCTCGGTCGCCTTTTCGCAATCGTCGCTCGTCATCCAAAGACCGTCGACCCGGTTGCGCTGGTAGCGGTCAAGGCCGAGGTGAATGCCCGCCAGGCTGGTGATGGCACCTGACGTGCCGACCATATGGGCGCGGCCGCCGGTGAACAGCGCATGCATGCCGGGGTCGACATCCGCCACGGCCAGGGCAACGCCCATGTCGGAGACCATGGCCTCGAACCACCGGTCATGACCGGACTCGGGTTCAGGATGGCGTTCCGCCAGGGTGACGACGCCGATCGGTGTCGACATCCACGCCACCGTCCGGAAGCGTCCGCCCTCGCGTCGCAACCAGGACAGTTCGGTGGACCCGCCCCCGACATCGACCACCAGAATGGCCTCGGCCTCGGCGTCGAACAGGTTGAGACAGCCCTCGACCGCCAGCCGCGCCTCCTCGACCGGATCGATGATGCGCAGCTGCAGACCGGTCCCGACGCGGACCCGTTCGATGAAGGCCTGTCCGTTGTCGGCCTGGCGACAGGCCTGGGTGGCGACGGCGGACAGACGGGTGGACTCCAGACCCTTGCGGGCCACGCGCTCCGCGCACAGGTGCAGGGCCTGGTAGGCCCGCTCCATGGCGTCGTCGTCCAGCCGGCCCGTCCGCGACAGGCCGTCGCCGAGGCGGACGATGCGGCTGAAGGAATCGACCACATGGAAGCCGTCCCGCGACGGTTTCGCGATCAGCAGTCGGCAATTGTTGGTCCCCAGGTCGAGCGCGCCATAGAGTGGCGCATCCCGGCCTGTCGCCCCGTGACCGTCAGGCCGTCGGGGCCGGGACCGGTCGTCGCGCCGTGCAGGCGCGCCGTCGATCTCCGGCATGGCCGAACTTTCAAATGGGCGGTCCGGAACGGCGCCCGTCGCGGTCATCGTAGTCCGCGGGCGTCGTCTGTGCCAAGCCAATCTGTCGCGAAAATGAACAGGGACGCGGGCATTCCGCTCAGGCACCGGGGTGCAGGATGGGGGCATGATGAATACCCAGACTGCCAAATTCGGCCTCGGCCAGATCGTCCGTCACCGCGACAACGCCTTTCGCGGCGTGGTGATTGACGTCGACGCGACCTATGCCGGCCCGGCCGATGAACCGAGTGCCGCCCAGGCGGAGGAGCCCTTCTACCAGATCTATGCGATCGGGGATGACAGCGGCTTCGTCGTCTATGCCGCCGAAGCCACCCTGGAGGCCGACGATGAGCTGGCGCGCCTGCCCCGGGCCGACGAGGCCCGCATGTTCCGCGTCGATGCCCGGGGCCACATGGCTCCGCGGACGCATCAGATCCACTGAGGTCCCGGGTCGCGGGTGACGCCATCGGAGCGAACGACTAGACTGGGGTCAACCGCTGTCAGGGTTCAGTGCAGGAGCGCCCCATGTCCGATTTCGAGCACGTCTTTGAAGCTCCGCCCGAAGGGGCGGCGGCGGACTGGACCATTCCGCAGGACTGGGACGCCTATACGGCCGTCGAACACGGCACATGGGACACCCTGTACGCACGCCAGATGAAGATCCTGCCGGGCCGGGCCTGCGATGTCTTCCTGCAGGGGCTCAAGGCCCTGGATCTGAACACCGGCGGCATTCCCGATTTCGCGGCGATGAATCCCAAGCTGCAGGCCCTGACCGGCTGGACCGTGGTGTGCGTGCCGGGCCTGGTGCCGGACGAGGTGTTCTTTGATCATCTGGCCAACCGACGCTTTCCGTCGGGCCAGTTCATCCGCAAGCCGGATCAGCTGGACTATCTGCAGGAACCCGACATCTTCCACGACGTCTTCGGCCATGTGCCGATGCTGACCGACCCGGATTTCGCCGCCTATATGGAGGCCTATGGCAAGGGCGGGCAGCGCGCGGCCGGCCTGGGCATGCTGCAGAACCTCGCGCGCCTGTACTGGTACACGGTCGAGTTCGGCCTGATGCAGGACGCCGATGGCCTGCGCATCTATGGCGCGGGCATCGTCTCCTCGGCGACCGAGAGCGTCTTCGCGCTGGAAGACCCGTCGCCCAACCGGCTGGGCTTCGATCTGGAGCGGGTGATGCGGACCCTGTACCGGATCGACGACTTCCAGCAGGTCTATTTCGTCATCGACTCGATCGAGGCGCTGAAGGCCGAAACCCTGAAGGATTTCGGCCCCATCTATCAGCGGCTGAAGGGCGCGGAGGATATCGCCATCGACGCCATCCTGCCCGATGACCGGGTCTTCACCCGTGGCACCCAGGCCTATGCGGCCCGGGGCGGACGTTTCGCCGCCTGAGGCTTGACCCCCAGAAGAAGGCCGAACCAGCCGATCCGGCGGGCGACCTCATAGGTCAGCAGACAGCCGGCGAGCGTCGCCCCGAGCACCAGGCCGGCCTCGGCCGACAACGGCAGATTCAGCGGCATCAGATAGTGGGCCGTGGTGATGATCACCGTCTGGTGCACGATGTAGAAGGGGAAGACGCCGACCGTCAGATAGCGCAGCACCGGTCCGCCCCGGGTCAGGTAGCGGGCCCCGTAGCCGAGCACGGCCGCCATGAAGGTCCACTGGTCGATGCCGTAGACGACCCGCATGGTCATGCGCAGGGCCTCGGACGGCATGGCGTCATCGGCGCGGTAGATCCAGGCATAGCCCGCCCAGGCGGCCCAGCTGAGCAGGGCCAGGCCCAGGGCCGGACGGCGCATCCGGATATAGGCCGCCTTCAGCACCTCCGACCGGGCGGTCAGGAAGCCGAACAGATAGGCCCCGAACGAGACGGCGTGATTGTACCAGTCGCTGGTCAGGTCGTGGGTGATCTCGAAATGCGGAGCCAGGGTCAGGCGCAGGAGCACAAACCACAGCATCGGCCAGAGCAGCAGGCCCCAGCCGGCCAGCGGCCGTTCCAGCGCCCGCCCCAGGGCCCGCAGCGGTCGCCCGGCGACGGCGATGGCGACGGCGAGGATCAGGCCGTAGGGCAGCAGATAGGCGATGAACCACAGATGGTTCCAGGTCGGGGTGCGCAGGCAGCCGTCCGCATTGCACCACTGGCCCCATGAGGTCGCATAGTGGACCCAGAAATTCTCCAGCAACGGGGAGTTGGCCGGATCGGCGACGCCGAGGCCCTGCAGGGCGGCATAGATCTGGAAATAGCTCTGTGGCGGGACGATCACGAACATGCCGAACACCAGCGGCGGGAACAGCCGCAGCAGGCGCGACCCGGCCAGGCGCGGCCCGGCATGCCCGCCGCGCGCGGCGAAGCCGTCGACGAGAAACCGGGTCGCCGCCCCGGAGACGAGAAACAGCAGGGTCAGCCGCCACGGATTGACCAGCATCATCACCGGTTCCAGCGCCTCGACCGGGCGGGGACTGTTCACGTGGAAGTCCCAGGGCACATAGACCATGCCCACGTGGTACAGAATCAACAGCAGGAAGGCGCCGACGCGGATCCAGTCCAGATCATGACGACGACCCGGGGCGTCCGGGACAGAGGCGGCGGACATGGGAGACTCCATGAAGGATGATCGATCCTCCGAGGTCGCACCGGAGCGTCAGCTGCGACAAGCGCCGGGGGGCGGACGGCCGGACGGCCGGGACGGCGGGGCGATGACGGGGACCGGCGGCCCGTTTTCAGGGGCGGACGGCGAACCGGCCACGCTGCGGGCACGCCTGCGTCGGGCCGACCGGCGCGACCTGGCCGCCGGCTGGCTGGCCATTGCCCTGGTTTCCGGCCTGGTGATGGCGGTCAATGCCCTGACCGTCCTGAGCGACATGCCCCATCTCGCCTGGTGGGAGCCCTGGGTCTGGGAGGGGTCCAGCGTCCTGTTGCTGCTGGCCCTGATCTGGCTGCCCTGGCTGACCACGGCCGTCGCCCCGCCGGAGGATGTACGCGGACCGGGCTGGCACCGGCGGCTGCGCTTTGCCGGGGTCCACCTGACCGGGGCGCTGGTCTATTCGATGCTTCACGTCGGCGGGTTCCTGGCCCTGAGGCGTCTCGCCTACCGCCTGCTCGAGGCGGGGCCGTATCTGATCGGCGATCTGGTCGGCCGGTTCCTCTATGAATTCCGCAAGGACCTGCTGACCTACGGCACCTTCGTCGCCGTGTTCTGGCTGATCGGCCGGTTGCGTCGGGCCCGCACGGTCCCGCTGCGACCGGTCAGTTTCGACATCCGCGACGGCGGGCGGATCATCCGCGCGCCGCTGGACCAGATCGTCGCCGTGTCCTCGGCCGGCAACTATGTCGAATTCTGTCTGGCCGACGGGCGGCGGCCGCTGATGCGGGCGACGCTGGCGGCGATCGAGGTCGAGCTGGAAGGGTTCGGCTTCGTCCGGGTCCACCGGTCCTGGCTGGTCAATGCGCGCCGGGTCACCGGGTTGCGGCCCGAGGGCTCGGGCGACTGGACCGTCGAGCTGGGCCCGGTCGAGGCCCCGCTGTCGCGTCGCTTTCCCCAGGCGCTGGAGCGGCTGAAGGCTCCCGACTGATCAGTCGGCGTGGACGATCAGGCTGGCCTTGCGGGTGTCGCGCATGAAGATGAAGACCAGCAGGGACACGCCGATCATGCCGGTGACATACCAGTAGAAGGCGCTCTCCAGGCCGATGTCCTTGAACCACAGCGCGGCATATTCGGCGGTGCCGCCGAACACGGCATTGGCGATCGCATAGGGCAGGGCCACGCCGAGGGCGCGTATATGGGCCGGGAACAGTTCGGCCTTCACCACGGCATTGATGGCGGTATAGCCGCTGACGATGACCAGGGCGCTCAGCGACAGGGCGAAGGCGACCAGCGGGCTCTGGGCCGTCGACAGGGCGGTCATGATCGGCACGGTGAACAGCACCCCGCCGACTCCGAAGGCGATCATCACCGGGCGGCGGCCGATCCGGTCGGACAGGGCCCCGACCGCCGGCTGCAGCAGCATGAAGATGAACAGGGCGGCGGCGCTGATCTCGGTCGCCGTGGCCTTGCTGAAGCCGGTGGTGTTGACGAGGAATTTCTGCAGATAGGTGGTGTAGGTATAGAAGGCCAGCGTGCCGCCGGCGGTCAGGCCCAGCACCAGCAGGGCCTCCTTCGGATGCTTCAGCACCAGCAGCAGGGCGCTGGATTTCGGGGCTTCGGCCGTGTCGGTGGCGATGAAGGCGCGGGTCTCGTCCAGACGCCGCCGCAGCCAGAAAACGATCACCGCCAGCGCCGCCCCGACGAAGAAGGGCACGCGCCAGCCCCAGGCGGCCAGCTGGTCCGGCGTCAGGGTCTTCTGCAGGCCGATCAGCAGCATCAGGGCCAGCAACTGGCCCGAGATCAGCGTCACATACTGGAGGCTGGACCAGAAGCCGCGATGCTTCGCCGTGGCCATCTCCGACAGATAGGTGGCCGAGGAGCCGTATTCGCCGCCGACGCTGAGGCCCTGGATCATCCGCGCCAGCAGCAGCAGCGCCGGGGCGGCCAGACCGATGGTGGCATAGCCGGGCGTGCAGGCGATGATCAGACTGCCGGTGCACATCAGCGTGACGGACAGGGTCAGGCCCGCCTTGCGCCCGCGCCGGTCGGCATAGACCCCCATGATCCAGGCCCCGATCGGTCGCATCAGGAAGCCGACGGCAAAGACCGCGGCGGCCTTCAGCAGGGTCGCGGTGTCGTCGCCTTCAGGGAAGAAGACGGGGGCGAAATAGAGGGCGAAGGCGGAATAGGCGAACCAGTCGAACCATTCGACCAGATTGCCGGCCGAGCCGCCGATGATGTTGCGCAGGCGGCGGGCCGGGGTCATGGCACCGCTCACCGTCGGGGGGCCAGGCTGGACCATCCGGTCCAGGTCCCGAATGCATAGGCGAGACCATAGACGAGGACGATCAGCGAGCTCCACAGAACGAAGGGCTGGACCGCGCCATCGTTGATCACCAGCGCCGGGATCAGCACCAGTCCGCGCAACAGGTAGATGGCGGAGATCACGACCAGTCCGGTGCGCAGCAAGGGCAGCCGGGGCAGAAGACCCGCGCCGGAAAAGGCGTAGCCGGCCCAGATGGCGAGGACCGTCGCGATCCCCAGGGTGATCAGGGTCGGTGTCAGTGAGCCCTGCTCGGCCAGGGTGGCCATGCCTTCACCCGCGCCGAAGAACCGGTACCAGGCGGGGCCCCCGATGATGCAGGCGACATGCAAGAGCGAGGCCGCGCCGCTCAGGATGCCCCCGGCGACGAGGGCGGGATTGCGGAGTCCGGTCATGCGGTCCCTTCACCTTGAGCGCGGGCCGGCAGGCGCATCGCCACGGCGATGGTGAAGATGGCCAGCGCCAGTTCGACGACCCGCTGGGCCGCGCCATACCATTCAAAGCCGGGGTGCAGCAGCCAGACGGCGGCGGCGGCGGGGATGCCGCAGGCCAGACCCAGCGGATACAGGACCCGGTCCCGCGGCCAGCGTCGCGCGGCCAGGGCGATCAGGCAGACTCCGGCGATTCCGGCCAGATAGCCGATCCCGCTGAACACATCGTGGAGAATGGCATACAGCGGCGGATCGGCCAGGCTGCATTCAAAGGCGCAGGGAAAGACGCCGCCGAGCAGCAGGCCCAGGCCGTTCAGGCTGCTGAGTCCGAAGCCGGCCGTGGCCAGGAGAGACCGCGGGAACAGGCCGATGCACAGCAGCCAGAACAGGGTCAGCAGGATGCCGGATGCGACGAAGGCCGGCCTGACCGCCGGGCCGGTGACGGCACCGGTGGCCCCCAGTTCGCTGATATACTGGGTCAGGTGGTTGTAGTCGGGATAGACCAGCCCCCCGGCCACGGTCAGCCCCGCGAGGATCAGCAGGCTGAGGATCGCGGAGCCGAAAGCCAGGGTTCTGATCATCGTGTCCTCGTGCCGGTTCGCGCCGAGGCTAGCGGGGTTCGTCCGCCGGGCCAATCACGGGTTTGCGGCCAGTCGTTTGCCCATGCGAACCAGCGGCACCGGGGCACCGCCGCGATCATCCTCGAACCGTTCGATCTCGAGGTAGCCGGCGGACCGATACAGGGGTTCGCCGCCGAGGGTGGCGACCAGTTCGGCCCGGTCAAAGCCCGCCTGGCTCGCGGCGGACTCGCACAGGTCCAGGATCACCCGCCCGACGCCCTGACGCACGAATTCCGGGGCCGTGTACATGGCGCGGATGCGGGCGGCGTCCATCCCCGGGACCAGCGCCGTCGGCACCCGACCGGGGGTATGGTCGCCGCCGTATTCGGTGATGCGCCCGCTCCAGCCGCCGCATCCGGCCAGCGCCCCGTCGACCGCTACGATCCAGAAGGTGCCGTCGGCGATCAGCTGGCTGTCGATGCCCATCAGTCTGCGGCTGGCGGCGATCTGGTCCGGGGTCAGGAAGGCGGCCAGTGGCCCGGTGATGGCCCGGTCCATATGCGTCACCAGGGCCGGGATGTCGGCGGCGGTGGCGACGCGATGGGTAAACCGGGACACGGACCTAGCGCTGGAACGGATAGAAGCTGGCACCCAGGTTGAGGATGCCGGTCAATTCGTCCAGTGCCCCGCGGCTTTCGATCAGCAGTTGCGGGTCGGCCAGGTCGGCGGGGCGCAGGGCCTCGCGGTACCAGCGGCCGGCCCAGGTCGACAGGCGGGCGTGCAGGACGTCGGTCAGCCGCATGGCCGGATTGGTGGCGGCCTGCTCAGCCTCGGTCAGCACCACACGCAGGCGCAGACAGGCGGGGCCGCCGCCGTTGCGCATCGACTGGCGCACGTCGACATAGCGCACCGCCCCGATCGGACCGTTGGAGGCGGCCAGAGCCTCGGCCACCGAGTGACTGCGCGGGTTGTCGCGGGTCTCGGTCGGGCAGATCAGGGTCAGCCGGTCCTCGCCGGGAATCTGCACCAGCATGGAGTTGAACAGATAGGAGCTGATGGCGTCGGCCAGCGGCAGGTCGGCGGTCGAGACCTCGACGAATTGCGGCTCGAACAGGCCGTCGGCGGCGGCGCGGATCGCGGCCTTGGTGCCGGCCGTGTCCTCGAAGGCCAGCGCGTGGAAGAACAGGGTCTCCAGCGCCCCGACGCAGACCACGTCATTGTGGAAGGTGCCGCCGGCGATGGCGGCGCGCGACTGGCGCGGAAACACCGGCCGTGCGGCCTGATGGCGACGGGCGATGGCCTGTGAGGCCTCATGCGTCTGGCGGGCGGGGAAGGCATCGGCCCAGGGCTCGAAGGCCTCGCGACCCCAGACCAGCAGATTGACCCCGGGTGCCCCGTGTTCGGCGCACAGGCGCACATGGTTGGCGGCCCCCTCATCGGCCAGATGGGCCACCGCGGGCAGGGCGTCATGCACCGCGAACCGGGTCGGGTCGGGGAACAGGGCGTCCAGCGCCCGTTTGGTCTGGGCGTGTTCCAGCGAACGGTGCAGGTTGGTGTGCAGATTGGCCGGGGTGAAATGGACCCGGCCGTCGGCGGCGTCGGCGCTGGGCGTCACGGTCGCGGCGTTGGCGGCCCACATCGGCGAGGCCGAACAGGCGGCGGCGGCGAAGCCGGGGGCGTCCTGCCAGGCCCGTTCCAGCACGGCGGCGTCGCTGCCGGTGAAGCCCAGGGTGCGCAGGAAGGGGATGTCGGGCCGCTCATGCGGCGGCAGCACATATTGCGGCAGGCCCAGATCGGCCAGGGTCTTCATCTTGTCGAGCCCCTGCAACACGGCGGCGCGCGGGTTCGAGGCCTCGCCCTTGTTCAGGCTGGAGGCCAGATTGCCAGGACTCAGGCCCGCATAGGAATGGGTCGGGCCGATCAGGCCGTCGGCATTGGCTTCGACGGCGGGGGTCACCCGCGCAATCCCTTGATTTCACCCTCGATATTCTTCACGGCCCCGGCCTCGAAACTGGCGACGGGATAGGCGCAGTAGTCGGCGGCATAGTAGGCCGACGGGCGATGATTGCCGCTGGCCCCCAGGCCGCCGAACGGCATGTTGCCGGCGGCCCCGGTGGTCGGGCGGTTGAAATTGACGACGCCGGCACGGATGCGACGGATTAAATGATCCCAGTGGGCCGGGTTGTCGCTGACCAGACCGGCGCTGAGGCCATAACGGGTGGCATTGGCCTCGGCGATGGCGGCGTCGAAACTGGCGGCGCGGGTCACGGACAGGAAGGGGGCGAACATCTCCTCGTCCGGCACGGTCACGCCCGTGACCTCGATGATGGCGGGTTTGACGAAGGCCCCCGGCAGGTTGTCGACCGGGCCCGAGGCGCGGATGACCCTGGCCCCGGCGGCGATGCGTTGCTGGAGGGCGGACAGGGCGGCCTCGGCGGCCTTGGGCGAGATCAGCGGGCCGCCGTAGGGTTCCGGGGTGCTGTTCCACGGGGCGAAGATCAGCCGGTCGACCAGGGCGGCGACGGCCTCGATGATGGCGTCACCCTGCGGACCCTCGGGCACGATCAGCCGGCGGGCGCAGGAGCAGCGCTGGCCGGTGGTGATGAAGGCCGACTGGACCACGATCCCGGCCACGGCCTCGGCGTCGGCCGCGTCCCAGACCACCAGCGGATTGTTGCCGCCCAGCTCGAGGGCGAGGATGACGTGCGGGTCCTCGGCGAATTTCTTGCGGAAATGCGCCCCGGCAGCACCCGAGCCGGTGAACATCAGGGCGTCGATCGGCTGGTCCAGCAGGGCGGCACCGGTGTCGCGCGCGCCCTGGATCAGGTTGAATACGCCGGTCGGCAGGTCGGCCTCGGCCAGGCATTCGGCCATCAGCTGGCCGGTGTGCGGGGTCTCCTCCGACGGCTTGAACACCACGGTGTCACCGGCCAGCAGGGCCGGGACGATATGGCCGTTGGGCAGGTGGCCGGGGAAGTTGAACGGGCCCAGCACCGCGGCGACGCCATGCGGCCGGTGGCGCAGGGTGGCGGTGCCGAACGGGGTCTCGCTGGTGCGTTCGCCGGTGCGCTCGTCATAGGCCTTGATCGACAGGTCGACCTTGCCGGCCATGGAGCCCAGCTCCGCCGTGGTCTCCCACAGGGCCTTGCCGGTCTCGCGGCTGATCGCCTCGGCCATGGCCGGGGCGCGGGCCTTCAGCGCCGCCTGGTAGCGCAGCATGGCGTCGACCCGGTCCTGACGCGGGCGGTCGGCCCAGTCGGGGAAGGCGGCGCGGGCGGCGGTCACGGCTGCGGCGACCTGCTCGCCGGTGGCGGCCGGGCCTTCCCAGACGGTGTCGCCGGTGGCGGGATCGATCGAGGTGAAACGGGTCATGGGACTGCTCATCTTTCCTTGGGCCTAGGCCTTCACACGCACGACGTCGCCCGCCTTGACCCGCAGGGCGTCGGCGGTTTCGGCGGACAGGGTGGCGACATCCCCCTCGACGCCGACCTTCTGGCGCACGGCGCGGAACGCGGTGACCGAGTCGGTCGAGATCAGCGAGGGCAGTTCGGCCTCGACATGGTCGCCGATGGCCACGGTCATCGGCCGGGCGTCGCGCACGGTGCGGATGTTGTCGCGACCGCAGGCCACGGTCGGACCGGCGTCGAAGATGTCGACCAGGCCGTTGGGTCGGAAGCCCTCGCTCTCGAGCAGGGCCATGGCCGGCACGCCCTGGGGGTGAACCTTGCCGATCACGGCGCGGGCCGGTTCGGGCAGCAGCTCGATATAGATGGGATGGCGCGGGGCCAGGTCGAGGATGAACTGCTTGTCGGTCGAGCCGGTCATCATGTCCGCCTCGTCGAACGGCATCGGGAAGAATTTGTGGGCCACGTGGTCCCAGAACGGGCAGCCGCCGTCGGGGGTGAAGACGCCGCGCAGCTCGGCCAGGACATTCTCGTTGAACAGCTCGGGCTGGGCCCCGATCAGCATGTAGCGGGCCTGGCTGAGCAGGCGTCCGGCCCCGCCCTTGCGGCGATCGGCCTTGAGGAAGAGTGAGCCGACCTCGGTCCAGCCGGTGCATTCATTGACGAGCACCAGGGTCTGGTGATCCAGCTTGACGTCGACCGAGGGCGAGGACTGGGTATTGGTCACCACCCGGAACGAGAAGAAGGGCCGGTTCAGACCGACGGCCGCCTTGACCGAGCCGATACCGTCGACGTCGCCGGTGTCGCTCTCTTCCAGCATGACCGTGTACCAGCAGGCCTTGGGATCCAGCTTGCCCGAGAAACTGTCCCGGCTGAGGTCGAGGCGTTCGGACAGCTGGTCCGGATCCTCGGGCAGGCTGGTGAAGCCCGGCCCGCTGAGGATGGCCAGTTCAAGCAGGTGGTCGAGATCGGCCGGGCCGGCGGGGCGCACAACAAGCATGGATTTACATCGTCTCCAGACGCAGGGCCTTCAGCCGCTCGGCGTCGATCTCGCCCGAGGCGATCTTGCACAGGATCAGGGCGCTCAGTTGGGCCCGTTCCACGAAACTGTCGGGCCAGGCGAATTCCTGGTCCGAGTGAATGTCGCCGCCGCGGACGCCCAGGGTGTCGATATTGGGCAGGCCCGCCGCGTGCAGGTTGTTGCCCTCGCACACGCCGCCCGAGGGCGACCAGGCGATCGGCTGGCCCAGCAGGGCCCCGGCTTCGCGCACAGCCTCGAACAGGGCGGCCTGGGAGGCGTCCATCGGCTTGGGCGGGCGGGTGAAGCCGCCGTGCAGGTCCAGGGTCAGGCCGGCGAACGGCGGGGTGGCGGCGATGGCCTTCACCGCGGCCAGGGTCCAGTCGGCGGCGACCTTGTCGGGCACCCGGACATTGAAGCGGACCACGGCATTGTCGGCGACGACATTCAGCGGCGCGCCGCCCGAGATCCTGGCCACATTGACGGTGACGCCCTCGTGCCGGCCGTTCAGGGCGTGCAGGGCGGCGGCGAGGATGGCGGCCCCGGCCACGGCATTGGCCCCCTCGTGGAAGGCGCGTCCGGCGTGGGCGGCCTTGCCCGAGACGATCAGGTGGAAGTTTCCGCTGCCCTTGCGCGCCCCGGCCATGGAGCCGTCGGACATGGCCGGCTCATAGGTCAGGCCGACATGGCCGCGCGCGCCCAGTTCGGCCAGCAGCGGGGCCGAGGCGGGCGAGCCGATCTCCTCGTCCGGCGACAGCAGCACGGTCCAGCCGACGCGCGCGCGGTCGGGATGGGTCTCGAAGGCTTCCAGTGCGGCCAGCATGACCGAGATGCCGCCCTTCATGTCGGCGACGCCGGGCCCGTTCAGCGCCCCGTCCGCGCGGGTCACCACGGTCTGGAAGGCGCTGTCGACCGGGAAGACGGTGTCGTAGTGGCCGGTCAGGACGATCTGGATCGGGGCGTCGGGACGGCAGATGATCTTGAGGGCGTCGGCATGGGCCTCGGTGCGCACCGAGCCATCGTCGCCGACGGTGGTCGAGCCTTTGGTCGGGATGCGGACGACTTCGGCCGGCAGGGTCCGGGCCTCGGCCTCCAGCACGGCCAGCATGGCGTTCAGACCGTCGGCGTTGCGACTGCCGGAATTGATCGCGGCCCAGGCGATCGTGCGCCCGATGATCGTGGTTTCGCGCGCTGCGACATGGTCGAGCGCGGTCTGGTCGTGAGGGAGAATTTGCATGCGCGCGGACCCTAGCGGGACAGAAGCCAAAGGTGAAGGTGAAGTCTCCGTGTCAGACCGCTTCGAATTCCCCACAATGCGCGCTAGCGTTGCGATCAACGAGGGAGGATTTTGAATGACAAACTGGATCAAGGCCGCGAATCCGCTGGCGACCATCGCGGGTCCGGACGAGGCGCGGTCGGCGGCGCGGATGAGCGCCATGGCGTTGTGGCTGTCGGCGGCCTGGGGCGGGGTCGGCTTTGTCTGGATGATGATGAACCTGGAGCGTATCCAGGCGGCGATGACGGCGGCGGTGGCCGTCCAGACCGAGGGGCAGTCGGCCGAGGCCGCAGCCCTGGCCAATTCGATCATCGCCAACGGTGCCCAGACCGGACTGATCTTCGCCGGAATCATCGTCGTGGTTCAGCTGGCGCTCGGCTGGTTTCAGTGGACCCGGCCCAACCGCTACATCCCCATCATCTTTCTGATGCTGTCCGCCTATGCACTGCTGACCGACGTGTTCGGCATCGTTTCGGCGGGTGGAATCGGCGTTGACGCCACGGCGATGAACCCGGCCTGGCGCATGATTGTGGGTCTGGTCGTCGCCGCGGTCTGCACCCTGTTGCACCTCGGCGGCCTGCGCGGCGCGATCAAGCTGGACAAGACGGCGGGTTGATCCACGCCCGCCCCCCGAGGGGGTGGGTCCGGTCACCGGTTGGGACGGCGGTCCGTTCCGGTCGTGCCCGGGACCCCGGACTGGCGGCGCCAGCGAATCGACAGGCTGGCGTCGCCCTCTCCACCGAATTTGGAACTGACGGCCAGATTGCGCCGTACCTGCCACTCGACATTGACGGCCGCGCCGCCTTCGCCGCCACCGATGATCTCCAGATAGACATCGTCGGAGATGTAGCGGCCGCCGGCGACGGTCAGGGCCGAGGCCTCGCCGCCGAACGACAGCCGGTCCAGTCCGGCCAGTTCGCGCAGGTTGCCGATCACATCGAAACCGCCGCCCCCGGCCAGGGACGCCACACCCGAGGCCAGCTGGGCCGCCTCGAACGGCGACAGCTGCGAGGCCGAGCGGCCGAACAGGACCTGGGACAGGATCTCGTCCTGGGGCAGGGACGGGGTGGAGGTCAGGGCGATCTTCGGCGACTCCGCGGTTCCGGTGACCCGGATCGTCGCCGTCAGGGCCGGGTCGTCGCGCACGGCCGACAGGTTCAGCCGGATGCGGGCGGGATTGGTCGACAGGCTGACCGTGCCCTGATCGTCGAAGACGAAACGCTTGCCGGCGAACTCATAGTCACCGCGGATCACATTGGCATTGCCGGTCAGTATCGGTCGGGCGATGGAGCCGGTGACCCGGGCGTCGACACTCATCGCCACATTCAGACCGCGTCCGACGACGACGATGTCACCGCCGCGTGAACGCAGGGCGATGTCGAGTCCGATCTGTACGCCTCGCGAACGGACCTGGTCGTCGGCGATCGGGTCACCACCGGGGCGATTCACCTCGACCACATCCATGCGAACGATCCCGTTCGAGCCCGGTACATTGGCTTCGATCCGGGCCTCGTCGATGTCCATCTGACCCGTCAGCTGGATCTTGCCGTCGGCGGCGCGCGTGACCGTCACCGGCCCTGTGGCCTGGGCCCGGGCGATGTCGTTGTCGATGATACGGAAGCGGGTCAGAGCCAGCTGGAAGCTGGAGTCCGATCCCTGGCGCAGACCGATGCGGCCGTCGCCGCTGACGGTACC
The DNA here is from genome assembly GCF_963975535.1 of uncultured Brevundimonas sp. GTDB lineage: Bacteria > Pseudomonadota > Alphaproteobacteria > Caulobacterales > Caulobacteraceae > Brevundimonas. The sequence goes on along the minus strand of NZ_CAXBHE010000001.1, from coordinate 403,840 downwards.
ACCCGCCCCGTCGCCGGCCGTGAATGTCTGGATCAGGGCCGTGGTGTCGTCGAAACGGCTGGCCAGGGTCATATTGGCCAGCCGCACCCCGGTGGTGGTGTCGCGGAAGGTGCCCTCGGTCAGGTCGAGTCGCCCGTTCAGCCGGGGTTCGTTCAGGCTGCCGGCCAGGGTGGCATTGGCATTGATCTGTCCGGTCAGTGACCGCTCCCCACCCAGGAACAGGTCCCAGATCGGCTGGATCTGGCCCCGGATCGACACCGTGCCCGCCATCGGTCGCGTGCGGGCCACCGCCAGCCGCAGCGGCGCGGCCGAGGCCACCACCGGCAGGGTCATGTCGACGAGGGCGGTCACCGCGCCCTCGTCCCGGACATCGGCCTTGATGCTCAGGCTGTTGTCGACCAGCAGGGCATTCAGCGTGCCGTCGATGGACAGTCCGCGCGGGGCGTCGATGCTGCGCACGTCCTGCAGGGTGACATTGGCCGAGCCGGACAGGTCGTCGCCCGTCCCGCGCAGGGCCACGCGCCCGGTCACACGGCCACGCATGTCCGCCGCGAGGGATCCGAGCTCGACGCTGGTCAGATCGGCCTGGAAGATGGCGGCCCGGGAGTCCTGGCGCAGCTCGCCCAGCAACACGCCGCCCCCGACGCCGACATCCAGCCGGATCAGGCGACCGTCACCGGACAGGGCGACAACGGCCGGATTTCGGGTGCTGAAGGCGATATCGCGCACTCGGCCGCCCCCGCGCAGGACGACGGTCTGGGCATCGGCCTGGCGCGAATAGGTGCCCCCGCCGTTGAACTGGACAGGAACCGTCCCGCCGACGTCAGCCGACAGGGTGAAGGGCAGGCTGGCCAGGGTCCCCGTGCCGTTCAGGTCGAAGGTGCGCAGCACATAGCTGGAGCCGACCAGCCGCACATTGCGCCCCCGAACATTGACGATGGCCGCACTGCGCGCGGCCTGGCCACTGTCTTCGGTCAGACGGATTCGCCCGTCGGCGGTGCCGGTGGCCAGGAAGGCCCCGGGGCGGGCGGTGAACGTCAGGTCGGCGCTGGACGGCACGCGGCTGGACAGGCCGATCGCGCCCCGGGCGGCCAGGCCGCCGGCGTTCAGGTCCACATCCGTCAGGCGAATACGGTCGCCCCCGAGGAAGAAATTGCCCGAGGCCGTGGCCGGACCGTATTTCGATCCGGCGGTCAGGGCGAGCCGGCCATCGGATTCGTCGTTGCCGCGGCGGAAGCTGAGGACCAGATCGGCACCGGTTAGATTCAGCGGTCCCGCGGCGACGCTGTCGAAATGGGCGCGCAGGTCGGCACGCGGATTGGCCAGCGTTCCGGTCAGGGCCCCGTCGCCGGTCATGGTGCCATCGACCTCGACCGGGCCGACCCCGAACGGGCCCTCGGCGGTCCAGTCCAGCGCCAGCCGCAGGCGACCGTCGCCCTCGATCAGGCCGCGCGCGCTCGCCCGGCCGGCGGCACCGGTCAGACGGGCGGGTTCGATTTCCAGTCTCCCGGCCGTGAAGGCCCCGTCCAACTGCAGTCGCGGCGTCGTGCCCAGCAGGCGGTCCAGTTCCGCCATGCCGGTCTTGAGCCGCTGTCCGCGGGCATCCAGGGTCAGTCGCCAGGGGGCGCCCGGCCGGTTGGCGACCGCTGTGACCGCCCCGCCGAGTGAGCCGCCGGCACCGCTGCGCAGGCGTGCCAGGTCGGTGATGGCCGCGCGGCCACGGAAGCTCAGGGCCCCGCCCAGATTCCGTCCGCCGGTTCCGGTGATCTCAAGGGCCTGGCCCCGGGCCTGGATCCGTTCCAGCAGCACCGCGCCGTCGATCGAGCGGGTGGCCTTCAGCTGAACCCGGGGGGTGGCCCCCAACAGGGTCCCGACCGCGCCCGCGACCGAACCGCCGGTGGCGCTCAGATCAGTGTCGACGGTGTAGCGGCCGTTGCGGGCCTGGATGTCCAGCGGTCCGGCGACCCGGGCGGCGCGATAACTGATCAACTCGGCGGCGCTCAGGGCCACGGCCCCGTCCAGGGTCCAGACCTTGGCGTCGCCCCTGAACACCCCGGTCCAGGCCGATGCCCCGGCGAACGGACGGTCCAGCATCCGGCTCAGCGACGGTGTCGAGACCTCGACCCGGATGCCGTCCGGCGCGCTGCGGTCGTCCAGCCGGATCATGCCGCGGGCGCGGGAGTTGATGTTGTCGGCCCGCAGTCGCCAGGCGATACCCTGATACCCGTCACGACCGGCGTCGGGCACGGCGGCGAAGCCGAACCGGGCCTTGCGGCCGATACGACCGATGAAGGGCCGCAGCAGGTCCGACCCGGAGAAATCGATGAAGCCGCCGACCCGCGCTCCGTCCTCGCCGTACCGACCCTTGACGATCAGGGGAGTGAAATCGCCGGTGCGCACCACGGCGTCGACGATTTCGCCGTTCACCACGGCGGTGGCCGAAAAGGGCTGATCCGGGGAATAGCCCAGCGCACCGGCGATCGGACCGCCGCGGGCCTCGCTGGCGCGTAGATTGACGCGCATATCCTCGATCTTGCCGCCGAAGCTCGCGGTCAGATGCAGGAAGTCACCCTCGCGGCTGTTGCTCAGGGCGTTGACCCTGGCGGTCTTGGTCCCGTTGCGCGGGATGTCAGCCTCGCCGGTCAGCTTCCAGCGGCCGTACTCCTTGCTGAAGTCCTCCAGCAGTTCGACGTCGGCGCGAAAGGAATCGATGTCGATGGCCAGGGGGGCGGGTCCCGGCGGCTCCAGCGACGGTTCCAGCTCGGGCCTGCGGATCAGCCGGATGACGTCGGCGGTGAGCGTCGTCGCGTGAAAGCGCCGGCCAACCAGCGCCCAGTAGGACCAGTCGACATGGACGTTGCGGGCCTCGAGCCAGATACCCTTGGCGTCCGTGACGGTGACCCGGTCGATGGTGAAGTCGTCGAACAGGTCGCCCCGGACTCCCTCGACATTCAGGCGACCGAACCGGCCGAGCTTCTGGCCCGAGGCAAAGGTGGTGACCAGGTTGCGACCGGAGTCCGACAACAGGTACATGCGGCCCCCCACCAGGCCGAGGACCAGAAGCGCCACCAGGACGGCCGTGGCGATGCCGCCGAAGAAGGCCAGCGCCTGCAGCCGCGTGCGCTTCTTCCGCGCCGTTTCAGCCGGGGTGTCGGGGACCGCGGGCGGGTCGGCGTCCGGGGAGCGGGGCCCGGTCAAAACGCCTGACCGATGCTGACGTAGACCTGGAAGTCGGCGTCGCCGTCGCGCTTGTCTATCGGGAAGGCGATGTCGGCGCGGATCGGCCCGAACGGCAATTTGTAGCGGACGCCGAAGCCGGCCCCGTACCGCAGGTTGGACACATCCGGGGTCGGCTGGAAGCCGATCGAGCCGGCGTCCAGGAAGACCACGGCCCCGAAACCCCGGCCGACGTCGTGGCGCAGTTCCACCGAGGTCTCGAACAGGGACAGGCCGCCGCGCGGCGTATTGTCCGGCAGGCGGGGCCCGACGCCCTGATAGGTGAATCCGCGCACCGACCCGCCGCCGCCCGAATAGAACAGACGATCAGACGGCACGGTCAATTCACTGCCGCCGAGGATCGCACCGAGCCGGAGGCGTCCGGCCAGGACGGTCGTGCCGCTGTCCCGGAGCGGCAGATAGCCGGTGACCTGGCTCTCGCTGCGCAGGAAGGCCACGCTTTCCTCGCCGCCCACGACCGTGGGCTGGGCGGACAGGGACATGCGCCAGCCCCGGGTCGGGTCCAGCGGGTCATTGGACCGGTCGACATAGGCGCTGCCGCGCCCCGTCAGGATCACCAGGTCGCGATCGAAATTGACCGGCGAGTTGGTCAGCGGATCAAAGCGGTTTTCATTGTAGTTGCCGGCGTCGATCCCGACGCCGTAGCTGAGCCATGAGGTCCGTCCCAGGCGCTGGCGCAGGTCGGCCGATACGGTGAGCGCGGTGCGGCGGTAGGCGTCGGTGTCCTCGTTGACCAGGGCACCCGACAGGGTCAGGGTCCGACCCGGACGCCGCCAGTGAGGCAGGCCGAGATCAGCCCCGATGCGGCTGTTGATGTCGGCCAGACGCGCCTGGTAGCGCAGGGTGTCGGCCCGCCCGAACCGGTTGTAGTGGGTCCAGATGACGTCGACCCCCGACCCCTCGGCGGTCGAGAAGGTGGCCCCGGCCTCAAGGATGCGGCGGGGCCGGTCGGTCAGGGTGACGATGATCGGTCGCAGGCCGTCGGCATTGATCTGGTCCTGCGGGGACAGGGCGACGCCTACGCCATCGTAAACGCCGGTTTCGAGCAGGCGTCGCTCCAGTTCGGCGACCTTGTCGGGGTCATAGCGGTCGCCTTCGGTCCACGGGGTCAGGCCGACGACCCAGGCGGGATTGGTCGGGCCGCGGGTTTCCAGCCGGATGCCGTCCAGTCGCACGAGCCGTCCGGCCTGGATGTGGAATTCCGGATCGACGGTAAAGCTCTCATGGTCGACGACGACCCGGCGCGGCTGGGTTCTGGCGTCGGCATAGCCGCGGCGGGTCAGGCCGGCGACGATCCGGCCCTCGGCGGCAATGACATCGACCGCGCGTCCCGGCTCGCCCGGCGTCAGGCCGATTTCGCCGTTTACCGCCGCGCCGGTTTCCGGGTCCGGAGCCGGGTCGGCCCACAGGATGGTGGGTTCGGTCAGGTGGAACCGCCGGCCGGGCTGGATATCGATGATGGCGACGGGGTTCTCGTCGCCCTCGACCACATCCTCGATGGTTGACTGGTAGTAGCCTTCCGAACGCAGCAGCGCGTCGGCGGCCTCGACCGCGCCGCGAGCCCGGCGGCGGGCTTCGAACCGGCTGCCGGGTGCCCCCTCGACCTCGCCGATGGCGCGTTCCAGCTGGCTGCGCAGGGCGCTGTCCAGGTCGCCCCGGATCTGGGCCCTGGGTTCGGCCGCCGCGGCGGCGGCCCAGCTCAACCAGAGTACAAGCCCGGTGAGGAATAGATTGGGCCTGGGCGTCAAGCTTGAACCTTCGACAACGTCAGTCGGGACAGACCGGGAGCAAGTCGGCGCGCGGGGTCAGGTCTCACCATGGCACCCGCCTGTGGCGCTCCCGTGGCGAAACCGCAGACCGCGATGTCAGTAAAACAGGGTTTCGCTTTCCGGACGAACCGTTTCCGCGGAACTCCGCTTCTCCGGCGGAATGGTCGAGTAGTCCGCAGGCGGCGTGTCGACGGCGGGGGGGGCGGCGTCGGGAACCGGGATTTCCTCGGTCATCGGCGCGACCGGCTCATCGTCCGGCAGCGGGACGGTCTCTTCGTACTGATCGTCGGACCTCGGGTTGTCGCAACCGCTCAGAACCGCTGCGGCCCCGAACGCGGCTGCCAGAATCAAACGCTTCATCAGATGTCTCCCCAGGCTCGGAATCTCAACGCAAAGCCAGCCAACGGCGTTCCATAGCCGGGATCGTGGCAGCGGTCATCCCGGCCAGCAACCAATCCTTCTCCAATTGGTGGTTTGAATGAACGGTCGGGAGAAATGAATGACAACGTCTGCATGTGCCACCGTTGCCCAGGTTCGCTTCAGAGAGCTGAAGTCCCGCATCGGGCTGGCGGCCTTCGTCGGCGTGGCAGCGTGGGTCATGGCCCCGTCGGCCTGGCCGCTGTGGTGGTTCCTGGCGGTGGTCGCCACCCAGTATCTGGACGAGGCGGTCTTCCGTCCGCTGCGGCTGAACCCCGAAATGACCGTCAGCAAGTCCTACAGCGCGCTGTTCTGCACCGTGACTGTTCTGACCGTCGTCGTTTACGCTGCGATAACCGCCTACCTCTGGTTCTACGGGGGGCAGGTCGGCAAGATTTTTGCGATGGTCCAGTGTTCGGGCGGACTGCTGCATGTCAGCCTGCATATGCACCATGATCGCCGGATCCTGATCTGCTCGGTCACGCCTCATGCCACCTTTTTCCTGGGGTTGCCCCTCATCACGGCGTTCCAGAGTCAGAACTGGATCGAACTGCTCATCCCGGTCGGCGGGCTGCTGTATATGGCGCACCTGATCGTGGCCGTGCGTCAGAGTTCGCTGACCACCCGGGTGTTGCGTGAGGCCAAGCGCGAGGCGGATGAGCATCGGCGCACCGCCGAGATCGCCAGCGCCGCCAAGTCCGACTTCCTCGCCGTCGTCAGCCACGAGATCCGCACGCCGATGAATGCCGTGATCTCGGCCGGCAACCTGCTGCGGCGCACGCGACTGAGCGGGCCCCAGAAAACCCATGTCTCGATGCTGACCGATGCCGGCGACGTGCTGATGGGACTGCTCAATGACGTGCTGGACTTCTCGAAGATCGAGGCCGGCAAGATGCAGATGGAAGCCGCCGAAATGGACGTGCGCGAGCGACTGGTGTCGCTGAAGCGTCTGTGGGAGCCCCGGGCCAGGGCCAATGGTGTCACGCTGGCGATCGTGGTGGCCCCGGAGGTCCCGGACTGTGTGCGAACCGATCCGCTGCGGTTCCAGCAGATCCTGTTCAATCTGATGTCCAACGCCGTCAAATTCACCGCCGAGGGCGAAATCCGGGTGTCGGCGGACTGGGACGAGGCAACGGGACGCCTCAACGTCGCCGTTCACGACAGTGGCTGCGGCATTCCGCACGACCGGCTGGTCGAGGTGTTCAACAGCTTCGAACAGGCCGATGTGGGCACCACGCGCCGGTTCGGCGGCACGGGGCTTGGTCTCGCCATCAGCCGGCGGCTGGCGGAACTTATGGGCGGCACGCTGGTCGTCGACAGTGTCGAGGGCGAGGGGGCGACCTTCACCCTGACCCTGCCGGTCGAGGTCATGGCCCGCTCGGCTCCGGCGGAGACCTCGCTTCTGCCGGAAGTCGAGGGCGGATCGCTGGCCGGCCGGTCGATCCTTGTGGCCGAGGACCACGCGGTGAACCGCCAGATCCTGACCCTGCTGCTGGAGCCGCACGGGTGCCGGCTGACGCTGGTCGAGAACGGGGCCCTGGCCGTCGAGATGGCCGCGGTAGAGCGCTTTGACGCTGTCCTGATGGACATGCAGATGCCGGTGATGGACGGAATTGAGGCCAGTCTCAATATTCGCCAGGCGGGCATCAACCGGGCCACGCCGATCATCGCCCTGACCGCCAATGCCATGGACTCGCACCGCGAAACCTGGCTGGCCGCCGGCGTCGACGTGTTCCTGACCAAGCCGATCGATCCGACGGCCCTGGTGGCGGCCCTGCTGGACGCCTGCACCGGGGAGCGGAACGCCTCGCCTGAGGCGGGAACCGCCGTGGCCTAGACGGCGGCTGTCCAGGCCGTCAGGGCCGCGTCCAGCGACAGATCGGCGGGCCGGATGGCGGGTGCGGGCGAATTTCCGTCGAAACGCGGCGCGGGCGCGGGCTGGACCGGCGATCCGGCAAAGGTCGCGCGGGCCCGGTTGTGCGGATGGCCCGGGGCCTCGGCCAGGCTGAGGACCGGGGTGACGCAGGCGTCGGTGCCGGCAAAGTGGGTGGCCCAGGCGTCGCGGTCGCGGGTGGCGAACAGGGCCTCGAACCGGGCATGCAGGGCCGGCCATCCGGCCATGTCGAACTGCGGGGCGTCGTCCGCCGCCAGGTCGAGTCCGGCGATCAGGGCCGCGTAGAACTGCGGCTCCAGCGCGCCGACGGCCACGAACCGTCCATCGGCGCAGGTGTAGCAGCGATAGAAGGGGGCCCCGCCGTCCAGCAGGTTGGCTCCGCGGCTGTCACTCCAGAGGCCGCGGGCCTGCAGGGCGTAAAACAGACTCATCAGCAGGGCCGAGCCGTCGGTCATGGCGGCGTCAACGACCCGGCCGCGACCGGTGGCCTTGGCCTCGAGCAGGGCGGCCAGCACCCCGACCACGACCAGCATGGCCCCGCCGCCGTAGTCGCCGACCAGGTTCAGCGGCGGGCGCGGCGGGCGGTCGGGCTCTCCGGTCGCGTGCAGGGCCCCGCTGAGGGCGATGTAGTTGAGGTCATGGCCGACCTGCTGCGCCATCGGCCCGGTCTGGCCCCAGCCGGTGACCCGGCCATAGACGAGGCGCGGATTGACGGCGGCGCAGGCCTCGGGGCCGAGGCCGAGCCGTTCCATCACGCCCGGCCGAAAGCCCTCGATCACGGCATCGGCCGCCCCGGCCAGATCCATGACCCGGGCGTGATCGGCCGGATCCTTGAGGTTGACCGCGACGGCCGGGCGGCCCCGGTGCAGGACCTCGCCCCCGACCTCGCTGAAGGCGGCGGTTCCGGCGACGGCGCTGCGGGTCAGGCGCACCACCTCGGCCCCGAGATCGGCCAGAACCATTCCGGCGAAGGTGACGGGGCCGAGTCCGTCGAATTCGATGATGCGCAGGCCGGAGAGCGGTTTCATAGCTCCTGACTAGGCGGCAAAAACAGGCTGGTCGAGCATTTGGATGTTCGCACGGTCTTGACCCGACCGCGTGGATGCAACAGAAGGCGCCGTCTGGTGGTTCGCAAAGCGCGAATCCGATGTGCGCCCCTAGCTCAGTTGGTTAGAGCATCTGACTTTTAATCAGAGGGTCCCCGGTTCGAGCCCGGGGGGGCGTACCACCAGCCCTTTTTCCGCATTGTTGTCGAATGCGCCGCCTGGCCTCAGGGCCGGCCCTTGCGCGCACGGCATTTCTTGCAGACCAGCGTGCCCGGTTTGGTCCGGCTGTACTTGTACTCGTGACGGCACCGCAGCCGCTGGAGCAGGGTTTTCAGCATGGTGTCGCACCGCAAACGCTTCACCCGGCATGCGGGTGGGAAAGGCCGTATTCCCGCCGGATAAAGCATGGCGGCATGGGTCGGCGCAACGCCCGTGTGAACGGACTTCCGATCGGCCCCGGGCCGTGCTGTAAAGCGGGTATGCGCAGCTCCACCGTGATCGTCCTTCTGTCCTGTCTCGTCGCCGGGGGCTGCAATGCCGGGCATTCGGCCATGGGCGGGGCGGAGCAGTTCGGCGCGGGATTCAGCGATGCCGCCACGGCCCCGCTGGACGTCTTCAACCTGCGGCCCGAGGTCATTCCGACGGTGCTGCTGCAGGCCCAGGCCAACCCGTACGACATGCGCAACATGAGTCGGTGCTCGACCATCGGGGCGGAGGTCGTGCGCCTGGACGAGGCACTGGGCCCCGATATGGACGAACCGCCGCCCGTTGACGGTCGCTATATGAGCGAGCGCGCCGCCGATGCGACGGCCCAGGCCGCCCTGGGGGCCGTGCGCGACACCACCACGGACTTCATTCCCGGCAGCAGCTGGATCCGGCGTCTCAGCGGCGCGGCCCAGCACGAACGCGCGGTCCAGGCGGCGATCCAGGCCGGGCGGATTCGGCGCGCCTTCCTCAAGGGAATCGGGATGCAGCGCAATTGCGCCCCGCCGGCCGCACCCAGCTGGTTCGTTCCGGCCCGGAGCCCGCGCCGCTAGTTGGACGTATGCCGGGCGTGGAAGTCGCGCCGGAAGGCCTCGAACCGCCCGTGGGCAATCGCCTCGCGCATGGCCGCGGTCAGCGTCTGGTAGAAGGCGATATTGTGCCAGCTGATCAGGATCTTGCCGAGAATCTCGTCGGTCCGCACCAGATGGTGCAGATAGGCCTTTGAATAGGCGCTGGAGGCCGGGCAGGCGCTGTCCGGGTCCAGCGGGTCCTGATCCTCGGCAAAGCGCGCGCCCTTCAGGTTGATCGGGCCGTCCCAGGTCCAGGCCTGGCCGTGGCGTCCGGCCCGGGTCGGCAGGACGCAGTCGAACATGTCGACCCCGCGCCACACAGCCTCGACCAGATCGACCGGCTTGCCGACCCCCATCAGATAGCGGGGCCGGTCGGCGGGCAGCATCTCGGGCGCATAGTCGAGCACCTCGCACATGGCCTGATGGCCCTCGCCCACGGCCAGACCGCCCAGCGCATAGCCGTCGAAGCCGATCTCCTGCAGCCGCTCGGACGATTCCCGACGCAGGTTTTCGAAGGTCGAGCCCTGCTGGATGCCGAACAGGGCCTGGGTCTCACGGCTGCCGAAGGCGGCCTTCGAGCGCGCGCCCCAGCGCACCGACAGCTCCATCGCGGCGCGGGCGGCGGGTTCCTCGGCCGGCCATGCGACGCACTGGTCCAGCTGCATCGAGATGTCGGCCCCGATGCAGTCGGCCTGGATCTGGATCGACCGTTCCGGCGTCAGCACGTGTTTGGAGCCGTCGATATGGCTGGAGAAGGTCACGGCCTCCTCCTTCACCTTCGAGATGCCGGCCAGCGACATGACCTGAAAGCCGCCGGAGTCGGTCAGGATGGGTTTGGTCCAGCCCATGAATTTGTGCAGCCCGCCCAGCCGCGCCATCCGCTCTGCGCCCGGGCGCAGCATCAGGTGATAGGTGTTGCCCAGCAGGATGTCGGCCCCGGTCTGGGCCACCTGGTCGACGGTCATGGCCTTGACCGTGGCGGCGGTGCCGACCGGCATGAAGGCCGGGGTGCGGATGTCCCCGCGCGCGGTCTTCAGCACACCGGTGCGGGCGCGGCCTTCGGTGGCGGTGATGTCGAAGGGAAAGGGCATCAGGTCCTGGGTTTGGCAGGGTTTTGCGAAATCGGGGTGCCAACCGTGCCATTTCCGGGAGCGGACGGGGCGGGGGTCGGCAGGCGTGGCTATTATAGGGGGCGGGCGAGGGATGCTGACAAATCGACGGCGTAAAAGTTCAAGGCCTTGAAACTCATCGCTCTTGTTTCGCGTCCGGTGCGAGGTTTTTCGGCGACCGGAACAGCAGGCTGCCGTCACCGTAGGAATAGAACCGATAGCCGTCGGCCACGGCATGGGCGTAGGCGGCCCGCATCGTCTCCAGCCCGGCGAAGGCGCTGACCAGCATGAACAGGGTCGATTTCGGCAGGTGGAAATTGGTCATCAGCACGTCGGCGGCGCGGAACTCGTAGCCCGGCGTGATGAAGATGGCCGTGTCGCCGTGGAAGGGGTGGATGACCCGGTCGGGGGTGGCGGCACTCTCCAGCAGGCGCAGGGAGGTTGTGCCGACGCAGACGATCCGGCCGCCGGCGGCGCGGGCGGCGTTCAGGGCGGCGGCGGTTTGGGCGGACACCTCACCCCATTCGCTGTGCATCTTGTGGTCGGCGGTATCGTCGGCCTTGACCGGCAGGAAGGTGCCGGCCCCGACGTGCAGGGTTACGGCATGGGTCGAGACGCCTTTCGCCTCGAGCGCCGCCATCAGCGCCGGGGTGAAATGCAGGCCCGCGGTCGGGGCGGCGACCGAGCCGTCCCATTTGGCGAACAGGGTCTGGTAGTCGGTCAGGTCGCGGTCGTCCTCGGGTCGTATGGCCGCGATATAGGGGGGCAGGGGCATGACCCCGACATCGCGGATCGCGTCATCCAGCGCCGGACCCGTCAGGTCGAAACGCAGGGTCACCAACCCGTCCTCGTCCTTGTCGACCACGGTGGCGTCGAGGCGGCCGAGCAGGCAGGCGGAGTCTGCACTCAAGCCCTTCCCCCTTGATGGGGGAAGGGTTGGGATGGGGGTGACAACGGCGGCCGAGGGCACATCGACTGCCAGCGACACATCGGATGCACTGTCACCCCCAACCCTTCCCCCATCAAGGGGGAAGGGAGACGTAAATTGCACCCGGTCGCCGGCCTTGAGCCGCTTGCCCGGCTTCATGAAGGCCGACCAGACGTCGGGGGCGTCGCGGTGGTGCAGGGTGGCCTCGACGGTCACGGTCAGGGTTTCGCCCCCGGGCCCGATCCGCTGGCGCACGCCGGACAGCCGGGCCGGGATCACCCGGGTGTCGTTGAACACCAGGGCATCGCCGGGGCGCAGGAAGTCGGGCAGGTCGCGGATGACGTGGTCACCCAGCGCCCCGTCGCGCACCACCAGCAGGCGCGCGGAATCGCGCGGCTCGGCCGGACGCAGGGCGATGCGGTCATCGGGCAGGTCAAAGTCGAAATCGGCGGTCTTCATGTGGCCGGGCAAAGGCCACGGGGACAGGGTGTGGTCAAGGTCGCGTGCAGATTTGCAGCCTGGACGCCCCGCGCAGTAGCGTGATGCCGTTCAGCTACGGTGGTTTGGGAGTGGGTCGATGAATATTCCTGCCGGCTTTGGCGCGGTGACGCCGTACATTTTTGCCGATGACGCCGCAGCCTATCTCGAATTTCTCGCTCTCGCCTTCGGCGGTGAGGAACTGGGGCGCAGCGAGGCACCGAATGGCCGCATCGCCAATGCGCAGGTCCGGATTTCCGGCACCACGCTTATGGTCAGCGAAGCGTCGCCCCGGTTTCCCGCGAGCCGGGCGGCCTTCTACCTGTATGTCGATGACGCCGACGTCGCGATGGCCAGGGCGCTTGGCTGCGGCGCGACACGCATCATGGATGTCGGGGACATGCCCTACGGGGATCGACAGGGCGGGGTCGCCGACCCGGGCGGAAACATCTGGTGGATTTCCCAGAGGCTGACGAAAGACCCGTATTTCTGACGCGCAGCCCTGTCGCCGGGGTTAAATCCCGGTTCAGGGATGGCCCGCTAGGGTGGAGGAATGTCCGCTTCTCCGGCCCCGCCGTTCGCACAGACCTGGGACCGCCTGCGGCGGCCGGTCTGGCTGTATGATCCTCACAGCTCGCGCGGCGTCTACGCCAATCCCCCGGCGCTGGCGCTTTGGGGGGCGGAGTCCCTGGAAGAGCTGCTGGCCCGGGACTTTTCCGTGCTGTCGCCGGCCGTGAAGGTGCGGACAGACCGGCTGGTGGCCCTGACCGCCGACGGCGGCGAGGTCAGCGAGCGCTGGACCTTCTATCCGAACGGGCAGCCGGTCACGGTCCAGGCCTCGATCTCTGCCTTCGCCATGGACGACGGCCGCGAGGTCCTGCTGTTCGAGGCCTCCCCGACCGAGGTCGACGCGGGCGAGCGCCGCGCGGTCGAGGCCCTGCGACACACCTCGGCGATCATCACCCTGTTTGACCGGGCCGGGGGCCGATTGTTCGCCAATCCGGCCGCCTACGCGGCCTATGGATCGGAGGACGTTGCATTCGCGGCCCGCTTCGCCGACCCGACCGAGGGTGAGGCGATGTTCGCCGCCGCCGTCGCCGGCCAGGGCATGGCCGGGATCTATCCGGTCGTGGCGGGCGACGGACGGCGCTGGCACCATATGGACGCGCGACCGGTCATCGATCCGGTCACCGGGGCCGCGGGCGTGTTGCTGAACGAGCAGAATGTCACCGCCCGCGTCGAGGCCGAGATGGCCCGCAGTGCGGCCGAACAGAAGGCGGCGATGGCCGAGGCCCGTCAGCGCTTCCTGACCGACATGTCGCACGAGCTGCGCACACCGCTGAACGCGGTGATCGGCTTCTCGGGCCTGCTGGTCGAGGCCGGACTGGAGGTCAGCCGAACCGACCAGGCGCGGCGCATTCACGAGGCCGGCCAGGACCTGCTGACGGTGGTCAATCGCATGATCGCCGAGCCGGACGCCGGGATGGTTCATCCGGTGGAGGCGGGCGCGGGCGAGGCGACCGCACCGGCCGTCGAGTCGGCGATGGCGGGGCCGGGGCTGCGCGTCCTCTATGTCGACGACAACCAGAGCAACCGCACCCTGGTCAAGGCCATGCTGGCGACCCAGGGCATCGTCTGCGAGACGGCCGATGACGGGGCCCTGGGCGTGGTCGCGGCGGCGGCGGGCGACTGGGACATCATCCTGATGGATATCCAGATGCCGGTGATGGACGGGGTTGCGGCGGCGCGCGGCATTCGCGCGCTCGACGGACAGGTCGGGGCGACACCGATCATCGCCCTGACCGCCAATACGCTGGACGAACAGGTGCGCGGCTATTTCGAGGCCGGGATGGACGACTGTATCGCCAAGCCGGTCGACATGATCGAGCTGCTGACCAAGGTGGCCCAATGGGGCGGCAGCGGCTGGCGGGAAGCGGTGGGTGCCAATCCCCTGGTCGCCGTGGACGGAGTCCCGGGCGCGAGGCGTTGACCCGCCGCCCCTGACGCGCCAAACCCATGCCCATGCTGAACAACCTCGAAACCCTCGCCCGTGAGGCCAGGTCCTGGCCCTTCGAACAGGCCCGCAACCTTCTGGCCCATGTGCTGAAGAAGCGGCTGTCGGACGCCGAGCGGGACCTGGCCGCGACCCTGATCGGCCGCGGCAAGGCCGACGAGGCGCTGGCGACGTTCGAGGCCCTGCGCCGTCCGGTGATCCTGGAGACCGGCTATGGCCCGTCGGGCCTGCCGCATATGGGCACCTTCGGCGAGGTGGCGCGCACGACCATGGTGCGCAACGCCTTCCGCGCCCTGACCGGCGACCACTGGCCGACGCGGCTGATCGCCTTCAGCGACGACATGGACGGGCTGCGCAAGGTGCCCGAGGGTATCCCCCATCCGGAGATGCTGGCCGAGGACCTGCACAAGCCGCTGACGGCGGTGCGCGATCCATTCGGGACGCACGACAGTTTCGGGGCCCACAACAACGCCCGGCTGCGCGCCTTCCTCGACGGCTTCGGCTTCGATTACGAATTCCTGTCGTCGACCGAGGAATACCGCTCGGGCCGGTTCGACCAGACGCTGCTGACCCTGCTGGCGCGCTTCGACGCGGCCCAGGCCATCATGCTGCCGACCCTGGGCCCGGAACGGCGCGAGACCTATTCGCCCTTCCTGCCGATCAGTCCCATCACCGGCCATGTGCTGCAGGTGCCGACGCTGGCGCGGGATGTCGCGCGCGGCACCATCACCTTCGAGGATCCGGCGGGTGAGCCGGGCAACCGCACCGAGGTGCGGGTCACCGGGGGCCATGTGAAGCTGCAGTGGAAGCCCGACTGGGCCATGCGCTGGACCGCGCTGGACGTCGACTACGAAATGTCGGGCAAGGACCTGATCGAGAGCGTGCGCGAGTCGTCCAAGCTGTGCCGGGTCATGGGCGGGGTGCCGCCCGAGGGCTTCAACTTCGAACTGTTCCTCGACGTCGAGGGCAGGAAGATCTCCAAGTCCAAGGGCAATGGTCTGACCATGGACGAATGGCTGCGCTACGGCACGCCGGAAAGCCTGAGCTGGTACATGTTCCAGTCGCCGAAGTCGGCCAAGAGCCTGCATTTCAACGTCATTCCGCGGGCCATCGACGACTATCTGGCGGCGATCGAGGCCTGGAAGACCCAGGAGCCGGCCAAGCAGATCGACAATGCCGTCTGGTCGATCCATGCGGGCGCGCCGCCCAGCCATACCTCGCCGGTGTCGTTCGCCCTGCTGCTGAATCTGGTCGGGGTCGCCAACGCCTCGACCAAGGACCAGCTCTGGGCCTATTTCG
Organism: uncultured Brevundimonas sp.; assembly: GCF_963975535.1. Taxonomy (GTDB): domain Bacteria; phylum Pseudomonadota; class Alphaproteobacteria; order Caulobacterales; family Caulobacteraceae; genus Brevundimonas. The sequence continues at coordinate 388,595 of NZ_CAXBHE010000001.1, read as the reverse complement.
TCAACTATCTGCCCGAGGCCACGCCCGAGTCCGAGCCGCTGCTGGACCGGCTGATGGGTCATGCCCTCAACTACTACGAGGACTTCGTGAAGCCGGCCAAGTCGTACCGGCTGCCGGACGACAGGGAGAAGGCGGCGCTGCTGGATCTGGCGGCGCGGCTGAAGGCCCTGCCGGCCGGGACCACCGACGGCGAGCTGATCCAGGGCGAGGTCTATGCCGTGGGCAAGGAACACGCCTTCGAGCCGCTGCGCGGCTGGTTCGGGGCGCTGTACGAGGTGCTGCTGGGCGCGTCCCAGGGGCCGCGCTTCGGCTCGTTCGCCGCCATCTATGGCCTGCCCCAGACCATCGCCCTGATCGAGGCCGGGGCGGCGGGAGAGCTGGCCGGCTGACCCGTTCACGAAGATGAACTGAAAACAACGACCTGGCGCGGGGAGCCTTCAGGTCGGCTGGCGCATTACCAGCCCATCGATCTCTTTCGATGACTGGAGTGACCATGTCGAACCTGACCAAATTCACGATGACCGCCGCCGCCGTGGCCGCCCTCATCTCCGCCGCCCCCATGGCCGCCCAGGCCCAGGCCAACGGCATCACCAACTGCGACGCCCCCGGCGGCCGTCAGCAGGCCGGGGCCGCGATCGGGGCCGTGATCGGCGGCCTCGCCGGCAGCCAGGTCTCGAGCAACGAGCGGACCCTCGGGGCCGTGGTCGGGGCCGGGGCCGGTGCCGCCGCGGGTTCCTATATCGGCTGCAACCAGCAGCGCGCCCGGGCCAACGCCCAGGCCAACGGGCAGGCCGGCGGCCAGTACGCCGGCAGCGGCTACCGGGCCACCTCGAACCTGCGGGTTCGCTCGGGTCCCGGTACCAGCTATCGCCAGGTCGGCAGCCTGAGAGCCGGCCAGAGCTTCCAGGCCAGTTCGTCGCAAGGCGAATGGGTCCAGTTGTCGAACGGCGGATGGGTCAGTGCCCACTACGTCGCCGCCAACTAGGGCCAAACCTCCCGGACTGAAGAAGGCCGCTCCGCAAGGGGCGGTCTTTCTCTTTGGGCGCTATCGCTCGCGACGCGGTCGCTCACTGCTCGAGCGGGGTTTCTGTTGTGGCGCCATCGCTCGCCGCGCGGCGGCTCACTGCTTGAGCGCCTCTGCTTGTCGGGCGCTAACGCGCGCGACGCGGTCGCTCACTGCTTGAGCGGGGGCGCAGCGCGAGGCCGCGTCGGGTCGACAGGGCGGAGCCCTGTGACCGTGGCCGGGGTTACTGGCTGACCCAGAGGATGCGACCCATCCAGAGGATGTCGCGGCGCGGCAGGGTGCGCGGCGGATAGGCGGGGTTGATCGAGGTCAGGGTGACGGTGTCGGTGCTGATCGCGCCCAGGGCCTTGGCCAGGGTCTCGCCGCCCGTGGTGCGCACCACGACCCGGTCGCCCTTGCGCACATCGCCGGCCTCGCGGTCGACGATGATGCGGTCGCCCTCGCGATACAGGGGCACCATGGAATCGCCGCTGATGCGCAGGCCCAGCAGGCTGTCGCGGGCCTGGGGCAGGTCGGTCTGGTCCCAGCCGTCACCGGTCGGCAGGCCCGCGTCGTCGAAAAAGCCCTCCTCGCCCGCCTGGGCCAGTCCGAGCAGCGGTATGGCGGCGCGGGGCGGCGGCGCATCCCCCGCCAGGGCGGCGAATCCCGACAGCGACAGGCCGGTGGCCTCCAGAATCCGGGTCAGGCTCTCGGTCGAGGGCCAGCGCGGCCGCGGTGGATCGCCGGGGCCGAAGCGTTTGGAGGGGTTGAAGCTGGTGGCATCCAGCCCGGCGCGGCGGGCCAGGGCCGAGACACTGAGCCCCTCGCGCCGCGCGAGGCTGTCGATCGCCGACCAGATCCGGGCGTGGGACAGGGACATGACAGGCCTTCCGACGGCCCGAACGGCCGGGCCGGGTCAAGCCTAGCGTGGCGCGTTAGGAATATCCACCTATTCCAGCCCGGCGGCGCGGCGGTCCTGCCAGGCCCAGAAGGTGCCGACGGCCAGACAGGCCATGATGCCGTATGCCGCCAGATTGATGACCGCATAGAAGGCGGCAATGGGCGGACGCATATCGGTCATGTTCATGATGTGACCCATCACGGTCAGCAGCTGGAAGGCGCTGGCCCAGACCGGCCAGGCGCGGCGAGACTTCCATACCAGTGCGGCAAAGACGGCCAGCAGGACCATGTCCAGATAGAAGATGCCCCATTGGACACTGTAGAGGTCACCGTCGACCTGTATCAGAAGTGTGGCGAACCAGGTTAGGGCAAACACACCGCCAGCAATGCGCTCGGGCTCATCGCCCTTCAGCAGGGCGAAGGCACAGGTGGCGACCATGAACACGGCGCCGATCTGACCATAAATCGTCTCAGGCACGACATCGCCCCCACGCCGAACGGCATGAGGGCGACATTGCATTGAATCGGCACAGACAGGAATGCCCGGCCATGATTATTACGTCGAATTCAGACGGCGCGCAGACGCTCGACCGGCATTTCGGGCGCGGCGGCCAGAGGCATGCCGGGCTTGTCGACCGTACCGGCCGCATAGGTGCCCCAGCCCATCCGACGATGGTCCTTCTGGAGCTCGTCGTGGCAGGCGACGATCGCCTCGCGCGCGGCGCTGAGCGCGGCGAGCGTTTCCATGGCCTTGGCCTGGGCCGTCGCACCTGCGATCGGCGACACGGACAGGGCGGTGCGGGCACCGATCATCGACTGAACGAGGGTGGTGGTCTGGACAATCGCCGAGTCCAGCGCAGCCTCGGTTGCATGAAGTTCGCCGGCGACGCTGGCGATGATTTGATCTTTGTTCACGAAAAAGCCCCTCACAAGAGATTACTGGTAAAGGGATTCTTAACACACGCCGGTGTTGCGCGGTAGTGTTTTGTTAACCTCCGGGCGACGAGGCGATTTCGGCAGGGCGAGAATGTTTCCTCCGACCGGCGGGCGGTCGTCGGGCTTGTCGAGCGGGCCGGCTGCGACGGTGTCGAGGCCGAGCTGTCGGGCAAGCGAGGCAAGCGTCACGTGGGTGCGGACCAGATGGGCCCGCGCCTCTGCCAGGGCCGCAATCGCTGCGGCCGTCCCGTCAAACGCCCGCTGGCCGGACACGGCCGACAGCCCGGCGTGGGCCCGCGCCCGCGGCAGAAGGGCCGCCAGTCGCGTCGTTTCATGCAGGGCGGCATCGAGGGCGGATTCGCTGGCGTGAAGGCGGCGGCTGATCGTCTCGCTGATGGACTGTCGGGACATGGGGCTGCTCTCCTGACGGGTGTCAGGGCAGAAAAGCCATCCTAACGGGTGCTGTCTACCATCTAGAGGTTGTCTTCCTCGTCCAGCAGGAAGTGCGCGGTCAGGCTGGCGATCGGCTGGGATTCATCGCCCTGCCACGCCTCGGCCAGCACATGGGCGACGCGACGTCCGGCCTTGTTGATCCGGGCCCGGGCCTGCACGTCGACCGGCCGGCCGGACCGCAGGTAGGCGACGGTGACATTGATCGGCCGCGGCAGCTGGAGGCGCGGATAGCGCAGCGCGACCTGGGCCACAGCCGTCATTTCCAGCAGGGCGGCCGTGGAGCCACCGTGCAGCGCCGGCAGCATCGGGTTGCCGACGAGGTGGTCCGCGAACGGCATGACCACGATCAGGTCGTCGCCGGTCAGCCGGCTCTGCAGCCCGAGGAACCGGGCATAGGGGAGGGTATCCAGCAGGTCGGTCATGTGGGGGTGCCTCCGGATCGCAGATTGGCCCCGACCGGGCGTCCGCCGGCCGACTCGACGACATAGGCGGCCTGGGAGGCGGCCACGGGACTGTCCGGACTGTCCTCGAAGGCCCAGGCCCGGACGAAGGCGATGGAGCGGGTCATCTGGAAGCAGCGGGCCTCGGCGATCAGGTCGCGACCGGCCTCGGCGGCCCGCATATAGTCGACCCGCAGGTCAAGGGTCGCGATCGGCTTGAATTCGCCTATGGCGACCCAGACGGCCAGACCGCCAACGTGATCCAGCAGGGTGGTGACCAGGCCGCCGGCGAGGACGCCGGTCCCGGGATTGCCCACCAGGTCGGCGCGATAGGGCACACGAATCCGGACGCGGTCGCCTTCCAGGGCCTCGAAGACAAAGCCGAGGGCATGGGTATGGGCGGCTCCTCCAGCGAGCTGGGGCAGGAGGTCGGTGAGGAATCGGTCCGTCATGGGTGTCTTGTGCAATCGGGCGGCGGTCGCCCGCAACCTGAATAGGTGTCACCTCCGCTGTCGTCGAGCCGGATCGTGACGCAGGCGGGACCCGGTTCGGGTGTCAGGCCACCGAGCGGTCGGCGGCGTCGGCCTCGTCGGCGGCGGCCGCATCCGCGTTCAGCGCCCCGTTGATCGCCCGGCGCAGCCGCTCGGGCTTGATCGGCTTCTCGACCACGCCGCACATGCCGGCCGCCAGATAGGACCGGGCATCGTCCGGATCGGCATTGGCGGTCAGGGCGACGATCGGAATGTCCCGGGCGGGCCCGGTCAGGGCCCGGATGGCCGAGGTCGCCTGGACCCCGTCCATCCGGGGCATCTTGATGTCCATCAGGATCAGGTCGTACGCCCGTTCCTGAACGGCCTCCAGCGCCTCCAGCCCGTCCTCGACAGTCTCGGACGTGCAGCCGAACATCTCGCACAGGGCCTGGGCGACCACGCGGTTGGTGGCATTGTCATCGACGATCAGGATGTGCGGCGTCCGTTCGAACTCGAAATTCGACAGGCCGGTGACATTGGAATCCGTGTTCGCCTCTATTTCGGTGCGCTGGACCTCCAGGTCGAAGGTGAAGGTCGCGCCGCGGCCGGCGTTGTTTTCCGCCCGCAGGCTGCCGCCCATGGCCCCGATAATGCGGTTGCTGACAGACAGGCCCAGACCGGCCCCGTTCAGACCCGCCCCCTGGACAAAGGGGTCGAACAGGGACTCGATCACGGCGGCGTCGATCCCGGGGCCGTCGTCGCGCACCCGTGCCGCCAGATGGATCCGGTCGCCCCGGGCCGTGGCTTTCAAGCTGGCCTCGACCACGCCGTTGCGGGCGAATTTGAGGGAGTTGCTGATCAGATTGTCCAGCACCTGCCTCAGGCGGGGGCCGTCGATCAGGGCTCCCAGTTCGGTGTCGCCCTCATAGCTGGTCATCAGGGTGACGCTGTCTTCGGCGGCGCGCGGGGCCCAGTCGGTCTGGACGCCGTCCATCAGGGCCTGGAGCGGCGTCGGCTGAAGGTTCAGTTCCAGTTCGCCGGCCTCGGCCCGGGCCACGTCGACGGCGTCCTGGAGCACCTGCAGCAGGGTCTGGGACGACTCGACGATGGTGCCCACGTGCGAGCGGGCCTCGCCCGGCAGGGGCAGGCGTCGCAGCAGTTCGGCGACGGCGAGGACGCCGTTCATCGGGGTGCGCAGCTCCCGGTTCAGTACCGACATGAACTGGCTCAGCGAATGGGCCGTGGCCAGACCCTGGGCGTTGCTGTCGGCCAGCGCCCGCGCCTCCTCGGTCAGGGCCTCGATCCGTCGACCCTGACGGGCGTTGGCTGCCTGGATCAGGGCCACGGCGGTGCCGGTCCCCTGATAGACGCCGTTCCGGGTGACGATGAAACTGCGCATCAAGGCCCCCGGACCGCTGCTCAGCAGGGCCTGGGAAAAGGCGTCGATACGTACCCCGGCCTCGACCACGGCCGGTTCGGAGTCCATCAGCAAGGTGACGGGACGGTCGGCGAAATGCGCGTGTGCCAGAGGGGCGGCGAATTTGAGCAGGAAGGCGTCACGCTCGACCAGACCGAGCGGGCGACCGTCCTCGACCACGGGAATGCCCAGGGTGTCGGGCTCCTGCTGGAATCGCGCGAAAATCGCGCTTCCCGGCGTTTCCGGACCCACCGGTTCGGTGCGCCGAGTCAGGGTTTCGATGGTCGGCATACGCGCCGTACTCCAATGCAACCCTCAGACCCTAGCCGCGAACCATTTGCGGAACGGTTAATCACTCGCGCCCGCCGACTACCCTGGATTGCCTGGCCGGCTGCGGCTTTTGCACCCGGCGACGGGCTGGTGTAGAAGGCCGCCCGATCTTCACAGTCCCATCCCTTTTTGCATGCGCGCGGCCGACGGCCGACCGCAGGGTCGTCATGAGCGATTTCCACGCCGATACTGCCGCCTCCGCCCTCGTCCTGTTCTCGGGCGGGCAGGACAGCGCCACCTGCCTGGCCTGGGCGCTGGCGCGGTATGACCGGGTCGAGACCGTGGGTTTTGACTATGGCCAGCGCCATGCGGTCGAGATGCAGGCCCGTCTGGTGGTGCGCGAGTCGATGACCCGGGCCCTGCCGCAGTGGGCCGACCGGCTGGGGCCGGACCATGTCGTCGACCTGACCGGCTACGGTCGTATCGCCGAGAGCGCCCTGACCACCGACCGGGCCATCGCGATGGATGCGCGCGGCCTGCCGACCACCTTCGTGCCCGGCCGCAACCTGGTGTTCCTGACCTGCGCCGCGGCCCTGGCCGACCGGCGCGGGTTGGAATTGCTGGTCGGCGGCATGTGCGAGACGGACTTCTCGGGCTATCCCGACTGCCGCCGCGACACCATCGACGCCATGGCCACGGCGCTGAGCCTGGGGCTGGACCGGCCGGTGGTGATCGAGACGCCACTGATGGCCCTGACCAAGGCCGAGACCTGGGCCCTGGCCGACCGGATCGGTGGCCAGCTGCTGGTCGACCTGATCCTGGAGGACAGCCACAGCTGCTATCTGGGCGACCGCATCCAACGTCATCCGTGGGGCTATGGCTGCGGCAGCTGCCCGGCCTGCGCGCTGCGCGCGGCCGGCTATGACCAGTGGCTCGCCACATGACCTATGCGGTGAAGGAGACCTTCCTGACGGTGCAGGGCGAGGGCGGACAGGCCGGGCGTCCGGCTGTCTTCCTGCGCTTCGCCGGCTGCAATCTGTGGAGCGGGCTGGAACGCGACCGGGCCGGTGCCGTCTGCAGCTTCTGCGACACGGATTTCGTCGGCACCGACGGCGACGGCGGCGGCAAATTCCGCACGGCCGAGGCGATGGCCGACCATGTCGCGGCGCTGTGGCGCGGGCGGGCGGGTGATCCGAAACTGGTGGTCTGCACCGGCGGCGAACCGTTGCTGCAGCTGGATCCGGCCCTGATTGACGCCCTGCACGCGCGCGGCTTTGACATCGCGGTCGAGACCAACGGCACGATCGCCGCGCCAGCCGGGATCGACTGGGTCTGCGTCAGTCCCAAGGCCGAGGCCCCGGTGGTCCAGACCACGGGCCAGGAGCTGAAACTGGTCTTCCCCCAGGCCACGGCCATGCCGGACCGGTTCGAACACCTGGATTTCGAACGGTTCTGGTTGCAGCCGATGGACGGCCCTGATCAGGCGGCCAATACCGCTGCCGCCCTCGACTACTGCCTGACCCACCCCCAATGGCGCCTCAGCGTCCAGACCCACAAATACATTGGCGTCCGCTAGACATGACGATGTTCGAGATCACCAAACAGGCGACGTTCGACGCCGCCCACCACTTCCCCAATGAACCCGAGGGCAGCATCTATCGCCGCGTCCACGGACACTCGTTCACCGTTGAGGCGACGGTGCGTTCGGCGACGCTGGACGCCGAGCATGGCTGGGTCGCCGATCTGGGCGCGCTGGACCGGGCCCTGAAGGCCGCCGCCGGGGAGCTGGATCACGGCATGCTGAACGAGAAGGCGGGACTGGAGCTGCCCAGCCTCGAGAACCTGTGTCTGTGGTTCGTGGCCCAGTTGAAGCCGGACTGGCCGGGGCTGAGCCGGATTACGGTGGCCCGCCCGACGATCCACGAGCGGTGTACACTGACGCTTTAGGACTTCAGCAGCTTCGCCCGCTGGCGCGGCGCTGTTCGCAGCGACGCTGTTCGCGCTCATAGTCGCGCTGGTCGCGTTCCCGCTTGGCCTTGGTTTCCTCGTCCGAGGTGGTGACGGCGTCGAAGCCGGCCCCGACCACCGATCCGGCGACCTTGGCCGTGCCGCCGATCACCGCCGCGGTGCCGCCCACGACCGCCCCGACCAGGCAGCCCTGCAGCAGCAGGGATCCGGCCAGGACGGCGGACAGGGTGGCGAGACGGGGGATCGATCGGGTCATGGTGGGCTCTCCGGGGTACCCCGTACTGATCATGAAAGCATGAACAGAGCCTGACCTTGATCCTAGCGGCTGTCGACCATCACCAGTTCGGCGTCGCTGTCGGCGGTGATGACGATCTCGGCCTCGTCCTTGATGGCCGCGCCGTCGCGGGCGTTCAGGGTCACGCCGTTGACCGCGACCGTGCCGACGGCGGGCACCAGATAGGCCCGGCGGCCCTCGGCCAGGCTGTAGCGCAGGGTCTCGCCCGCGGTCAGGGTCGCGCCCAGCACCCGGGCGTCGGCGTTGATGGTCAGGGCCTCGTCGGCCGGGTCGCCCGAGGCCAGGACCTGGAACTGGCCGGAACGGTGTGATTTCGGGAAGGGCCTCATGCCCCAGGACGGCTTGGCCCCCGGTTTGTCGGTCTCGATCCAGATCTGGAACAGGGTGGTGGTTTCGTCCTCCAGATTGGCCTCGGAGTGACGCACGCCGGTGCCCGCGCTCATCACCTGGACGTCGCCGGCCCCGGTGCGGCCCTTGTTGCCCAAGGAGTCCTCATGGGTGATGGCCCCGGTGCGGACATAGGTGATGATCTCCATGTCCGAATGGGGATGGGGCGGAAAGCCGGACCGGGCGGCGATCTCGTCGTCGTTCCACACGCGCAGCCGGCCCCAGCTCATGCGTTTGGGGTCATGATAGTTGGCGAAAGAGAAATGGTGTTTGGCATTGAGCCAGCCGTGGTCGGCACCGCCGAGGCTGGCGAAGGGGCGGACGTCAATCATGATGTGGTCTCCCTGCGACGTCGGCGTAACAGCACCCGGCGTCGGTTCGCCAACCATATAGGTAACAGTATCGGTGACTAAAAGGGGTCAGCCTACCTGCGCCCGGTGGCGCAGCATCGCGTCCGCCAGCACGCAGGCGGCCATGGCCTCGACCACGGGCACGCCGCGCAGGGCGACGCAGGGGTCGTGACGGCCTTTCGTGCGCAGGTCGGTCTCGGTGCCGTCGCGGGTGAGGGTCCGGCGCGGGGTCAGGATCGAGGAGGTCGGCTTGAACGCCACCCGCGCCGTCAGCGGCTGGCCGGTCGAGATGCCGCCCAGCACACCGCCGGCATGGTTGGACAGGAAGACCGGCCAGCCGTCGTCGCCCATTCGCATTTCGTCGGCGTTCTGTTCGCCGGTCAGTTCGGCCGAGTCGAAGCCCGCGCCGATATCGACGCCCTTGGCCGCATTGATCGACATCAGGGCCGCCGCCAGTTCGGCGTCCAGCTTGCCATAGACCGGTGCGCCCCAGCCGGCGGGCAGGCCGGTGACCTCGAGCGCCACCACCGCCCCGATCGACGACCCGGCCTTGCGGATACTGTCAAGGTAGGCTTCCCAGGCCGGCACGACGTCGGCCGAGGCGGCGAACAGGGCGTTGTCGTAAACGGCGTCAAAATCCACGGCCTCGGGCGCGATGTGGTGCGGACCCAGCTGTACGACCCCGGCGCGGATCCGCACGCCGTCGCCCAGCACCTTGCGGGCCACCGCCCCGGCCGCCACCCGCATCGCCGTCTCGCGCGCCGACGACCGGCCCCCGCCGCGATGGTCGCGCACGCCGTATTTGGCCTGGTAGGTGAAGTCGGCGTGGCCGGGACGGAAGGCGCGGGCAATCTCGCCATAGTCCTTCGAGCGGGCGTCTTCATTGTCGATCTGGACGGCTATGGGTGTGCCGGTTGTGACCGGGCCGTTCCCGTCGTCAAACACCCCCGACAGGATACGGGCGGTGTCGCTCTCGTTGCGCTGGGTGACGAAGCGGCTGCCGCCGGGCTTGCGACGGTCCAGCCAGGGCTGGAGATCGGCCTCGCTCAGGGGGATCAGCGGCGGGCAGCCGTCGATGACGCAACCGATGGCCGGCCCGTGGCTTTCGCCCCAGGTGGTCACGCGAAACAGATGGCCGAAGCTGTTGTGGGACATGTCACCTCCGGCTTAGGCCGCCAGACGGTCCGCCGTCCAGACGCGGGTGAAGCGGGCCAGCAGATCCTCGGCCGAGGACGGACAGTCCGCGACGGGCATCAGGGTCACGAACAGATGGCCGGGCTTGCGGGCACCACGACCGGGCAGGCCGAGATTGCGCAGGCGCAGGCGGACCGGGGCCTGCATATCGGAGACCACCCAGGCCTGGCGGGTGCCGGCATGGGTGTCGATCTCGACCCGGCCCCCGTCCTCCAGCACCCGCGGTGATACGGACCAGGTCATGAACAGGTCGTCGCCGAGGACCGACAGGCCGTCGGTGGGGCGGATCAGCACGGACAGGTACAGGTCGCCGCCGTCCTTGCCCGCCTGGCGCAGGCGCAGATGTTCGCCGCTGCGGAGACCGGGTGGTACGGCAACGCGCAGCGTGCGTTCGGCCACGCTGACCCGGACACGGCCGCCGTTCAGGGCCTGCAACGGGGTCAGGCCGATCACCGGCCGGGCCGCCGGGCGGGTCGCGGGTGCCGCGAGTGCCGGACGCCAGGTGCCATCCTGCTGGATCAGCCGCCACGCAGCGATAATGCGGCGAAAGCGGTCGGCGTCGCCGCCGGGCTGGTCGGGTCGTGCCGCCTTGACCGCCTGCCGGAAGGCGCGGGTCAGGGCATCGGCCTCCACCGCGCCGTGCAGCCCCAGCAGGGCGTAAGCCTCGCGGGTCGAGGTGACCTCGGTCTGGGAACGGGCGCGCATGGTTTCCAAAGGCCCTGAACAGCGTCAACGGGCGGTTAACCGCGACCCGCTGTCACGTGCCCTTTCGCTGTGCCGACCAACGGCGCTATGTCAGCGGCATGACCGCACCTGTGATCCCGCCCAGCCCGACCCGTGAGGAGTTTGAGGCCCGTTACGCCGCGGCCCTCGCCGCGAACGGTGACGAGTCGATCTTCGACCGCGATGACCCGGTCGGCCTGTTCGTCGACTGGCTGACCGACGCGCGGGGCAGCGAACCGAACGACGCCAATGCCATGGCCCTGGCGACCGTGGACGCCAACGGACTGCCGGACTGCCGGATCGTCCTGCTGAAGGATGTCGATGCGCGCGGCTTCACCTTCTATTCCAACACCGAGAGCGCCAAGGGCGAGCAGCTGGCGGGGCAACCGGTGGCGGCCCTGCTGTTCCACTGGAAGTCGCTGCGCCGACAGGTGCGCGTACGGGGGCGCATCGGACCGGTCAGCGCCGCCGAGGCCGATGCCTATTTCGCCAGCCGGCTCCGCGAGAGCCGCGTCGGGGCGTGGGTGTCGGATCAGTCACGCCCGTTGCAGGATCGCGCGACACTGGAGGCCGCGGTGGCGCGGGAGACGGCGCGATTCGAGGGGGAGGATGTGCCCCGTCCCGCGCACTGGACCGGCTGGCGACTTGTACCGGAAAGCCTGGAGTTCTGGCGGGACCGACCGTTCCGCCTGCATGACCGGCTAAGCTTCGAGCGCGACCGTCAGGGCTGGACCCGGACCCGTCTCTGGCCCTGACACCCCGGGGATGCCGTAGCGGGTCAGAAACGTTTCGACGGCATCGTTGGCAATGTCGGTGACCGAGCGGCGAATCCTGACCGCATCCCCGGTAACCAGCGGCACGAAGAAGACCGGGTGCTCCATCATCCCCATCAGCTGGCCGGCGGCCCAGGACGGGTTGTCGATCTTCAGCTGCCCGGTGCGGGTCATCGTTTTCAGCGCCTCGATCAGGTCAGCCCCGAAACTCTTCCGGCCGACTTCGAAGAAGTGGGCCGCGATCTCCTGAAAGCGGGGCCGTTCGGCCATGACCAGGCGAAAGATCGAGCGAACAAAGGGATCGGCCATGAAATCCCCGTAGGCCTGGGCAAACAGGGTCAGTTGCTCCCGCGCCGATCCGGAGGCCGATTGCACGAATTTCATCTGCTGAATGAAGTCGACGGCCGCGTCGTCGATGACCGCCTCGAACAACTCGGCCTTGCCGGCGAAATAGTTGTAGAGGGTCGCGGTCGAGACATTGGCCTCGCGGGCGATCGGTTCGATCCGGGTGGCGGCGTAGCCGACGCTGGTGAACTGGCGCCGGGCATGACGGACAATCGCGTCGCGTCGTGGGTCCGCCGGGGATGGGGTCGAAACGGCCGGGTTCGTCATGAGCATGCAGGATCTTCTGATTGCCGGTACACTGACGCCTAGTCTTCCACCCGGCAACCCGGTCCTGATCGGTAGTAATACTGCCTCAGCGTGCGCGCCACGGGGCCAGCAGGGGGTGGGCGAGCACCGGGGCGGCCAGCCGCACGACGGCCTGGGGATCCTCGAGACGCACCGCCGCGGTCGAGTCCGCGACCACGAAATCGGCGTTGACCCGGGACGGTTCGGTCAGTCGTTCATGCCCGGGCCGGACCGTGGCCAGATACTGGGCGATCACCGAATCCGCTGTGCGGCCACGCTCGACCTGGTCGCGCAGCAGGCGGCGGATGAAGCGGATGTCGGCGGGCGTGTCGACGAAGACCCGGATGTCGAACAGGGCTGACAGGGCCGGGGTGCACAGCACATGGGTGCCCTCGACGACCACCACCTCGGCGGCGCGCACCGCCTCGCCGCCCGGGTCGCGGCCGTGATGAATGAAGGAATAGAGAGGGGCGACGATATCCTGCCCGGCCTTGAGCGCCGCAAGGTCGGCGATCATCAGGTCGTGATCCCGGGCGGCGACATCGTCGAAGTCGAACGTCGCCGCGTCGAAATCGGGCAGAACCGCCGCGTCGCGATAGTAGGAGTCCTCGCGCAGCAGCACGGCGACCCCGTCCGGCAGCGCCGACACCAGCGCTTCCGCCAGGGTGCTCTTGCCCGAACCGGACCCTCCGGTGATGGCGATCAGAATACTCATGTCGTGCCTCCGCCGTACAAGCCCGGCCGTTCTAGGAGCGGGGGCGGGGGAAGGCCATCCCGAACCGGCCCCCGCTGACGTCGGGTCACGTTGCTTATCGCCGATCACCTCGGTAGCGTGTGCCCAAGTGCCCCGTTGAGCAGGCACAGACGAGGGATCGCGATGCTTGGATTGATGCAGGACTGGCCGCTGACGGTCGACAAGATCATCGATCATGCGAAGAACTGGCATGGCCATCGCGAGGTGGTCTCCCGCTCGGTCGAGGGGCCGATCGTCCGCACCACCTATGCCGAAATGCACGGCCGGGCCCGGCGGGTCTCGAGCGCCCTGCTGGCCTGGGGGGTCAAGCCCGGCGACCGCATCGCCACCCTGGCCTGGAACACCGGCCGGCACATGGAGGCCTGGTACGGCATCATGGGCATCGGGGCCGTTTGCCACACCCTGAACCCGCGTCTTTTCCCGGAACAGCTGATCTACATCATCAATCACGCCGAAGACCGGATGATCTTCGTCGACCTGACCTTCGTGCCCCTGCTCGAGGCGATCCTGCCGCACTGTCCCAGCGTCGAGAAGGTCATCGTCATGACCGACGAATGGACGATGCCGGCGACCAAATTGCCCGCCGCCGAATGCTATGAGCAGGTGTTGTCCGAGGCCTCGGAAGATGTGACCTGGGGCGGGTTCGACGAACAGACCGCCTGCGGCCTGTGCTACACCTCCGGCACGACCGGCAATCCCAAGGGGGTGCTGTATTCGCACCGCTCGAACTTCATCCATACGCTGCTCGGTCTTCAGACCACGGTGCTGGGGGCCACGCCGAGCGAGGTGATCCTGCCGGTGGTGCCGATGTTCCACGCCAATGCCTGGGGCATCGCCTTCGGCGGCCCGGCGGCCGGATCCAAGCTGGTGCTGCCCGGGGCCAAGATGGACGGCGAGTCCATCTATGAGCTGATCGTCAGCGAAGGGGTGACCTTCTCGGCCGCCGTGCCCACCGTCTGGCAGGGACTGCTGGCCCACCTGCGTGACAACAAGCTGCAGATTCCGACGGTCAAGCGGGTGCTGATCGGTGGCTCGGCCGTGCCCGAGAGCCTGATCCGCGCCTTCCATGACGAGTTCGGCATCGAGGTGCTGCAGGGCTGGGGCATGACCGAGACCTCGCCGATCGGCACCCTGTCGAACCTGCCGCCCGAACTGGCCGCTCTGCCGTATGAGGAGCAGCTGAAATGGCGCGTCAAACAGGGCACGCCGCCGCTGGGCGTCGAGCTCAAGCTCAAGGACTATGACGGCAAGGAGATCCCGCACGACGGCCACAGCTACGGCCGGCTGATGATCAAGGGCCCGACCATCGCCGGGGCCTATTTCAGGGACGAGGGTGGCAGCATTCTCGACGACGAGGGCTTCTTCGACACCGGCGACGTCTCGACCATCGACGAGCAGGGCTTCATGCAGATCACCGACCGCGCCAAGGATGTGATCAAGTCCGGCGGCGAGTGGATCAGCTCGATCGAGATCGAGAACATCGCCGTCGGTCATCCCAAGGTCGAGCTGGCTGCCGTGATCGGTGCGGCCCATCCCAAATGGGACGAGCGTCCGGTCCTGCTGATCAAGCTCAAGCCCGGCGAGAGCCAGGACAAGCAGGAACACCTCGACTTCCTGTCCGGCAAGATCGCCAAATGGTGGACGCCCGATGACGTGGTCTTCGTTGACGACATTCCGCTGGGAGCCACCGGCAAGATCGACAAGAAGGGCCTGCGCGAGCAGATGAAGGACTATCGTCTGCCCGTCGTGGACTGAATTCCGCAAGGAGCGACCCTCATGACCCCGTCAGGGAAATCCACCCGGTCACGCGGCGGCATCGGCATGCGCTGGCTGGTCCTGACCGTGCTGGCCGCGCCGATGCTGGTCTTCGTCGCGGTGATGGGAACGCGGTTCGGCCTGTGGTCGGTCGAGATCGGCCGTGACCTGCTGACCCTGCAGATTGGCCGCTGGCTGGCCCTGGCCGGTCTGGCCGCCGCGGTCCTGGCCGTTGTCCTGGCCTTGCGCGATCTGCGCCGCCGCGGCCTCATGGCGATTGTGAGCCTGTTAATCGCGCTGGCGACCGTGGGCCTGTTCGTTCGTCAGCAGGCGCAGCTGACGGTGCCGGCCCCGCTGGACGCGACCACGGCACCCGCTGATGCCCCCGGATTCAGTGCCGAAACCGCCGGGCTGCGCGCCGCCCTGAACGCGCCGGACTCACCGGCGGCCTGCCCGGACCTGACGGCCGTGCCGACCCAGGTCGCGTCGGAGACGGCCACCGCGGCGCTGGAAGCCGCCGGCTTCACCGTCCAGAAGGCGGGTCTGTTCCAGTCCGAAGGCCTGCATGAGGGGTTCTGGTTCGGCCTGCGTCATGACGCCGTGGTCCGAATCCGTCCGGGTCGCACGGACGTGCGGGTTACGGCTCGCGACGGCCGGGCCCAGGGTGACGCCGCCTGCCGGCTGGCGCACCGGATCGTCGACGGGCTTCAGCCCGGACGGTAGGTCGCGCCCAGGGTCGCCGCCGGTTCGGCCACGACCCGGCCTTCGGCCACCAGCTTGATCAGATGGGCCAGCACCGACAGGCTGGCCGCCGGCCACAGCCGGTCGTCCACCGCCGCATAGAGTCGGGGGACCATCGTCGCGATGGTCCGGTCTCCGGCGTCGAGTCGGGCCAGGATCTGGGCCTCGCGGGCCAGCCGGTGGTCGCGGTAGGCGCGAAGGAAGGGACCCGGATCGGTGACCGGCGCGCCATGGGTCGGCCACAGGGTGGTGAAGTCGCGGGCAATGACCGCGTCCAGGCTCTGCATATAGGCGACCATGTCGCCGTCCGGCGGGGCCACGACCGTGGTCGACCAGCCCATCACATGATCCCCACTGAACAGGGCGTTTTCCTCGCGCAGGACGAAGGCCAGATGGTTTGAGGCGTGGCCGGGGGTGGCCAGGGTCTCCAGCGTCCAGCCGTCGCCGGCCACGATCTCGCCGTCGGCCAGGATCCGGTCGGGGCGGAAGTCGTCGTCATCGTCCTCGTCGATCGCCACCGCCGTGTCGTGCGGGCGGGTGAGGGGGGGCGCGGCCAGGATCACGGCCCCGGTCGCTGTCGCGAGGGGGCGGGCGAGGGGCGCATGATCGCGGTGGGTGTGGGTCACCAGGATGTGGCTGACGGTCCGGCCGTTCAGGGCCCCCAGCAGGGCGGCGAGGTGAAGGTCATCGGCCGGGCCGGGATCGATCACCGCCACGGTGGCGCCCGGGTGGTCCCGACCGACGATATAGGTGCCGGTGCCGGTGAAGGTGAACGGCCCCGGATTGCGGGCCGTAACGCGCCGGATCAGCGGTGACACCGCTTCGGCCTCGCCGTAGCGGACCGGGAAATCGCGGATAAAGGGGATCACTTCGCCCGGGCCCCGCCCCGGGTCCGGCCCGGAGCTTGCGTTAGGACTTCGTAAACCTTCTGCGGAGTGCGCGTAATGGCTGTTTCCATCGCTTTGGCTGTCTCGAATCGGCTCCAGCCGGTCGCTGTCGCCCTTTTCTGTCTCATGGCGGCGCAACTGGTCGTGGCCTCGTGCACGCCCGAGCCTGTGCCCTATGCGACGCGGGTGATGATCCAGCGCTGATGCCTGATGACGGGGGCGGCGGGCGGCGAGGGGCCTATTGTCGGCGCACGCGGACCGCGCGGCTGTCCCCGACGACCAGAAGGAAACTGCCCAGGGCGGCGCTGCGTACCGTCACCGGTGGCGTGCCGCGATTGCGGAAGCTGACATAGGCCGTGTCGATCTGCTGCCAGACGCTGCCGTCGGCCAGGGTGAAGGTCCAGCGGCCTTCCCAGTTCTCGGTGGCGCTGACCAGAGTCGAATCGATGGACGTCACCGATTCGGGCTGGCCGTTGCGCTCGAACAGGTTCGGAAGCGACGGCAGGCTGAAGCCAAAATTTTCCCGACGCGCCGTGCTGATCTGGTTGCGATCGACCACAACGACGTCGCCCTGACGCTCGGCGGCGTCCAGCGCGGCGGTGGCCACATCATAGCAGGCGAGGCGGGCTGAGGTGTCGGCCATGGCGCGGCAGGCGACCAGCCGGGCCAGTACATCCGCCCGGCCCAACGTGGGCTGGCCGCCGGTGGCCTGGGCAGGCGGGGCGGCGGTTACAGCGGTCGCGGACAGGGACAGGATCGCGAGGGCGGACAGGACGGCGGGGGTCGATCGGGTCATGGCTCGGGGCGCTCGGTGACGCGCGGACGGATGCGCCCCTTCCTTATGCATGAACACGATCATGCTCACCAGAGATCGCCCCGTGAGCGAACGTGGCCGGAATACGACAGTGCGGGGGCAAGTTTCTGAACAATGTGTAATTGCGGTGGCCTAAATGGGGGCGAAGCGGATAGTTTGAGCCAACTGGGGTGTAATCTGTCGCCACAGCCATTGACTATCATGTCCGTCACTTCGGCTCTCTGGGTCCCAATGGTCCCGATGTCGAACCCAGGAGGAACAAGCTTTGAAAGCCCACACCATCCGCCAGCAATTGCTGGCTACCACTATCATCGGCGGTCTTGTCGCCTTCGCCGCGCCTGTTATGGCGCAGACGCAGCCGGCCGCTACCCAGGTTGACGAAGTCGTTGTAACCGGTTCGCGCATCGTCCGTCAGGACTTCACCGCGATCAGCCCGGTCACCACCGTTGGTCAGGAGCAGCTCGAGCTGACCCAGACCCTTACGGTCGAGTCGCTTCTCAACGAACTGCCCCAGGTCGTTCCGGGCAACATGCGCACGTCCAACAACTCGGGCGGCGAAGACTTTGCTACCATCGACCTGCGTGGCCTCGGCGCCAACCGCAACCTGGTGCTGGTCAACGGCGAGCGCATCCCCGGGTCCTCGACCACGGGTACGGTCGACCTGAACACCATCCCCGCCTCGCTGGTCCAGCGCGTTGAAGTGGTCACCGGTGGTGCCTCGGCCGTTTACGGCTCGGACGCCATCTCGGGCGTGGTCAACTTCATCCTCAAGGAAAACTACGAGGGTGCCGAAATGTCGGTGACCTACGGTTCCTCGTGGGAAGGTCACGCGCCGGAAGTTGAAGTCAACGGCCTGTTCGGTGGCAATTTCGCCAACGGTCGCGGCAACATGACGGCCTACGGCGCCTACTACAGCCGTGGTTCGGTCAGCCAGAGCGAGTTCGACTTCTCGCGCACCTCGGCTGCCCTCTGCTCGAACCGTCCTGACTTCGAAGAAGCCTATGTCTGCGACACGGCTGCTGAAGCCCAGGCTGCCCGCGCCGCCGGTGGTGGTGTGCTGTTCTCCGGTGGTTCGGCTACGCCGTCGTGGGGCTGGATCGCCAACTCGACCGCGAACGCGTTCAACCCGGCTGTCCTGAACGCCAACGCACTGACCGCCGGTCAGTTCGCCAGCTACGATCACGACTGTAACCCGGCCACGCCGAACATCGCCTACGGTGCCGGTGAGCGGAACCTGTCGTTCAACGACGCCGGTTCGCTCGAGCCCCGCAACGGCACGGGTAACTCCTGCGGCGTGCCGGATCGTGCTGCTGGATCCTCGCGTTACAACTATGCGCCGGACAACTTCCTGATCATCCCGGCCGAGCGCGTTAACTTCACCACCATCGGCACCTACGACTTCTCCGACACGCTGCGCGCCAAGGTTCACCTGAACTTTGTCAACAGCACCTCGGAAGTTCAGCTGGCCCCGACGCCCGCGACCGGTCTGACCGTGTCGATGACGCCGGCCATGCAGGCCCTGATCAACGCCAGCCACCCCGATCTGGCTGTCGCCCTGGCCTCGCGTCCGAACCCGCTGGGTGCGTTCACGATGAACCGTCGTATGAACGAAGTCGGCACGCGTAACGCGTACAACGAGAACAACTCGTTCTACCTGCTGACCACCCTGGAAGGCGAGTTCTCGCCGGCCTGGGACTGGAGCTTGACCGCTTCGTACGGCTCGAACAAGTTCGACAGCCGTGGTGCCAACTCGGTCAACGCGACCGCTCTGGCTCAAGGCCTGGCCGGTTGCCAGACCGTGGCTACCGGTGCTCCGCTCGGCGTCAACGCCCTGCCGGGTTGCGTGCCGCTCGACATCTTCGGACCGGGCACTCTGACCGCTCCGATGCAGTCGTTCATCCGCGTCAACACCTTCTCCGCCACGGACGTGGAAGAGACGCGCATCGCCGGTTTCACCCGCGGTAACCTGTTCTCGCTTCCCGCGGGCCCGGTCGCTTCGGTGTTCGGCTTCGAATATCGTGAAACCGACGCTGAGTTCCGCGTCGACAACGAGCAGCGTACCGGCAACATCTTCGGCTTCAACGCCACCCAGGACCAGGCCGGTTCGGTCAACGTTCAAGAGCTCTACACCGAAATCTCGGTGCCGCTGCTCGCCGACATGACCTACGCCAGCTACCTGGGCCTCGAGCTCGGCCTGCGTTACTCGGACTACTCGTCGATCGGTAAAGTCTGGACCAGCAAAGTCGGTCTGGAATTCGCCCCGATCCCGTCGCTCCGTTTCCGCGCCGTGTTCAACGAAGCCACTCGTGCTCCGTCGGTGTTCGAACTGTTCCAGAACGGTGACCAGGGCTTCCCGTCCTACATCGACCCCTGCGCTGGTGCCACCGGCCCCGCCGCAGCCTTCTGCTCGGCTCAAACCGGGGGTGCTATCGCACCGGCAACCTGGGCAACCTTCGCGGCCAACAACTCGCAGGTTGAGGCCTTCTCGTTCGGTAACCCGAACCTGGAGCCGGAAAACGCCCAGACCTTCACGGCTGGTTTCGTGTTCCAGCCTGACTTCCTGCCGATCGGTCGTCTGAGCGCCACGGTGGATTACTACGACATCGAAATCACCGACGTTATCGCGTCGTTCGGTGCCCAGTTCTTCATCAACGACTGCTACACGAACAACGTGGCTGCTTCCTGCGCCCGCGTCGTCCGCGATCCGGCCAATGGTCAGATCGACTTCGTGAACACCTCGCGCGGTAACCAGGGTACGTTCGCCACCAACGGTGTCGACATCGCCATGGAATACTCGATCGATCTGGCTGACGTCGGCCTGGCCGGTCGTCTGCGGATCAACGAACTGGCCAGCTTCGTGGACTCGTTCACGTTCAACGGCAACGAGTTCGTTGGAACGACCAGTGCCGGTATCGGTGGCGCGACGTTCGACTTCAAGAACGTCCTGACCGCCTTCTACGATATCAACGACTGGACGTTCATGACGCGCTGGAGCTACCTGCCCGAGCTGGCTGATGATCCGGGCTTCGGCTTCACGATCACGCCTTACCAGCCGGCCGCTTCGTACGTCGACATGTCCGCTCGTTGGAACGTGACCGACAGCGTCGCCCTGTCGGCCTTCGTCGGTAACGTGTTTGACGAAAAGGCACCGCAGACTCTGAACGGTATCTTCTCGCAGGGTAACACCGACCCGCAGGTCTATCGTGTCCTGGGTCGTACGTTCTCCCTGAACGCACGGGTCCGTTTCTAGGTCTCGATCTAGAGCTCAAGACTGGGGGCGGCGGGGGAAACCCCGCCGCCCTTTTTCTTGTCCGGTCGGCCCTGCTGTGACCGGCGCTGTCCCGAAAAAAGCCATCGGCAGCCATCAGACCGTTGAGGCGTTTAGACGGGCCGCCATCGCGTAGCCGCCGTTATTGAAGGTTGATTTATGAGTACTCTTGCCGTCATCGCCGCCATCGCCGCGCTTCACGGACTGCCGCAGGACGGGCCGATCGTGACCGCGCCGGCGTCCGAGTCGTCAGACTCCCAGCGCCACCGCGAGGCCGTGGCCTATGCCAATCCGATGCCGCGCGGGGCCCCGAGTGCCGACTATCCCCTGGTGGCCTGGTGTGACGCCCTGGTGACCGGTCATGTCGTCCTCGGCGAGAGCCTGACCGACGCCGATCCGCTGGATCTGGACATCATCCGGCTGGGCAAGCTTGAGGCCGCGGACTTCCGGGCCGCGCTGAGAACCGCCGAACCGCGCCAGACCGCCGCCACCCGGGCGGCAGCCCGCGAGGCCGCCGCCGAGGCCACATCGCGCTGGGCCCCGTTGATGGCGCAGGACGAGGCGGTGCGCAGCCAGGCCTTCGGGCTGTTCTTCGGCCTGCCGGGCCGGTGTGAACATGCCGCGCGCCGTATTCGCGACGGTGTCACCACCGCGCCCGCCACTCCGGAAGACGTGGGTCTGGACCCGAACTGATCGCTTGCCTCCTCCTCCCTCCGAAGGCGGGTGGAGGGGGGAGCACGCTCCTGTTCCGGGCGGGGGAAGGAAAAACCCCTCAGTCTCCGGGGTCGTAGTTGAGGATCGGTGACAGCCAGCGTTCGGCCGTCGCCAGGTCCCAGCCCTTGCGCCGGGCATAATCCTCGACCTGGTCGCGATCGATCTTGCCGACGCCGAAATAGTGGCTCTCGGCATGGCCGAAATAGAGGCCCGAGACCGAGGCCGGGGGCGTCATGGCGAAGCTCTCGGTCAGGGCCATGCCCGCGTTGTCCCCGGCCTGCAGCAGCCGGAACAGGGTGGCCTTTTCGGTGTGGTCAGGCTGGGCCGGATAGCCGGGTGCGGGGCGAATGCCCTGATAGTTCTCGGCAATCAGGTCGTCGACGCTGAGCGCCTCGTCGGGGGCGTGGCCCCACAGTTCGGTGCGGACCTTTTTGTGCAGGGCCTCGGCGAAGGCCTCGGCCAGCCGGTCGGCCAGTGACGTCGCCAGAATCGACGAATAGTCGTCGCCGGCGTCCTTGAAGCGTCTGGCGACCTCCAACTCGCCATGGCCGGCGGTGACGGCGAAGGCCCCGATATAGTCCTGGCCGGCCTCGGCGACGAAGTCCGACATGGCCAGATTGGGCTTGCCGTTCGACTTCCTGATCTGCTGGCGCAGGGTGTGGAAGCGGGCGATCTCGTCGGTCCGGGACTCGTCGGCATAGACGGCGATGTCGTCGCCGACCGCATTGGCGGGCCAGAAGCCGACCACGCCGCGGGCCGTGAACCATTCTTCGGCGATGATCCGTTTCAGCATGGCCTGGGCGTCGCGGAACAGGTCGGTGGCGGCGGTGCCGACGATCTCGTCCTCGAGGATCATCGGATAGCGGCCGATCAGCTCCCAGCTGGCGAAGAAGGGGGTCCAGTCGATGTGGTCGGCCAGGTCCTGCAGGTCCCAGCGGTCGAAGGCGCGCACGCCGAGGAAGGACGGTGCGCCGGGCAGGGGCGTGGCCGGGTCCGGCCGAAAGCGGTTGGCGCGGGCGGCGGGCAGGGTGGCGCGGGCCTTGACCTCCTGTCCCCGGGCATATTGCTCGCGGATACGGACGTATTCGTCGCGGGTCAGGGCCTCGTTCCTCGCCCGCTCGTCCTTTGACAGCAGGCCGGAGACCACGCCGACGGCCCGGCTGGCGTCGATGACATAGGTCGTGGACCCGGCCTTGTAGCCGGGTTCGATCTTGACTGCCGTATGGGTGCGGCTGGTGGTGGCCCCGCCGATCAGCAGGGGGATGGTGAAGCCTCGCCGCTCCATCTCGCGGGCCACGAACATCATCTCGTCCAGCGACGGGGTGATCAGGCCGGACAGGCCGACGATGTCGACCCTGTGCTCGATGGCGGCGTCCAGAATCCGGTCCGCCGGGACCATGACGCCCAGGTCGATGACCTCGTAATTGTTACATTGCAGCACGACGCCGACGATATTCTTGCCGATATCGTGGACGTCGCCCTTGACCGTGGCCATCAGGATCCGGCCCGCCTGTTCGCGCGGCTTGCCGGCCTTTTCAGCCTCCATGAAGGGCTCGAGGTGGGCCACCGCCTGTTTCATCACCCGGGCCGATTTGACCACCTGCGGCAGGAACATCTTGCCCGCGCCGAACAGGTCGCCGACGACATTCATCCCGTCCATCAGCGGGCCCTCGATCACGTGCAGGGGCCGCTCGGAGCCCAGCCGCGCCTCTTCGGTGTCCTCGACGATCCAGTCGGTGATGCCGTGAACCAGGGCGTGCTCGATACGCTTGCCGACCGGGGCCTCGCGCCACTTCAGGTCGACGACCCGGGCCGCGCCCTTGTCGCCCTTGTAGGTGGGAGCGAGGTCGACCAGCCGTTCGGTGTTGGAGACATTGGTGCGCTGGGGCCGGTTCAGGATCACATCCTCGACCGCCTCGCGCAGCAGCGGGTCGATATCATCATAGACCGGCAGGTCGCCGGCATTGACGATGCCCATGTCCAGGCCCGCCTGGATGGCATGGTACAGGAAGACACTGTGGATCGCCCGGCGCACCGGCTCATTGCCACGGAAGCTGAAGCTGACGTTCGACACCCCGCCCGAGACCCGGGCAAAGGGCAGGGTGGCCTTGATCGCCTTGGTCGCCTCGATGAAGTCGACGGCATAGTTGTCGTGTTCCTCGATCCCCGTCGCCACCGCGAAGATATTGGGGTCGAAGATGATGTCCTCGGGCGGGAAGCCGACCTCGTTCACCAGGATGTTGTAGGCGCGGGTGCAGATCTCGATCTTGCGCGCGGCGGTGTCGGCCTGGCCCTGTTCGTCGAAGGCCATGACCACCACGGCGGCCCCGTAGCGCAGGCATTTGACCGCCTGCTGCCGGAACTCGGCCTCGCCCGCCTTCATGCTGATCGAATTGACGATCGGCTTGCCCTGGACGCATTTCAGGCCCGCCTCGATCACCTCCCATTTGGAGCTGTCGATCATCACCGGCACCCGGGCGATGTCCGGCTCGGCCGCGATCAGGTTGAGGAAGGTGACCATGGCGGCCTGCGAGTCGAGCAGGCCCTCGTCCATGTTGATGTCGATGATCTGGGCCCCGGCCTCGACCTGCTGGCGCGCCACCGACAGGGCGGCCGGATAGTCGCCGTCGATAATCAGCTTCTTGAATTTGGCCGAGCCGGTGACGTTGGTCCGCTCGCCGACGTTGATGAAGGTGGGACGCACTATTTTACTCCGCTCATCCCGGCGAAAGCCGGGACCCAGTGCTTTCGTGGGGCACTGCGCGTGGGATTGATTGCGGCGTGATCCGGATGCGGGTCATCGCCCAAAGAACCGGGTCCCGGCATTCGCCGGGATGAGCGGGAGAGGGGCGCCATCACGTCACCAGCTCGAACGGTTCCAGCCCTGACAGGCGCATGGCCACCGGACGGTCCGGGATCACCCGCGTCGGCAGTTTCGCCACCGCCTCGGCCGTGTGGCGGATGTGGTCCGGCGTGGTGCCGCAGCAACCGCCGACGATGTTGACCAGACCGGACGCCGCCCATTCCTCGAGGAAATGGGCGGTCTGGTGCGGTTCCTCGTCGTACTGGCCCATGGCGTTGGGCAGGCCGGCGTTGGGATAGGCCGCGACCAGGGTGTCGGCGACGCGGCTCAGTTCGGCGATGAACGGTCGCATCAGATCGGCCCCCAGCGCGCAGTTGAAGCCGACGGCGAAGGGTTTGGCGTGGCGCACGCTGTTCCAGAAGGCCTCGGCCGTCTGGCCCGACAGGGTACGGCCCGAGCGGTCGGTGATGGTGCCCGAGATCCAGATCGGCAGGGCCTCCATCCCCTCGTCCTCGAGGTCCCTGATGGCCTTGATCGCGGCCTTGCAGTTCAGCGTGTCGGTGATGGTCTCGATCAGATACAGGTCGACGCCACCCGCGTTCAGGGCCTGCACCTGCTGGCGATAGGCGGCGTAGACCTGGTCGAAGGTGACGCTGCGGGCACCGGGATCGTTCACGTCCGACGACATCGACAGCATCTTGGTCAGCGGCCCGATCGAGCCGGCGGCAAAGCGCGGCTTGTGTGGCTCCTTCGCCGTCCAGCGGTCGGCGGCGGCGCGGGCCAGTTTCGCGCCTTCGAAATTGATGTCCGTCACGGACTGAACGTCCAGCCCGTAGTCGTCCTGGGCGATGGTCGTGCCCGAGAAGGTGTTGGTCTCGGAGATATCGGCCCCGGCGGCGAAATACCGGTCGTGCAGGTCGGCGATGACGTCGGGCCGGGTCAGGCACAGGATGTCGTTGTTGCCCTTCATCTGGCCGTTGTGGGCCGCGAAGCGCGTGCCGCGGAAATCCTCCTCGGACAGCTCCTGGCGCTGGATCATGACGCCCCAGGCCCCGTCGAGGACGAGGATGCGGTCCTTTGCGGCCGCGTGGAGGGCGGCGATTCTGTCCTGGCGGGTCATGGGTGTTCCTCCCCCATCGCAGGAGGGGGGCCGCCCGAAGGGTGGTGGAGGGGGCGGCCCCCTCCGTCGGCTTCGCCGACACCTCCCCCGGCGGGGGAGGATTGTGCTTCACGCACACCCAGCACCCGGCAGATGGCGTAAACCAGATCGGCCCGGTTCAGGGTGTAGAAATGGAAGTCGGCGAAGTCTTCTTCCTGCAGGCGGGCGCAGGTTTCGGCGGCGACCGAGGCGGCCAGCAGCTTGCGGGTCTCGGGGTCATTGTCGAGGCCGTCGAAATGGGTGGCCAGCCAGGCCGGGACGGCGGTGCCGCAACTGGCGCTCATCCGCTGCAGGGCCGCGAAATTGGACACGGGCATGATGCCGGGGATCAGGGGGATGGTGATCCCGGCCGATCGGATCCGGTCGCGGAAGCGCAGGAAGGCGTCGATGTCGAAGAAGAACTGGCTGACGGCCCGGGTCGCCCCGGCGTCGATCTTGGCCTTGAGCACATCGATGTCGTGATCGATCGACGGGCTTTCGGGGTGTTTCTCGGGATAGGCCCCGACGGTGATCTCGAATCCGCCGACGGCGCTGATGGCGCGGCTCAGTTCGGTGGCATTGGCATAGCCGTCGGCGCGCGGTTGATAGGCCCCGCCGATACCGCCGGCGCTCTCGTGGCCGCCCGGCGGGTCGCCGCGCAGGGCGACGATATGGTCGACGCCGATGGCCTTGTAGCTCTCGATCACCTCATCGACCTCGGCCCGGCTGGCCTCGACACAGGTCAGGTGGGCGGCCGGACGCAGGCGGGTCTCGGTGATCATGCGCTGGACCGTGCGGTGGGTGCGTTCCCGGGTCGAGCCACCGGCTCCGTAGGTGACCGACACGAAGGCCGGATTGAGCGGCTCCAGCCGGCGCACGGCCTTCCACAGCGTCGCTTCGGCCTCATCCGACTTGGGCGGGAAGAATTCGAACGACACCCGGACCGGATTGCCGTTCTGACCGGCGCGGGCCACCGGTCCCAGCGGGGACAGCAACAGGGCGCGGGCTTCAGCCAGGGTCGCCATCAGGCAGATATCCTCTTGGTCACGACGGGGCGCACGGCGGTCCAGATGGTTACGGTCAGGCCCGCGGTCTCTGGCGGCAGGGCAATGACGGATGCCGGTTTCAGTCCGGCCGCGGTGATCCAGGCCCGGATCTCCTCGTCGGTGAAGCCGAGACGGCGATGCTGGTGCTGCTCGCGCAGCGCTTCCATCTCGTGCGGGGCGAAGTCGATGATCAGCAGCTTGCCGCCGGGGGCGACCAGACGGGCGGCCTCGGTCACGGCCGCGACCGGATCGACCAGATAGTGGAGCACCTGGTGCACGACGACCAGGTCGGCGCTCTGTGGTGGCAGGCGGGTGGCGAAGATGTCGCCGTGCCGGAGTTCGACCTTGTCCAGGTCCGCCTGGGCGACATTGCTGCGGGCGATGTTGAGCATGCTCTGGCTCAGGTCGAGACCGACGGACATGGCGGCCTTCCTGCCCAGCAGGGTCAGCATCCGTCCCGAGCCGGTGCCGAGGTCAACCATCCGCTCGAACGGACCGGGACCGGCGGCTTTCTCGATCGCGGCCTCGACCGCACCTTCGGACACATAGAGCGACCGGAGGTGGTCCCACTGGGGGGCGACGCGCTCGAAATAGGCGGCCGCGTCGGCCTCGCGTTCGCGATGAACGTCACCCAGGCGGGCGCGGTCGCATTCGCCGGCCTCGTCTTCCAACAGATTCAGAACGGTTGTGACCAGGCGGCGGGCGTCACTGTCGGAGGACACCCGGTAGAAGACACGGGCTCCGTCGGGGAAGCGTTCGATCAGGCCGGCGTCGGTCATCAGTTTCAGGTGGCGGGACACCCGCGGCTGGCTCTGGTCGAGGATGCCCGAAAGCTCCATCACCGACAGCTCCTCGCCGGCCAGCAGCGACAGGATGCGCAGGCGGCTCGGCTCGCCGGCGGCGCGCAGCATATCGACGGTCTGGTCGGCGGTGAGGGACATTGGGCCTACTTACGATAATCACATAAAGATATCCTTATATGATTGTCCAAGGCAATGCCCGCGTCGCCTCAGGACCCGGGCGAAGGATCCACGACGGGGGATACCAGGGGCTGGCCGGCAAAGGCGGCCTGCAGGTTCTGCATCAGCAGCATCAGCATGCCCTGGACCGCCTCGGTCGTGGCCCCGGCCGTGTGGGGGGTCAGGACGGTATTGGGCACATCGGCCCAGCGGGCGGCGTCGGTCGGTTCGTCCTCGAACACATCCAGCGCCGCCTGGCCGAGCCGACCCTCGCGCAGGGCGGCGATCAGGGCGGTTTCGTCGACCAGCTGGCCGCGGGCGACATTGACCAGCAGCCCGTCGGGGCCGAGGGTGTCGATGACCTCACGTGAGATCAGGCCGATATTGGCGTCATCGGCCCGGCAGGCCACGACCAGGATGTCACTGTCACGGGCCAGCTCGAGCAGGGAGTCGGCGCGGGGCCAGTCGGTGGTCCGGTCGCGCGGGCTCCACCACCGGACACTCATCCGCAGGGCCTCGGCCCGGCGGGCCAGGGCCGCGCCGATCCGGCCGAGACCGACGATGCCGACGCGCTGGCCGTGCAGGGAGGGGGTGATGGTGCGGACGTCGACAGTCCAGCCGCCGGCGCGCATCTGCCGGTCACCGGCGGCAATCTGGCGGCGGGCGGCGAGGATCAGGCCCAGGGCATGGTCGGCGACGTCCTCGTGGTTGACGCCGGGGGCGTGGGTGACCGGCAGGCCGCGGGCGCGGCACCAGTCGATATCGATGCCGTCATAGCCCGAGGTGAAACAGGCCAGAAGTTCGAGGTTGGGCAGGCTTTCGATCAGATGTTTGTCGATCGGATATTCGCCGGCCACGATCATGGCGCGGATGTCGTCGCGGGCCTCGACCGGCGGGCCTTCCCAGAAGCGGTAAACCGTATAGGTCGCCTCGAGGAAGGCGGTCAGCGGTGCCAGGTGCCGCTGCATGATCAGGATGGCGGGGCGGTGGGTCATGAGACGATCCTACACCCGCCCCGGGGCCTGCTAGCAAATCAGATTTCGGACACCGGAACGGCCGGGGTCCGGCTGACCGTCCCGGGCGGGACAATCAGCCGGGCCAGCCGGTCTAGCGCGCGAACTTCTGGAATTTGATCCGGTGGGGGATCAGGGCGTCGGTGCCGAGGCGGCGCTTCTTGTCCTCTTCATAGGCTTCGAAATTGCCCTCGAACCATTCGACGTGGCTGTCACCCTCGAAGGCGAGGATGTGGGTGGCCAGACGGTCGAGGAACCAGCGGTCGTGGGAGATGACCACGGCGCAGCCGGCGAACTCCTCCAGCGCCTCCTCGAGGTTCTGCAGGGTTTCGATGTCGAGGTCGTTGGTCGGTTCGTCGAGCAGGATCAGATTGCCGCCGGTGGCCAGGGTCTTGGCCAGGTGGACGCGGTTGCGCTCACCGCCGGACAGCTGGCCGACCTTCTTCTGCTGGTCGCCGCCCTTGAAGTTGAAGCTGCCGACATAGGCGCGGGTGTTGATCTCGCGCTTGCCGACCATCATCACGTCAGTGCCGCCCGAGATCTCTTCCCAGATGGTCTTGTTGGGGTCGAGCGAGTCCCGCGACTGGTCGACATAGGCCAGTTTGACCGTCTCGCCGACCTTGATGGTGCCGCCGTCCGGCGTCTCCTGGCCGGTGATCAGGCGGAACATGGTCGACTTGCCGGCGCCGTTGGGGCCGATGACGCCGACGATGCCGTTGGGCGGCAGTTTGAAGGTCAGGTTGTCGAACAGCAGCTTGTCGCCATAGGATTTCTTCAGCCCCTCGACCTCCAGCACCACATTGCCCAGACGCGGGCCGGGCGGGATCTGGATGACGGCGTGGGTCTGGGCCCCGCGCTGGCCTTCCTGTTCGGAGACCATGCGCTCATAGGCGGCCAGACGGGCCTTGGACTTGGCCTGACGGGCCTTGGCGCCCGAGCGGACCCATTCCAGTTCGCGGGTCAGGGCGCGCTGGCGGGCTTCGGATTCCGACTGCTCCTGGACGACGCGCTTGGTCTTCTGCTCCAGCCAGCTGGAGTAGTTGCCCTCGTAGGGGATGCCCTTGCCGCGATCGAGTTCCAGTGTCCATTTGGTCACCAGATCGAGGAAGTAACGGTCGTGGGTCACCAGGATGACGCAGCCGGGGAAGGCCTCGAGGTGGTGCTGCAGCCAGGCCACGGACTCGGCGTCGAGGTGGTTGGTCGGTTCGTCGAGCAGCAGCATGTCGGGCTTGGACAGCAGCAGGCGGGCCAGGGCGATACGGCGCTTCTCACCGCCGGACAGGTTCTCGACCGACCAGTCGTTGGGCGGGCAGCGCAGGGCGTCCATGGCCATTTCGACGCGGCTGTCGATGTCCCACAGGTCGCCGGCGTCGATCTTCTCCTGGAGGGCGGTCATCTCCTCCATCAGCTCGTCAGTGTAGTTTTCACCCAGCTCCATGGCGACGGCGTTGAAGCGGTCGACCAGCTGCTTTTCCTCGCACCAGGCGATGGCATTTTCCCAGACGGTCTTGGTGTCGTCGAGGTGGGGCTCCTGCTCGAGGTAGCCGCGCTTGATGCCATCGGCGGCCTTGGCCTCGCCGGTGAATTCCTTGTCGAGGCCGGCCATGATCTTCAGCAGGGTGGATTTGCCCGAGCCGTTGACGCCGACGACGCCGATCTTGGCGTCGGCATAGAAGCTCAGCCAGATGTTTTCGAAGATCTTTTTGCCGCCGGGGAAGGTCTTGGTGAGACCCTGCATCTGGAAAATATATTGCTGCGCCATGAGGTGCGGTGCGCCCTGTCGTCTGATCGGTGGGGGGAGTTAGGCGCGGGATGTAGCCGCCACGCCGGGTTTGGGCAAATCATAGGGAGCGGGAAGGGCGGTTTGATGGCGGTGCTGACTGGTTCTCCTTACGGTAAGGCGGTAAGATAAGGGCCATGACCGTGCATTTCGCCAGGATCACCTCGAAGTCGCAGACCACGGTTCCGGCCGAGGTGCGCAAGGCGCTGAAGGTCGGGCCGGGCGACACCCTGGCCTACCGGATCGGGCCGGACGGCGTGGTCGTTACCCGAGTCGAGCCGATGGACATGGCCTATCTGCGCAGTCTGGAGCGGGGTCTGTCCGAATGGGAAACGGCCGAAGACGCCGCGGCCTATGACGATCTGTGAGGCGGGCGACGTTGTCGTCGTGCCGTTTCCGTTCAGCGACCTGCCGGTCGCCAAGCCACGCCCGGCCGTGGTCCTGTCCGCCCGCGCAGCCAATGCGGCCGGGGGAACCACGCTGCTGGCGATGATCACGACGGCCTCGGGCGGAATCCGCGCCGATGACACGCCTCTGGCTGACCTGGCCGCTGCCGGTCTGAAGACGCCATCTCTGCTTCGGCTCAAGCTGTTCACCATCGATAATCGCCTGATCGCGCGACAGATCGGGCAACTTTCGCCCGCTGACCGCAAGGCGGCGCGATGGGCCGTGTCTGCCTTCATCGCGATCTGACCCGCCTCAGGCGTAGTTGAAGCTGATCGAGATCCGCTCCGATTTCGCGGCATTGGGCGGGACCTCGTGGCGCAGCCAGCTTTCCCACATCAGCACGGTGCCGGCGGCGGGGGCCAGATAGACGAAGGGTTTCTCGGCCAGCGGGGCGTCGGCGGTGACGGCGGGGCGGGCCATCATCATGGCCAGGCGCGGGTCTTCCAGCTTCAGGGCCGAGGCACGGTCGGGCACCTCGACATAGACGGTACCGGACAGATAGGCGTGCGGATGGATGTGGCCGGAATGGCTGCCGCCGGGCTTGAGGATATTGACCCAGAGATTGTCGAGTTTCGGCTTGCGCGCCAGGTCGAAATTCAGCGCCTTTGCATAGTGCAGGGCGTGGCGGTCCAGCAGCCGCTTCAGGTCGGCGAACTCGGGCATCCGCTGCGGCAGGTCGTTAAGTGAGCCGTAGGAGGTGTAGCCGCGATAGCCGTGCTCGCGGCACCAGGCGCGGCCGGCCCCGTCATCCTCGGCCAGGCTGCGGCAGGCGTCGGCCAGTTCGACATTGAAGGTGTCGAACCCCGGCTCGCCGGCGAGGCTGGCTTCATAGACCTGGGTGACGAACAGGGGGCGCAGGGACATGGGGGGTGTCTAGCCGGTCTGGTCGTCGTCGAGAAGGTCGGCGTCATAACCGTCTCCGTCGCGCGCATCCCGCAGGGCCATGGCCTCGGCCAGCAGCAGGGTGGCGGACAGGATGAACTCCTCCGGGTCGGGCCGGTCGCCGGCCCTGAGGGCGGCGACGAACAGGGTTTCGCGCGGGCCGTAGGGTTCGGCCTCACCGCGCATCAGCATCTCGAGCCGGGCGCGTTGCAGGGCGCGGGCGAACAGGCGGTCGCGGCGACGGGGGCCGGGGGAACGCGGGCGCATGGAGACCTCCTGAACATTGGCATTGGACGCCGGACGTGCGGCGGCGACCGGCGGCGCGTGGCGACGCCGGGGCGGGGAGGGTGCGGGGCTGCCGGGCCTCGCCCGGAGCAAAGGATAAAAACCGTTTCGACGAGGATGACGCCCCGCGCAGCCGTTTTCCACGCGCCCTCCGGCTGGCGGCCCTGTTCGGACCTTGCCGGACCGTCCCGTTCCCGTTGCCGGGCCCGGGGGTCGGGACGGAGGTGCCGGTCGTGCCGGGATCGCTCCGCCCTCGGGCCCGCGGCGAGCAGCGAACGGCATCCCGCGCCGTCCGAGGGACCCCCGGAGGGTTCCGCCCCCGGGCTTCATCGCTCGACCACAGCCCCGCCGCCGTGCGGGCACTGGATCCGACGCCCTCCCCACCGGCGGGGATGGCGGGAGTCTGGCACGCGGCTGGACCAGGGCGGGTTTTTAGAGGGGCGGAGAGGGTAGGGCTATGAATTGGCAGGGGAAGGAGGAGCGGCGATGCGCGGATTTTTGGAAAGGATGTGGCGGTCCCGGCGCACGCCGACGCCCCGGACAACGCAAAACGCGCCCGAAGCGGACTTCGGGCGCGTCTCACGATCCATGGGTCGCGGTTTACTGTTCGGCGGGCGTGACGACGGCGGCGTCGACGTTTTCGGCCGCTTCATTGGTGGCCTCGGCGGCACCGTCAGCGGCGGCGTCGACGTTGGCGGCCGTGTCGTCGGCGGCCGAGGCCACGGTGTCGCCGGCGGCGTCAGCGGTGGCGGCGGCATTGTCTTCGGTCTGCGGCGAGCAGGCCGCCAGGGTCAGGGCGGCGACGGCGGTGACGGCGAGAATGGCGATACGCATGGTGTTCCTCCTTGAATGGAAGGTCCGTTGTTCTGGCTCAGGCGGCAATTGTCCAGCCCAGTGCGTCGTCCTGACCCACGAACTGGGGATGATCACGTCGCCACCCGCAGGGGCGTGCGCCGAAAACAACCCTGTAGCGAGCCCAGCGGCGACGCCAGAGACGAACCAGGGACCGTCCCGGGCCGGTTGTTGTCAATTCTGCATCCGGGGCGTGCGGCGGTGAACCGGGTCCGCGGGACAGGCCCGAGGCTGACGGGGGCGATCAGTCCCCGCCGCCGCCCGTGCTTGCCCGCCGTTCAAGCCCGGCGACGAGGGTGGCGACGCGGGTGTCGTCGGGGTTCAGGGCCAGGGCGTGGCGGTAGTGTTCGAGCGCGCCGGCATGGTCACCGAGCGTCAGCAGGGTCTCGGCCAGGCTGTCGTGCGGATTGGCGGATTGCGGGTGGCGCGCGACATTGAGACGGAAGGCGTCCAGCGCCGCCTCGGGGCCGAAGGTCGCGGACAGGGTGTAGCCGACGGTGTTCAGGAGTCCCTCCGCCTCGGCCGGAGACAGGCTCCGGTCCGCGATATGGGCGTCCAGCCGGGCCAGCGCCGCCGGCCAGCCCTGTGCGGCATGGTCAGTGACCAGGTCCTCGAACAGCAGCTGGGTCGGGCTGGCGAAGCCGGGAATCAGGGCGTCGGCCAGCACCGTGGTGATCCGGCGGGTCGGGATCTCGCGCGGGCCGCCGTTGTCGAGGTAGATGACCGTGACGGTGTCGGACGGGTCCGACTTGCGGAACCCGTGCATGAAGTTGACGCGATTGCCGCCGCCGTGGCCGACGGTGATGAAGTCGCCGAGATCCGAATATTCCCAGCCGTCCGCATAGGCCCCCGGCCGGCCGTTCGACAGCGGCAGGGGCTGCCAGTGATCGAGCAGGGTGCGGCGCGGGACCAGATCGCCGCGCACCAGGGCCCCGGCCCAGACCGCCAGATCCGACAGGCTGGCGTTCAGGCCGACCGACGACCAGACATAGGGCGGATAGGTGGGATAGAGCTCCGGGGCCAGATCGCCGGTGGCGGCGTCGGGCCGATAGCTGACGATGGTGCCCGCCTCGGCCAGGGCGTGACCGCCATAGCGCATCCGGTCGAGGCCCAGCGGCGCAAACTGGTCGTCGGCGACCAGATCGGCATAGGCGCGGCCCGACGCCTGTTCCAGCGCCAGTTTGACGAGCAGGAAATTGGTCTGGTTGTAGCGCGAGCGGCTGCCGGGCTCCGCGATGAAGTCGGCGTCGCGCACCCGGCCGAACGCGGCCGCGACGGTCGGCGGCACATCGGGGTGGGAGTAGTATTCCGGCAGGCCGGACACGTGAGAGAGCAGCTGCCGGACGGTCAGGCCGCGCCAGGCCCCGGGCAGGTCGGCGACATAGGTGGCGATGGGGGCGTTGAAATCCAGCTCGCCGCGGGCCTCGGCGCGGACCGTCTCGATCAGGAAGAACAGCTTGGACATGGAGAAGACGGAATAGAGGGTGTCGCCGTTCGCCGGCGTCGTGCCGCCGAGCCGCTCGACCCCCGCATGGCGGGTGTAGACCAGCTGATCGCCGCGCAGGATGGCCACGGACAGGCCGACCGGGGCATAGACCTGCATCACCGCGTCGACCCGCCGGTCGAGGGTCTGCGTCACCGCCGCCGCGAGCGGCGGCATGGTCGCGGTCGCGGGCACGGTGGCCGCCGGCAGATGGCCGCAGCCGGCAACACCCAGGGCCAGCGCCACGAGCCCCGTCTTCAGTCCGATGGTCGTCATTGTTCCCCCGTCGATGATCGACGCCCGCCGCGCCGGCACACAGGCCGGACCCGGCGGTTGCGGGGCCGGCTCAGCCGCGACCCCGACCCTGCACGACGGGACGCGCTCTCACCACCCCAGCGCCGCCTCGCCCCTGAGGATGGCCTCGGCCTCGGGTGTGTGTTTGGCCCCGGTGCGGTCGTGCAGGACCAGGGCGGGCAGCAGGCGCAGGGGGGCCTTGCCGGTCTTGATGGCCAGCACCAGCACGCGTTTGGCGGGTTCGTCGGCGAAGGGCTGGACCGGGCGGATGGCGAAGGCGCCGGCCCCCGCGCCCAGCAAGGCCAGGATGTCGGCCAGGCGGTCGGCGCGATGGATCATCACGATGCGGCCGTTCTCGCGCACGGCCTTGAGCAGGAAACGGGTCCAGGCGGCGAGGCCGTCGTCGGCCATCCAGGCGCCCGCCTTGCCGGGGGCGGGGGCGCGCAGGGCGGCGGGGTCGTCGAAGAAGGGCGGGTTGGCGATGGCCCAGTCGGCCGGGGCGGCCTCGAGGGCGCGGAAGCCGGCGGCGACGTCGCCGGTCAGGATGGTGGTGCGGTCATTGATGTTGTTCAGGGCGGCGTTGTCGCGGGCCAGGGCGGCGGCGGCGGGGTCACGCTCCAGCCCGGTCAGGCGGGTGCCGGGACAGCGGGCGGCGATCTGGGTCAGCACGGCCCCGGCCCCGCAACCGGCCTCGAATACGGTCTGGCCGGGCGTGGCGGGCACGGCGGCGGCCAGCAGGGCGGCGTCCATGCCGGCGCGATAGCCGCGGGCGGGTTGGCGCAGCCGCACCCGTCCGCCCAGCAGGGCGTTCTCGACCGTCTCGGTGATGGCGGTGTCTGTTGGTGCGACGGTCACGCGGCTTGACCCTTTAATGTGCGATCATCATTGTGCGCCGCATCGCCGCGGGGCAAGGCTGCGGCTGGATTTCAGGCGCGATTCCCCCGTGTTCGCCCGCTTTGAAGAGTTCTCCGTTGGACGCAGTCACCGCCGCCGCTCCCCGCTCGAAGGGTGACGTTGAGCTTCTGGTTCGACTGGCGGCTGCCGACATGGCGACGGTCGACGCCCTGATCATCGAACGGATGCAGAGCCAGGTGCCGGTCATTCCGCTGCTGGCCGATCATCTGGTGGCGGCCGGGGGCAAGCGGCTGCGGCCGATGCTGACCGTGGCCGCGGCGCGCGCGGCCGGGGCCAGGGGCGACATCGACGCCCCGCGCAAGCTGGCGGCGGCGGTCGAGTTCATTCACACAGCCACCCTGTTGCACGACGATGTCGTCGACGCCTCGGACATGCGGCGCGGCAAGGTGGCGGCGCATCTGATCTGGGGCGCGCCGTCCAGCGTGCTGGTCGGCGACTTCCTGTTCGCCCGGGCTTTCGAACTGATGGTCGAGACCGGCCAGATGCGGGCGCTGGGCATCCTGGCCAAGGCATCCAGCGTGATCTCCGAGGGCGAGGTGCTGCAGCTGACGCGGGCCCACGACCTGAACCTGGACCATGACACCTATCTGCAGATCATCTCGGCCAAGACCGCCGAGCTGTTCGCCGCCGCCGCCGAGGCCGGGGCCGTGGGCTGCGGGGCCGGGGAGGCCGAGATCGCGGCGCTGCGGGCCTATGGGCTGAACCTGGGGCTGGCCTTCCAGCTGGCCGACGACGCGCTGGACTATGGCGGCACGTCGGAAGCCCTGGGCAAGAACGCCGGCGACGACTTCCGCGAGGGCAAGGTGACCCTGCCGCTGCTGCTGGCGGCGGCGCGGACCAAGGGCACCGAGGACGCCTTCTGGGACCGGACCATCAACGGCGGCGACCGGTCCGAGGCCGATTTCACCCGGGCGCGGGAACTGGTGATCGGCGCGGGCGCGATCGGGGCAACGCTGGACCTGGCCGGGGACTATGCCGACCTGGCGCAGGCGGCACTGGCGGTGCTGCCGGCGGGAGAGTGGCGCGCGGCGCTGGAACAGCTGGCCGATTTCGCGGTGTCGCGGGCGGCGTGACGATCGGCCGGATGGCCTGCGGGAGCCGGCCCGGGCATGACCCTGTAATCCTGAACGCGCGCGGTGCAGTATGCGGACGGTACCAGGACCCGGTGACAGCATGCACGGTGAAGCCGCTATGTTCAGGTCCGGCGCGGGGCCGGCGTGAAGCCGGGCCGGGTCGTGGTCGCGGGTGTGACGATCACCCATCCCGACAAGGTTCTGTGGCCGGCCCGCGACGGCCGTCCGGCACTGACCAAGGCTGATCTGGCACGGTACTATGAGGCGGTGTCACCGCGCCTTCTGGCCCATGTTGCCGGTCGACCGGTCTCGATCGTCCGGGCTCCGAACGGCATCGCCGGCAAGATCTTCTTCCAGCGTTACGCCTTGACGGGGTCGCATCCGCGACTGCAGCGGATCGACGTGAAGGCGCGCGCGCCCTATGTCGCCGTCGCCGACACCGGCGGGCTGGTGGCCCTTGCCCAGGCGGGCGGGCTGGAGCTGCATCCGTGGGGCTGCCGGCCCGGCGATCCCGAGACGCCCGAGCAGATCACCTTCGACCTCGATCCCGACGTGGGGCTGGATTTCGGCGATGTGATCGCCGCCGCGAAGACGGTGAAGACGAAGCTGGAGGCGCTGGGCCTGACACCGTTCGTCAAGACGACGGGGGGCAAGGGCCTGCACGTCGTGGTGCCGATCCGCAGCGATGCCCGCTGCCGGGTCAGCTGGGACCAGGCGAAGGCCTTCGCCCGGGCCGTATCAGGGGCGATCCGGGACGAGGATCCCGACCGGTTCACCATCACCCTGGCCAAGAAGGCGCGGGGCGGGAAAATCTTCCTCGACTATCTGCGCAACGGCCGGACGGCGACGGCGGTGGCCCCGTGGTCGCCCAGGGCACGACCCGGTGCCGGGATCGCCACGCCCCTGTCGTGGAGGCAGGTGCGGGCGGGCCTGGATCCGTCAGCCTTCAATATGTGGACCTGCAGGGCGTTGCTGGAGACAGCCGACCCATGGACGGACTTCCGCAAGGCCGAGACCAGCCTCAGGCCCGTGCTGCGAAGGGCCGGCGTCGGATAGTGCTCCGGTCTCCGACCCGGGCCGATCAGCGCAGGCTGGCGCAAAACCGCTGGATGCGGCGGCAGCCTTCCTCCAGCACGCTGTCGCTGGTGGCGTAGCTGATGCGGAAATAGGGCGACAGGCCGAAGGCCGCGCCCTGGACCACGGCGACGCCTTCGGCGTTGAGCAGTTCGGTGGTGAAGGTGGCGTCGCTGTCGATGACCACGCCGCCGTCGGTGGTCTTGCCGATCAGCCCCTCGATCGACGGATAGACATAGAAGGCCCCCTCGGGCGTGGGGCAGCGGAGGCCGGTGGCCTGGTTGAGCATCGAGACCACCAGATCGCGGCGCTTTTCGAAGGCCCGGCCGCGCTCGGCGATGAAGTCCTGCGGCCCGTTCAGGGCCTCGACGGCGGCCCACTGGCTGATCGAGGCGGGGTTGGAGGTGGTCTGGCCGGCGACCTTGCGCATCAGGTCGATCAGGGCCTTGGGCCCACCGGCATAGCCGATGCGCCAGCCGGTCATGGCATAGGCCTTGGACACGCCGTTGACGGTCAGGGTGCGGTCGTAGAGGTCCGGCGCGACCTGGGCGAAGGTGGTGTAGTCGAAATCGCCGTAGACCAGATGTTCGTACATGTCGTCGGTCATCACCCAGACCTGGGGATGGCGGCGCAGGACCTCGGCCAGGGCTTCGAGCTCGGCCCGGGTATAGGCGGCCCCGGTCGGGTTGGAGGGGGAGTTGAGGATCAGCCATTTGGTCTTCGGCGTGATGGCGGCTTCCAGCACGGCGGGGCGCAGCTTGAAGCCGTCGGCCTCGACCCCGACGATCTCGACCGGTTCGCCGCCGGCCAGCAGGACCATGTCGGGATAGCTGACCCAGTAGGGGGCGGGGACGATGACCTCGTCGCCGGGCGACAGGGTGGCCATCAGGGCGTTGAACAGCACGGCCTTGCCGCCCGGGGCCACGTGGATCTGGGCCGGGGTGTAGGTCAGGCCGTTTTCACGGGCGAATTTGGCGACGATGGCCGCCTTCAGCTCGGGCAGGCCGTCGACGTCGGTATATTTGGTCTCGCCGCGCTGGATGGCGGCGATGGCGGCGGCCTTGACGTTGTCGGGGGTATCGAAGTCCGGCTCGCCCGCGCCGAGGCCGATGATGTCGCGGCCCTCGCGCTTGAGCTCACGGGCCCGGGCGGTGACGGCGAGCGTGGCCGAGGGCTGGACGCGGGACAGGGCGGTGGACTGCAGGCTGGACATGGAGGCTCCCGGGGGACGGCGGCGCAATCCTTACGCAGATGCGAAAGGCGGATCAAATGCCGATGCGGCAATCGCGGCCCGGCGTCAGGCCGTCAGCTACCGGACGCGTCGTCGTCGAGGGCCTCGCGCAGGGCGGACAGGCGGGACCGGCTGACGGGCAGGGGCGGCCCCTCCCGCATCTGCACGCGCCAGCGATCCCCGTCGCGGCCGAGCCGCTGGACATGGGCGAGGTTGACGATCACCGAGCGATGAATGCGCTGGAATCCCCGCGGCAACTGGTCCGCGAGCCGCTCGAGCCGGGCCGTGTGCAGCAGCCGGCGGCCGCCGATCAGCCGCAGTTCGACATAGTCGTCGGCCCCGACCACGGCGAGAATGTCGGGGATCGGCACCAGCTCCACCCCGCGCGCGGAGGCCACGGTCAGCCGGTTCGGCCGGTCGGCGGCGCGGGTCAGGGCGGCCTCGCGCCCCCGATCCTCGCGGCTGAGGCGGACCACCTCGACCATCAGCAGGGGCAGGACGAGGCTGGCGGCGAGCAGGAAATAGGACAGGTCCACCAGCCATTCGGGGAAGGCGATCGCCAGCCCCATGAACAGGGCCAGCCAGGCCAGGGTCAGGCGCGCCCCGGGCTGACGCCGCCGCACGCCCACGGCCGCCGCGACGATCGCGAGGGCGACGCCGGCCAGCAGGGCCCAGCCGGTCTTCTGGTCAAACCCGGGCAGCAGGGCGGTCGCGGCCCCCGCGATCACGGCGACCCCGATCATCCCCCGGCGCGCCCGCGGCATGAACCGGCCGGTGACATAGCTGACCAGCAACACGGCAAAGGCGGCGGCCAGCAGCCAGATGGTCCCGACGCGCCAGATGTGCAGTGGGTAGGGGTAGGCGAACAGCGGGCGCAGGCTCTCGACCACGGCCTGCAGTGCGGCCACGGCGGCGATGGCGGCGAGGATCAGGCTGGAGCCGGTCCGGCGCATGACATGGATGACCCCGAAACCGAAGGCCGCGGCGAACAGGGCACCGGCGGCGACAAGGGTGACCGCCAGCAGGGGGATGCGGGAGGGCAGGGGCCAGGGAGCGACGACCACGGCTCCGACCGGGTGGTCCAGTCGCAGACCACCGTGGAATGACGACAGACGCACGACGAGCTCGTTGGCACCCGGCCGCCACGCCGTCTCCCCGATCGGCAGGGCGGCCTGGTAATGGCCGGGGACCTCGCTCTGCGCCGTCGCACCCGGCCGGCCGTTGGCCCCGAGGCTTCGGCCGTTGAGCCATGCCTGCGATGAGGCGATGCCGAACAGATGCAGGGCCCGCGGCCGATCATCCGGCGGCGGGGTGACCGTTGCCCGAATCCACAGCTCACGCCCCTGCGGATCGATCCCGCCGGTCAGCGGCCGGCAGTCACTGAGCACGGGTCCGTCCGGCCCCAGGGCACCCCGGCAAGTCTGCCACGCCGGCTCGGCGGCCCGGGCGAGGGACGCGAGACCCATGAACAGGCCGACGAGGATCAGGGTGCGCCACATGGGACCACCCTAGGGCACCGTTGACCGGGACGCGCGTCCGTTCACCGAATGCGGGACGCCGTTGACCGAAACCGGGCGGACAGGCGGCGTCGGCCCGGGTGGGATGGCCGACATGACCCATGCATCCCTCAGCCGCCGCGCCCTTCTCGCCGCCGCGGGCCTCGCCGTTCCGTCCGCCGCCTTCGCCCAGGCGCAGGCCGGTCCCATCCGTTTCAAGGGCTGGCGCGATCAGGAGACCGACGCCGAGCAGGGCTTTTTCGAGGTGCCCGAGGATCGTCGTGACCCCGGTTCGCGGCGGATCCGATTGAGTTATGTGCGCTTCCCGTCGACGGCGGCGCGGCCCGGTCCGCCGATCGTCTATCTGGCCGGGGGGCCGGGCGGCACGGCGACGGGGACGGCGACCGGACCGCGCTTTCCGATCTTTGAGGCGCTGCGCGCGGTCGCCGACGTGATCGCCTTCGACCAGCGCGGCACCGGCCTGTCCAACCATATTCCGCCGCGACCGGCCCCGACCGGGCCCCTGCCGGTGCTGACGCGGGCGGGAGTCACGGCCCGGGTCCGCGACGAATTCCAGAAGGCCTGGGTGGACTGGACGGCGGCCGGTGTGGCCATGCGCGGCTACAACACGGCCGAGAGCGCCGACGATATCGACGCCCTGCGCCGCCATCTGGGCGTCGAGACGATCGACCTGTGGGGCATCAGCTACGGGTCGCATCTGGCCCTGTCGGTGCTGAAGCGGCACGGCGACCGGGTCGGCCGGGTGGCGCTGGCCAGCCTTGAGGGTCAGGACCAGACGGTGAAGCGACCCGCGCGGCTCGACGCCTATCTGGACCGGGTCGACATCCTGCTGGGCACCGATCCGGTGGCGCGCGCGGCCGTGCCCGACCTGCCGGCCCTGATGCGACGTGTTCATGCCCGGTTCGAGGCGGACCCCGCGTCGCTTGGCGTTCCCGTGCAGGGGGGGGCACTGGACCTGCAGATCGGCGGTTTCGCCATCCAGATGCTGGCGGGCGGGCTGATCGCCAATCCGTCGACCCTGGCGATGTTGCCGGGACTCTATCTCGCGCTCGACGCCGGCCAGACGGCGGTGCTCGGGCCGTTCCTGATGCGGATGGGCGGGCTGGTCGAGATCTCGGGCATGCCCGAGGCGATGGACCTGGCGTCGGGCATCTCGCCCGCGCGGCTGAGACTGGTCGAGCAGGAAGCGCGGACGGCGGTGCTGGGTGACGCGCTCAACTTCCCGATGCCGCATCTGCTGGGGGCGGTGCCGGACATGGACCTGGGCGAGGAATTCCGCGCGCCGCTGCGCATCGATACGCCCGCCCTGCTGGTCCAGGGTACGCTGGACGGGCGTACCCCACTGGAGGAGCAGGCCGAGGTGGCGGCGCAGTTCCGGCACAAGGCCACGGTGGTGGTCGACAACGCCGGCCACAATGTCCTTGAGTCCCATCCGGAGGTACAGGCGCTGCTGGTCCGGTTCTTCCGGGGTGAGGCGATGACGGATACCCGGCTCGGCCTGCCGCCGCCGGTGTTCCGCGTCGCCTGACCGGGGCCGGTCGGCCCGGGCCGCCCGGGCGGGATTCGTCGGGAGGCGGTCCCCGCTCGCCCAAACCCGTGCCGGGTGTTAATCCGCATCCATGTCCCGGCTGCTCGATTTCATCCTCAACATGGAAGGCCGTCGCTGGCGCGCCCTGCTGGTGACCCTGGCCCTGTTCGCGGCGGTGGCGGCACTGTTCGCGGTGGGCAAGTCGCAGCTGGGACTGGCGGCGGAGGACCGGCTGGAGCTGTGGCTCAACGGGTTCAGCGACAGTCCCTGGGGGCTGGTGGCGACGGTGGCGGTGTTCGTGGTCGCGGCCTTTATCGGGGTGCCGCAATTCATCCTGATCGCCGCCTGCGTGGTGGCCTTCGGGCCGTGGTTCGGTTTCGCCTACAGCTGGATCGCCACGGTGGTGTCGGCGGCGGTGACCTACTGGCTGGGGCGCGGGCCGACGGCGCGGGCGGTCGAACGGTTCGGCGGCCGCACGGCCGGACGGATGACGCGGTTCGTGGGCCAGAACGCCTTCTATGCCAGCTTCATGATCCGCAATGTGCCGTCGGCGCCGTTCATCGTCGTCAATATGGCGTTCGGGGCGGCGCGGGCGTCGTTCACCGGATTCCTGGCGGGATGCGCCCTGGGGGTGCTGCCCAAGACGGCGCTGGTGGCCTTCTTCGGCGGCTCGTTCATGAGCGCGGTCAGCGGCGACGGGATCTGGACCTCGGCCATACTGGCGGTTGTGGCCGTGGTCTGGCTGGCGATCATGCTGGGGGTGCGCGAACTGGTGAAACGGCGCGAGGACCGGAACGCCTAACGGGCACCAATCTTGTTACGGATCACGCGGGTGCCTATGTGGGATGCCATACCGAACCCGGCCGGAGCCCGTCATGCTGAAACTGTATTACTCGCCCGGGGCCTGCGCCATGGCCTCGCATATCGCCCTGGAGGAATCCGGCGCGACCTATGAGGCGACCCCGATCGACCTGAAGACGGGCGAGCAGCGGACCCCGGACTATCTGGCGATCAACCCGGCCGGGGTGACGCCGGCGCTGCAGACCGAGCGCGGGGTGATCACCCAGAACGCCGCCATCCTGACCTTCATCGCCCAGACCCGCCCGCAGCAGAACCTGGCCCCGGTGGGGGATCCGTTCCGGATGGCGCGTTTCAACGCCTTCAACGGCTGGCTGGGATCGTCGCTGCATCCGGCCATGGGCAGGCTGCTGTTCAGCCGTCCCGCGCTGGAGGGCGAGGCCCGGGGCGAGGCGGTCGACCTCGTGCTGACCCGGATGCAGCTGATCGAGGACCGGTTGCTGGACGGCCCCTGGGTGATGGGGGACGCCTATACCCTGGCGGACGGCTATCTGATGGTGTTCGAGCGCTGGGCGCGGGCCGCCGATCTGCTGGATTCGGCCCGGTTTCCGGGGCTGAACGCCCATCTCGACCGGACCCAGGAACGGGCGGCGGTCCAGCGGGTGCTCGCGGCCGAGGGTCTGGAGGCCGTCTGAGCCGAGGCGATGCCGGTTTCGTCATCGTCCGGCCGGTCAGGGATTGTTATCGGGGCTTGTAATCCCCCCGTCATGCGGGCAAACGAGCGCCTAGTCGGCTCGGCGAAGACGGTCAGAAACGTTGTGCGTATGGGGATGCGTGCGGTGGGGCGTCGCTGAAGCGGACTGACACGACGATCGCCCTTCCGGCCTGAACCAAACGGTATCCCGCGCCCATGTTCTCACCATTTTTCGGCATGATGTCGAACGACATCGCCATCGACCTCGGCACCGCCAACACCCTTATCTATATGAAAGGCAAGGGTATTGTGCTGAACGAGCCGTCCGTTGTGGCGCTCAGAAACGTCGGTGGCCGCAAGATCGTTCATGCCGTCGGCATCGAGGCCAAGCAGATGCTGGGCCGCACCCCCGGTCACATGGAAGCCATCCGTCCGATGCGCGACGGGGTCATCGCCGACTTCGAGGTCGCCGAGGAGATGATCAAGCATTTCATCCGCAAGGTGCATAACCGCAAGGGGTTCGTGAACCCCAAGGTCATCGTCTGCGTGCCGTCGGGGGCCACGGCCGTCGAGCGCCGCGCCATCAACGATTCCTGCCTCAACGCCTCGGCCCGCCGCGTCGGCCTGATCGACGAGCCGATGGCCGCGGCCATCGGCGCCGGCCTGCCGATCCATGAGCCGACCGGCTCGATGGTCGTCGACATCGGCGGCGGCACCACCGAGGTGGCCGTGCTGTCGCTGTCGGGCATCGTCTACTCGCGCTCGGTCCGCGTCGGCGGTGACAAGATGGACGAGGCGATCATCTCGTACATGCGCCGCAACCATAATCTGCTGATCGGCGAGACCACCGCCGAGCGCATCAAGAAGGACATCGGCACCGCCCGGATCCCGGCCGACGGCGAAGGCCTGTCGATCGAGGTCAAGGGCCGCGACCTGATGCAGGGCGTGCCGCGCGAGGTTCGCATCAGCGAGCGCCAGGCCGCCGAGGCCCTGGCCGAGCCGGTGACCCAGATCATCGAGGCCGTGAAGGTCGCGCTGGAAGCCACGCCGCCGGAACTGGCCGCCGACATCGCCGACAAGGGCATCATGCTGACCGGCGGCGGCGCGCTGCTGCGCGGTCTGGACGCCGAGATCCGCGACCACACCGGCCTGCCGGTGTCCG
The DNA here is from genome assembly GCF_963975535.1 of uncultured Brevundimonas sp. Classification (GTDB taxonomy): domain Bacteria; phylum Pseudomonadota; class Alphaproteobacteria; order Caulobacterales; family Caulobacteraceae; genus Brevundimonas. The sequence goes on along the minus strand of NZ_CAXBHE010000001.1, from coordinate 344,479 downwards.
TGGCCGACGACCCGCTGTCGTGCGTGGCCATCGGCTGTGGCCGGGTCCTGGAACATCCGCGCTGGATGAAGGGCGTCCTCGACTCCGCGCTCTGACCCGGGCGGTTCGAGGACCGCCTCAAATCCCTGTCATCGTTGATGTCGTGCCGGTTCCCAACCGGTCCGTATTTTGCGATAGCCTGTGTGGATCAGCGGGACTGTCCCGCTGATTCTTGCTCTTTGCTGGAAGGCGCGCCGTGGCGTTTCGCGACGGACCGTTCGAAAATCTCAAGGTGCCGCTGGTCTGGACCGCGGCAGTTGTTGTCGTGGCCGCAATCGTGGCCTCGATTCTGCTGCTGCTGAATGATCACCGGGCGACCGAGGGCCAGGCCGGATACGGGGCCGTGCGCTCGTCGGCCGACGCCGTGGCCGGACCGGTCGGCGGGGTGTTCGCCGCCCCGGTGCGCTGGGCCGGGGCCGCGAGTGACTATGTCGGCGGCTATTTCTTCGCTGTCTCCGAGAACCGCAGGCTCAAGGCGCAGCTGGCCGATTTCCAGCAGCAACGCGACCAGGTCATCGCGCTGAGGAACGTCAATGCGCGCTATGAGGCGATGCTGGGCGTGCGCACCGAGCCACCGGTGCCGATGGCCACGGCCCGGTCGATTTCGGAATCGCGGGGACCGTTCAACCGCGCCCGGCTGCTCGATGTCGGCAGCGGCAAGGGCGTCCGGGTCGGAAATCCGGTCATCAATGAACACGGGCTGGTCGGCCGGATCATCGGGACCTCGCCGCGCGTCAGCCGGATGCTGCACCTGACCGACGTGGCCAGCCAGACCCCGGTGCTGATCGCCCGCAGCGATGCCCGCGCCATCCTCAAGGGCGACGGCAGCGGTAATCCGCGACTGGAGTTCGTCCGCGGTGTCGGCTCGATCGAGGTCGGGGATCGGGTGCTGACCTCGGGCGACGGCGGCGGCTTTCCGCGCGGCCTGCCGATCGGCGTGGCCGCCAAGGGCATCGACGGCTCGTGGCGGGTCAAGCTGTTCAGCGACCGGGGCGCGATCGACTATGTCCGGGTGATGCTGTTCCAGGACTTCGGCCAGCTGCTGGAATCGGACGACCTGAACGCCCCGCCGCTGGCCGGCCTGTCCGCAGCGCCGCCGCCCTCGGCGACCCAGGCCGCCGCCATCAGCGATGCGGCTGCCCGCCGTGCCGCGATCTCGGCGGAAGCGACGGCGCGCAACCGGGGCGGCACCCCGGCCCGTGCAACGCCGACACCGACACCGGCCGCACCGACGCCGGCACCGACACCGACACGGCCGGCGGCCTCAACCCCGGCACCCGCCCAGGCCCGGCCGCGGCCCCCCGGACCACGCCCCTATCAGCCGGTGACCCCGCCTCCGGCCACGCCGCCGGCCACCGTCTCTGCCCCAGAACCGGGAGCGGACGAGTGAGACGGTCGATGGCGGTCCGGGTCGTCGGCCCCCTGCAATGGATCGTGTATCCGACCCTGATCGCGATCGCCGCGACGATCGTCCTGGCCACACCGGCCAAATTGTTCGGCCTGACCCTGCCCGAACCGGTTCTGCCGATGGTGCTGGCCTTTTCCTGGCCGCTGATCCGGCCGTCCATCATGGCCCCGCTGGTGCTGCTGGGCCTCGGCCTGTGGCTCGATGCCTTCTGGCACGGACCGTTCGGCATGTGGGGGCTGGCCCTGTCGGCCGTCTACGGCGTGGTGCTGCTGTCGCGCAGCTTCCTGCTGGGTCAGGAGACCCGGGTCCTGTTCGTCTGGTACACGGCCTGCACCCTGCTGGCCTTCGTGCTGGCCTATGTGATCGTCACCCTGGGCTCGCCGACCGCGCCCAGCGTGCTGGCGACGATCGCCCAGATCGTGCCCACCCTGCTGGTGTTCCCGCTGGCGCACATCATGATCGAGCGGTTCGATGACGGGGATGTGCGGTTCCGATGAGCCACGAACCCTCCATCTTCTTTTCCGACGTCAACGAGCGCCAGGGCTCCTTCCTGCGCCGCACCTTCGTGCTGGGCGGTCTGACCACCCTGGGGGTCGTCGCCCTGACCGGACGTCTGGCCCAGTTGCAGGTGGTGCAGGCGCAGCAATATGCGACCCTGGCCTCCAACAACCAGTTCAACTTCCGGCTGGTGCCGCCGCCGCGCGGGCGCATCCTCGACCGCAACGGTGTGGTCATCGCCGGCAACCGGCCCAGCTTCCGGGTGCTGGTGGTGCGCGACGAGACCAAGGACCTGGACCAGACCCTGGACCTGCTGGGCCAGCTGCTGCCCGATACGCTGGAGCGGCGTCGGGCGATCATCCGCGACGTCAACGCCGCGCCGCGGTTTTCGCCGGTGCCGGTCAAGAGCGACCTGAGCTGGGAAGAGTTCGCCCGCGTCAACCTGTACGCCAACGAGCTGCCCGGTGTGATGGCCGACATGAACGAGGCCCGCTACTATCCGTTCGGCGGATCGTTCGCCCATGTGGTCGGCTATGTGGCCAAGGTCTCGGACCGGGACATCAAGGCCATTCGCGACCGCGGCGAAGACCCGCCGCAACTGCTGTACAATCCGGGATTCCGCATCGGTCGCCAGGGCGTCGAAAAGGCGCTGGACCTCGATCTGCGCGGTCAGGCCGGCGGGACCCGGGTCGAGGTCGACGCCCGTGGCCGGGTGGTCGGTGAGGACGTCGGCGGGTCTGTGCCGGCGACCCCGGGCAAGGATGTCGTGCTGACCCTCGACGCCGATGTCCAGAACCGGGCGCTGGAAGTGTACGGCGAGGAGTCCGGCGGCTGTGTGGTGATGGATGTCCGCAACGGCGACATCCTGTGCATGGTCTCGGCCCCGTCGTTCGACGCCAACCTGTTCGTCAGCGGGGTGCCGGGCAACATCTACAGCGCCCTGCGGGACTATGAGCGCAAGCCGCTGCTGGACAAGGCCATCTACGGCACCTTCCCGCCGGGTTCGACGTTCAAGATGACGACGGCCCTGGCCCTGCTGGACGCCGGGGTCAATCCGACCGAGCGGGTCGTCTGCACCGGCGGCTATCGCTACGGCAACCGCACCTTCCGCTGCTGGAAGCGGGGCGGGCACGGCGCGATGGACATGCACAACGCCATCAAGAACTCGTGCGACACCTATTTCTACCACATGTGCAACCGGGCCGGCATCGACCGGATCGCCCGGGTGGCCGAGGATCTGGGCTTCGGCAACACCTATGAGATCGGCATCGCCGGCCAGTCGAGCGGCACGGTCCCGTCGCAGAAGTGGAAGGCGGACTACGCCCGTCGTACCGGGGCCACCCATCCGGACGCCGGCAAATGGTATCCGGGCGAGACCCTGTCGGTGGCGATCGGCCAGGGGGCCCTGTCGGTCAGCGCCCTGCAGCTGGCCGTGATGACGGCGCGTATCGCCAACGGCCGCAAGGCGATCCAGCCGCGGCTGGTCCGGTCCGTCGGCGACGCGGATCGACCGTCCGGGGCCGCGGCCCCCAACCTGCCGTTCAGCCAGGAGCATCTGAACATCGTCCGCGGCGGCATGGCGGCGGTGGCCAATGATGTGACCGGCACCGCCTATCGCGCGTCCCAGCTGGGGCTCGGCGACATCCAGATGGCCGGCAAGACCGGCACGGCCCAGTCCCGCGACTATGGCACCGGCTCGCGCGGACCGCGCGATGCGGTCTGGACCCGGCGGGACCATGCCCTGTTCGTGGCCTTCGCGCCGCATGACGCGCCGCGCTATGCCATCGCCCTGATCATCCAGCACGCGCCGGCAGGCGGCTCCGCCGACGCCGCCCCGCGGGCCCGGGAGATCATGAAGACCGTGCTGCTGAAGGACCCGGACATGCGCGCCCGGATCGAGCGCCCGGCACCGCCCGAAGCCGTCACCGGCGAGGCGGACGAAGGCGAGGCCGGCGCCCTGCCGGGCGGCGAGGTCACCGGACAGGCGGCCGCCGAGGTGCTGACCCCCAGTCCGTCGGCCCCGGCCCGCGCCCCGCGAACGGCCACGTCCGGCCCCCGTCCCTATCTGTCGGAGCCGCGATGACCTCCTCGGCCCTGACCCGTCCGGGTGAACGCGACCGTCTGTCGGTCAAGCTGACCCAGATTGACTGGCGCTTCGTCGGCCTGCTGGTCGTGGTCTCCGGCATCGGTGCCGCGATGCTGTTTTCGGTGGCCAAGGGGTCCTGGGATCCGTGGGCGGCCAAGCATCTGATCCGCTTCGGTGTGATGCTGGCGGTGATGCTGATCCTGTCCATGGTCCATCTGAAATGGTGGTTCCGGGCCGCCTATCCGATCTATTTCCTGGCGCTGATCATGCTCGTGGGGGTCGAACTGTTCGGCTACACGGCCATGGGGGCGACGCGTTGGCTCGATATCGGCATCACCCGGATCCAGCCGTCCGAGATCATGAAGATCGGCCTCGTCCTGGCCCTGGCGCGCTGGTACCACGGGGCCTCGGCCCAGGACGCCAAATTCTCCTGGAAACTGATCTTCCCGACCGGGATGATCGCCGCGCCCTTCCTGCTGGTGGCCCACCAGCCCGACCTGGGCAGCGCCATGCTGATCGGCCTGACCGGTGCGGCCATCATGTTCATGGCCGGGCTGAGCTGGCGGGTCATTGTCGCGGCCGGGGCCGCGGCCGTGGCGGCGGCGGTGCCGTTCGTGATGTTCGTCATGCACGACTATCAGCGCAACCGGGTCCTGACCTTCCTGAACCCCGAGGGGGACCCGTCCGGCAACGGCTATCACATCATCCAGTCCAAGATCGCCCTGGGCTCGGGCGGGCTGCTGGGCAAGGGCTATGGCCTGGGCAGCCAGAGCCAGCTGGAATTCCTGCCCGAGAAACATACCGACTTCATCTTCTCGGCGGTGTCGGAGGAGTTCGGCTTCGTCGGCTCGTTCACGGTTCTGGCCTGCTATGTCGCCATCATTGTCATCGCCCTGCGGATTGCGTCGCTGTCGCACAGCCATTTCGGCCGGCTGGGCGCGGCGGGCCTGACGGCGACCTTTGCCCTGTATGTGCTGATCAACGGTGCCATGGTGATGGGGCTGGCCCCGGTGGTGGGCGTGCCGATGCCCTTGCTCAGCTACGGCGGTACGGTGATGGCCACGGTGATGATCGGCTTCGGCCTGGTGATGGCCACGCGGGTGCACCGCTATGCCGAACTGCCCAAGGGCCATGGGCTGATCTGATCCGGCGGCTTCCGGTGGGCCGGGCCGGGCGTTAGGCTGTGGCCATGAGCAGTCCCATCCCCAAGGCCGATCCGGCCATGTTCGCCCCCTGTCCCAAACCCGTCAGCGTCATGGCCCCCGAGGGGGCCGCGGCGATGGCCCGCGGCGTCAAGATGCGCAAGAGCCCGGCCGAATGGGCCTTCGTCCGCCTGTCGAAACTGATCGAGGATTTCGAGAAGGGCATCGACAAGGACGAGGAGGTCGGGGCGCGACTGGTCGGCCTGCCGGGCGACGGGACGATGCAGATCGAGGACCTGGGCTTCTGGGAGCCGGACCTGATCCTGTTCCTGGGCCGCAATGCCGACGGCAAGGTGGTGCGGCTGGTGCAACACTACACCCAGATCAATGTGCTGCTGAACGCGGTCAAGAAGCCGGAGGAGCGCGAGGCGCGGCGCATCGGATTCCAGCTGGGCGAACTGGTCGAGAAGACCAACCCCACGGACTGACGGCGGACGCTAGAGGGTCGCGGCCCAGTCGGTGCCGCGGATCAGGCTGTCGATGATGCCGGGCTCGGTCGAGGCGTGGCCGGCGTCGGGCACGATGTCGAGCCGGGCCTCGGGCCAGGCCCGGTGCAGGGCCCAGGCTCCGGAGATCGGCGTGACCACGTCGAACCGGCCCTGGGCGATCCAGGTCGGGATGTGGCGGATGCGGCCGATGTTCCGGATCAGCCAGTCCTCCTCGGGGAAGAAGCCGCCGTTGACGAAATACCAGCATTCGATGCGGGCGAAGGCCACGGCGAAGGTCGGGTCGGCGAATTTGTCGGGGCGGCTGGACGGCCCCTGCACGCTGACCGTCTCGCCCTCCCAGCTGGACCAGGCGATGGCGCAGCGTTCGCGCTCGGCCTGGTCGTCACCGGTCAGCCGCTTGTAGTAGGCGGTCATCAGGTCGTGGCGTTCGTCTTCGGGGATCGGGGCCAGGAACCGTTCCCAGGCGTCGGGGAAGATCATCGAGGCCCCGTCCTGGTAGAACCAGTGCAGTTCCTTGCGGGTCAGCAGGAAGATGCCGCGCAGGATCAGGCTGAGGACCCGTTCCGGATGGGTGATGGCGTAGGCCAGCGACAGGGTCGAGCCCCAGGAACCACCGAACACCACCCATTTGTCGATGCCGCAGCGCTCGCGCAGCCGCTCGATGTCGGCGATCAGGGTCCAGGTGGTATTGTCCTCGAGCGAGGCATTGGGGCGGCTCTGGCCGCAGCCGCGCTGGTCGAACATGACGATGCGATATTTGGCGGGATCGAAATAGCGCCGCATCCCCGGATTGACCGAACCGCCCGGACCGCCGTGCAGGACCAGCACCGGCAGACCCTGCGGATTGCCGCTTTCCTCGTAATAGATCTCGTGTGGGCCGTCGGTCGACATCCAGCCCGAGGCGAAGGGCTCGATCTCCGGGTAGAGTTGGCGACGGGGTGTTTCGGACGTGGAGAAAGCCATACGGGACAGAAACTTTCAGCTTGGCAGGTCAGATACCGGGAGTTTGTGAGCGGGAACCGGCGATAGCCAGCAAAATCCAACCCAGAATCATTAACAAACCGCCGACGGGCGCGATCACCCCCATGACCGACAGGCCGCCGAGGGCGATCAGCGACAGGGCGGTGGCGAAGACGAGGCCCCCGGTCGCGGCCAGCCAGCCGGCCGCGCCGACGAGCCGGTCACGGGCCGGCCAGACCGCGCAGACCAGGGCCAGGACGGCGTGAACCAGCTGGTAATGGGCCCCGGTGGTCAGCAGGGTCTTCACGGCCGGTCCGGCACCGTGGGCCGCGAAGGCCCCGGTCATCACCGCCATCGCGCCGTTCAGGGCCGCGAACACCACCAGATATCGCGATCGGATCATCCGAAAAAGCCTAGCCCATGGGACCGGCCGAGTCTGCTATCGGTCCGTCATGACCGTCGCCCACCGCATGGCCCTGCAGTATGTGTTGCTCTTCGGTGCCACCGGGGTGAGCCTGCCCTATGCCGGGCTGTGGTTTCGTGCCCAGGGGCTGACGGGGGCCCAGATCGGCGGCCTGCTGGCGGTGCCGATGCTGGCCCGGGTGTTGACCGGGCCGCTGATCGCCGTGTGGGCCGACGGCTTCGCCACCCGACGCGCGCCGATCGCCGTTCTCGGCCTGACCGCGGCCCTGGGCTATGGTGCCGCCGGGCTGGTCGACGGCTACTGGGCCTGGCTGGCCTGCTGGTTCGTCGGGGCCGGTGCGGCGGCGGGGATCATCCCGCTGACCGACGTGCTGAGCCTGCGGCTGGCGCGGCACGGCGGCTTTGCCTTTTCGGTGCCGCGCGGATTCGGTTCGGTCGCCTTCGTCGTCGCCAATGTGGTGATGGGAGCCCTGCTGGTGCGGGCCAGCGTCGATCTGGTGATCGTCTGGATCGTGGTCGCGGCGCTGCTGATCGCGGCGGTCGCGGCCTTCGTCCTGCCGCCGGAACCGGTTGACGAGGCCGGTCCCAGTCTCGGGGCCGAGCGGTTTCGCGGCATGGGCCGGCTGGCGGTCAACCCGACCTTCATGACCGCCATTTTCGCCATCGGCGCGGTGCAGGCGGCCCACGCGTTCTTCTACGGGTTTTCGGCCATCCTGTGGAAGGCGCAGGGCCTGGCCGAGAGCCTGACCGGCCTGCTGTGGGCCTTTTCGGTCGTGGTCGAGATCGGCTTCATGTGGTGGATCGAGCCGTGGCGGCGGCGGCGCGGGATCGGGCCGTGGCTGATGCTGGTCATCGGGGCCGGGGCGGCGGCGGTGCGCTGGACCGCCATGGCCTTCGCCCCGCCGCTGTGGCTGCTGTGGCCGCTACAGGCGCTGCACGCCCTGAGTTTCGCCGCCACCTATCTGGCCGGGGTCGAGATCGTCGAGCGACTGAGTCCGCCCGGCAGCCACACGGCGGCCCAGACCCTGAGTTCGGTGCTGTCGGCGGGGGTCCTGATCGGCCTGGCCACGGCCCTGGCCGGCCCCCTGTACGATGCCTTCGGTGCGGGCGGCTATCTGGCGATGACCGGCCTGGCCCTGACCGGGGCGATCGCATCCCTTTGGGTGCGGACGTCGCTGGAAAAGGCGGACGGCCAGGGTCCGCGACCCGGAGCCCGCCGGATCCCGGCCGGTTCGACCTGACCCATGCCGGGTCTAGGTGCCGTAGGCGCGGGGCAGGGGCGACAGGTGCAGGGCGATGGTCGCGGCGGCGACCTTGACGGCGCGCTGCATCGCGGCGTCGGACGCGCTGGCCGGGGCCCGCAGCAGGCCGATGGCCGGGCTGTCGATGCCGTCGGGCAGTCCGGACAGAATGCGGTACAGCAGATAGCTGCCGGCGTCGGCCTCGGACTCCGAGGAGGCCACCGCCGCCAGACCGGCCTCATTCAGGGCTTCGACGATTTCGAGCACCGGGGCGGTGGCCCGGGCCACGCCGGGACCGGTGTCGTCGAGGCGATCGGTGCCGTTGAGCACGCGGTTTTCGGCCCGCATCTGCACGCGGAAGGACTCGCCATGACCGGTCCGGCCGACCAGCAGCAGGGCCCGGCAGCCACGCGCCCGGAGGTGCTCCTGCAGGCTGACGGCGAGGTTCTCGGGGGCGTCGGCGGCAACCGCAACGGTGCGGGCCCCGGCCGGATTCCACGCCACGCCGGACAGGTCCTCGACCGGATCCCAGCCGGTTTCACCGGCGTCATAGGCACAGATCACGATGGCGGGTCGGCGATCGGATGCGGCGTCTGCCTGGATATCGAGCATGGACCCTGCTTGCGCATGACATTTACATGACGGCTGGGGAACGGTGTCCTTAACCCCCGGCGCGCGTCAAGCGCCGATTGATGGTCGTTCCCTGCGGAGAGCGGTTCGGCGGGGTCAGCCGAGGTCGCCGATGGCGGCATCCAGCAGCATGAAGGCGCGACCGCCGTCGGAGGTCAGCAGGGCCAGGACCGCGGCCCCGTCGCCGGTCCGCGCGCGCAGGCGCTGGCTGAAGCCGTGTACGAATTGTTCGGCATCGTTGCGCAGGTCCGCGTCGCTGAGCACGCGGCGCGAGACGCTGCGCACGGCAGCCGGGGCGACCCGGCGCACGATCTGACGGGCCCGGTCGGGATCGCGATCGGCGATGGCCTGTCCGGACTCCTCGACCCGGGAGCGGGGCAGCAGGGCATTGGGGTCGACGCCCATGCGGCGGATCGCGGCGATGATCCGTTCGGTCAGGACCTCGAGCTGGGCGTCCGTCTGCTCGTTGCCCCGGGCTTCGGGCATGACGGGTGTGTCCAGATCCAGCGGGGCCTCGGCCTGGTCGGTGTTTTCCAGATCGCTCCAGTCCAGACGGTCATCCGTCGGTGTGGGCGGCGGCGCCTTGCCGGCCGGCTCGAGCTTCAGGCGGCCGCGCAGACCGAAGCCGCGGCCTTCCTCGGTGCGCGGCGGCCGGGTCCGGGGCGAGTCGCCAGATGCCCCGTCCTCGGCCGGCTGGGGCTCGCGACGGCGGGGCGCGGGGGTGTCACCGGAGACGACCCCCATCAGCCGCACGGCCTCGGTCAGCATTTCGTAGTTGCGGCGCACCCGCTCCTGGAAGCCGGCATCGAGGGCCTCTGTGTCCTCGGCCGCCTTGCGCGAGGCAGCGGACAGGGCGGCGAGTCCTTCCTCGACGGAGGCTCGTACGGCATCGATCCGCTGCTGGGCCTGGGCGGGCAGGTCGCTGGCGCGATTGTCCAGCTCGCCGATCGCGTCCTCCATGCGGGAGAAGGTCATGTTCATCCGCTCGACCGTGGCCTCGAGGCGTTCCAGCGCCCGCTCGCCGGCCTCATCGACGAGACCCGCGGTCTCCCCGACCAGACGACGGGCCCCTTCGATCCGGGCATCGGCGGCCTGGTCGGCCTTCTGGGCGGCGTCGAACAGGGCCTCGCCCAGCCGGTCGGCGCGGACCTGGGCCTGATCGGCGGCCCCGGAGGCGGCGAGCCGGGAATCCTCGGCCGTGGCCTGCAGGGCGGCCAGGGCCCGGCGGGTTTCCTCGACCAGGTTGTCACGGGCTTCGGCGGCCATGGCCTCGAAGCGATCGAGCGCGACCTTGGTGGCGTTGTCGAAGCCGTCGGCCTCGCGCTGGGACATGTCGACCAGGGCGCGGAACTGGTCGGTGGCTGCGTCGACCAGCTCCTTGAGGGCGTCGGTCGAGCTGGCGGAGGTCTGGCCCAGATCAGCGGCGGCGGCGCGGGCGGCGGACAGCTGTTCGATCAGCTGGGCCCGCTGGCTCTCGACCTGGGCGGAGAAGTCCTCCTGGTCCGTGCGCAGGGCGTAGGCGGCGGTGACCAGGGCGGCGCGCTGCTGGCCGAGGCCGGCCTCGACCGACTGGATCTGTTCGGACACACCGGTGCCGGCATTCTCCAGACGCAGGGTCTGGCGGGCCAGGTCATCGGCGGCGATGCGGGCGGCGTCCTGGGCCTCGCCGGCGGCGGCGGCGAGGTCGGCGGCGCGGGCGGCGAGGGCGGCCTCGGCCTCGCGCAGCTGGGTCTGGGCCAGGTCGGAGGCATCGATGACCATGCGTGACTGGCGTTCCACCGCGTCGAGGACACTGGCGGCCTGGGTGTCGAGCTGCAGGCCGAGGGTCTGCATACCCTCGCGCTCGCGGCCCAGCTGTTCGGCGAGGCGGCGGGCGGTGCGCCCGGCGGTTTCGGCGGCCTCGTTCAGACGGGTGGTTTCCTCGGCCAGGGCCTCGCGCAGCAGGGTCATCCCGGAGCGCGCGCGTTCGGTGGCCAGGGAGGCCTGGTCGATGTCCTGACGCAGGGTCGAGAGCACCTCTCCGGCCTGCTGGGCGGCGAGGGCGGTCGGGGCGACCAGGGCCTGGGCCAGTTCGCGGGCCCGGCGGGTCTCGGCGGCGATGCCGGCCCCCTGACGCACGGCATGGGCCAGCAGGATGGCCAGGCCGGTCGGGGCGAGGGCGATCAGGGCGTAGATGGCCAGCCGGAGCGGTTCCAGTTCCACCACACCCGAGCCGATCTCATAGGCCAGCATCGAGGCGACGCCCCCGATCCACAGCACCGATCCGGCGCCGGCGATCATGTAGGACGACCGGCTGGCCGGGGCGGGCAGGTCGGAGGCCATCACCGACGACGCCGGGGCCGAGGGGGGCGGCGGCGCATCCCAGGCGACGGGGGGCGCGTCGGCGGATTCTGCGAGTTCGGCCGTTGTGGACGGCGCGGTCTCGACCTCGGCCTCAACGGCCGGCGGCGGCGCGGCGGCCCGTTCCGCGCTCAGACGCTTCTCCTCGGCCAGTCGCCGCCGTCGCCGCTCGGACATGGGGCGTTGCGGCTGGGCATTGGAATCGACCGTCGGACCCGCATCGCCCATCGCATCCGCCGCCGCCTTGTCGACGGTCACACGCGGGCCGTCCGGAGCCGGCAGCTCAAGATCGGTCAGGTTCAGCGGCGTACGTTTCGGAGGCTTCATGGAGCGTCGATCTCGATCCCGGGGGCGTCTTCGCGGCCGAGGCGCGCGAGCGTCGGGAACCCTAGCGGCTTAGCGGAGGGGAGCAAAGGCGGACCGGGCGATTCCCGATGACGCGCAGACGATTGTTCAACAGTCGCGATCGGTTCCGGAGGCCGGCGTGATCACCGTGGCGGTGGTGTTGTCACAGTCGGTGACCCGGTGGATTTCACGGTCAGCCTGGCGGGGCGCATGCATGTTGACGCCGAACTGGGACAGGGCCGCAGCCGCCAACATGGCGATGAAACTGGCAATCATCTGGATCAGCGCCTGCATCGCCGATCTCCCCCGTTCAGAAACGACGGTGTTTCTATGCGCCAAAACGGCCGATCGGGCAAATGCCGGTCCGCGGCAGGGCGGAGTTTTGTTGACCAGGCCGCGCTCTCCGTGGAACGGATGACCGGTTCAAACGTCCTGGATGCGGCGCGCATCCGGACGTCATGCGAATCGGTCAGGCTGGCGTCATGCACGAAGAGACCGACAGTCACGAAGAGACGCTGCTGCATCCCGGACGGGGCTGCTGGCGGGTCGAAACGGCGGACCGCTTCGCCGTCCTGATGGAAAACGAGGCCTATTTCGATGCGCTGAAGTCGTCGCTGGACAAGGCCAGGCGTTCGATCGTCGTCCTCGGCTGGCAGTTCGATCCGCGCACGCGGCTGGATCCGGAAACCCGGCACGGTGACCGCCAGGCGGAAATCGGCCATCAGCTGCGGATGCTGGTCAAGTCGCGGCCGTATCTGGACGTGCGGCTGCTGATCTGGAAATCGCCCCTGCTGATCGCCGCCTCGCAGGGATTCTATCCGCATCTGGCCCAGAGCTGGTTCCGCAAGCGGATGGTGGAGTTTCGCCTGGATTCGCCGGGCCCGATCGGCGCGTGTCATCACCAGAAGGTGGTGATCATCGATGACGCCATCGCCTTCTGCGGGGGCGGCGACATTTCGACGGACCGCTGGGACACGTCGGAACATCTCGACGGCGACCCCCGACGGTGCCAGCCGTCCGGCCTGATTTCGGCTCCGCGGCACGAGATGATGTGCGTGATGGACGGTGCCGCGGCCCGGGCGCTGGGCGATCTGGCGCGCGAGCGCTGGTTCCGGGCCACCTGGGAACGGACGGTCCCTGACACGGTGTCCGACGACCCCTGGCCGGACGGCGTCGTGGCGGATCTGGTCGACACGCCGGTGGCCATCGCCCGCACCGAGCCCAGATGGCGCGGGCGCAACGAGGTGCGCGAGAACGAGACCCTGTATCTGGAGATGATCCGTCGGGCCCGGCGGTTGATCTATCTGGAGAACCAGTATTTCACCTCGCCGGTGATCGCGGCGGCCCTGGCCGAGCGGCTGGCCGAGGCCGACGGTCCCGAGGTGGTGTTGATCTCGACCGGCGGGAGCCCGAGCTGGTTCGACCAGATGACGATGGATACGGCCCGGTCCGAAGTGCTGTTCCGGCTCGAAAGCGCCGACACCCACGGACGATTCTCGGCCTTTGCCCCGGTGACGCCGGAGGGGGGGCGGATCATCATCCACGCCAAGATCGCGGTGATCGATGATCGGGTGCTGCGGATCGGTTCGACCAATCTCAACAACCGCTCGCTGGGTCTGGATACGGAGTGTGACGTGGCCGCCGAGCCGGGCACCGAGGCCGGGCAGGCGACGATCGCCCGCATCCGCCACCACAGTATCGGCCACTTCATCGGGGTGACGGGGGAGGAATTCGCCGCGGCCGAGGCCGTCATGGGGTCGACCGGCTCGGCGATCCGGAATTTCGACACCGGCCGCATGCAGCCGCTGGGGGCGGCCCCGCCCTCGGTGGTGGAACGGTTCATCGCCGAGTGGCAGCTCGGCGATCCGTCGTCATCCGATGACGCCTGGCGACCGTGGAAGCGTCGCAACCCGTCCCAGCGGCAGGCCCACGGCCGGCTGAGCGACCTCAGGCAACGAGACGGCGAGTCGCTTCCGGATTGACGTCGAAATCCATGATCAGGGGCAGGTGGTCAGAGGCCATCCGCGCCAGCGGCGAGAACGGGGCCGACATCGACCGGACGATGATGTCGGAGCTGACAAAGCAGTGGTCGATGCGGATTGCCGGAAAGCTGGACGGGAAGGTCTTGATCGACGGCTTCAGGCCGAGGGTACGCTGGGCGTCGGGCAGGCAATTCGCCAGCAGCTGATAGGGCCGGGTCATGGAGGTGGCGTTGAAGTCGCCGGTCAGGATGGTCGGCCCGGCGCAGTCCGGATGGCCGAGCCAGTCGGGACCGGCCAGGGCCTGGGCCTGCAGGCGCTGTTCGCGCGGGACCAGACCCAGGTGGGTGTTGAGAATGTTGACCTGCACGCCGTCGATGTCGATCACCGACCACAGGGCCCCGCGCGGCTCCAGCCCCGGAATGCCGCGAACCGTCGGCAGGCTGGCCGAACGGATCAGGCGCTCCGGCCGACTGGTCAGGATGGCGTCGCCATACAGTTCCGCCTCGACCTGCATCGCCGGGTGGAAATGGAAGGACATCGACAGGCCTTCGGCGATGGCACAGGCCTGGTCGATGAAGCCGGTCCGGGCGCGACCGACGTCCAGCTCCTGCAGGCAGACGATGTCCGGATCATGCTCGGCGATGACACCGACGATGCGATCGATATCGAGTCGGCGATCCACCCCGACACAGCGGTGGACATTGTAGGTCAGAAGGCGGGGCATGGGATCCTTGGCGAGTGGCGGGCCCTGTCCGGTGGGGAACGGAGCGCCGCAACGGCGTAGCGAATGTTCAGATCACGACCAGCCGGTCGGCGATCTGGTTGGGGTTCTGTGAGCCGGGCGGGAACTGTTCGGCGAGGACCTGCGCGCACAGGCCGATCGCCTGCTCGAAGCCTTCGACCGGTCGGTCCGAGCGCAAACCGCGGACGAGCACCTCGACCGCTCCGGCCCAGACATCCCGGTCGACCCGGGCGTGGATACCCTGGTCGGCGATGACCTCGACCTGGTGGTCCGACAGGGCGGCGAAGATCAGCACGCCGGTGCGGCCCTCGGTCATGTGCAGGCCGTGGGCAAGAAATTGACTCAGGGCGACCCGCCGGACCCGGGCGCGACGAATGGCACGGGGCGTCACGAGGCGACGCACGACCGGGATGGAGGTCAGCAGGAAGACGGCGAGGAACACCGCCGCCTGGACCATCGCATAGGCGGACAGGGTGCGACCGACCGTGACCTCGCGCGCGGCGAGGTGGGCGACTTCCCAGCCACTGCCGAAACCGGGCAGCCAGGTGGCGTCGAAGCCGAGCGGTACCAGCGACAGGGGCAGGATCAGGGCCGCGGCCGCGGCCCAACCCAGTGAGATGTCCCGGTAGGCGGAGACCCGCCCCGCCAGGACGCAGAAAATTTCGCCCGAGGTCCGGGTCTCGGCCTCGGCGATGGCGCGGGCGATTCGGGCATGATCATCGGCCGTCAGTTTCATCACCATCCTCCCGAGGCCCCGCCGCCACCGAAACTGCCGCCACCGCCACTGAAGCCGCCGCCGCCGCCGAATCCGCCGCCCCGACCGCCGCGGGCGCTGCCTTTCAGGGCTTCCGCGGCCGCCCAGATCAGGATCGGGGTCAGGCCGTCACCGCCGCGCCGACGGCGACCCCCGGCCGAGGCGGCCCCGATCAGGCTGAACAGCAGCAGCAGGAAGACGACGCCGATGACCAGGATCGTCCTGACCGGCAAGTCATTTCGGGGTGCCGCAGCCTCGGCCGCCACGGCCTGGGCCTCGACCGGGTCGAGCCGCAGCTGGGTGTCGATGGCGGCGACGCCCCGGGTGATCCCGGCCTCATAGCCGCCCGTGCGGAAGGACGGCAGGATCTGGTTCTGGATGATCAGGGCCGACAGGGCGTCGGTCAGGACCGGTTCCAGTCCGTAGCCGACCTCGATCCTGACCCTGCGTTCCTCGGGGGCGACGATCAGCAGGACGCCATTGTTGCTGTCCCGCCGGCCGATACCCCAGGCGCGACCCAGCCGGTAGCCGTAGTCCTCGATCTCCAGACCTTCGAGACTGTTGACGGTGACGACCACAACCTGATTGCCGGTGTCCCGCTCGAGCGCGGCCAGGGTCCCGTCCAGTTCCGCCTCGCGGTCGGGGCTGAGCAGCCGGGCCTGGTCCACCACCCGGCCGGACAGGGCCGGAAACGCCGGCGATCCGGCGGCGAAGGCCGGGACGGCGGCGATCAGCCAGATCAGCACCACTGTGATCAGGACGGGCATGGCCCAGCCGTCGGAACGCTCTGCCGGTGACCGGCGGACCCGGGTCACGGGGCGGGCGTCGCCGCCGGGGTGGTTCCGGGGGTGACCGGGGGCGCCGCGCCGCCGGGGACGGCCGGGGCGAGTCCGTCAAAGCTGACGGTCGGGGCGGTCTGGGCCTGGGGCGCGGCGCTGAACAGCTGCATCCGCTCGGCGTCGGACTGGAGGGTCTTGGCCCAGATCACGGTCGGGAAGGTCCGCAGCGACGTGTTGTAGGCCTGGACCGCCGCATTGTAGTCGCGCCGGGCGATGGCGATGCGGTTCTCGGTGCCTTCCAGCTGTGACTGGAGGGCGAGGAAATTCTGGTTGGCCTGAAGCTGCGGATAGTTTTCGACGACCATCAGCAGGCGCGACAGGGCCTGGGACAGTTCCCCCTGGGCCGCCTGGTAGCGCTGGAAGGCGGCGGGGTCGTTCAGGGTCTCGGGGGTCACGGTCACGGCGGTGGCGCGCGCCCGGGCCTCGGTGACCTGGGTCAGGGTGGTGCGTTCCTGGATGGCCGCGCCCTGGACCGTCGAGACGAGGTTGGGGATCAGGTCGGCCCGGCGCTGGTACTGGGACTGAACATCGGCCCAGCGCGCCTTGGCGGCCTCTTCCCGGGTCGGAATGGTGTTGTAGCCGCACCCCGCCACCGTCGGCAGGATGATGACGGCCGCGGCGATGGCGGTTGCACGCGGGGGAAACCGGATCATGGACGTCTCCTGGATGGACAGTCGGGAGTGCGATGAACGTCGACTATCCGCCCTTGAGGTCAGGGCTTCAAGCGTCGAGTGGTTCCGGCGTGACGCCGGCGGCGCGGCACGCGGCCGTATAGGTATTGGCCAGCAGGCAGGCGATGGTCATCGGACCGACGCCGCCGGGCACGGGCGTGATGTGACCGGCGACCGTGACCGCCTCGTCGAAGGCGACGTCACCCACCAGCCGGGTCTTGCCCTCCGCGGCCTTGAGCGGGTCGCGCGACGGCAGGCGGTTGATACCGACGTCGATGACCGTCGCGCCGGGACGAATCCAGTCGCCGCGGATCATCTCGGGCCGCCCGACGGCGGCGACCAGAATGTCGGCTGTGCGGCACAGGGCCGGCAGGTCGCGGGTGCGGGAATGGGCGATGGTGACGGTACAGCTCTCGGCCAGCAGCAGCTGGGCCATCGGCTTGCCGACGATGTTGGAGCGGCCGACGATCACCGCATTGCGGCCGGACAGGTCGCCGAGCGCGTTCTTCAGCAGCATCAGGCAGCCCAGCGGCGTGCACGGCACCAGTCCGGGCAGGCCGACGGCGAGCCGGCCGGCGTTGACGACATGGAAGCCGTCGACGTCCTTGTCGGGGTCGATGGCGTCCAGGACCGCGGCGGTGTCGATGTGGGCGGGCAAGGGCAGCTGCACGAGAATACCGTGCAGCCCGGTGTCCGCGTTCAGGGTCGCGACCAGGGCGAGGAGCTCGGCCTCGGTGGTGGTGTCCGGCAGGCGGTGGGTGTCGGAGCGCATGCCGGCCGCCAGGGTGCGTTCACCCTTGTTGCGGACATAGACCTGGCTGGCCGGGTCCTCGCCGACGATGACGACGGCCAGGCCGGGCTTCACCCCCCGGTCGGCGATCAGGCGCGTCGTGGCGGCGGCGACACGATCCACCAGGCCGGCGGCAAAGGCCTTGCCGTCGATCAGGGTCGCGCGGGCGGGCTGGGCCGTCATGCGGCGCTCCTGTTGTCACAAGTCGGTAAAGAGCGACGTGATTTACAGCCCCCCCGGTTCGGCGTCTATGATCGACAGAGAAACCAAGGGGGTTCCAATGCGTCGTTCAATCTCTATTGCCACGGTCAGTCTGCTGGCCCTGATGGTCGTCGCGGGTCCGACCCTGGCGCAGGAGGTGATCCGCGTCGGGGCCTCGGTCTCGGGAACCCTGGATGATTCGGACCCCGTCGGACCCGACGGTGAGTACCGCTATGACGACTACCGGTTCACGGCCCGGGCCGGCCAGCGGCTGGAAATCACCATGCAGTCGGAAGCGTTCGACACCTATCTGGCGGTGTATGAGGCGGATGGAGCCGATGACGAGCTTTACGGCGATGACGACGGCTTCGGGCGCACCACCGATTCCCGCCTGCGGTTCACCGCCGACCGGGATGGCGACTATCTGTTGCGGGCGCGCTCGCTGTTCGGGCTGGAGGGCGGTGCCTATACGCTGAGGCTCAGCGAGCGGCCGGCGGCGGCCCGGGCCCCGCGGCCGACGGCGATCCGGGTCGGCCAGAGCCGGACGGGCACACTGACGTCCGGGGATCCGGAGACAGACGACGGTGCCGTCTACGACGCCTTCAGCTTCCGGGCGCGGACCGGTGACCGGGTCGGGATCCGGCTGAGCTCGGAGGATTTCGACCCCGTGGTCCGGGTCGGTCGGATGGACGGGAGCGAATTCGTCCAGCTTGCCGAGAACGACGACGGTCCCGGCGGCGGCGCGCTGGATTCCTATCTCGTGTTCACCGCTCCCGGGAACGACACCTATGTGGTGCGCGTCACGCCGCTGGGGGCGAACGGTGCCGGTGCCTATGCGCTGAGTCTGTCGGAAGCCCCCGCCGCGACCCCCGGCGAGCCCATCACTGTCGGCCAGACTGTCGAGGGGGAACTGGTGGCAACCGACGGCCCCAATGATGCCGGGCAGGCGGCGGACAGCTACCGCTTCAGCGGCCGGGCCGGGCAGAGGGTCCAGGTCGAGATGGCCTCGTCGGCCTTCGACACCTTCCTGGAGCTGTTCAGCATCGACGGGACCAGCGGCGCGATGACCAGTCTGGCGACGAACGACGACGGCGGCGAAGGCACGGATTCGCGGCTGACCTTCGTGTTGGCGACGGACGGCGAATACCGGATCGAGGCGCGCGGCTTCGCCGCGGATTCGACCGGGGCCTACACCCTGTCCGTCAGCGAGGTCGAGCCGGAACGCGCGCCCGAGCCGCTGGCCTTCGGGGCGACCGTCGAGGGCGCGATCGACGACGAGGATCCGCGCGATTCCGATGGCCGCGGCTATGATTCCTACAGCTTCGGCGGCAGCGTGGGACAGAGGGTGCAGGTCATCATGCGCTCGGGGGATTTCGACACCTATCTGGAGATCGGCGCGGCGTCGGGCGAGTTTTCGGCCACGGCCGCCGATGACGACGGCCTCGGCCAGGGCACGGATTCGCGCCTGAATTTCACCCTGACGGAGACCGGCTACTACGTCGTGCGGGCGCGCCCGTACGCGGCGGACACCAAGGGTCTGTATTCGATCGAACTGATTGACCGGGGACCGGAGCCGATGCCCGGCAGCATCCTGATCGGCGCGACCGCCCGCGGGACGCTGACCGACAACGACGCGACCGCGGACGACGGCAGCTATTTCGACGCCTATGCGGTGCATGTGAAGGAAGGCGACAAGCTGGTGATCACCATGGTCTCCAACGCGTTCGACGCCTTTCTGGTGCTGGGCCAGGATCAGGACGGCGGCGGCTTCGAGGTGCTGACGTCCGACGACGACGGCCTGTCCGACACCCACGCCAAGCTGGACTGGACCGCGCCCGCCGCCGGGACCTATGTCATCCGGGCCGGAAGTTATGGCCAGGGGCAGACCGGTGCCTATGCGATGACGGTCGACCGCCAGCCCGAGCACCGCTGAGGGCTTCGAACGCGATGACCGCCGGCGGAGCACCGGATTGACCAGGGCCGACCCTGACCGGAAGGATCAGCATCTCGACGTTGTCCTGTCGGGCGAGGGGCGTCACCGGCATGACGCCGGCTTCGACGCCGTGCGTTTCGTGCATGAGGCCCTGCCGGATCTGGATCACGGCAAGATCGATCTGGGGGCCGACCTGCTGGGGCGGCGGCTGCAGGCCCCGCTGCTGATCAGTGCCATGACCGGCGGGCCGTCGCGGGCCGGGGCGATCAATGCGCGGCTGGCCGAGGCGGCGCAGCATCTGGGCATCGCCCTGGCCGTCGGCTCGCAGCGGGCGGCGCTGGAAAGCGGCGGCGCGGCCGGGCTGGACATGGGGCTGCGGCAACGGGCCCCGGACACGCCGATCCTGGCCAATATCGGCGCGGCCCAGCTGACGCGGGGCTTCGGCGTCGACGAGGCGCGGCGGGTCATCGACATGATCGGGGCCGACGCCCTGATCGTGCACCTGAACCCGTTGCAGGAGGCCTGTCAGCCCGAGGGTGACCGCGACTGGTGGGGCGTGGGCGCGGCCCTGGGGGCGTTGATCCGCCGGCTGGACGCGCCGGTACTGGTCAAGGAGACGGGGGCCGGTCTGTCGGCGGCCACGGCGCGGCGGCTGGTCGAGATGGGCGTCGCCGGTCTGGATGTGGCCGGGGCGGGCGGGTCCAACTGGGGCCTGATCGAGGGTGAGCGGGCGCGGGATCCGGCCGACAAGGCCCATGCCGCCGCCTTCGCCGACTGGGGTATCCCGACGGCCCGGGCCATCGCCGCGGTGCGGGCGGCCTGTCCGCAGACGTTGCTCATCGGTTCGGGCGGGGTGCGCGACGGCGTCGACGCGGCCCGGGCCATCCGGCTGGGTGCCGACATTGTCGGTCAGGCCGCCGGGGTGTTGAGCGCCGCCACCGTCTCGACCGAGGCCGTGGTCGCGCATTTCCAGATCGTGATCCGCCAGCTGCGCACGGTCTGTTTCTGCACCGGCTCGTCCAGTCTGGCGGTGCTGCGACGGGCACCGCTGCAGTCGGACTGATCCCGCTGTCGCGCGCCGCTGGGTCCCGGGGTTCGCTACGCGCCCCCGGATGACGACAGCGATCAATCGGTCAGGCCGACGGCAACAGGCCCGCCGCGAAGGCGCGGTAGCGTCCCGCCCGGACCCCGTCCGTCGCCCGGGCGATGTCGGGGGCGAAATAGTGGTCACTGCCGTAGGCGGCGGCCGCCTCGCGGACGATGGCATAGACCTTTTCCAGATCGGGCGACGAGGTCAGGGGGCGGTGGAATTCGATGCCCTGGGCCGCGGCCAGCAGTTCGATGCCGACCACGGCGGCGCTGTTCTCGGCCATGTCGAGCAGGCGACGCGCGCCATGGGTGGCCATGGAGACGTGGTCTTCCTGGTTGGCGCTGGTCGGCACGGTGTCGACGCTGCACGGATGGGCGACCATGCGGTTTTCGGCCACCAGGGCGGCGGCGGTGACCTGGGCGATCATGAAGCCGGAATTGAGGCCGCTTTCCTTCACCAGGAAGGCCGGCAGGGCGCTCATGTTCGGATCGACGAGGATGGAGGTGCGGCGCTCGGAAATATTGCCGATCTCGCACAGGGCCATGGCGATCTGGTCGGCCGCAAAAGCAACGGGTTCGGCGTGGAAATTACCGCCCGAGATGACGTCGCCGTCCTCGAAGAAGACCAGCGGATTGTCGGTCACGGCATTGGCCTCGCGCGTCAGGGTGGCCGCGGCGTTGTTGAGCAGGTCGAGGATGGCGCCCATGACCTGGGGCTGGCAGCGCAGGGAATAGGGGTCCTGGACCTTGGCGCAGTCGTGGCGGTGGCTGTCGCGGATGGCACTGCCGGCCATCAGGGCGCGCAGCCGTTCGGCCACGGCGATCTGGCCGGGCTGGCCGCGCAGGGCGTGGATGCGGGCGTCGAACGGGGCGTCGGAGCCTTTCAGCGCGTCGACCGACAGGGCCCCGGCGGCGACGGCGGCGGCATATACGGCCTCGGTCGCGAACAGGCCGGCCAGCGCGAGCGCGGTCGAACACTGGGTGCCGTTCAGCAGGGCCAGACCCTCCTTGGGACCCAGCGTCAGGGGCGCGAGCCCGGCGCGGGCCAGGGCGGCCGTAGCCTCGAGGATCTCGCCCCTGTGGCGGGCCTCGCCGACACCGATCAGGACGCAGCTCATATGGGCCAGGGGGGCCAGGTCGCCCGAGGCCCCGACCGAGCCCTTGGCCGGGATACAGGGCAGGACGTCGGCATTGACCATCGCGATCAGGGTCTCGAGCGTGGCGCGGCGGATGCCCGAGGCTCCGCGCGACAGGCTGGCGATCTTCAGCACCATCATCAGGCGAACCACGGCATCGTCCAGATCCCGGCCGACGCCGCAGGCGTGGCTGAGGACGAGGTTGCGCTGCAGGGTCTCGAGATCCTCGGGCGCGATCGAGGTGTTGGCCAGCAGGCCGAAGCCGGTGTTGATGCCGTAGACGGTGCGGCCCTCGGCGACGATGGCGGCGACGGTGGCCGCCCCCTTGTCGACATCGGCCCAGGCCGCCGGGGTCAGGTCGACGGTGCAGGGGCCGTCGAGCACGGCGCGCAACCGGGCGAGGGTCAGGGGCGTCGTGCCGAGGGTGAGTTTCATTCGCTGATCCTCTCCCTTCCCCCTTGATGGGGGAAGGGCCGGGGTTGGGGGTGCGGCGGGCCCGATCGGCCGCCGAAGGAAGGTCCGGGCTGCGAGAGAGCGGTGCCTATATGGCCACCGTTTCACCCCCATCCCAACCCTTCCCCCATCAAGGGGGAAGGGCTCTAAAGGCTCGGCAGGTTGAGCCCGTGCTCGCGGGCTGCGTCTTTCGCAATGTCATAGCCGGCGTCGGCGTGGCGCATGACGCCGGTGGCGGGGTCGTTCCAGAGCACGCGTTCCAGACGTTTGGCCGCCTCGGGTGTGCCGTCGGCGACGATGACCACGCCGGAGTGCTGGGAGTAACCCATGCCGACACCGCCGCCGTGATGCAGGGAGACCCAGCTGGCCCCCGAGGCGGTGTTGAGCAGGGCGTTGAGCAGGGGCCAGTCGGACACGGCGTCGGAGCCATCAATCATTGATTCCGTCTCGCGGTTGGGGCTGGCGACCGAGCCGGAGTCGAGATGGTCGCGACCGATGACGATCGGGGCGCTGAGCTCGCCCGAGGCGACCATGTCGTTGAACATCAGGCCGGCGCGATGGCGGTCGCCGAGGCCGATCCAGCAGATGCGGGCAGGCAGGCCCTGGAAGGCGATGCGGTCGGCGGCCATGTCCATCCAGCGATGCAGGCCGGCATTGTCGGGGAACAGCTTTTTCATCGCCGCATCGGTCTTGGCGATGTCGGCCGGATCGCCGGACAGGGCGGCCCAGCGGAACGGGCCGATGCCGCGGCAGAACAGCGGGCGGATATAGGCGGGGACGAAGCCGGGGAAGTCGAAGGCGTTGGCGATACCGGCGTCGAAGGCGACCTGGCGGATGTTGTTGCCGTAGTCGGTGACCGGGATGCCGGCGGCCTGGAAGTCGAGCATGGCCTGGACGTGCACCGCGCAGGACTGGGCAGCGGCGAATTCGACGGCGGCGGGGTCGGAGACCCGCTTGTCCTCCCATTCGGCCACGGTCCAGCCCTGGGGCAGATAGCCGTTGACGAGGTCGTGGGCGCTGGTCTGGTCGGTGACCAGGTCGGGCCGGACGCCGCGCTGGACCAGTTCAGGCAAAACATCCGCCGCATTGCCCAACAGGCCGACGGATATGGCTTTTCCGTCCGACCTGGCCTGTTCGAGCAGGGCCAGGGCCTCGTCGAGGGTCTCGGCCATCACGTCGAGGTAGCGGGTCCTGAGGCGCATCTCGATGCGGCTGCGCTGGCATTCGACGGCGAGGCAGGAGGCCCCGGCCATGGTCGCCGCCAAAGGCTGGGCCCCGCCCATGCCGCCGAGGCCGGCGGTCAGGATCCATTTGCCCGACCAGTCGCCGCCGTAGTGCTGGCGGCCGGCCTCCATGAAGGTCTCATAGGTGCCCTGAACGATGCCCTGGGTGCCGATGTAGATCCACGACCCGGCCGTCATCTGGCCGTACATCATCAGACCCTTGCGATCGAGTTCGTTGAAATGCTCCCAGGTCGCCCATCTGGGCACCAGGTTGGAGTTGGCGATCAGCACGCGCGGCGCGTCGACATGGGTGCGGAACACGCCGACGGGCTTGCCCGACTGGACCAGCAGGGTCTCGTCGGGTTCGAGTTCGCGCAGTTCGTGGACGATGCGATCGAAGCTGGGCCAGTCGCGGGCGGCCTTGCCGATGCCGCCATAGACCACGAGATCCTCGGGCCGTTCGGCCACCTCGGGATCGAGGTTGTTCATCAGCATACGCAGGGCCGCTTCGGCCGCCCAGGTCTTCGCGGTCATCTCGGGGCCATGCGGCGCGCGAATGACGCGGGTGTTCGGTTGAGTCGTCATGGCGGCTTCATAGCCTCTTCTCCGCCTGCGGGTGAAGGGAGAGGGCAGGGGGCATCGTCGGCAGAGACTTCGCAGCGCCTCCCTCTCCCGGCGGGAGAGGGCTTGAGCGCCCGTGAGCGAAGCGAGCGGTTGCGCGAAAGGGTGAGGGCTTATGGTGCGACCGGGGTGAGACCGTACGCCCTCTCCCCAACCCCTCTCCCCCGGGAGAGGGGCTTGAAGGCGGCGGTTCCGGCCTTTCTCGACCCGCAGGGGGAGAAGGGCTTAGATGGGCGCATGACCGAATCCGAAGCCCTGTCCTGGCCCTCCGTCGCCGATCTTCTCGGCCATCATCCCTATGCCGATGTCGTCCTGATCGGGGCGGGGCTGAATGAACGGTCGCTGACGCCGGGGCGGTGCGATCTGGGGCCGAAGGCGTTGCGGGCGGTGCTGCCGCGCTTCTCGACCTATGATGTGGAGACCGGTCAGACGCTGGACCTGCGGGTCCACGATGCGGGCGATGTGCCGCTGAAGGCGGTGACGCCGGCGGATGGATTCGCGCCGGTGCGCGATGCGGTGGCGATCCAGGAATCGCGGGCGCTGACCATTCTGATCGGCGGCAACAACGCCATCACCCGGCCGGGGGTGCACGGCATCGGCCTGGCGCGGGCGGGGCTGCTGACGCTGGATGCCCATTTCGACCTGAGGGACACGGACCAGGGGCTGACCAACGGCAATCCGGTCCAGGCGTTGCTGGAAGACGGCCTCGACGGGGCGCGCATCAGCCAGATCGGCCTGGCGCCGTTCGCCAATACGCGGCGGGCGCACGACAAGGCGAAGGCGGTGGGGATTTCGGTGCGGACGGCGCGGGAGTGCCGGGAGCAGGGCGCCGCGGTCGTGGTGGCCCAGGAGCTGGCGCGGCTGGCGGCGCTGTGTGAGGTGATCTACGTCGATTTCGACATCGATGTGATCGACCGCAGCCAGTGGCCGACCTCGCCGGGGGCGCGGCCGGGCGGGATCAGCGTGCATGACTTCTTCGACGCCACCCGGGTGATCGGGGCCCACCCGAAGGTGAAGGCCGTGGACCTGACCGAATATGATCCGTCGCTGGAGATCGGCGACCTGGGCGCGCTGACCGCCGGGCGCTGGCTGTGCGAACTGCTGGCCGGGTTTCAGGGGCGATGAAGGATCGCACTCAGAACCCCTCTCCCATGGGGAGAGGGGCAGGGGAGAGGGGGTTCGGCGGCAGCCATCTTCGCACGATAACCCCTCACCCTTTCGCGCAAGTACGATCGCTTCGCGCTCGTGCGCTCAAGCCCTCTCCCGCCGGGAGAGGGTCATGAGACTGATCACCGACTGCCGGATCGCCACCATGGTCGCGGGCGGCGAACCCTATGGCGCGATCGAGGACGGGGCGATCCTGATCCGCGACGGGCGGATCGCCTGGGTCGGGGCGCGGGCCGACCTGCCGGACCATGAGGCGACCGAGACCGACCGGCTGGGCGGGGCCTGGGTCACGCCGGGGCTGATCGACTGCCATACCCATCTGGTGTTCGGCGGGGACCGGTCGGGCGAGTTCGAACAGCGGCTGGAGGGCGCGACCTATGAAGAGATCGCCCGGGCCGGGGGCGGGATCGTCGCCAGCGTCACGGCGACCCGGGCGGCCAGCGAGGAGGACCTGTTCGACTCGGCCATGAGCCGGCTGGACGGGCTGACCGCGACCGGGGTGACGACGGTCGAGATCAAGTCCGGCTATGGTCTCGATCATGAGAGCGAACTGAAAATGCTGCGCGTCGCCCGGCGCATCGGGGCCGAGACCAACGTGCGGGTGCGGACCAGCTATCTGGGCCTGCACGCGGTGCCGCCGGAGTGGAAGGCGGATCGGGGTCGCTATGTCGATCTGGCGGTGGACGACATCCTGCCCGCGGCGCACGCTGAAGGGCTGGTCGACATGGTCGATGCCTATTGCGAGCCGATCGCCTTTTCGGTCGAAGAGGTCGCGCGGCTGTTCGACAGGGCGCGGGACCTCGGCCTGCCGGTCAAGCTGCACGCCGACCAGCTGTCGAACGGCGGCGGCGCGGCGCTGGCGGCGAAATATGGCGCGCTGTCGGCCGACCATATCGAACACACGACCGAGGCCGGGGTGAAGGCCATGGCGGCGGCCGGGGTGGTCGCCGTGCTGCTGCCCGGGGCCTATCTGATGCTGCGCGAGACCACGCCGCCGCCGATCCAGCTGTTGCGCGACCACGGGGTGGCCATGGCGGTGGCGACCGACTGCAATCCGGGCACCTCGCCGCTGGCGTCGATGACGGCGGCGCTGAACCTGGCCTGTGTCCAGTTCCGCCTGACGCCGGAGGAGGCGCTGGCGGGGGCGACGCGGGTCGCGGCCAAGGCCCTGGGGCTGGAGGCCGAGATCGGCACGATCGAAATGGGCAAGGTCGCCGATCTGGCGGTGTGGGACATCACCCGTCCGGCCGAGCTCTGCTACTGGCTGGGCAAGCCGCTGCTGTTTTCACGCTATGTCGACGGCTGGCCGGAGCAACCATGACCACCACAACCACCGACGTCGTCATTCTGGGCGGCGGCCACAACGGGCTGGTCTGCGCCTTCTATCTGGCGAAGGCCGGGCTGAAGGTGACGGTACTGGAGCGGCGTCATGTCGTCGGCGGGGCGGCGGTGACCGAGGAATTCCATCCGGGCTTCCGCAACTCGACCGCCAGCTACACGGTCAGTTTGCTGAACCCGAAGGTGATCGCCGACATGGACCTGGCCGGGCACGGACTGCGGGTGGTCGAGCGGCGGATGTCGAACTTCCTGCCGCTGGACGACGGCCAGTATTTCACGGCCGGGGAGGGGCGGACCAAGGCCGAGGTGGCGCGGTTTTCGGTGCGCGATTCCGAACGGCTGGAGGCCTATGAGACGCGGCTGGAGACAGTGGCGGCGATCCTGCGCGATCTGGTGCTGCAGGCCCCGCCGAATGTGGTCGAGGGCGGCTGGCTGGCGGCCCTGCCCGAGATGCTGAAGGCGGGGAGCGTGGGGCGGCGGGTGGCGGGTCTGGACGTGACCGGGCGGCGCGACCTGCTGGACCTGTTCACCAAGTCGGCGGGGGACTGGCTGGACGGCTGGTTCGAGAGCGATCCGATCAAGGCCCTGTTCGGCTTCGACAGTATCGTCGGCAACTATGCCAGCCCCTACACGCCCGGCTCGGCCTATGTGCTGCTGCACCATGTGTTCGGCGAGGTGAACGGCCGCAAGGGCGTCTGGGGTCACGCCATCGGCGGCATGGGGGCGATCACCCAGGCCATGGCGGCGGCCTGCGCCGGTGTCGGGGTCGATATCCGGCTGGATGCGCCGGTGGCGGCGGTCCTGACCGAAAAGGGCCGGGCCGTCGGGGCGGTGACCGAGGCCGGGGATACGGTGCGGGCCCGGGCGGTGGTGTCCAATCTGCATCCGCGGCTGCTGTTCGACCGGTTCGTCGATCCGGCGGTGGTGCCGAAGGATTTCCAGGCGCGGATCGGCAACTATGCGTCGGGATCGGGGACGTTCCGCATGAATGTGGCCCTGTCCGAACTGCCGACCTTCACGGCCCTGCCCGAGGCGGGGGATCACCATACGGCGGGCATCATCATGGCCCCGTCTCTGGCCTATATGGACAGGGCCCATGCCGAGGCGCGGCTGCACGGCTGGTCGTCGAAACCGATCGTCGAGATGCTGATCCCGTCGACGCTGGACGACAGTCTGGCCCCGGCCGGGCAGCATGTGGCCAGCCTGTTCTGCCAGCATGTCGATCCGACCCTGGCGGACGAACATCGCGACACGGTGGCGGACCTGATGATCGAGACGGTCGATTCCTATGCACCGGGGTTCAAGGCCTCGGTGGTCGGGCGGCTGGCGCTGGGGCCGCGCGATCTGGAACGACGGTTCGGCCTGGTCGGCGGCGACATCTTTCACGGCAAGCTGGGGCTGGACCAGCTGTTCAGCGCCCGGCCGGTGCTGGGTCACGCCGATCACCGGATGCCGGTGCCGGGACTTTATCTGTGCGGTTCGGGCGCGCATCCGGGCGGCGGCGTGACCGGGGCACCGGGGCACAATGCCGCCAGGGCCGTGCTGAAGGCCGTCAGGCGACGCTGACGCGGCACTCTTGAGGGGGCGTCAGGCTACGCTGACGCGGCAGTCCTGAGGGGGCGTCAGGCTACGCTGACGCGGCAGTCTTGAGGGGGCGTCAGGCTACGCTGACGCCCATGGCCTTCATCAGGGCGTCGCGGATGGCGGCCTCGGTGAAGGGTTTCTGGATCGTCGCCTGACCGCGCCATGCGTCGGGCAGGCCGCCCTCGCCGTAGCCGGTCGAGAAGACGAAGGGCACGCCCCGCGCCTTGAGGACCTCGGCGACGGGGAAGATCTGCTGGCCGGCCACATTGACGTCGAGCAGGGCGGCATCGAGCGCCGATTCGGCTTCGGCCATGGCCAGGCCTTCCTCGACGGTGGCGGCGGGACCGACGGGGGTGCAGCCCATATCCTCGAGAATGGTCTCAAGCAGCATGGCGACGAGGGATTCGTCCTCGACGATCAGCACGCGGCGGCCGTTCAATCCTGGGTTCATGTCGGGTCTCCACGGTACAGCGGGATCGAGATCTCGGCCTCGAGCCCTGCCGACGGGTAGCGCAGTTCGATCGTACCCGCCAGATCATGGTGGACACTGCGCTCGATCAAGCGGCTGCCGAAGCCCCGGCGCGCCGGCGGGTCGACCGGCGGCCCGTCCAACTCGCGCCAGTTGAGGTTCAGCGTGGACGAGTCGGCACCGGTGAGGGTCCAGTCCACCAGCACACGCCCCTCGATCAGGGACAGGGCCCCGAATTTGGCGGCATTGGTCGCCAGCTCATGGAAGATCATGCCCAGCGACAGGGCGGTCGCCGGGGACAGGGCGAGGGCCGGGCCGTTGAGCAGGACCCGTTGCCGGCCGTGGACCTCGGTTTCGTGCTCGAGAATGGCGCGCAGCTCGGCCCCTTCCCAGTGGCTGCGGGTCAGCAGGTCGTGGGTATGGGACAGGGCCATCAGTCGCGCCTGGAAGGCCTCGGCGAAGGAGGCGGGGTCGATGTGGGTGCGGGCCGTCTGCATGGCGATCGACTGGACCGTGGCGAGGGTGTTCTTCACCCGGTGATTCAGTTCGTCGATCATCAGGCGCTGACGTTCGACGGCCAGAACGGTGTCGGTCACTTCGTGGCCCTGAACGAGAATGCCGACGACCCGGGCCGACTCGTCACGGATCGGCTGGAAGATGAAGTCGACATAGACGGTCTCCAGCGGGCTGTCGGGTTGACGTCGCAGCTGGACCAGGGTTTCGCGGCCCTCGATCGATTCGCCGGTGGCCCATATCTGGTCCAGCATATCGACGAAGCCCTGATCCCGGACCTCGGGCACCGCCTCGACCACCGTCTTGCCGAGCAGGTCGCTGCGTCCCAGCAGTTGGGCGTAGGCGGCATTGTGCATCTGGAACACATGGTTCGGCCCGGCCAGGACCGCGATGAAGCCGGGGGCCTGCATCAGGATATCGAACAGCCGGTTGCGCTCGCTCTGCAGGCGGCGATTGTCTTGCTGGACATGTTCGGCACGGGCCAGGACATCGCCGCCGACAATGGCGTTCAGCGCCGTTTCGGTCCGAAGTCCGGCGGTCTGGCGGCGCAGCGTCTCCAGTTCGGTGATGTCTGTGGTGTGCTGGAGGATGAAGGCGGTCCGGCCGTCGCTGTCGCGGAGCGGCGTGTGGGTCGCGGACCAGTAGCGCTCCTCCAGCCGGGTTTCGCCGGAGGGCTGGGCCCTGGGTATGGCGTAGCGGATGACCGCGAGATGGTCGGACTGACCGGTCTCGAGCACCCGTTCGAACGAGGCGCGCAGCTGGCGGCTGTTTTCGCGGCCCGCTTCGGTGGGGCCGGCGTCGAAGACGTCGAATACCTTCCGGCCGATCAGGGCGTCGCGGGTGCTGCCGGTGACCTCGAGATAGGCCGCGTTCATGCCGGCAAAGCGGAAGTCGGGTGTGATCAGCATGTAGGGATTGGGCGAGGCGTCAAACGCCGACGCCAGATCAACCGCGAGGTCGTCTGAATCCGCTAGCTTTTTCAACATGATCCCCGGACTACGAGCCGGGACAACGCGCGACAGGCGCAATTGGTTCGCTGTCGGGATCGATATTTGCCGGAAAAGGCGATGGCTGTGTCACCGGCGACATTCCGGCTAGGATCGCCGGCATGATGTTCGCCCGTCCGGCACTTGCGGTTTCTCGGTAAAATGGCTCCACGCATACCCCCGGCGGCGGATGTGAACCCGGTCGTGCGCATCGGCCAGGGCGCGCTGGTCGGGCGTATCGAGGCGGGCGTTGCCGGCTTCAAGGGCGTCCCCTATGCGGCCCCGCCCGTCGGACCGCTGCGCTGGCGGGCACCGCAGCCGCCTGCCGGCTGGCCGGGCCTGCGGGATGCGGCGACCGTCGGCCCGATCTGTGTCCAGCCCCCGGCCGGGGGGGACCCCGGCGTGGGACCCCTGCCGATGAGCGAGGACTGTCTGACCCTGAATGTCTGGACCCCGGACGCCGGCGACGGTCCGTTGCCGGTGATGGTCTGGATCCACGGGGGCGCGCTGATTAGCGGGTCCGGGACGGCGGCCCTGTATGACGGAACGGCTCTGGCGCGGCGCGGCGTGGTGGTGGTGACGATCAACTACCGGCTGGGGCGGCTGGGGGTCTTCGCCCATCCGGCCCTGAGCGCCGAGGCCGGCGGTGGGGGCCTGGTCGGCAACTACGGACTGGCGGACATGATCGCCGGCCTGGAATGGGTGCGGGACAATATCGCGGTCTTCGGGGGCGACCCCGCCAATGTCACCGTCTTCGGCGAGTCCGCGGGCGGCGCGGCGATCCTGCGGCTGATGATCGCCGGCCCGGCGCGCGGGCTGTTTCACCGGGCGGTGGTCCAGTCGGGTCTGGGTCGGGACGTGGGCACGCCGGTGTTCGCGGGGCGGGACGGGCGGCCGTCGCTGGAGGCGCGGGGCGTCGCCTTTGCCGACAGCCTGGGTCTGGCCGGGGCCACCGCCGCGCAGTTGCGGGCCGTTCCCACCGGGCGGCTGTTGAGCCCGCCGCCCAGCTTTTACGGCGGCGATCTGCTGGTCCTCGACGGTCACGACGGCCACGGGCTGATCGACGCGGATGTGGAGCCGGCCTTTGCCGCGGGCCGGCAGGCCGCGGTGCCGCTGATCATCGGCAGCAACAGCGACGAATTCGGGGACATCCGGCCGGAGGACATGAGCCCCTGGCGCGAGCTCGATGCGGCCATGACCGGACCGGAACGGCAGGCGTTGCATGCGGCCTATGGCGGCGCGGACGGCTACCGGGCCGGGGTGGTCAGCGATCTGGCCTTCAATGAACCGGCGCGGCGGCTGGCGCGGCTGCACGCCCGGGCCGGCCATCCGACCTGGCTGTACCGGTTCGACGTGGTCGCGGCGGCCATGCCCGGAGCCCGGGCGGGGGCTCCGCACGGGTCCGAACGCCCCTATGTGTTCGACAATCTGTCGGCCGCGCCCTGGCCGGTCGGGGAGCGGGACCGGCGGGTGGCGACGGCGATGGCCGGCTACTGGACCGGATTTGCGGCGACCGGCGATCCCAACGGGGACCAACGGCCGGTCTGGCCCGAATACCGGGCGACGCCGGGACAGCTGCTGATGTTCGGCAATGACGGCCCGGCGGCCGCGCCGGTGCCCTTTGTCGAGCGACTGGACCTGATCGAGGCCCTGTACGCCCGTATCCACTGATCGCCGTCAGGCGGCCATGCGGAAATGATCGGCGGCCGGCGTCTCGAAGGGTCCGGCGCGGAACTCGTCCCACAGGGCGTCTTCATCCGAATAGCGGGCGCTGGCGGCGGCATCGATCACGTCGACGACCTGTTCCTCCAGCCGGTCCCAGATGACGGCGAGGTCGGAACAGCCGTCGGCCTCGCACGGCACGATCAGATAGCGGTTGGCGGAAACGGCGGCGTGGGGGGCGAAGGCGCGGGCCATGGGGAACTCCTGAAGCGGGGTGACTTGCTGATGAGCCTACTTTGCGACAGTGTTGCGCCAGAAACGGACGTATAGGATCGCGTGACCCGATGAGACACGACAAGGCGGCGATGGTGATCGAGCTGGCGCGGCATATGGCGGCCAGCGCCGAGGGGTTGACGCTGGACGAGATGGCGACGGCGATGCGGGTCGGGCGGCGCACGGCCGAACGGATGCGCGACGCGGTGCTGATGCTGTTTCCGGCGGCGGAGGAGGTGTCCGATCCGCCGACCAAGCGCTGGCGTATCCGTGGCGGGTTGTCGGCCTTTGAGCAGGCCCCGACGGCGACCGAACTGGTCGAGCTGACCAAGGCGGCCCACGGACTGCGCGCCGCGGGCGAGCCGGGGCGGGCGGCGGCGCTGGAGGGGCTGGAGCGCAAGCTGAAGTCGGCGATGCGCTCGACGACGCTGAACCGGCTGGCCCCGGATCTGGAGGCCCTGATCCGGGCCGAAACCATCGCCGTCCAGGCGGGCCCGCGCCCGTCGGCGGATGAGGCCGTGCTGGCCGAGATCCGCGGCGCGGTGCTGGCCGGGCGACCGCTGGGCTTCACCTATTGCCGACCGGGGGCCGAGGCGCGGCGCCGCAGCGTGGCCCCGTGCGGCGTGATGTTCGGGCGGGCCAACTATCTGGTCGGGGCCGACCGCGAGAGCGCGCGCATCCAGACCTTCCGGCTGGACCGGATGAGCGCGGTCGAGGCGCTGGACGGCATCGCCGCCCCGCCCGCCGATTTCGACCTGCAGGCCTTCGCCAGCCAGTCGTTCGGCATCTATCAGGACGAGATCGAGGATGTGGTGTTGCGGGTGACACCGGAAGGCGCGGACGAGGCCCGGGCCTGGCGCTGGCACCCGACCCAGACGCTGGAGGATGAGGCCGGCGGATCGGTGATCGTGCGCTTCCGGGCCAGCGGAATGCGCGAACTGGCCTGGCACCTGTTCAGCTGGGGCGACCGGGTGGCCATCGTCGCGCCGCAGCGGCTCAAGACGGTGATGGCCGGGGAACTGGCGGCCGCCGGGCGCGCTCTGGAGCGGGCGGCACAGACGGATGGCGGCGACTGACGTTTTCGCCCAGACTCGTTGTTGTGGACTGTTCCGGAGTTCCGAATCCATGCGTTTTTCTGCCGGTTTGATCGCCGCCGTCGTCAGCGGCCTGTTGAGCCTGACCGGGTGTGCGACCGCAGCGGACAGTCCGGGGCGATCCCCCCTGCCGCCCTACGCCGCCCTTGATCCCGTGGCCGTGACCGTGACCCGTGACGGGAACCGCTGGGCCGCCGACTTCGCGCTGGATCGGGACGCGCCGGTATGGGCCTTTCGCGAGTCGGCGCTGCTGAAGGCGTCCCGCGAGCCGTGGCGGCCGCAGCAGTGGACGGTCGAGACGCCGGGCGTGGTGATGGAGCGGTACGGCTTCTATGACGTGCTGCGGGCCGTGGACGGGGGATCAGTGCCGCGACAGGTGCGGATCCGCCTGCGTCCGACGTCGGGGGATCTGGAAGCGGCCTATAGCCCGGCGCTGATCTTTTCCGACGGGTCGGTCGCCCTGGCCTCGGACCAGTTCGATCTGATGCCCTATGCCAGTGTGGCCGAGGTCTCGGCCCTGCCGCAGGACCTCAACGGTCTGAACCTTCCGGGGGGGCCGTCGCGCGTGACCTGGGTGGATCGGGCAGGGCCGGTATTGTTCAACGGCCGGCGGCAGCAGGCCCCGACCGCAGAGCATGCCCGGACCTATGTCCTGTTCGGCACGGCGCGCCTGATGGACAGCGACCGGTTGGCCACCGTGGTCGACCCCGGCCTGCCGTCGTGGATCGGTGACGAAATCGGGATCTTCGCGCCCCGTCTGACGGACTACTACGCCGATCGTCTGGGGCCGGGGCAGACGGAAAAGCCGACGGTGATGGTCAGCTGGTCGGGGGCCCGTGACGGCATGACCAGTATGGGCGGCAGCGTCCTGCCCGGACTGATCGTGATGAGCTTCGAGGGGACGGGGGTGGTGACGCGGTCGGACCGGGTGCTGGCGGCCGCGCGCTGGTTCATCGGCCATGAGACCGCGCATTTCTGGCTGGGTCAGACCGTGCGCTACGAATACGCCCGCGAGGCCTGGATCACCGAGGGCGGGGCCGATCTGATGGCGATCCGCGCCCTGGCGGCGGTGGACCCGACCTATGACCCGCGCGATCAGCTGCAGGGTGAGGTCAACGACTGCATCACCCTGGCCGCCGGGGGCAGCCTGGCCAGCGCCGGGACGCGGGGTGAGCACCGGGCCTATTACGCCTGCGGGGCGGTGTTCGCGCTGGCGGCGGAAGCGGCCCAGAGACGGCACGACGGCGGCGACTGGTTCGACTTTCTTCGGCCGTTGCTGGACAGCAATCGTGACGACGGCGTCCTGACCCGGGCGGAATGGCTGGCGGCGATGACGACGGCCGCGGGCGATGCGGAACCGGCCCGGTTGATCGCCCGCCTGCTGGACGACGGGGCAGGGGAGCCCGTGCCGGTGCTGGCCGCACTGTTTGACCGGACCGGCGTCGCCTACCGGGTGGACGACGGCACCCTGATCCTGCTCTGAGCTTCAGGCCTCGCCGAACGGATAGGGGCTGACCGATTTCGACCAGTCGTCGACGGTGAGCGGGCGGTCGACCGGCGGGGCGGCGCGTTCGGCGCAGGGGTGACGGTGGCACAGGCGGCAGGCCGGGCCGATGGGGGTGACCTCGGGCGCGGCCAGGTCGAGACCGCGGGCATAGGTCAGGCGGTGGGCGTGTTTCAGCTCGCAGCCGAGGCCGATGGCCAGGTCCTGACCCTCGCCGAAGCCGTCGTGGCCCTGGCGGTCGACGGTGCGGGCCAGGGTGAACCAGCGGGTGCCGTCGGGGGTCTCGATGATCTGGGTGACGATACGGCCCGGCGTGCGGAAGGCGCTGTGCAGGCGCCAGCGCGGACAGGCCCCGCCGAAGCGCGAGAAGGGGAAGGCCCCCGAGGCATAGCGTTTCGAGATATTGCCGGCCTGATCGACCCGCATCAGGAAGACCGGCACGCCGCGGGCTGTGGGGCGTGACAGGGTGGTCAGCCGGTGCGCCGCCTGTTCGAAACTGACGCCGAAGCGGGCCTGCAGCCGGGCCAGGTCGTAGCCGGTCGCTTCCGCGGTGCGCTGGAAGGCGGCGTAGGGCATCAGCATGGCGGCGGCGAGGGTGTTGGTCAGGGCGACCTTGAGCAGGTTGCGGGTCGCCGCGTTCGGGGCCTTGGCGGCCTCGGTCGCGGCGGTCAGTTCGGCGTCATGTTCGACCAGGGCCAGCTGATAGGCGATGGCGAAGGCGCGCGAGGCGGGGCCCAGGGTCTCGGAGATCAGCAGCCGCCGACGATGCGGGTCGAAGCGACGGGTCCATTCCACCATGACCTCGGCCGGCATGATGCGGACGGGCAGGGTATGGCGTTCGAGCAGCCGGGCGCGGGCGCGCACCTCGAACCCCTCGCCGCGGATGGCGGGGTCGTCGGGGAACAGGGCCTCGTGCAGGGCCTCACCCAGGGTGTCGAGCTCGGGAAAGTGGTTGCTGCGGGCCTGGATGTGGTCGCGGACCCAGTCGGCGGGCGACTCCACACCGGTGACGCCGCCCTGGCCGGCCTCGGCCTGTTCGCGGGTACGGCGGTCGGCGAAGGCCCGGTACAGGCGGACCAGGGCATCGGCGGCGCCCGGGGCGTCGTCGACCAGCTGCAGGATCTCATGGCGCGGGACGGCGAGGCCGCCGAACACCGGGTCGGCGAGAATTTCCGCCAGTTCCGCCTCGCCGGCGGGGCCGGCCTGCTGGGCCAGGGCGCGCAGATCGACGTCATAGGTGTCGGCCAGACGCAGCAGCAGCTGGGCCGAAACCGGGCGCTGGTTGCGCTCAATGTGATTGAGATAGCTGGGGGAAACCCCGAGATCGGCGGCCATCGCCGTCTGGGTCAGGGCCATGTCGCGACGCAGCCGCTTGAGGCGGCCGCCGAGGAACAGCTTGCGGTCCGTGGTCCCGGTCATCGTGACACCATGTCATGATATGACTGAATAGCAAGGGTCATATTGTGACATAATGACTGGAAATGACGACCGATCCTTGTATCAAAAGTGACTTAGCGGCGTAGGTTGGAGGAACCGGCGGTGCCCCGACCGTCCCACAAATCCAGGACCCTGTATCATGACCACCTTCGCAGACCTCGTCCCGTCGCCCGCCGGCCGTTTCGACGGCATTGAGCGGCCCTATTCCGTCGAGGACGTGCTGAAGCTGCGCGGTTCGGTCACCGTGGCCCAGACCCTGGCCGAGCGCGGGGCCAACCGGCTGTGGGAACTGCTGCACAGCGAGCCCTATATCAATGCGCTGGGCGCGGTGACCGGCAACCAGGCCATGCAGATGGTCCGCGCCGGGCTGAAGGCCATCTATCTGTCGGGCTGGCAGGTCGCCGCCGATGCCAATACCGCCGGGGCCATGTATCCGGACCAGTCGCTGTATCCGGCCAATGCCGCGCCGGAACTGTGCCGCCGCATCAACCGCACCCTGCAACGCGCCGACCAGATCGAACACGGTGAGGGCGGGGCCAAGCGTGACTGGTTCGCGCCGATCGTCGCCGACGCCGAGGCCGGCTTCGGTGGACCGCTGAACAGCTTCGAGATCATGAAGGCCTTCATCGAGGCGGGGGCCGCCGGCGTCCATTTCGAGGACCAGCTGGCCAGCGAGAAGAAGTGCGGCCATCTGGGCGGCAAGGTGCTGATCCCGACCCAGGCGCATGAGCGCAACCTCGTCGCCGCCCGTCTGGCCGCCGACGTCATGGGGGTGCCGACCATCACCGTGGCCCGCACCGACGCCGAGAGCGCCCAGCTGATCACCTCGGACGTCGACGAGCGCGACCGTCCGTTCATCGACCGCGACAACCGCACGCCGGAAGGCTTCTTCCGCCTGAAGGAAGGCACGGGGCTGGAGCACTGCATCGCGCGCGGCCTGTCCTACGCCAACATCGCCGACCTGCTGTGGTGGGAGACGTCGCACCCCGATCTGGACGACGCCAAGAAGTTCGCCGAGGCGATCCAGAAGAAGCACCCGGGCAAGCTGATGGCCTACAACTGCTCGCCGTCGTTCAACTGGAAGGCCAAGCTGGACGAGGCGACGATCGCCAAATTCCAGCGGGAGCTGGGAGCCATGGGCTACAAGTTCCAGTTCGTGACCCTGGCCGGCTTCCACAGCCTGAACAACGGCATGTTCGAGCTGGCCAGCGGCTATCGCGATCGCGGCATGTCGGCCTATTCCGAGCTGCAGCAGCGCGAGTTCGACAATGAGGCCGCCGGCTACACCGCCACCCGCCACCAGCGCGAGGTCGGCACCGGCTATTTCGACCAGGTCGCGACCGTGATCTCCAACGGGCAGTCGTCGACGACCGCCATGAAGGAATCGACCGAGACCGCCCAGTTCATCGCCGCCGAATAGAGAGGAGACCGACCATGGAACCGCTGGAACGCCCCAAGGCCATCATTGATTTCTGCCTCGCTCCGCTGGAGCTCGATCCGCAGTCCGAGGCCGCCCGCGAGGTGCGCCGCCGGCTGGAGCATGTGATCAAGACCTTCCAGACCAAGGCGGCCAAACCGATCGCCGTCGACTTCTCGTCCATGCCGTCACAGGTGATCAACGAGGCGGCCCACGGCTACGAATAGGGGTCGTCGTCGCCGATCGTGATCAGGCGACGGCTGCGCTCGCCGCGGTGGCTTCGGCCGCCGCGGCGGCCGGCAATTCAAACACGACCGACAGCAGCTGGGCGGCATTGAACGGCTTGGCCAGGTGCAGGTCGGCCCCGGCCTCTTCGGCGGCGGCGACGTGTTCGGACAGGGCGTTGGCCGTCAGCATGATGACCGGGGTGCGCTGCAGGCCCATCGTCGCTTCGTGCAGACGAATTTCCCGCGTGGCGGCGAGGCCGTCCATCACCGGCATCTGCATGTCCATCAGCACCAGGTCGTATTCCCCGGCGCGATAGGCTGCCAGCGCCTGGGCCCCGTCCTCGACCATCGTCAGTTCGACCGGGGCCTGGGCCAGGATAAGCTCGACGACCTTGCGGTTGGTCGCATGGTCGTCTGCCACCAGAACCCGCAGGATGCGGCTGTCCGGACCGGCAGCGACGGCGGAGACCTCCTGGCCTGCCACGGTCGGGCAGGCGGCGGGGCGCAGGGGGATGGTCAGGATGAAGGCAGACCCGCCGCCCGGTTCGCTCTCGCAATCCAGATTGCCGTCCATCAGGCCGGCCAGCTGGTGGGAGATGGCGAGGCCCAGGCCGGTGCCCCCGAACCGCCGGGTGATCGCGCCGTCGGCCTGTTCGAACCGCTTGAACAGGCGGTCACGGGTCTCGCTGTCGAAGCCGATTCCCGTGTCCTCGACGGTGAACCGCAGGGTCTCGCCGTCGCCGTTGTCCGGTCCGCGGGCGACGGTCAGGTTGACGAAGCCGGAGGCGGTGAATTTGACGGCGTTGGAGACCAGGTTGGTCAGGATCTGTTTCAGGCGGATGACGTCGCCGGACACCCAGAGTTCCGCGTCGGGGCTGACCTCGACATAGAATTGCAGGCCCTTGTCCCGGGCCGTCGCCGCGTAGAGCTGGGCAGCCTCCCGGACCGCGGCCGCCAGATCGAAGGCGTCATCGGACAGGCTGAGCCGGCCGGATTCGACGCGGGCCAGGTCAAGGATATCGCTGAGCAGGGCCTGCAGGGTCCGGCCTGAGGAATGGATCAGGTCCAGCATTTCCCGCTGGGGCGGGGTCAGGTCCGTCGCGGCCAGGGCCTGGGCGATGCCGATCACGCCATTCAGCGGTGTTCGGATCTCGTGGCTCATATTGGCGAGGAACTGGCTCTTGGCTCCGTTGGCCGCCTGGGCCGCGTCGCGGGCCTCGGCCAGATGTTGCGCGGCCTGCTTCAGATCGGTGATGTCGGTGGTGACCGTGACGATACCGCCCGCCGAGCTCCGGCGGTCAGCGACGCGCAGCCAGCGGTTGCCCGCGATCTGCTGTTCCATGGTGGTCGTCAATTGGCGGCGGGCGGCGAGACGTTCGGCGATGAATTCGTCCTCGCGGCCCTCGGCGTCGGCATAGAGGCCCTCGTCCAGCCCGATCTGGAGGATCTGACGGAAGGTCTGTCCGACCTGAAGCACGGTCGTCAGCTCGGGATTGATCTCGGCGTAGCGGCTGTTCCAGAGCACGAGACGGTCCCCGGCATCGAAGAAGGCCAGTCCGTCGGGCATGGCTTCGATGGCTTCGCGGATGTGCGACAGGGCGCTGGAGCGTGCCGCCCAGCTCACGGCGCTGACGGCACAGGCGACGACGACCACGATCAGGATCATCCCGATCACGATGGCGGACATGGTTGCGGCCGTGACCTGATGCGCCGCCACGAGCCTGCCGGGCTCGCTGACGAAGGTCATGCCGGCCATCGAGATGAAATGAAGGGTCAGGACCAGAAGGGCCGACGCGCCGGTGGCGACGATGAGACGGCGCACGCCGGGTCCGAAGACAAAGCCGGCCGTGCCGACGGCGAGGAGCAGTCCCAGGCCGACGCTGACGCCCACCGCTGTGGGATCGAACGCCAGGTGCCCGGGAAGTATCAGGGCCGCAAACCCGATGAAATGCATGGCGGCCAGCCCGAAAAAGGCCAGGGCACCGGCCCCGATGCGGTGCCATCGACTGTCGCGCCTCAGGATCAGCACCGTCGCGACCGAGGTACAGACGGCGATCGCGCAGAAGGACAGCAGGGTCAGCGGAATGTCGTAGCGGGCGCTGCCGGTCCAGTGCATGCCCTGCATGCTGGCGAAATGGGTGACGAAGACCGCCATGGCCCCGGTAAGGGCACTGAGCATGCCGGTGGCGTGGCGCCGATGGCCGACCTGGGTTCGCGCCGCGCTCAGCAGATGCAGCGCCGTGGCCAGGCCGAGGGCGCAGATCAGCGCCGCCGGCGCGATCCAGCGCCAGTCATGATGGGCGATAAGTTGCTCGAACATGGCCGCCAGAACCGTTCCCCTTTCGCAGACGATCTGCCAGAAAGACGTGAATAAAGGGTGGCTCCGGCGTCCTGGCGGCGAGGATTTATCGTCACAGAATCCATGCAGGGATGGCGTACGACAGCGATTCCGTGCACCCGATCGGCGGACTGCGAGACCGAATGCCCTACGAAGTGTCACCCTCTCCCGTCGCGCCGCCCATCGCCGCCCGGTGGCCGACGGTCCTGGCCAGCGCAGGCCTGCCGATCCTGATCCTGCTGGGCCTGGCCTTTGTGCAGCCGTCCCTGGCCGGCTGGCTGGTCGGCGCGGCGCTGCTGGTCGCGGTCTCGGTGGGCTGGATCAACCGGCCGGGGCGGCAAGGCCCGATCGACGTGGTGGCCGCCGAGGTGGAGCGCGACGGCGGCGGTCCGGTCGAGGGTCGCCTGCTGGACGCCCTGTTCGAGGGTCTCGGCGATCCCGTCCTGGTTGTCGCCGGCGGAGAAGCCGATGACATTGCCGGACGGCGCATCCTGCTGGCGAATGCGGCGGCGCGCGAGCTGTTGCGCATCCAGCGCGAGGGGGCGCTGCTGGTCTCGGTGTTGCGCGACCCGACGGTGCTGGAGGCCGTGGACGAAGCCCTGTTCGGCGGCGTGACCCGGGTCACCGACTATCTCTCGCGGGAGCGGCACTGGCGCGCCCTGATCCGCCCGCTGCCGTCCGGTGAAGACGAACATCTGGCGCTTGTGGTTCTGCATGACGATACGGACGTCCGGCGCATGGAAATGATGCGCGTCGACTTTCTGGCCAACGCCAGTCACGAACTGCGTACGCCCCTGGCCTCGCTGTCGGGCTTCATCGAGACCCTGAAGGGGCACGCCCGCGATGACGAGAAGGCCCGGGACCGGTTTCTGGACATCATGGCCATCCAGGCCGACCGGATGAGCCGGCTGGTCGCCGACCTGCTGTCGCTGAGCCGGATCGAGCTGAACGAGCACATTCCGCCGTCAGGCCTGGTGGACCTGTCCCGGGTCTGCGGCGATGTGGTGGACGCGGTGAGCGTGTTGTCGGGCGACCGGCAGGTCGACGTCCACATCGCCGGGCCCGGCCAGCCGCGGGCCGCGCCGGTCCAGGGCACGCGCGACGAGATCATCCAGGTGGTTCAGAACCTGGTCGACAACGCGATCAAATACTCGCCCGCGGGAGGCCGGGTTGAAATCACCATTCGTCCGGACGTCAGTCTGGACGAGGTGTCGACGCCGTGGTCCGGCGGCAGCCGGGGTGACGGGGCCACGCGCCTTCCGCTGCTGACGCCCGACCGCGTTCCGGGACAGCGCTATGCCTCTGTCAGCGTGCGTGATCATGGCACCGGCCTGGCGCGGGAACATTTGCCCCGACTGACCGAACGCTTCTATCGCGTCGAGGGCCAGAAGAGCGGCGAGAAGGCGGGCACCGGCCTGGGGCTGGCCATCGTCAAACATATCGTCAACCGGCACCGGGGCGGACTGACGGTCGAGAGTGCGCCGGGGAAGGGGGCCCTGTTCACGGCCTATTTCCCGGCCGCCCCCGAAGCCTGACGACGTAACAGAACTGTCACGGAGACGTCGTAATCCGCCAACCAATCACGGGCATTGATCCCCCGGTCTGACCCGGGTCCCGGGCCGGATGTGATTCTTCGCTTCCCCGGATGTCGATGAGCTGGCTGTTTCTGCCCCTGTTGGTCGTGTTGGTGGCCTCGGCTTTTGTCGGCGCGCGGGCGCTTGCGCGTCGTCGCGGGGAGCAGGCCCGGGCCGAGGGCCACCCGCCCCATTCACGGCCCGGGCAGCATGGCCTGTATGCCCTGATCTGGACGGCGGTCCCGGCACTGGTGGTCCTGATCGCAGCCTCCGTCTTCTCGGGCGAGATCGAGCACCGGCTGCTGACCGCCGGGGCACCCGAGAGTGTCTCCCAGCTTGAACCCTTCCGGCGCGACGCGTTCTTCGCGGATGCTCGCCGGGTCGGGGCCGGACAGCCGGCGGCCCAGATCTGGCCGGCCCCCCTGGCCGGGCAACTGCCGCCGGAAGGCCGCCGCGCCGCCAGCATCCATCTGGCCCTGAGTGTCGGCGGCATGGTGGGGGCGCTGCTGGCGAGCCTGCTGGGCGGCCTGTTCGTGTTCAGCCAGATCCGGCCCGGCATGCGGGCGCGCAACCGGGTCGAGGGCTGGATCGTCGGCCTGTTGTTTGCCTGTTCGGCGGTGGCGGTGCTGACGACCATCGGGATTATCGCCTCGCTTCTGTATGATTCCGTTCGCTTTTTCTCAAGCGTGCCGGTGTTCGACTTCCTGTTCGGGACCCAGTGGAGCCCGCAGACCGCCATTCGCGCGGACCAGGTCGGCTCGACCGGGGCCTTCGGGGCCCTGCCGCTGTTCGCCGGCACCTTCCTGATCATGGCCATCGCCATGCTGGTGGCCGCCCCGGTCGGCCTGTTCTCGGCCATCTATCTGTCCGAATATGCGAGCCCGACGGCGCGGGCCCTGATCAAGCCGGCGCTCGAGGTCCTGGCCGGGGTGCCGACGGTGGTCTACGGCTTCTTCGCCGCCCTGACCGTGGGGCCGGCCTTCCGCGCCTTCTTCAACGGCCTCGGGGCCCAGCTGGTCGGCGGGCCACTGGACGGGATCGGTCACTATCTGATGCTGGTGCAGAACCAGATGGCACTGGTCGCCGGCGCGGTCATGGGGATCATGCTGATCCCGTTCGTCTCGTCCCTGTCCGACGACATCATCAATGCCGTGCCGCAGAGCCTGCGCGACGGGTCCTACGCCATGGGGGCGACGCGCTCGGAAACGGTCAAGCGCGTGCTGCTGCCGGCGGCCCTGCCGGGCGTGGCCGGGGCCATGCTGCTGGCCATGTCGCGGGCCATCGGCGAGACCATGATCGTGACCATGGCGGCCGGCCTGGCCGCCAAGCTGACCATCAATCCGCTCGATACGGTCACCACCGTCACGGTGCAGATCGTGACCCTGCTGACCGGCGACCAGGAGTTCAACAGCCCCAAGACCCTGGCCGCGTTCGGCCTGGGCCTGACCCTGTTCCTGGTGACCCTGGCGCTGAACATCGTGGCCCAGCGTATCGTCCAGACCTATCGGCAGCAGTATGACTGAACCGACCCCCCCGATCACCGAGGCCGCGAGTGTGGACCGTCTCCGGGCGGGCCTGAAGCGCCGCCATGCGCGGGAAGGCCGGTTCCGGACCTACGGCCTGCTGGCGATCGCCATTTCCATCGGCTTTCTGCTGCTGCTGCTCGGCCGGATCATCGAACAGGGCCACACGGCCTTCTACGCCCATACGGTGACCGTGCCGGTCTATATGGATCCGGCCCGGATCGACCGGGCCTATCCGGCGGGGACCAATTTCGAACAGCTGGTGGCCGAACAGGCCCTGGCCCGCTTCGGCCTCGAGGACGACGCCGCCGGGACGCGGACGACGGCCATGCGCGGTCTGTTTTCGTCCGAACTCAAATACCGCATCGCCGAGCGGCTGCAGCGCCAGCCGGGTCTGATCGGCGAGACCCTGCCGATCGCCGCCCCGATGTCGGATGACGCCGATCTCTATTTCAAGGGCGAAATTTCCCGCGCCACGCCGGCGCTTCAGCGCCAGCTGAGTGACCAGCAGCTCGACTGGCTCGACCGGATGAATGCCGAAGGCGCCGTCTCGGCCCATTTCAACGCCGCCCTGTTCACCAACGGCGACTCGACCGAGCCGGAGCTGGCCGGGGTCGCGGGGGCCGTGGTCGGCTCGGCCCTGATGCTGCTGGTGACGGCCCTGATCGCCATTCCCCTGGGCGTGGGCGCGGCCGTCTATCTCGAAGAGTTCTCGCCGCGGAACCGGCTGACGGACATGATCGAGGTCAATATCAACAATCTCGCGGCCGTACCGTCGATCGTCTACGGCCTGCTGGGTCTGTCCCTGTTCATCAATTGGATGCACCTGCCACGGTCGTCGCCCCTTGTCGGCGGGCTGGTGCTGGCCCTGATGGCGCTGCCGACCATCATCATCGCCACCCGCTCGTCGCTGAAGGCGGTGCCGCCGTCGATCCGCGAGGCCGCGCTGGCCATGGGCGCGAGCCGGACCCAGACGGTGTTCCAGCATACGCTGCCGCTGGCCATGCCGGGCGTGATGACCGGGTCGATCATCTCCATGGCGCACGCCCTGGGCGAGACCGCGCCGCTGCTGCTGATCGGCATGGTCAGCTTCGTGCCGGGGATTCCGACGGGAATCGATCAACCGACCGGGGCCCTTCCGTCCCTGATCTACATCTGGGAGAATGCTTCGGAGCGGGCATTCCACGAGCGGACCGCCGCCGCCATCCTGGTGCTCCTCGCCTTCATGATCGTCATGAACGCCGCCGCGATCGTACTGCGCCGGCGCTTCGAACGCCGGTGGTAAGCCTATGAAGATCAATCTCCTTCGTGCTGTGGACGGTGCCGAGAGCGGGGGCGACGGTCCCGCTGCGACCGTTGATACGCGGACGGCCGCGTCCCGGGCCATCAGCGTGCCCCAGCCGCGCTCGAACGGGGACGACCCGGTCGGACCGACCAAGATCGCCGCCGGTGACGTGTCGGTCTTCTATGGCGACAAACAGGCCCTGTTCGACGTCAGCCTGGATATT
Organism: uncultured Brevundimonas sp.; assembly: GCF_963975535.1. GTDB lineage: Bacteria > Pseudomonadota > Alphaproteobacteria > Caulobacterales > Caulobacteraceae > Brevundimonas. The sequence continues at coordinate 299,810 of NZ_CAXBHE010000001.1, read as the reverse complement.
CCGGACAAGACGGTGACGGCCCTGATCGGCCCGTCGGGCTGTGGCAAGTCGACCTTCCTGCGGACGATGAACCGCATGAACGACACGATTCCCGGGGCCCGGGTGACCGGCCGGATTGCGATCGACGGTGAGGACATCAACGCCAGATCCGTCGACCCCGTGCTGCTGCGCGCACGCGTCGGCATGGTGTTCCAGAAGCCGAACCCCTTTCCCAAGACCATCTACGAGAACGTCGCCTACGGCCCGCGTATTCATGGCCTGACCAGCACCAAGGCGGAACTGGACGAGGTGGTCCGGGTCTCCCTGCGGCGCGCCGGGCTGTGGGAAGAGGTCGCCGACCGGCTGCATTCGCCGGGCACCGGCCTGTCGGGCGGCCAGCAGCAGCGGCTGGTGATCGCCCGGGCCATCGCGGTCAATCCGGAAGTGATCCTGATGGACGAGCCCTGTTCGGCGCTGGATCCGATCGCCACGGCCAAGATCGAGGAACTGATCGACGAACTGCGCGAGCGCTACTGCATCGTCATCGTCACCCACTCCATGGCGCAGGCGGCGCGGGTCAGCCAGCGCACGGCCTTCTTCCATATGGGACGGCTGATCGAGACCGGCTCGACCGAGGACATCTTCACCAACCCGCGCGAGCGGCGCACGCTCGACTATATCACCGGCCGCTTCGGCTAGGATCGGCGACTGTCATGAACCAGCACACCGTCAAGGCCTATGGGGACGAGCTGAACCAGCTCACGGCCGAGGTCGCCCGCATGGGGGGGCTGGCCGAGGCCCAGGTGGCGGACGCGGTCGACTCCGTCGCCCGCCGCGACGTGGCCCTGGCCAAGGCCGTGGTCGAGCGTGACGCCCGGCTCGACGCCATGCATCGCGACATCGAGAAGAAGGCCATCCGCCTGATCGCCCTGCGTCAGCCGGTGGCCAGCGACCTGCGCAAGACGCTGTCGGCGATGAAGCTGGCGGTGGATCTGGAGCGCACCGGTGATCTGGGTCGCAATATCGCCAAACGGGCCCTGGTGCTGGCCGAGGGCGAGCCGATGCAGCCGCTGACGCGGTCGATCGAACGGATGGGCAAGCTGGTCTCGACCCGGCTGCGCGACGTGCTGGACGCCTATACGGCCGGCGAGGTCGACCGGGCGCTGGCGGTGTGGAGCACGGACGACGAGGTCGACGAGCACTACAACGCCCTGTTCCGGGAACTGCTGACCTATATGATGGGCGACCCGCGCACGATCGGGGCCTGCACCCACCTGCTGTTCATCGCCAAGAACCTCGAGCGGATCGGCGACCACGCCACCAATATCGCCGAGTCGATCCACTATGAGATCACCGGTGAGGAGATCGTCGGTGACCGGCCGCGCTGGACCCCGACGCCGGACGACGCCGCCGCTCCGATCATCGACCCCGACGCCCAGTAGCCGAACGATCCGAGACCGGAGCGCAGCCCATGCAGCCCTATATCCTGGTGATGGAAGACGAGGACGCCCTGGCGACCCTGCTTCAGTACAATCTGGAAAAGGAGGGCTACCGCGTCGTCATCGCGGCCGACGGTGACGAGGGCATGTTGCAGATCGACGAGACCCTGCCGGACCTGGTGCTGCTGGACTGGATGCTGCCGGGGCTGTCGGGGATCGAGGTCTGCCGCCGCCTCCGCGGCAAGGCCGAGACTCGCAACCTGCCGATCATCATGCTGACGGCGCGTGGCGAGGAGAGCGACCGCATCCGCGGGCTCGACACCGGGGCCGACGATTATCTGACCAAGCCGTTTTCGATGATCGAGCTGATCGCCCGCATCCGCGCCGTGCTGCGCCGCATCCGGCCGGGCCTGGCCGACGACCGCATCAACCACGGCGACATCGTCATCGACCGCGTCGCGCACCGGGTGCGCCGGGCCGGCAACGAGATCCATCTGGGCCCGACCGAGTTCCGCCTGCTGGATCACCTGATGCAGCATCCGGGGCGGGTGTTCAGCCGTGAACAGCTGCTGGACGCGGTCTGGGGTTCGGACGTCTATGTCGAGGCGCGGACGGTGGATGTGCACGTGGGCCGGCTGCGCAAGGCGCTGAACGTCGAGGGCACGGTCAATCCGATCCGCACGGTCCGTTCGGCGGGCTACTCGCTGGATCTGGGGGGGTAGTTCTCGGCTTCCTTCCCGCATTTCGGGGGAAGGAAGAGGCTGTAATGGCCGGCAACGCTTCACAGCGGCGCTCAAGGGGTTAGGGTTCGGTCTCGCCTTTGAGGAGCCCGCCCATGCGCCGCCGTACCTTCCTGTCGACCCTGCCGGCCGGGGCCATTCTGGCCGGGGCCGGTGTCGCCCATGGCGCGACGGTCCAGACTGCCGTCGCGCGGCCCGCCGGTCAGACCGCTCCGCTCACTGACCCCTATGCCGGCATCGGCCCCGGCAACCGCAACAGCGGGGTGCAGTTCGTCGGTCGGTCGACGGTCTGGGGCCAGCACGGGGCGGCGGCGACGGCGCATCCACGCGCGACCCTGATCGGCATCGACACCCTGCGGCGCGGCGGTTCGGCCATCGATGCGGCCATCGCCATCAATGCGGCGCTGGGCTTCCTCGAGCCGACGGCCAACGGTATCGGCGGCGACGCCTTCTGCCTGATGTGGGACCCGGGCCAGCGCAAGGTCGTCGGCTTCAACGGCTCGGGCGACAGCCCGCGCGGCCTGTCGCTGGCCACGGCCCGGTCAAAGGCCGGGGCGGACGGCTATCTGCCCAAATACGGGGCGGTGACGGTCAATGTGCCCGGCACGGTCGACGCCTGGTGGAGCGCGCACCAGCGCTACGGCAAGCTGCCGTGGAAGGACGTGCTGCTGCCCGTCGCCGAGCTGTGCGAGGAGGGGGTGCCCATGCCCCAGCTGATCGCCTGGTATCTGCAGCGCAACATGGCCGGGTTCGACGGCTCGAGCGCGATCATCGAGGAGAATGACAACCGCCGGAAGGTCTTCGCCCCCGGCGGCCGGACCCCCGCCGTCGGCGAGGTGTTTGCCAATCCGGATCTGGGCCGCACCTATCGGCTGATCGCCGAGGGCGGGCGCGACGCCTTCTATGAGGGCGAGATCGCCGACCATATCGAACGCTATTTCCGCCGTATCGGCGGCTGGCTGACCAGGGCCGATCTGGCCGCCCATCATACCGAATGGGTCGAGCCGATCCGCACGGACTATCGCGGCGTCAACGTCTATGGCCTGGGCCCCAATACCCAGGGCCTGTCGACCAACCAGATCCTCAATGTCTGCGAACGGTTCGACCTGAAGGGGATGGGGTTCCAGTCGGCCGCCTCGATCCACCACCAGGCCGAGGCCAAGCGGCTGGCGTTCGAGGACCGGGCGCGGTGGTTCGCCGATCCGCGCTTCAGCGCGACGCCGGTCGAACGACTGAACTCCAAGGCCTATGCCGCCCAACGCGCCGCCCTGATCCGGCCGGACCGGGTCATGGACCGGGTCTTCCCCGGCGACGCCCCGACCCAGGGCGACACCACCTATTTCAGCGTCGCCGACAGCGACGGGATGATGGTCAGCTGGATCCAGTCCAACTATCGCGGCATGGGCTCGGGCCTGGTGCCCGACGGCCCGGACGGCGCGACCCTCGGCTTCATGTTCCAGGACCGCGGCGAGCTGTTCAACCTGACCGACGGTCACCCCAACGTCTATGCGCCGGGCAAGCGGCCGTTCCACACCATCATCCCGGGCTTCGCCTGCAGGGGCGGCGAGCCGTGGATGGCCTATGGCGTGATGGGTGGCGGTATGCAGCCGCAGGGGCAGGCCCAGATCATCATCAACATGGTCGACTATGGCCTCGACCCGCAGGAGGCCGGCGACAGCCCGCGCTGGCAGCACGAGGGCTCGTCCGAACCGACCGGTCACCCGGCGGAGGGCGTTGGGGTGCTGCATCTGGAGACCGGCGTCCCGGCGGCGACGAAGGCGCAGCTGCAGGCCATGGGCTGGGTGCTCGGCGGTCCGAACGGCGGTTTCGGCGGCTACCAGAATGTGGTGCGGCAGGTGAATGAAAGCGGGCCGTGGACCTATGGCGCGGCGACGGAGATGCGCAAGGACGGGATCGCGCTGGCCTATTGAGGGCGGGCCCGCTTCAGGAGTCTTACCGTTTGTGGTAAGACTTTCGCATGCGCATCACCTCGAAGGGCCAGGTCACCATACCCATCGACATCCGCGAACGGGCCGGACTGCTGCCGCATACCGAGGTGGAATGGGCGATCGAGGATGGCAAGGTCGTGCTCAGGCCGGCCGACGGACTGACCCGGGGCGAGCGGGTCGTGGCGCGGCTTAGCGGAGCGGCGACGGACAGGTCGATGACGGCCGATGAGATCATGGAAATGACCCGCGGCCCCTACGATGATCTGGAAAACGGGACCGCTGCCGCGCTGCACGAGGCACCGAAGCGATTTGATCGATGATCCCGGTTCTGGTCGACAGCAATGTCATTCTGGACATCGCCATTGCGGACAGTCCCTGGCGCGCGTGGTCAGCATCGGCGTTGAGCCAGAGCGCCGAGAACCGATCGCTCATCATCAACCCGATCATCTACGCCGAGGTATCGGTTGGCTTTCTTGAGATCGCGGACGTTGATACCCTGGTGGACGAAGCCGGGCTGACCCGCGAAGACCTGCCGTGGGGTGCGGCGTTTCTGGCCGGAAAGGCGTTCAAGCGTTACCGGCGCGGGGGTGGCGAGCGCCGGTCACCCCTCCCGGACTTCTTCATCGGGGCCCATGCGGCGGTACGGCGTTACACTCTGCTGACCCGCGACGCGCGGCGCTACCGCACCTATTTTCCGGGCGTCGACCTGATCTGCCCGGACAGCGCCTGAACCCTTAGGTCGCCGCGACTTCTTCCGGCTCCAGTTCATACACCGTCGAGCAGTATTCGCAGGTGACCCGGATCTTGCCGTCGTCCTCGACCATGTCGGCCAGTTCGACCGGGTCGAACGAGGCCAGGACCGCGCCGATGCGGTCCTTCGAACAGCGGCAGACGGCCTTCAGGGGGCGGGCGTCCTCGAGCCGGACGCCGTCCTCGTGGAACAGGCGGAACAACAGGGTCTCGGGGGTGATGGTCGGGTCCAGCATTTCATCGTCGGCCAGGGTCTGGAACAGGGCGCGTGAGCGGTCCCAGACCTCCTCGGTCGAACCGCGGGCGTCGTCGGCGGCGATGATCTGGATCATGGCCCCGCCGGCGCGCCAGTGGGTACCGGTGGCGTCGGTGATCGCACCGACCGCGAGCTTGACCCGGGTCGGGACCTGTTCGGACTGCTGGAAATAATGTTCGGCGCACAGGGACAGGCTCTCGCCCTCGATCGGGGTGATGCCCTGGGTGCGTTCGAAGTCCGGACCGCGGTCCAGCGTCATGATGAAGAGCCCCTTGCCCAGCAGGGTCTGGGCCCCCGGGCGGGCAAAGCCGGTCGAGGCCGCCGCGACCGCGTCCGGGTCAAAGCGGCAGAAGCCGCGCATGGTGCCGGCGGTGTCATAGTCGGCGACGACGTAACGAACGGGCCCGTCGCCCTGGGCCTGGACGATCAGCCGGCCCTCGATCTTCAGGCTGGACCCGACCAGGGCGGCCAGGGCGCAGGCTTCGCCCAGCAGGGCCGCGACGGGCTCGGGATAGGTGTGGGTGGACAGGATGGTGTCGACCGTCTCGCCGAGGCGAACCAGCCGTCCGCGCACCGGCCAGCCCTCGATCTGGAAGGCCGCGGCGATATCGTCGACAGGGGCGGTTGCGGGCGCGTGATCGGTCACGGAGGGTCCTTGCAGGCGGCGTGTGGGAGCGATGCAAGATAGGCACCCGTCTCGCCGATGGTAAGGGGGCCGTGGTAGGGTGGTGCCGCACCCCCTGGCGGAACCTCTGTTCGTTCGGTTCGCTCCTGTGTCATGTGGTGCCACGGCCCCGCCTATCTGCCGTATGCGGACGGACTCCCCGAGCCCGCAGGACACGGCCCCGACGAAGAGGTTCACGATCCCATGGTTCAACAATTCAATGCTCTGGCCGAAATCCGCAAACATCCCGGTATTGCCGGCGCGGTTGTGGCCGTTCTGGCGGGCGTCGGGCTCGCCACCCTGTTGCTGAACCAGCGCTCGGGATCGACCCGGTTCGAGCATCTGCGCGATCGCATCAATCCGCGCGGCTGGGTCGACACCGCCGCCCTGCGCGACCAGTTCGGCGATCTGGCACGCAGCGTGCGGCAGGGCCTCGACGAGGCCGGTGAACGGGCCGGTGATCTGGGAGAGGACACCCGGGACAAGGCCGGCCGCTGGTACCGCGACGCCCGGCGCAGCTCCCGCAAGTCCCTCAAGCGCCACGGCAAGACGGCGCGTCGCTATGCCGACCGGGCCGGCGGCTATGCCCGCAGCCATGCCCGGGAGGGTGGGGCCATTCTGGCGATCATAACGATTGCGGCCGCGGTCGGGGCCGCGGCCCTGGAAGCCCGACGCGAGAACGCGCCGACCCGCAGCAAGTCCGGCTACTGACGGCACAGGCATTGCTGCAAGTGCGAAGGTGGGTCAGGCTGGTTTGATGACCCACCGCCCGACCTTCGTGTTTGATTTCGATTCGACGCTCGTCGCGTTCGAATCCCTCGATGTGCTGGCCGACCTGGCGCTGGCCGGTTCCGCCGATCGCGAGCGGATCGGCGCGGAGATCGCCGCCCTGACCGATCGGGCCATGACCGGGGACATCGCCTTCGGTGAGGCGCTGCGGCAGCGACTGGCCCTGCTGCCGTTGACCCGGGAGCATGTCACCGCCCTGGCGGCGCGCGCCGCAGAGTCGCTGACTCCGTCGATCGGGCGGAATCCCGGATTTTTCCGCAGCCATGCGGGCCGGATCGTCATCGTCTCCGGCGGCTTCCGCGAGATCATCGCCCCGGTGGCCGAGGCCCTGGGGGTGCCGGCAGACCGGGTGCTGGCCAATGATCTGGTCTATGACGCCGCGGGACGGGTCACCGGCGTCGATCTGGCCAACCCGCTGGCCGGAGCCGGCGGCAAGGTCGAGGCCCTGAACGGTCTGGACCTGGGCGGACCGGTGGTGATGGTCGGCGACGGCTGGACCGATGCCGAGGTGCGGCTGGGCGGGGTCGCCGATCGCTTCTACGCCTTCACCGAAGTGGTGCGGCGCGCGACGGTCGTGGCCGCCGCCGACGGCGAGGCCGCGTCGCTGGACGAGGTCCTGCACGCCGAGGGCATCGCCGGTCGCTGGTCCTATCCGCGCAACCGCATCCGCATGCTGCTGCTGGAAAACATCCATCCGGCGGCGGTCGAACGTCTGGAAGAGGCGGGCTATTCGGTCGAGAGTCTGAAGGGGGCGCTGGACGAGGACGCGCTGATCGCCCGGCTGAAGGGGGTCCATGTCCTGGGCGTGCGCTCCAAGACCCAGGTCAGTGCCCGGGTGCTGGAGGCGGCGGACCGGCTGATGGCGGTTGCCGCCTTCTGTATCGGCACCAACCAGATCGATCTGGACGCCGCCGCCGACCGGGGCGTGGCCGTATTCAACGCCCCCTATTCCAACACGCGTTCGGTGGTGGAACTGGCCGTCGGTCTGATGATCGTGCTGATGCGTGACGTGGCCGACAAGAACGCCGCCATGCACCGCGGCGAATGGAACAAGTCGGCGACCGGATCGCGCGAGCTGCGCGGCAAGACCCTGGGCATCGTCGGCTACGGGGCGATCGGGTCGCAGCTGTCGGTGCTGGCCGAGGGGCTGGGCATGCGGGTGGTGTTCCACGACCTGTCGGAGCGTATGGCCCTGGGCAATGCCCGGCGGATGCGGTCGCTGGACGCCCTGCTGGCCGAGAGCGACGTGGTCAGCCTGCATGTCGACGGCCGGACCGAAAACAGCGCCCTGATCGGGGCGGCCGAACTGGGGCGGATGAAGCCCGGGGCCCTGTTGCTGAACCTGTCGCGGGGTCATGTGCTGGATGTCGGGGCCCTGGCCCAGGCGCTGGGCTCGGGCCGGATCGGCGGGGCGGCGGTCGATGTCTTTCCCGAAGAGCCGGCGACGAATGCCGAGCCGTTCGACAGTCCGCTCAGAGGGTTGGCGAATGTGATCCTGACGCCACATGTGGGGGGATCGACCGAGGAGGCCCAGGAGGCGATCGCCGAATTCGCGGCCGACCGGCTGCTGGGATACCTCAACCGCGGCGACACCACCTTCTGCGTCAACCTGCCGAACGTGCAGCTGTCGGAGGTGACCGGGGCGCACCGGATTCTCCATATACACCGGAACCAGCCGGGGGTTCTGGCCGACCTGAACCGGGCGCTGGCGGGCGCGGGCCTCAACATCCTCGGGCAGCATCTCAAGACCGATGAGCGGACCGGCTATGTGATCACCGACGTCGACCGGGACTATGAACCCCGCGCCCTCGAAGCGGTGAAAGAGGTCGTGGGAACCCTCAAGTTCCGCATGTTGCACTAGGAAGCTTACCCAACGGCATCTTGCACTGTGCGCAAAGCCGCGCAGAGTGCGACTCTACGACCGCGTACCGACGGTTGAGGGAGGTTTTTCGATGTCTCGTTTCCTGAGTAGCGCTGCGCTCGCAGCCCTTACGGCCGCGGCCGCCTGCGCCGTGGCCGGAGCCGCCAGCGCCCAGAGCTATGGCCGACTGGTCGTGTTCGGCGACAGCCTGAGCGATAACGGCAACCTGTATGCCGCAACCGCCGGCGCGTCACCGACCTCGCCGCCCTACTTCCAGGGCCGGTTCTCGAACGGCCCCGTGTTTACCGAACTGCTGGGCTTCACCGTCGGCCGATCCGCCCTGGGAGCCCCGGTAACCGGCAGCACCAACTATGCCTACGGCGGGGCCCGTTCGGACAGTTCCGCCTTCCCCCCGGGCATGCGTAACCAGCTGCTGGCCTATACGGGGGCCGGCGGCACCTTCGGATCGCGGGATCTGGTCAGCATCCTGGGCGGGGCCAACAACCTGCTGCAGGGGGTTCCCGTCGCGGCCGGTGCGGTCAATCCGACGGGCGTGCTGGGCGCGATGGCGGTCAGTTCGGCGGCCGACATCACCTTCATCACCAATAGCGTCGCCAGCCGCGGCGCGGGCACCATCCTGGTCTCCAACCTGCCCCAGCTGAGTCTGACGCCGCAGTTCAACCAGGGGGCCGGCCTGCCGGCCGCACCATTGGCGGACTATGGCGCGTCGACCTTCAACGGCGCGCTGCTGACCGGCCTGATGACCACGGCGGCGGCCAATCCGAACACCAACATCATCATGATGGACCTGTTCAAGGTGGGCGCGGTGATCTCCGCCAACCCGGGTGCCTTCGGCCTGACCAATGTGCGCGACACCTGCTTCAACGGGCTGACCGTCTGCGCCACGCCGGGAACCTATTTCTATTGGGATACGGTCCATCCGACGGCGGCCGGGCATCGCCTGCTGGCGGCGCTGTCGAACGACTATCTGTACTATGGCGATATCGGTGCCCAATCGACGGTGCAGGGCGAGACCGCCTTCCGCCAGCGGGAGGACATGCTCGACCTGTCCAGCGAGGCCGTGTCCGGCCATGCGGCCTGGGAGCCCGGGACCCGGCTGATCGTCGGGGCCCTGACCGACAGCGTCACCACCGACGCGCGCGGTTCGGTGGCCGAGACCGAGGCTGACGGCTGGGGTGCCCGGGTGGGTATCGACCATGTGTCCAGCCCCAACTGGCGCGTCGGTCTGGCGGGCTCGTACCGGTCCACCGATGTCGCAGCGGGCAAGATGTCGTTCGAACAGCTGAGCTACGGATTCGACGTCTATGCCGGCTGGCGCGAGGGCAACATGTTTGCCAATGCCACGGCGGGTGCGGCCATCGAGAAATACGATGATATCGAGCGGATCACCTCCCTGGCCCCGATCGTCCATACCGGCCAGGCCGACGGCGGCAGCCTGGGCGCGCGCGTCCAGACCGGCGTCTGGTACGACATGGGCGGTATCGCCATTTCCCCGCGCGTGGCCGTGACCTGGGTCAAGACCACGGTCAACGCCTATAACGAGACCGGGGCCGCGGCCGAATACGCCTACCAGAAGCGGGAACTGCAGGGCGTCAGCGGCGAGGTGTCGCTCCGGGCCGAAGGCGGCGGTGAGGGCATGTCCTTCTACGCCGAGGGCGGCTACCGCGACGGCCTGTCGGACAGCTTCGACCCGGTCCGGGTCGGGATCGCCGGCAATTCGGCGCGGATTCTGGAGCGTCAGTTCGAGGATCCGTTCGGTGGCTCCTTCCTGGCCTCGGCCGGGCTGGAAACCCATATGGGACCGGTCCGGATCTCGGCCGGATATCGTGGACGCTTCGGCGACAAGGCCGAAAGCCACAGCGGGGCGCTGACCTTCAGCCTGCCGCTCTAAAACCGCCAGAGTCACACGGCCGGGGGGCGCGTCACCGCGAGGTGGCGCGCCCCTTCGTTTGTTCCGCCCTGCGACGACCTGACGCTGGTCGTGCCCAAAAGTCGCCCCATGGAGTCTTAGAAGGGCGGGTCTTACCGGCGTCGTTCGCCCCGGTGCGCCCGAGGCGGACCCGACGACGTCCCACCCCGCTCCCTGAGCCGAAGCCGGAGACGACGCCTCCATGCGAAGCCTGTTGCCGACCGCACGGTCGATCCTGATCCACACCGGCCAGACCGCCATTCTGGCCGGCATGGCCGTACTGGCCATGGCCGCCGCGCCGATGGGCGCGCCCGCGGGCGAGGCCGCCACCATGACCGAAACCCCCGCGCTTGCGCCCATCCAGGCCGTGGCCGAGCCGGCGGGACCGGTGACGCGCCAGATGGCGTTCATCGCCCCGGTGCGCGGCTATGGCGTCAATTCGCCGTTCGGCCTGCGCAAGCTGGCCGGGGAGGCCCGGGCCCGGGCCCACAAGGGCGTCGACATCGCCGCGCCCAAGGGCACCGGTGTTCTGGTCACGGCCGAGGGGCGGGTGCTGCGCACCGGCTATGACGCCGGCGGTTTCGGCAATTTCGTCGAGGTCAGCCACCCGAACGGCATGACCAGCCTGTACGGCCATCTGAGCCGGATCGATGTCGCCTCGGGCATGGCGGTCGAGTCGGGCCAGCGTATCGGCCTGGTCGGCTCGACCGGCTATTCGACCGGCCCGCACCTGCATTTCCAGATCGAGCGCAACGGCCGGACGGTCGATCCGGCCCGGGTCGTCGGGCGCGCATTCGCCGTGGTGGTCAAGGCCAGCCAGGCCTGACCGAGACCGGTATCGTCCCCGGTGCCCCTAGCCCGCCGCGGCGGGACGCGGCCGGGCCGTCCGGATACCCAGCCAGCCGCCGGCACCGATCAGGACCAGGGCGGCGATCATCAGCCACGCCGGGTGGGGCAGCATCACGAAGTTGGCTACGGTCGCGGCCATCATCACCGCCATGACCACCCAGCCGGACCAGACCCGGACGGTGATGCGCGTGGCGGTGAACGCCCCCAGGGCGGTGGCGACGAAATAGATGACGACCAGGCCCCATTTGGCGGCCAGCGGGGCCGAGGCCATCAGGGCTTCCATCGCCGCAGCGTCGGCCGGGTCCGGCATCGGCAGCGGCACCAGGACGTGCAGGACGAATTCACCGGCCATCACTGCCAGAATGGCGACGGCCACGCCGGCGAGCACACCCAGAATATTGCGGACCATCAACTTCGCTTTCGTTCGTTTTCACAGTCAACCCAAGGTTCCACGGCGTCAATCAACGGTTTCAGCCCCTTTCGGGTAGCGATACCGGCGCGGGGCTTGCTAGGCTGGTCGTCACGTTCCCGGGAGGCGATATGACGGCGGCACTGACGCTTGACGGACTGAGCAAGCGATACGGCGATTTTCATGCCGTGCGCGATCTCAGCTTCCAGGTCGAGAAGGGCACGATCTGCGGCTTCCTGGGTCCCAACGGGGCGGGCAAGACCTCCACCATCCGCATGATCCTGGGCCTGCAATCGGCCAGCGCCGGGCGGATCGACATCCTGGGGGCGAACGACGGGCGCAAGGTGCGCGACCGGATCGGCTTCCTGCCGGAGGAGCGCGGCCTCTACAAGAAGATGACCCCGGTCGAGGCCATCGCCTTCTTCGGGTCGCTGAAGGGACTGCCGACCGGCGAGGGCCGCCGTCGCGCCCGCGAGATGCTGGACGCCCAGGGACTGGGCGAGTCCAAGCGCAAGAAGATGAAGGAGCTGTCCAAGGGCATGTCCCAGAAGGTGCAGCTGATCGCGGCCGTGGTGCACCGGCCCGAGTTCGTGATCCTGGACGAGCCGTTTTCGGGCCTCGATCCGGTCAACCAGCAGGGGCTGGAGAGCATCATCCGTGATCTGGCCGCCAACGGGGCCACGGTCCTGTTCTCGACCCATGTGATGCAGCACGCCGAACGGCTGTGCGACAAGGTGGTGCTGCTGGCCCGGGGCCAGAAGGCGTTCGAGGGCACGGTGACCGAGGCGCGGGCGACCTCGCGCCGGTTCCTGGAGCTGGAGGGGGCGATCGCCCCGGCGCAGGCCGCCGCCCTGCCGGGGGTGACCCATGTGGATACGGTTTCGGACATGGACGGGGTCCGGGTGCTGAAGGCCCAGCTGTCGCCGGGTGGGCGGGGGCAGGACGCGCTGAAGGCGGCCTTCCTCGGCGGGCTGGACGTGCGCCGCTTCGAGCTGCGTGAGCCCAGTCTGCATGACGCCTTCATCGACCTGACCGGGGACAACCCCGACCAGGACCAGTCGGTGAGTGCCGCCCACGCGGAGATCGTCCGATGAAACGCATCCTGTTGATCGCGCGCCGGGAATACGGGGCCTATGCCCGCACCGTCGGCTTCTGGCTGTCGCTGCTGGCCTTTCCGATGTTCGCCGTCCTGGGCGGCGGGATTCCGCTGCTGATCAAGTCGTCCGAGCCCGTCAATGAGGTGGTGTTGATCGAGGAGGGACCCGAGGCCACGGGTCTGGCGGCGGCGGTGCGCGAAGCCCTGCAGGCCGATGTCGACCGACGATCGGCCCAGACCGAGGAGGCGGCGAAGGCCGCCCGGGCCATGGTGCCGGCGGGGACGGAGACCGGGACCGAGGCCGCTGCGGCCAGCCCGATGGTGAACAGCGCCGGAGCCAGTGCCGTGGCCGCCCTGGGGCGGTCGCGCATCCGGCTGGTCGAGACTCCGGCCGACATGGCCGCGGCCGCGCCGGGGGCCGAACAGGACGCCGTGGTGAACCGCTATCTCGGTGATGAAATTCCCAAGTCAGAACGGCTGGATGCGGTGGTCTTCCTGACCCGGGTCGAGGGGCGACCGGCGGCCCGGGTGTGGACGGCGGGCACGACCAACAGCACGGTCGAGAGCTTCGTCAAGCGATCGCTGCGCACCGCCAACAGCCGCCAGGTGTTCGAGGCCGCGGGCATCGACCCGGCCATCGTCGCCGAGACCGAGCGGTTCGAACCGGAGGTGACGGCCTTTTCACCCAAGTCGATCAGCGGCGGCGAACTGTCGTTCCGCGACCGGGCCCCGGCCTTCATCGGTCTGGCCTCGGGTTTCATCCTGTGGTCGCTGATCATCACCGGGGCCTCGATCCTGCTGAACAGCGTGATGGAGGAGAAGTCGAACCGGATCCTCGAGGTTCTGCTGTCCTCGGCCTCGGCCACGGAGATCCTGACCGGCAAGGTGCTGGGCGTGGCCCTGCTGACCCTGACGGTGATGGCGGCCTGGGGCGGGATCGGCGCGGTCAGTCTGATATCGTTCGCGCCGGACCGGGCGGGCGATATCGGCCAGGTGCTGCTGCACGGTGGCATCCTCGGCTATTTCGCGGCCTATATGGTCGGCGGCTATCTGATGTATGCGGTGCTGTTCGCCGCCATCGGGGCCTTCTGCGAGACGCCGCGCGACGCCCAGACCCTGATGGGGCCGATCATGATGATCCTGGTGGTGCCGATCCTGGTCATGCAGATGGCCCTGCAGACGCCTGACGCCCCGGTGGTCAAGATCCTGTCGTGGATCCCGTTCTTCACCCCGTTCCTGATGCTGGGCCGGATGCATGCCAATCCGCCGATGATCGAGATCGCCGGCACCATGGCCGGCATGTTCGTCACCGCCCTGTTCATGGTCTGGGTCGCCGGTCGCGCCTTCCGGGCCGGGGCCCTGTCCGACATCAAGCTGAGCTGGAAGAGCTTCGCCGGGGCGGTGAAGGGCGGACGGTAGGGGCAGGTTTCCTTCTCCCCTTGGGGGAGAAGGGCGCTGTTTCGAACAGGAAAAAGGCCGCCCCGGTTGCCCGGAGCGGCCTTTTGAATCTCTGATGGTCGCTTCGCCTATCCGCGCGCGGCACCGGGACCCGGCACGCGGGGCTTCGGAGGCGGCAGCAGGCCTTCGCGCTGCATACGCTTGCGCGCCAGCTTGCGGGCACGACGAACAGCCTCGGCCTTTTGACGGGCGCGCTTCTCCGACGGCTTCTCATAATGCACGTGGCGCTTCATTTCGCGGAAGCTGCCTTCGCGTTGCATCTTCTTCTTGAGGGCTTTGAGCGCTTGATCGACGTTATTATCGCGAACGAAAATCTGTACCAGGGTTATCTCTCCTTTGGCCGCCCGCCGCGTCCTTTCGAAGGGAGACGGGCAGACAAATAAAATCGTGTACCGTCGAGCATGGCCCACGGGTGAAGGCGGGCTGATACACGAGCGGGTCCACCCTGTCCAGATCGTCGCGGCGGGATATCGTGGCTCGCGAATGCCGTCCGGACGGCCTATTCTGGGGGCTGAAGACCGGGATTTCATTCTAGCCGAAGGCCGTTGGGCGCGCCATGACCGCATCGCAGACCTTGCCCCCCGCGGGCGACTGGGCCGACCGGATGGAGCAGGCGGTGCTTGATGCCGCCGTCCGTCTGGCCCCGCAGCAGGGGTGGAATGCGGCGATGGTGCGGGCGGCCTGCGCGGCCAATGATCTGTCGCGCGGCGACGAGGAGCTTTTGCTGCCCAACGGGGCGCGCGATCTGGCCGCCCTGTTGTCGCGCCGCCACGACGCCCGGGCCCTGGCCGAGCTGGCGACGGTCGAGGCCAAATCCCTGAAGATGCGCGAGCGAATCGCCCGGGCCGTGTCGGCGCGGATGGAGGCGGGGGCCGCCGATCTGGAGGCCACGCGCCGCTGCGCCGCCTTCCTGGCCCTGCCGCTGAACGTCGATCTGGGGCTGAAACTGGCGTGGGAGAGCGCCGATCACCTGTGGCACTGGGCCGGGGACACGGCCACCGACTGGAACCACTATTCGAAGCGCACCATCCTGTCGGGGATTCTTATTCCTGCGCTGACCATGCGCTGGTTCGACGGACGCGAGGCGGCCGAGGCCTTTGTGGCGCGCCGGATCGAGAACGTCATGAGTTTCGAGAAGTGGAAGGCGGGCAAGGATTTCGACGCGCCGTTCAAGCGGGTGACGGAGATGCTGAGTCGGATGCGGTACGGGGCGAAGGTCTAGGCACTGTCCCCCGGCTGGCCGGTGAGAAGGCGGGCGGCGGCCGCATGGGCCCTCGGGCTCAGTTCGCTCCGAAGAGCGGTCAGACATGTCGGCACCCCGGGCCGGGTGTGCTGAACGCCTTCGGCTAGCGAGAGACGATCCCAACGGTCGACCGCCTGAATCCACTGGCCAACCGACCTTGCAGACCGGCCGGGCAGGGCCCCCGAGGCCTCGATGCGTTGGCCATCGTCCAGCAGGATCGTGTACCGGATGCCTGGCGTGGTGTCCCAGCGACTGGTGCGCACGCCCGCGCATTCAATCTCGATCCCGACGATCCCCGAGAAGGGTACGGCGCGATCTTGCGCGTTCGGCCAGCCCTGGGTGATGGCGACGCCGGTGTGGGTCAGGCTGAATGTCGATTGTGTGCCCGACCCTGCGCTGCCGAGAGCAAGCAGGGCCAGCAGCCCGGCCGGTGCCCAGGTCCACCATGACAGACGCCGGGTCAGAAGGGTCAGTCCGCCCATTGCCAGCCCGACAACCATCGCCGCTGAAATTACCCCCGCCGCGTAGGGGCTGTGGTCCGGCCACCAGAGGAAGGTGTCCTGGGACGGGATCAACCGGGGTTCGGGCCGTACCAGCAACAGGATCAGGAGCGGCAGGAGCCAGGTGATGACGAAAACGAGCGTGGCACGTTGCCAGGGCGAACGGCTGGACGCCGCTTCTGACCCCCTGTCGGTCAAAGAGGCTTGACCCGGTTCACATGGGCCATCTTGCGGCCGGGGCGGGCCTCGGCCTTGCCGTACAGGTGCAGGCGGGCGTCGGGTTCGGCGGCCAGGGCGGGCCAGGCGTTGACGGCCTCGCCCAGCAGATTGGTCATCTCGACCCGGGCGTGGGCGGTGGTCGGACCCAGCGGCCAGCCGGCGACGGCGCGGATATGCTGTTCGAACTGGTCGCAGACGCAGCCGTCCTGGGTCCAGTGGCCGGTGTTGTGGACGCGCGGGGCGATCTCGTTGACCAGCAGCTCGCCGCTGCCGAGGTCGAACAGCTCGATGCCGATGACCCCGACATAGTCGAGCCCTTCCAGCACGGCGGTGGCGATGGCGCGGGCGCGGGCATCGGTCCCGGCATCCACCGCGGCCGGGGCCAGGGTGGTGGCCAGAACGCCGTCGGCATGGTGGTTCTGGCCCAGTGGATAGACGGCGATGCTGCCGTCGCGGCCACGGGCGGCGATGATCGACAGTTCGCGGGTGAAGTCGGCCCTGGCCTCGAGGATGGCGGGGACCTCGCCGATCGCCTTCCAGGCGGCGGCGGCCTGTTTGGCGGTGCGGATCCAGGCCTGGCCCTTGCCGTCATAGCCGTCGCGGCGGGTCTTGAGCAGGGCGGGCAGGCCCAGCCGGGTCACGGCGGCGGTCAGGTCGGCGAGGCTGTCGACGGCGGCGAAGGCCACCGTGGTGGCCCCGACAACGTTGAGGAAGGTCTTTTCCGCGACCCGGTCCTGGGCGGTGGACAGGGCGGTGGGGCCGGGCGCGACCAGGGCCCCGCCGCCGGCCAGTACCTCGATCGAGGCGGCGGGGACGTTCTCGAACTCGAAGGTCACCAGATCGCAGACGCGGCCCATCACATTGAGGGCGGTGGGATCGTCATAGGCGGCGACGATCTGGCCGCGCGAAACGCGTCCGGCCGGGCTGTTCTCTTCCGGGTCGAGGATGACGACGTCGAAGCCGAGGCGCGAGGCGGCCTGGGACAGCATCCGGCCCAACTGGCCGCCGCCGAGGATGCCGAGGGTGGAGCCGGGCGGAAGCGGAGCCACTCAGTCCTCGACCGTCTCGTGGACCGACTCGGTCAGGGCCTCGCGGTAGCTGGCGAGGCGACCGGCCAGGGTCTCGTCCGACAGGGCCAGGATCTGGGCGGCGAGGATGCCGGCGTTGGTGGCCCCGGCCTCGCCGATGGCCAGGGTGGCCACGGGCACGCCGCCGGGCATCTGGACGATGGACAGCAGGCTGTCGAGACCGCTGAGGGTCTTGGACTGGACCGGCACGCCCAGCACCGGCAGTTCGGTCATGGACGCGGCCATGCCCGGCAGGTGGGCGGCCCCGCCGGCGCCGGCGATGATGACCCTGAAGCCCGCGGTCTTGGCTCCGGCGGCGAAGTCGAACAGGCGTTTGGGGGTACGGTGGGCGCTGACCACCTTCGCCTCCCAGGCCACGCCGAGGCGATCGAGGGTTTCGGCGGCGCGCTTCATCGTCGGCCAGTCCGAGCGGCTGCCCATGATGATCGCCACGGGCGGTGTCGTCGCCATATCGCCGTTCTCCCCGGGCCCGCCGGAAGCGGACCTGACTGCGGAAGGGGGCGCGAGGGGGCCGGAACCCCCGGGCTCACGCTCCGGGAAAGAGGCCGGTTACAGCACACGCGTTGCGCCCGCAACCGAGGGCGATAGCATGGGGGTCGGTTGCGGCCACTGAGTCGCGCCGCCGGGAGTTCTTCTGACCGTGAGCCAGACGGCCGCTATTGACCTGAACGCCGAGATCGAGCGCCTGCGCGCCGAGGTCGAGGTCCTGCGTCTGCGGGCCGAGACGGCCGAGGCGGCGGCGGAGACCGATGTGCTGACCCCGGTGCTGAACCGGCGTGGCTTCGTCGGGGCGATGAACCGGACCATGGCCTATTGCCAGCGCCATAAGGTGCCCGCGGTGCTGTTGTATCTCGATCTGGACGGCTTCAAGCGGGTCAATGACGAGCTGGGTCACGCCGCCGGGGACGCCGCCCTGGTGCAGGTGGCCGAGCTGATGCTGACCAATCTGCGCGAATCGGACGCCGTCGGGCGGCTGGGCGGCGACGAGTTCGGCCTGCTGATGCTGAACGCCGGGGTCGAGGAGGGACGCGAGAAGGCCCGCAAGCTGTCGGCGGCGATGGAGGCCGAGGGCTTTACCTGGGAGGGGACCCGGGTCGCCCTGGGCGGCTCGTTCGGGGTGCGCGGCTGGACCGATCACAGCGACGCCGAGGTGTGGCTGGCCGAGGCCGACGCCGCCATGTGGCTGCGCAAGAAGGCGCGCTGAGGTCCGGCGACCCGTCGATCAGGCGATAATGTCGGGCAGTATGCGGTTCTCGACCTTGGCGATCTCGTCGCGCAGCACCAGCTTCTTGCGCTTGAGGCGGGCGATCCGCAGCTGATCCGGAATCGGAACCTCTCCCAGGGCCTCGATCGCGGCGTCGAGGTCGGCGTGTTCGGTCTGCAGGGTCTTGAGCCGCGCCAGCAGGGCGAGCTGCTCCTCGTTCAGATAGGGTAGGTCATCGTTCATGGTTCGGCCCCGGCGTCGTCGCTTATAACCGACCGGGGCTCAGGCCGGAAGCCGTTCGGCCAGACGGACCAGCGCCGGGCGCGGCGTGACGGTGCCCCAGGCCCGGGCGGCAGCGGCAAGGGCGGCGATCGGCGGCTGCGGCGTGGTGTCCGGTTCAGGGGCGAGCGCCTCCAGCGCGGCCAGCAGATGGCGTTCGGCCTCCAGCTCGACGGCCTTGACCCGGGTACGGACGGCCTCGCGGGCCGGATCGTCGATGTCGGGAATCGGGGCCTTGAGGGTGCGGCGCACGGCCCGCAGCGGGGCGACGGCGGCGAGGTCCCAGGCGCGGGCGGCGTCGGCGGCGGCCTCGAGCGTTTCCTCGTCCGGACGGCGGCCCGTAGCGGCGGTCCAGGCGGCCCACAGCAGCAGGGGCACGCTCTGTTCGTGGACGTCCTGCAGGGTCAGGCAGGTTTCGGACACGCCCTCGGCCCCGTAGGCCCGCACGGCCCAGTCCCACAGGCTCATGCCGGGGTCGGGCTGCTGAGGCCGTCCCAGCGGCGCACCGCGGCCCAGTCGAGGCCGAACAGGTCCAGCGCCCGACCCACGGACTGGTCGACCATTTCGGCGATCGATTCGGGGCGGGTGTAGAAGGCGGGCAGGGGCGGGGCGATGATCGCGCCCATCTCGGCCAGGGCGGTCATGGTGCGCAGATGGCCCAGGTGCAGCGGCGTCTCGCGCACCATCAGCACCAGCGGCCGGCGTTCCTTCAGGGTCACATCGGCGGCGCGGGTCAGCAGGGTCGAGGTCACGCCGGTGGCGATCTCGCCCATGGTGCGGACCGAGCAGGGCGCGATGATCATGCCCAGGGTGCGAAACGACCCCGAGGCGATTGTGGCGCCGACGTCGGTCAATTTGTGCACGACGGTCGCCTTGGCCGACAGGGCGTCGGGGCTGAGGTCGGTTTCCTGGGACAGGGTCAACAGGGCGGCGCGGGTCACGACAAGGTGACTTTCAACCCCGAGTTCGGCCAGGGCATCGAGCACCCGCGCGCCATGTATCACGCCCGATGCGCCGGAAATCCCGACCACGATGCGTGGCCGGTCGGTTCGTATGGCTCCGTTCACATCTTCGGCCAATTCGGGGTCCACGGTTTGGGTGCCTGGAGGGGCGGCGGGGTCACTGCTTTGTGATTCCACAGCCGTCTCCGTCAGGCGTTCATTGTGTGGTCCCTTAGACATGGAGGCGCAAGCCATGACCATTGAGGCTCGTATTCGCGAACTGGGAAACCGTCACCGTTCGCTGGATGAAATCATCCAGCGGGAAAGGATCCACCCCTCGGTGGATTCCCTGCAGATCCGGGAACTCAAGACACGGAAGCTGAGACTCAAGGAACAGATCACCAGTCTGGAGGCGCGAACGGGCTAGGCCCCGCGTCTCCGGAAACCAGAAACGGCCCCGGGAGCGATCCCGGGGCCGTTGTGCTGTCTGCCTCCGTTGGAGGAGGTGGATTGTCGGCGAAGCCGGCGAGACGGCGGAGGAAGCCCCCTCCACCGCTGCGCGATCCCCCTCCCCCGATGGGGGAGGCGCAAGGTCAGTCCTTGGTGCCGAACACCGAGGCGGCGGTCGGCTCGGCCCCGCGGCGCTCGCGTGCCTCGGGCACGAACTCGGGCTCGGCCGGTTCGGCCTCGACCGGCTGCATGGTGGCACCGCCCTTCTTGAGGTCGTCCTTCGCCTTCTTGTCGGCGGCCTTCTTGACCAGTTCGTCGAGCGCCAGCTGGCCGACGAGGCCGAGCGTCACCGGATCGACCGGCTTGATGTTGGCGCTGTTCCAGTGGGTGCGGTTGCGCACGCTGTCGATGGTCGACTTGGTCGTGCCGAGCAGTTTGGAGATCTGGGCGTCGGTGACTTCCGGATGGTTGCGCACGAACCAGGCGATGGCGTCCGGACGGTCCTGGCGGCGCGAGACCGGGGTGTATTTCGGGGCGGGCTTGCCGCCCTTCATCAGCTCGGCGTGGCGGCTGACCACGGCGCTCATGCGGTAGGTGTCGTCCGCCTGGGCCTTGTCCAGCTCCTCGCGGCTCAGCTGGCCGTTGACGAGGGGGTCGGCCCCGCGGATGTCGCGGGCCACGTCACCGTCGGCAATGCCACGCACCTCGAGCGGATGCAGACCGCAGAAATCGGCGATCTGGTCGAAGGAGAGGGAGGTGTTGTCCACCAGCCAGACCGCAGTGGCCTTGGGCATCAGGATATCGGTCATGAACGCGTTCCGGTTCTTGTCTTTTCAGCCCGGTCGCCGGGCTCTGGATACGACGGCGCCCGGCCTTTCGACCGGGCGTGCATGCTCATGATATAGGCTGTTTCGCGGGAAAAGAAAACGAAGACCGCCAGGATCATACAGCCAAGGTTCATCTCCGGGGATTGATGTTGACCTGCCCGGCGCGATCCGCGGCCGCAAACAGAAGGAGGACCCTATGTTGATCTCGAGCTTCGCCGCGCTTGCGGCCATGGTGACCGTGCCCCAGCAGGCCGCACCCCATAACGATCAGGAGCCGCAGCGGGTCTCGCCGCGCGGCAGCTACAGCCGCAGTTGCAGCGGCGACTACGTCAACCAGGGCCGGCTGTATGCCGACTGCCGCGACCGGCGCGGCAATGTGCGCGGGACCTCGATCGAGCTGAACCGCTGTTCCAGCCGCGACATCAGCAATGATGACGGCCTGCTGGTCTGCGGCCCGGTCCGCGGCGAGTATGAGGACCGCCGGGGAGACGGTCGCGGCGGTCGGGGCGATCGCTGGAACGACCGCGACAACGGCGGCGGTTGGGGGCGCGGCGGCCGCAGTTCGATCACCGTCTATCGCGACGCCGATTTCCGCGGGGCCTCGTACAGCTTCAACGGCGAGATCGTGAACCTGGGCAATACCGAGTTCAACGACGTGATCAGTTCAATGCGGTTCCGCGGTGAATGGGAAGTCTGCACCGACGCCTATTTCCGGGGCCAGTGCCAGACCTTCAGCGACGATGTCCGCAATCTGGACCGCTGGGGCATGAATGACCGGATCTCGTCGCTGCGTCCGGTGCGCCGCGGCCGCTGATCCCCGACGCCGCCGTCAGCCGGCGGTCAGCACCACCTTGCCGACGTGTTCGCCCGCCTCCAGCCGGAGGTGGGCGAGGGCGGCCTCGGCCAGGGGAAACACCGCCTCGACCGGCGGGCGGACCGCACCCGCAGACACCCATGGCCAGACGGTGGCCTCGACCGCCGCGATCAGCCGGGCCTTTTCGTCGGCGGGACGGGCGCGGAGGGTCGAGCCGGTCAGAACGATCTGCTTCATCATCACCCGGGCCAGATCGATCTCGGCGCGGTGGCCGGACAGGGTGGCGATGACCACCCAGCGCCCGAACGGCTTGAGGGCGTCGAGGTTGAGGGCGGCATAGTCAGCCCCGACCATGTCCAGGACCACATCGACCCCGCCGAATCCGGCGATGGCGGCGGCCATGTCATCGGTCGTGGCGTCGAGGCTGAGCTCAGCCCCGAGAGCCCTGGCGGCGGCGGCCTTGGCCGCGCCGCGCGAGGTGGCGATCACGCGGGCGCCGGCCGCCCGGGCCATCTGGAGGGCGGTGACGCCGATGCCGCTGGTCGCGCCGTGGACCAGCAGGGTCTCGCCCGCCTTCAGATCGCCTGCCTCGAACACATTGGCGAACACGGTGCAGACAGTCTCGGGCAGGGCGGCGGCCTGGACCCAGTCCAGGGCGTCGGGAACCGGCAGGGCGTGACGGGCGTCGACCACCGCATGGTCGGCATAGCCGCCACCGCCCAGCAGGGCGCAGACGCGATCCCCGACGGACCAGCGCGCGACGCCGTCGCCGACCTGGTCGACCTCGCCCGCGACCTCGAGACCGAGGATGTCGGAGGCTCCGGGCGGGGCCGGATAGCGGCCGAGCCGCTGCAGGATGTCGGGACGGTTGACGCCGGCGGCACGGACCCGGATGCGAATCTGGCCGGGGCCGGCGACCGGTTCGGGTCGATCGACCAGGGTCAGGGCGGTCGCCGGACCGGACCCGCCGGTGATTTCCACTGCCTTCATTTGAACCGTCCCGCCCTTGCAATCGTTCGTCGCTCAGCGTTCAGATAGGGGTTCGCGCGGTCCATGGCCAAGGAGGCGACGATGAGTCTGGAAGAATTGGAGCCCCGCCCGCAGCGTGGGGCGACTCTGACGGCGCTGGCGCGCGAGGACCTGGACCTGCTGTCCGTTGAGGAGCTGGGCGAACGGGTCGAGGCGCTGGAGGCGGAGATCGCCCGGGCGCGCGCGGCCATGGACGGCAAGTCCTCGCGCAAGAGCGCCGCCGACGCCCTTTTCAACTTCCGCTCGTAGCCGGGCATGGCCCGTGGCATGACCATTGCTGGTTTGACATTGAGGGCCCCGATTTGGGCCGACAGTGATACGGACGCCTGTGCTTTCCATGAGTGTATTTGAGTTGATGGCCAGCGACGACAACATCCTTTCCACCTCGGGTCGCAGCCGCGCAGCGGTTGTCGACGGTTTCGCGCGTTCGGAACTGTTCGACCGCACGTTCCGCGAGGGTATGGAGCTGGTCGAGGAAACCGCCGCCTATCTGGACGGCGACGGACGACGCGAATCCAAGATGCTGTCGCGGGCCGTGGCCCTGGCCTATGCGGGCGAGAGCATGAAACTGACCACCCGGTTGATGCAGATCGCCTCGTGGCTGCTGATCCAGCGCGCCGTGCGCGAGGGCGACATGGCGTCCGAGGCCGCGTGTGAGCCGCGCTACCGGCTGACCGAGCCCAAGGTCGAGATCGAGCCGACCCATCCCGAACTGCCGATCGCCCTGGTCGAATATCTGGTCCGGGCCGAGAAACTGTTCGGCCGGGTCCTGTATCTGGACCGCCGCATGTATCTCGACGGGCCCGAGGAAGAGGCCGAGAACGCCGTGCTGAGCCAGATGGGCAAGCTGGAAGCCGCGTTCAGGCTTTAGGGCAACACCCGATCGTTCCCGTCAGATCGTCATCCTCGGGACAAGCCCGAGGATGACGGGCAATAAGGGCTCTACGGCCCGACGTCGTTGGCGACGCGGGCCCCGTCATCGACCGGCTTGGGCAGGCTGACGGCGATGCCGAGGGCGGCGGCCAGCTTTTCGTCGCGGCTGTAGACGTCCTCGCGGAAGGCGACGCGGCCCTGGCCGTCGACGAAGGCGGTCCAGTACAGCAGGCGGACGGTGATTTCGCGACCGGTCTGGATGCGTTTGGTCTCGCGGCTGTCCTGGGCGGCGTCGAATTCCGCCAGCAGCATCGGATCGGGCGACAGCAGCAGGCGGGCGAACTCGACCGCGCCCTGGACGCGGACGCAGCCGTGGCTGCGCTGGCGCATCGACAGGTTGAAGGCCGATTTCGACGGGGTGTCGTGCAGGAAGATGGCGTAGCTGTCGCGCAGCTCGAACTTCACATAGCCGAGGGCGGCCGTGGGCCCGGCGCGCTGGATCACCGTGCCGTTGGAAATATACATGTTGTTGGCGGCCAGATAGCCGGGGCCGCGCGGCAGGATCTCGTTGCGGGCGATCGAGGCCGGGACATACCAGGGCGGATTGGCCACGACCGAGGCGAACGGCTTTTCAAGGCTGGGGGTCTGGTTGGCCGGCGAGCCGACGACGACGCGGTTGGAGTGAACCGGCTTGCCGTCCTTCCAGTAGACCATGATGGCGGCGGCGGTGTTGACCTCGATCCGCTCCGGCGCGAGGTCGCGCTTGAGCCAGCGACGGCGTTCCAGGTTGAGGGCGATCTGGCGGGCGCGGTCCTCGGCCGTGGCCGAGAGGGAGCGCTGGGTGCCGGCACCGATACGGGCGTCCGCGGCCAGGCCGTGACGGGTCTGGAAGCTGCGCACGGCCTCCTGGAGCTCGGGGCCGTAGAAGCCTCCGGCCAGGGCCAGGCGGGCACCGGCGGCGGCGCTGAGGTCGCCCTCGGCCACCAGGCGGCGGATCAGGGGCTGGATGCGCGGATCGCTGGTGTCGGGCTCGATCGTCGGGCCGGACGCGAACACGGGCCAGCCGCCGCCGTCGCGGATCAGGCGGCGGTAGCGGACATAGCCGGCGGACAGGTTGGTGTAGCCGATGTCGGTCGGGGCCAGGCCCTCGTACCAGTCGACCAGGGTGTTGCGGCTGATCGAATCGGCCATGCCGGCGGGCAGGTCGACGCGGTTCTTCTGCATCTCCCACAGATCCTCGACCGTCTCGGGCCGGACCCGGCCTTCGGACAGGACGCGGGCGTAGCCGAGGGCGGCGACCGTGGTGCGCATCTCGGCCGTGGCCGGATCGGCCGCGAGGGCAGGGAAGTCGAAGAAGTCGGCCGGGGACAGGCCGTGGCGCTCGGCCCGGCCGGCGGCGGTCTGCAGGGCGCGCAGGCGGTCGGCGTTCCACACCGGACGCCAGCCGGTGCGCTCGTAGAAGGCGCGGACGTCGCCCTGGAAGGCGGCGGGCAGGCGGGCCAGCTGGTCGTTGAAGGTGTCGTAGAAGGCATTGGTGCCGGGAGCACGAGGCTGCATCGGCACCTGCGCCAGCGCTGCCGTATTCGCCGCCGTGGTCATGGCCGCTGCCGCCACGCCCAGTCCCAGTTGCCGTCGGTTCATTTCAGTCGCTCTGCCTCGATCCGGCGTTGGACACGGTGTCCACGCCCCAGGATCGAACGGGCCCATGCTATCGACGTTCCGGACAAACAAAAAGCGCCGGTCCCGAGACCGGCGCTTTTCGTGGCCCTGAAGCCGCAGTCCACTACTTCTTGATGAAGCCGCCGAACTTGTTGTTGAAGCGCGAGACGCGACCGCCGCGGTCCAGCAGGTGGGCGTTGCCGCCGGTCCAGGCCGGATGGGTCGAGGGATCGATGTCCAGGTTCAGCGTCGCGCCTTCCTTCTGGTAGGTCGAGCGCGTCTGGTAGGACGTGCCGTCAGTCATCACCACGGTGATGAAATGGTAGTCGGGGTGCGTGTCCGCTTTCATGGTCGTCGTCCGGTCTCTGCGCGATGACGATGCCGACCGTCGGTGCGCGTCAATGAGAAAACCCGCCGAAGGCTCCGGCGGGAGAAGGGGCGGCGTTTACACCGGGGGGCGTTCCGGGGCAAGAGGCGGGCATATGACCCAGAGTTCGCCGCCCATCGCCCCGTCGTCTGAAGCCGAGGGGCGCCCCGGGGCCGGGGCCCTGCTGGTGGAGCAGATGGGGGAGGCCGGAGCCAGGCGGGCCAAGGCCCGGACGGTCCGGCCGCTGGGGCGGCTGCTGCCCTATCTGATGCGGCACAAGGCCCATGCCGCCATCGCCGTGTTCTGGCTGCTGCTGTCCACCGCCGGCTCCCTGGCCCTGACGGGTACGGCCCGCGGAGCCATCGACAACGGTTTCGACAACGCCGGTCGCGACCTGAATCTGTGGTTCCTGGTGCTGGGGGCCAATGCCCTGTTCCTGGGGCTGGCGACGGCCATCCGCTATTTCTACGTCACCAAGACCGGCGAGCGGGTCGTCGCCGACCTGCGCACCGGCCTGTTCGCGCGCATCCTGACGCTGGACCCGTCCTTCTATGCGCGGATGCGGACCGGCGAGGTGCTGTCGCGGCTGACGACGGATATCGCCCTGGTCGAGACCCTGCTGACCACCTCGGTCTCCTTTGCCCTGCGTAACGCCCTGACCATGGTGGGCGGGACCATCCTGCTGTCGGTGGTCAGTCTGAAGCTGACGGGACTGGTGCTGCTGACCGTGCCCTTCCTGCTGGGGCCGCTGTTCCTGTTCGGGCGACGGGTGCGCAAGCTGACGGTCCGGGCCCAGGATGAATTCGCCGGG
Source organism: uncultured Brevundimonas sp. (assembly GCF_963975535.1). Taxonomy (GTDB): domain Bacteria; phylum Pseudomonadota; class Alphaproteobacteria; order Caulobacterales; family Caulobacteraceae; genus Brevundimonas. The sequence goes on along the minus strand of NZ_CAXBHE010000001.1, from coordinate 273,337 downwards.
GCCGTGGGCTTTGCCGGCGAGAGCGTCGACGCCATCGAGACCGTCCAGGCCTTCGGCCGTGAGGCCAGTGCCATCGCCCGCTTCGGTGCGGCGGTGGAGAAGGCGTTCGGCGTGTCGCTGGTGCGGATCAAGGCCCGGGCCCTGATGACGGCGATGATCATCGTGGTGATGTTCGGCGGCGTGACCCTGGTCCTGTGGCTGGGGGCCCAGGATGTGATCGCGGGGCGGATGACACCGGGGGCGCTGCTGCAGTTCGTGCTGCTGTCGGTGTTCGTCGCCGGCGCGGTGGGTGCGCTGGGCGAGAGCTGGGGCGATGTGCAGAAGGCGGCGGGGGCCATGGAGCGGATCGATGAACTGATGCGCGCCACACCCGGCATCGCCGCCCCGGCGCAGCCGCGCGCCTTGCCGGAGCCGCCACGGGGCGAGGTGTCGATGTCGGCGATCGATTTCGCCTATCCGGGACGGCCGGACCTGGCGGCGCTGAAGGGCTTCAGCCTGACCGTTCGACCGGGCGAGACGGTGGCCCTGGTGGGGCCGTCGGGAGCGGGCAAGAGCACGGTCTTCCGCCTGTTGCTGCGCTTCTACGACCCGCAGACGGGCACGGTGTCGGTCGACGGGGTCGATGTGCGCGAGGCCGATCCGGTGGCCGTGCGCCGCCGCTTCGCCTGGGTGTCGCAGGAAGCGCCGCTGTTTTCGGGTTCGGCGCTGGAGAACATCCGCTTCGGGCGTGAGGCGGCGACCGGGGACGAGGTCCGGGCCGTGGCCGACAAGGCCCAGGCGCTGGGCTTCATCGACGCCCTGCCGGAAGGATTCGACACGCCACTGGGTGAGCGCGGCAAGAGCCTGTCCGGCGGTCAGCGTCAGCGGCTGGCGATCGCCCGGGCCCTGGTGCGCAACGCCCCGATCCTGCTGCTGGACGAGGCGACCAGCGCGCTGGACGCGGGCAATGAGCAACTGGTGCAGCAGGCGCTGGACGCGGCCATGGAGGAGCGGACCACCCTGGTCATCGCCCACCGACTGGCGACCGTGCTGCGGGCTGACCGTATCGTGGTGATGGAGAACGGCGCGGTGGTGGATCAGGGCACCCACCTTGAACTGATCGCCCGGGGCGGCTTGTATGCGCGTCTGGCGGAGCTGCAATTCCGTTCGGACTGAACCCGGCCTGCCACGATCATCGGCGCGCCCAGCCTGAGGATACGGATGTCTGCCCTGATTGTGATGAGCCTGATGCTGTCCGCGCAGGCCCCGGCCGCTGCGTCCGACCTGCAGGCCGCCTTCCGAAACACGCTGGTTTCGACCTATCCGGACGGACGCACAGCGCGTCTGTGGCTGGCCGAGGACGGTCAGTACGAAGGGCAGGACCGGCGGGGCGGGCGCAATGCCGGAGTCTGGCGGGTGCGGGACGGCAAGCTGTGCCTGAGCCAGCGCCGCCCCCTGCCGATGCCGGGGCAGTTCTGCACGCCGATCGTCCGCGTCGCCGTGGGCGGCAGCTGGAGCACCCGGGCGATGACCGGTGAGACCATTCGCGTCACCCTGGTGGCGGGCCGCTAGAGCGGTCCAGCCCTAGAGGGCAGCGACGGCCACCGCGGCGGCCGGGAAGTCGCTGAAGGCGGCGTCGAGACCGAAGGTGCGGAACGCCGTCAGCCAGGCGGTCAGGTCGGCGGCCCCCGGCGGCAGGAAGGCCGGTTCGGCGCGGAAGGTCCAGGCGGCGACCTTCAGGCCCGCGGCATGGGCGTCGGCGATCAGGGACGTCGGGGCCCGGCCCGCATCCGGCGCGACCATGGCGGTCTCGACCCCGATCCAGCGCGCATAGCCCGCGACGGCCGCCAGCCCCGCAGGCGTGGCCATGGCGGCATAGGTCAGGTCCGGGCGGTCCACCGGCCCGCCCGCGACACTCATCAGCTGCAGCAGGGGCGCGTCGATGCGGGCGGCGAGCCGCCGCAGCGGACCGACCTCGAAACACTGGATCAGGATGGGCGCATCGGCCCCGGTCAGGGCGTTGGCCTCCAGCACGGCGACGAACAGGTCCTCCATCGGCAGGCCGGCGGCAGCGAAATGCGACGGATGTTTCAGTTCCGGGCAGACGCCGATCGGGCGGCCTGTGCGCCGCGAGCCCTCGCGGGCGATGTCGATGACCTGCTGGAAGGTCAGGACCGGTTCCCGGCCATCGAAGGCGGTATTGGCCGGGCGCACGGCGGGCAGGCGTTCGCGGGCGCGCAGGGTCTGCAGTTCGGCGAGGGTGAAGTCCTCGGTGAACCAGCCGTCGACCGTGTGGCCGTCGACGGTGCGGGTCGTGTGGCGTCCGGCGAATTCCGGATGATCGGCAACGTCGGTGGTGCCGCCGATCTCGTTCTCATGGCGCACGATCAGGACGCCGTCGCGCGACAGCACCAGGTCGGGCTCGATGAAGTCGGCCCCCTGGGCGATGGCCAGGTCATAGGCGGCGCGGGTGTGTTCGGGCCGTTCGCCCGAGGCCCCGCGATGCGCAATGACCAGCGGCGTCCCCATCGGTCCCGTCAGGTAGCCTGGAGGATCTTGCGCAGCTGCGGATGGATCTCGCTGTTGGCGGCGATGATCTGCTTGCCGTTCATCGGATCGCCGTCGATATCGATGGTCGAGACCATGCCGCCCGCCTCGGTGACGAACAGGATGCCGGCGGCCACGTCCCAGCGCTGCAGGTTGCGCTCGTAGTAGGCGTCGAAACGGCCGGCGGCGACCCAGGCCAGGTCCAGCGCCGAGGAGCCGAGGCGGCGGATACCGGCGACGCGCTGGCCGACGGCGTGGATGTCCTTGATCGACTGGGCGTGGCCGGTCTTGCCGATGAAGGGCAGGCCGGTGGCGATCAGGCTTTCGCTCATGTCGCGGCGGCCCGAGCAGCGGATGCGCTGGTCATTGAGATAGCAGCCCTTGCCCTTTTCGGCCCAGAACAGCTCGTTGGCGACGGGGTTGTAGGTGACGCCGGCGACGATCTCGGAGGTGCCGTCCGGCGCGCGCCGCTCCAGCCCGACCGTGATGGCGAAATGGGGGATGGCGTGCATGAAATTGGTGGTGCCGTCGATCGGATCGACGACCCAGGTATGGCTCTTGTCGGTGCCCTCCATCATGCCGCGCTCCTCACCGAGGAAGCCGTAGCCGGGGCGGGCCTTCATCAGCAGTTCGTAGAGGGTGTCCTCGGCCTTGATGTCGGCGGCGGTGACGAAATCCCCCGGGCCCTTGCGCGAGATCTGCAGCTGGGAGACCTCGCCGAAGTCGCGCAGCATCGGGCGGGCGGTCTTGCGGACTGCATCGAGCATGACCGAAACGAGAGCGGAGGCGAGAGCCATGGGGAATCTCCTGGTCCGCAGCTCCTGAAAAGGCATTTCGCCCGGAGGTGCGGAGAAGTTCAAGGGGGAAGGGCTTAGGGCTTAGGGCCTAGGAGGCGCATACAAGCCCCTAAGCCCTACTCACTACGACCTTTAATCCGCGCGGCGGACGTATTCGCCGGTCGCGGTGTCGACGACGATCTTCTCGCCGACGCCCATATAGGGCGGGATCATGATGCGCACGCCGTTGTTGGCGATGGCCGGCTTGTAGGAGGACGAGGCGGTCTGGCCCTTCACGGTGGGCTCGGTCTCGACGACCTCAAGATTGACCTGGTCGGGCAGCGACAGGCCGATGGGCCGGTCCTCGTGCATTTCGATGGTCACCTTCATCCCGTCCTGGAGATAGGCGATGCGATCCTCGCCGACCCAGTCCTTCTGCAGTTCGATCTGCTCGTAGTTGACGTCATCCATGAACACGAGGGCGTCGCCCTGCTCGTACAGATAGGAGAACTCCTTCTGCTCAAGCGTGACGCGCTCGACCTTGTCTTCGGAACGGAAGCGTTCGTTCAGCTTGTTGCCGGTCTCGAGGTTCTTGGCCTCGACGTTGGCGAAGGCCCCGCCCTTGCCGGGCTTGACGTGGCTGGCCTTGGTCACGACCCACAGGCCGCCGTTGTGCTGCAGGACCATGCCGGGCTTGATGGTGTTGCCGTTGATTTTCATGGGGTCTCAAATAGGGCTGGGGCGCGGCGACCAGACTGTCCGGCGCGCGCGATAATCGAGCGCTGTCCCTAGAGGAAGCGACACCATCCGGCAAGGCGGCGGGGCGTTCAGCCGGCGGCCGGGTTCCCGTCGCGTGATCGGCCCTGCAGCCTGTTGGCCAGGCGGACCCGGCCGCCGATCGGGGACGCCAGCTTGCCGGCCCCGACGTCGAGTTTGCGCGCCTCATGGGCGAAGGCGGCCGCGAGCCCGGCGGACGACATGGCGGCGGCGATCTGCAGGCCGCGTCCCGCCGGGCGCAGGGCGATCCACACGGCATTGACGGCCTGGGCCGCCGCCCAGAGACCGAGCGCGCTCTTGCGGCCGGGCCGGGACGGCGCGTTCCAGACCCTGAGCGCGGACAGGGTCGTGACCGAAAACATGGCCGGCAGCACCAGGCTGATCGGGCCGCGCGGGCGTTCGGTGACCGGGCCGTCCTGATCGTCGCTCCCGCTGTCCCGCCGCAGGGGGCGCAGGGTGCCGGTTGCAAAGGCGGTGGCCAGCAGGGCGAAGCCGGCCGTGACGGCCACGCCCAGAAGGATATGGCCGGGTCCGCGCCCTTCAGCATTGAAAAAGTCGGTGGCGGCGTCGCGCGCGTCGTCCAGCGTTTCGTCGATCGTGGTCATCGCTCATCCCTCTGCAACCGGTTGAGGAATGAGCGGGAGCGGGCGACAGTTCCCGGAGTCAGCCCGGATCGTCGTCGGGCACGGCCAGGTCGGCCGGGTCCAGGTCATAGTCCAGCAGGTCACCGGGGCGACAGCCCAGCGCCGCGCACAGGCGCGACAGGGTACTGAAGCGGATTCCCTTGACCTTGCCCGAGCGGAACAGGGACAACTGGGTCTCGCTGAGACCGATCTCGGCCGCCAGATCCCGGGCCTTCAGCCCTTTTTTGACGATCAGGGCGTCGAGGGTTACGCGAACCGGCATCAGATCATCTCGTCCAGTTCGGCCTGGACCTTGCCGGCCTGCTCCATGACCCCGCCGAGCAGGAACAGGGCGCCGCCGATCATGCCCAGGGTCATGCCCGGCACGTCGAAATAGGCCCAGCCGCCGCGCCCCCCCTCGACCAGTCGCATGACATTGGTGACGCCGAAGACGCTGAGCAGGCCGCCAAAACCGAGGGACAGGCCGACCCGGCGAAGGGCGTGCACGAGAGTCGGCTGGATCAACCGCCCTTTCGACAGCTGGCCCATGGCGGTGCCGATCGACCAGACGGCGAACAGGTAGAAGGCGGCGGGCAGGGCCCAGATCGTGTGCGCCAGCCACTGACGGGCCGGAACCAGATACTCGCCCCGCATCAGCAGGATGCCCGGGGCCACCAGATACATCAGGGCCAGCAGCCCACCGACGCTGATCACCATGAACACCGCCAGCCCGCGAAACTGGGCGCAGCGGCGGCGGAATTGGATCAGGTCGGTCTGGCTCATGGCGAAAATCCGGAGTCGGAAAGCTGTCTGATCTTTAATCTTGACTTAAAGGTGCGGGGTTTGCAACTTTATCTAAGAGTTAAACAAATCGGACCCGCCGCCATGAGTGTCGCCATTGAAACCCGGGGGCTGACCCGCCGGTTCGGTCGCCATCTGGCGGTGGACAGTGTGTCCATGTCGGTGCCGGACAAGGTCGTCTACGGCTTTCTGGGCCGCAACGGCGCGGGCAAGACGACGACGCTGAAGATGCTGCTCGGCCTGATCCGCCCGACCTCCGGTTCGGCGCGGGTCGCCGGCATCGACGTGAGCCGCGACCGCATCGGTGCCGCGCGCCGGGTCGGGGCGCTGCTGGAGGCGCACGGCTTCTACGCCAATCTGACCGGCCGCGAAAATCTCGACCTGACCCGCACCCTGCTCGGCCTGCGGGCCGGCGAGATCGACCGGGTGCTGGAGGTGGTGGAGATGGTCGAGCCGGCCCGTCGCCGGGTCTCGGACTTCTCGCTTGGTATGCGCCAGAGGTTGGGACTGGCCCGGGCCCTGCTGGGCGCGCCGCCGGTGCTGGTGCTGGACGAGCCGACCAATGGTCTCGACCCCGACGGCATCGCCGACATGCGCCGCTTCCTGAAGGCCTTGCCGGACCGCACCGGGGCCACGGTGCTGCTGTCCAGCCATCTGCTCGGCGAGATCGAACAGATCGCCAGCCATATCGGCATCCTCCATGAGGGCCGGCTGGTGCTGGAAGGGGAGCTGGCCAGGCTGAAGGCCGACCTGGCCCCCGAGATCGCACTCCGGGTCGACAATGTGGCCCGCGCGGCGACGGTCCTGCGCAGCCACGATCTGACCCTGTCGGAGCAGGACGGGGCACTGGTGGCGCAACTGCGGCGCGGGGACGACCATGACCGCGCCTGCGCGGGACTGAACCGGGCCCTGGTCGAGGCCGGCGTCGCGGTCTTCGCCATCGGGCCCCGCGCCCGCTCGCTGGAAGGCATCTATCGTCAGGTGTCGGTGCCCGATCCCGCTCGCCTCAAGCCGGAGCCCGTCTGATGCTGGCCGTCCTGTCCGTCGAACTGCGCAAGCTGAACCGGTCCCTCGCCCTGCTGCTGGCGCTGGCCGCCCCGTCGTTGATCGGGATCTTCATCTTCTTCAACATGATGCGTGGCGACACACCCCAGCCCTGGGCCATGTGGCTGGGAAGTTCCACAGGCATCTGGGCCTTCTTCATGTTGCCGATGAGTGTCACCGCCCTGACGGCCCTGGTCGCCCATATGGAGCACGGCCCCCGCTCATGGGATCACCTCCGGTCCCTGCCGGTGCCGCGCTGGCACCTTTATGCGGCCAAGGCGATCTGCGTCCTCTGCCTGGTGGCGGTCATGAGCCTGCTGAACCTTGGGCTCACCGTCGCGGCGGTCTCGGCCGGGGCGTCGATCAAGCCGATGCTGACGCCCACGGGCGATCCTGAATTGGCCGCCAGCCTGATGCTTCTGGGCAAGGTCTGGCTGGCCAGCCTGCTGATGGTGGCGCTGCAGTTCTGGACCGCGCTGCGCTTCGCCAGCTTTGTCCCCGCCCTGATCCTGGGCATCGGCGGCACCTTCTTCGCTGTGGTGGCGACGGTGGCCAGGGCGGGCGTCTTCTTCCCCTGGCAGATGCCGGTGAACATGCTGGCAACGGAGGCGTGGCGGGTGACCACCGCCCTCGGCCTGGGCGGTGGTCTGGGTCTGGTCGTGCTGACCCTCGCGGTGGCCCATCTGGCCCGCCGCGAGGTACTCTAGATCAGTTCCCCGTCGCGCTGCGGTCCGGGGCGATCTCGGTCATGGCGGACTGGAGATAGTTCGGCTCGCCCAGCTGTTCGATCAGTTTGAACTGGGCCTCGAGGAAGTCGATGTGTTCCTCGGTGTCAGCGAGAATTTCGGTCAGGATCTGCCGGCTGATGAAGTCCGAGGCGGCTTCGCACTGGGCGATGCCGTCGATCACGGTCTTGCGACCGCCCAGTTCCAGCGCCAGATCGGCCCCGAAGCATTCGACCACGCTCTCGCCGATCTTCAGCTTGTGCAGGTCCTGCAGGTTGGGCAGGCCATCGAGGAACAGCACGCGCTTGATCAGCTTGTCGGCGTGTTTCATCTCGCCGATCGATTCGTCGTAGATGACCTGGCCGAGGTGCTTCAGACCCCAGCTCTCGAACATGCGTGCGTGCAGGAAATACTGATTGACCGCTGTCAGCTCGTTGGTCAGCACCGCATTGAGGGTGCGGATAATCGCGGGGTCGCCCTTCATGGTCTTCGCCTTGTTATTCGGCGGCCAGAGCGAACGCCTCCTGGCTGTCCTGAATCATCTGCCGCATCTCGCAAACACATTTAGCACATTGAGCGGTGCATTGGTTGTTTGCGAAGATTTCGCGCGGGCGGGTGGCCCCGGCCTCGATGGCGAAGGCGACGTCACGCTGGCGCAGGCCGTTGCAGTTGCAGACATACACGGAAGGCGAATCCCGTCGGGCGTTGATAATGGTTCTCTATAGCACCGATTGAAGCGATTGCAAGTCGTTCGCATTGTCTGCCGGACGTTGACGTGTGCCGCCGATTGTCCCAGCGAGACCCATGGCCCGCACTCCCCAGATTCCGACCCGTCCGCCCTGCCGCCTGTATCTGATCACCCCGCCGGCGATTCCGGATCTCGACGGGTTTGCACGCGATCTGGAGGCGGCGCTGGGGGCCGGGGATGTGGCGGCGCTGCAGATCCGGCTCAAGGATGCCGACGACGCCGCCATCCTGACGGCGGTCGAGCGGCTGGGGCCGATCGCCCGCGCTCACGACGTGGCGCTGATCCTCAATGACCGGCCCGACCTGGCGGCCCGCTCGGGCTGCGACGGCGTGCATCTGGGGCAGGGCGACGCCTCGGTGGCCGAGGCCCGCCGCCTGATGGGGCCGGACGCCATGATCGGCGTCACCTGTCACGACAGTCGCGAACTGGCCATGGACGCGGCCGAGGCCGGTGCGGACTATGTCGCCTTCGGGGCCTTCTTTCCGACCACGACCAAGGCGACGACGCATTGCCCCGATCCCGAGATTCTGACGATCTGGCAGGAGACCGTCGAAATTCCCTGCGTGGCCATCGGCGGGATCACCGCCGCCAATGCCGGGGCGCTGGCGCGGGCGGGGGCGGATTTCGTGGCGGTGAGCGCGGCGGTCTGGGGCCATCCGCGGGGGGCGGCGCAGTCGGTCGGGGAGATTCTCGGGAGTATGGCGATGAGCGCCTGAATTTCAGGGGATATTAGTGAAGCCGATGCATGGTTACCGACTGATTTTGTGCGCCGAGACCTGACCTGATGACTGCGAGCCCCGCGGACCAATCCGCCGATCCTGCCCGAAAGGAGCCGGTCGCCCCCCGACCGGCCCCCGCCGGACGCAGCAGCGCCGCCGCATTCTTCGCCGAGCCGCTGGCACCGGTCTTCACGACCGTCGGTGTCGTCATTCTGGTCGTTCTGGCGATCGAATTCTCACGTTCGGCGGGGCTGGTCGCGGCCCTGTGGGGGGCCGGGGGGCTGGCCGTGGTCGTGTGGCTGCGCAATGCGCGGGGACCGATGTATGACCTGTGCTTCGGCAGTCTGATCGCGGTCGGCATCATGACCGGTGAGTTTCTGGTCGGAAACTCGACCCCGTTGTCCATCATGTTCACCGTGGCCAACATGATCGAGATCGTCGGGGCCGTGCTGTTGGCGCGGCGTTTCGCGCCGAACCTGAACCTGTCCACCGTCGAAGGCACCAGCCGCTTCCTGCTCAGCGCCGCCGTGCTGGCGCCGATTCCCGCAGGCCTGTTCGCCGCGGCCATGCTGGAGCTGATGACCGGACAGGGCTTCGCCTATTCGTTCGGCACCTGGTGGCTGGGGCACGCGATGGGGATCGCCGTCATCGGGGCCTTCGGCCTGGCCATGACCCGACGCAATCTGGCGCTGATCGCCCGCCCGGTGAAGATGCTGGAGGCGCTGCTTCTTCTGGGTCTGCTGACCGGGACCAGTGTCGCCATCTTCTCGCACCTGAGCCTGCCCCTGGGTTTCGTGATCCTGCCGATCCTGCTGGTGATCGCCGTGCGGCTGCGGGTTCTGGGGGTGACGGCAGCCCTGCTGATCGTGACCGTTCTGGCGGTCGGCGGCAGCATGGCCGGCTTCGGCCCCTATGCGCAGCGGTTCGAGGGGACGGATCGTGCCCTGATGGCGCAGATGCTGGTGCTGCTGGGCTATATGCCGGTTCTGCTTGTCGCCGCCCTGCTGGAAGAGCGCGACCGGCTGGCTGACCGCGCCAAGGCGGGTCAGGCCCGGGCCGAGCGGGCGTCCGAAGCCAAGTCGCGGCTGCTGGCCAATGTGGCCCATGAGGTCAAGAGTCCGGTCGGCGGCATCATCGGTATCGGCGAGCTGTGGCAGACGGGCCAGTTGGGCCCGATCACGCCGGTTCAGGCGGAAATGGCCGAGATGCTGGTCAAGACGGCCCGTCAGATCGAAACCCTGTCCCATGATCTGCTGGATGTCGCCCGGGCCGAGTCCGGGGCGGTCAAGGTCGAGTTGCGGCCCACCGATGTGCGCGGGGTTCTGGAGGACGTGCGTCGCGCCGTGGCCCTGCGACCGGAGTCCCGCGAGGTGCAGCTGGAGCTGGAGTGTGTGGGCGACGGTCTGGTCGCCCTGGCCGATTCCCAGCGCCTGGCCCAGGTGGTCGCCAACCTGGCGTCGAACGCCGTCAAATACGGCGGGGCGGGCGGTACGGTGACCTTCCGCGCCAGCCGGGTCCACGACGCCGTCCGCCTCGAAGTGATCGACAACGGCCCCGGCCTGTCGGTGGAGAAACAGGCGCAGCTGTTCGAACCGTTCAACCGGCTGGGGCTCGAGCGGTCGACCGTCGAGGGACACGGCATCGGCCTGGCCCTGGCCAAGCGGCTGACGGAACTGCAGGGCGGCACCATCGGGGTGAGGTCCCGGCCCGGCGAAGGCGCCACCTTCTGGGTCGAGCTGCCGGCGGCGTGACCGGGACCGGTCGCGCCGGGGCCTTGCGATCGCCCTGATCCGGAGCGAAGGTCGGGTCATGAAAATGCTCGCCTCCGCCTCCGCCACCGCTGTGCTGTTGCTGGTCACGCCGGGGGCTGCCCAGTCCCAGAGCGCGCAGGCGGCGTCGCCGCAGACGCCGTCAGTCACCGACCTGACCCGGGCCCTGAACGGCGGACCGCCGTTTGCTGCGCCCTCGCCGGTGCCGGCACCGGCACCCGCACCCGAACCTGTTCCGGCCGTGTCGACCCCGCCCGCGACGGTCGCCAACCCCGCCATCACGCCCGGGCCTGCCCCGACGACGGTTCCGCCGGCACCGGCCGTGGCCCGGCCGGCACCCGCCGTCGCCCCCGCGCCGGACGCACCGGTCGCGACGACGCCCCCGGCGGCGCCCGCCCCGGCCTACCGGCCGCTGGATGCGACGGCCCGCGCCGCCCTGCCGTTCCGCCTCGACCTGCCGGAGGCCTTCGAGCTCGGCACCGGTCGTCCGGGGCCGGACTTCACCATCTATTCCGTCCGGCGCGACGGCACGCCGTTCGTGATGATCTATGCCGGTCCGGCGTCGCAGTTCCCGATCTATGACGGCCAGATCGCCGAGGTCGCGGGACGGGCCTCGGTGGTGGTCACAGAGGCGGACGGCCGCCATGCGCTGGAGCATCTGTTCCAGCGGGCCGCGGCACCGCGCGAGATCCATGTCTGGGTGGCCAGCCTCGATCCGGCTGACCGGGCCGTGGCCGAGCGCATCGCCCAGTCGGTCGATCTGCGCTAGCCGGGGAGCACTCTTTCCGGCTTGCCGGGCCGGTGAGCTGATGTAAACTTGAGACTCATTCGCATTTGCGGGGAGTCAGCGATGATCCTGTTGTTCACCGGCTGTCGGGCCATGGCCCGGTTGATGGCGTCGGACCCGGCGAGGGTGCAGCCCTCCCGCCGTCATGACCCGGCTTCTCCGCATCCCGGCAGGGTCCGTGACCCGGTGCCCGCGCGGGTTCGGCCGGGTTGATGTCTACGGTCCGGCGCGGACACCGACCGAGAAGCCCGGTTCGCGGCATGGGGAGCCGGGCGGCGACCGCCCGACACCCGGCCCCGCCGGGGCGGGATCAGACCAGTTCGACGGCCACAGCCGTGGCTTCGCCACCGCCGATGCACAGGGCGGCCAAGCCCTTCTTGCCGCCGCTGGCCTTGAGAGCCGACAGCAGGGTGGCAAGGATGCGCGCGCCCGAGGCCCCGATCGGATGGCCGAGGGCCGTGGCCCCGCCGTTCACGTTCAGCTTCTCGTGCGGGATGTTCAGCTCCTGCATGGCGATCATGGCGACGACGGCGAAGGCCTCGTTGACCTCCCACAGATCGACGTCGGTGACGACCCAGCCGGCCTTCTTCAGGGCCTTCTGCATGGCCGGGACCGGGGCGGTGGTGAACAGACCGGGCTCATGGGCGTGGGCGGCGTGGGCCACGATGCGGGCGACAACCGGCAGGCCGAGGGCCTTGGCCGTGGACTCGCGCATCATCACCAGGGCGGCGGCCCCGTCCGAGATCGACGAGGCGTTGGCGGCGGTGATGGTGCCGTCCTTGGCGAAGGCGGGCCGCAGGGTCGGGATCTTGGCGGGGTCGGCCTTGCCGGGCTGTTCGTCGACGCTGACGGTCTCGCTGCCCTTGCGGGTCTTGACCTCGACCGGGGTGATCTCGGCCTCGAACGCCCCGTTGTCGATGGCAGCACGGGCGCGGGTCAGGCTTTCGACGGCATAGGCGTCCTGGGCCTCGCGGGTGAACTGGTACTGACGTGCCGCGTCCTCGGCGAAGGCCCCCATCAGCTTGCCGGGCTCATAGGCGTCCTCAAGGCCGTCGAGGAACATGCTGTCGGAAATGACGTCGTGGCCGATGCGGGCCCCGCCGCGGTGTTTGGCCATCACATAGGGTGCGCCGCTCATCGACTCCATGCCGCCGGCGACGATGACCTGGGCCGTCCCGGCCAGCAGGGCGTCATGGGCCATCATCGTCGCCTGCATGCCGGAGCCGCACATCTTGTTGACGGTGGTGGCCTCGACATGGAGACCCAGCCCGGCCCCGATCGCCGCCTGGCGGGCCGGGGCCTGGCCGAGGCCGGCGGGCAGGACGCAGCCCATGAAGATCTGCTCGATCTTCGCCGGGTCGATGCCGGCGCGCTCGACCGCGGCGCGCACGGCGGTCGCGCCCAGGTCGGTGGCCTTGACCCCGGACAGGGCTCCCTGGAAGCCGCCCATCGGGGTGCGGGCGAAGGAACAGATGACGACGGGATCGGCGGCTTGGGTCATGGGGGCTCCTGGGAGTGCGGATCGCAGCGGGGTAGCGCCTGACCCGCGCCGGGGCAAGCAGGGCAAATCCCGGCGCGGGTTCTGGTGTGCGTTTCGGATGTTGTTGTAGAGGTAGGGGGCAGGGGGAGCATCGCAAGTGGCGGCTGACGCGCTGAAAATTCGACTGACGCCCACCGTGTGGGTCGCATTGCTCGGCCTTGCCCTGACCCTGGTGGTGACGGTGTGGGCCGAACGCGCGGGGTCAGATCGACAGAAGGAACGCTTCGAGCGACAGGCGGATGCCGTCCAGTTTGCCGTCGAGGGGCGGCTGGATACCTATGTCGCCCTGCTTCGCGCGACCGTGGGGCTGTTTGCCGCCAGTGACGAGGTCACGCCGGGCGAGTTCCAGCAATTCGTCGGGTCGCTGGATCTGATCGAACGCTACCCCGGTGTGCAGGGCATCGGCTATGCCGCCTGGCTCGATACGCCCGGTGCCCGGGACGCGGTCCGGCGGGACCTGCCTGCCGGCGTGCGGCCCTGGCCGGATCCCGACACCGGCGAGAGTGCCATCGTCTTTCTGCAACCCCTGGACCGGCGCAACCACGCGGCCCTGGGCTATGACATGTATTCCGAACCGCTCCGCCGTGAGGCCATGCAGCGGGCGCGGACGCTCGACGCGCCCGCCACCACGTCGGCGGTGACCCTGGTTCAGGAACTGGATGCCGACCGGCAGCCGGGTTTTCTGGTCTATCTGCCGCTGACCCGCGCCGACGGCGTTTTTGAGGGCTGGATCTATGCCCCGTTCAGGTCCCGGGATTTCTTCGATCGGGTGTTCGCGGGCGAGGCGGCGCTGGAGGGCCTGGATGTCACCATACGGGACGGTGGAGTCGACGGCATGGTTCTGTGGCCCGCACGTCCGGCCGGGACTTCCGGCTTGCATTTCTCGACGGTGCGGGAGGTCAATTTCGGTGGCCATGTCTGGCGACTGGAGACGTCTACGGCCCGGGGGCTGGGTCAGATCGGCGTGCCGCTGGCCATTCTCGCCGCGGGGCTGTTTCTCACCGCCCTGCTGAGTCTGGCGTGGCACTGGCAGGATCGTCTGCTGGAGGCGGCCCAGAGCGCCCGGACCCGTTCGGACCTGTTGCTGGGCGAGGTCAACCACCGCGCTGCCAACAGCCTGCAACTGGTGGCCTCCTTCGTCTATCTGCAGGCCCAGGCGGTGACGGACCCGAAGGCGCGGACGGCGCTGGTCGAAACCCGGGCGCGGATTCTGGCGGTGTCGCGCGTGCACCAGCGGCTCTACACGGATGACTCGGTCGAGGGCGTCGAGCTGAAGGCCTATATCGAAACCCTGACCGAGGGTCTGGCCGATGCGTTCGAAGCCGGTGGCCGTCGTCTTGACGTCAAGGCGGTGGAGGTTCGCACGGATACGGATCGGGCGATCTCCGTGGGGGTGGTGCTGGTCGAGCTGGTCAGCAATGCCGCCAAATACGCCTATCCGGCCGATCAGCCGGGTGACATCCGGATCCGTCTGCGGCGCGACGACCAGACGCTGCGCCTCGAGGTCGAGGACGACGGGGCCGGTTTCGACCCCGCGAGCAAGGCCAAGGGGTCGGGGCTGGGCATGAAGGTAGTCCATGCCATGGTCACCAAGCTGAACGGCAAGCTGACCGTCGAGCCGCTGACCCCGGGCACCCGGGTTTCGGTCGCCTTTCTGGCCGGCTGAGGCTCAGCGCGTCGGCATCAATTTGCGGCGCTGGCGCACCACGGCCAGCGGGCGGCCGTCCGGGGCGAAGGCGACGCCGTCCTCGACCGCCCAGCCTCCGCCCAGGTCCATGGTGCGGAACTCGAAAAAGGCCCAGCCGTCCGGCGAGGTTTCCGGCGTCAGATCGCCGAACAGGTCGGCGCGCAGGTCGACGCTGGCCGAGATGGCGGGCGGGGCGGGCAGGGCGGTCCAGTAGGTCGGATAGACCCCGTCCAGCAGGAACAGCAGCCGGGCCTCGTCCAGCGGGACGGCGTCGCTGGTGCGCATCCACACGCGCAGGACCGGGGCCTCCGGCGGGTTGAGACCGAACAGGCGCGGGCCGGACTCGAACCGGTGTTCGATATGACGGGTGAACCAGGGGCCGAACCTGGCGTCCAGCGGGGTCGGTTCCAGTTGGTCGACCGGCGTGGCGGCGGCGACAAGCGGCGTCAGCTCGGGACCGGGGACGTCGCGGCCGAAGGTGGCCAGGGCCTGGAGGGCCGGGCGGTCCGGCTGACCGGCGGCGACCGAGGCATAGGCGATGTTGCGGCCCCCGCGCAGCAGGGTCGGGACGAAGACAATGGGCGCGAACCGGGCGGCGGCCAGATACTGGACCGTCAGGCTGCGCAGCGGAGTCCCGATCCCCAGCCCCTGACGCGCGGCGGTGCCGGCCAGGGCCGCCATCAGGCCGCCGAACGGCGCGCCCCTTTCCGGCGGCATGGCCTGGGGCGCATTGGAAAACGCCCCGCTGAGGCTGGCACCCAGGCCGCCGTTCTCATCGGGAGTCAGGGCCAGGGCTTGGGACAGGGTCTGGTCGGTCATGCGGTCCGTGGAGGCAGGGACGAAAGGCGGACGGAAGCGCCGGGGTTCGGCAGGCTTCCGCCCGAAGTCGAGGGATACAGGACAGACGTTCGAAGCCGGAACCGCGAAGGTAGGTCCGTATGCAAAGAAAACTGACATAGTGGGTTTAGATTGGCAACCCTCTTGCCAAAAGGATGACGCGGGGTCACTTTCCTCGCATGGGCCGTACCGCAGACTATTCCCGACAGAGCTGTTCCATCGCCGCCACGCTGGAGGTGATCGGCGATCCGTGGACGCTGCTGGTCATTCGCGACGCCTTCCAGGGCGTCAGCCGCTTCGAACAATGGCAGGAGCGGCTGGGTGTGGCCCGCAACGTTCTGGCGGCGCGGCTGAAGACCCTGGTGCAGCACGGGGTGCTGGAGCCGAAGCTCTATTCCGAACGGCCGCCGCGCAATGAATATGTGCTGACGGCCCGCGGCAAGGACCTGTACGCCGTGCTGGTGACCCTGCACGCCTGGGGCAACAAGCACGTCTATGGCGACACCGACTCCGGCATCGAGATGATGCACAAGACCTGCGGCCAGGCGCTGGACCCGAAGATCGCCTGCGGCTGTTGCGGCGAGATGGTCAAGCCGCGCGACGTCGGCCTGACCCGGGTCGAGAACTGCGCCACCGTGGGCGACGTCATGCCCCGCGAAGACGCGGCCTGACCACGACCTGATCATGCCTGACCGGCTCCGGCCGGTCTTCCTGTCCCGACCACCCTGCCGGTTCGCTCCGGCCAAGGAGTTTCCATGACCCAGACCCTGCCGACCCACGGCCTTCAGCTGCGCAGCCTCGTGCGCAAGTCCGGCGAGCTGGAACTGTCCCTCGCCCGGGTCGAGGTGGCTGCACCGGGGCCGGACGAGGTGGTCGTCCGGATCGAGGCGGCTCCGATCAACCCGTCGGACCTGGCGCTGCTGGTCGGGGCGGCGGACATGAACACAGCGACCCTGTCGGGTTCTGCGGCCAGCCCGGTCATCACGGCCCAGATCCCGGCCGCAGGCATGCGGGCCATGGGCGGGCGTCTCGACGAGTCGATGACGGTCGGCAATGAGGGGGCGGGCACGGTGATTGCCGCCGGCTCCTCGGCCGCGGCCCAGGCCCTGATGGGTCGGACGGTCGCCCTGTTCGGCGGTTCGATGTTCGGCCAGTACCGCACGGTCAGTGCCAACACCTGCCTGCCGCTGCCGGCCGGTACGACGGCGGCCGAGGGGGCGTCCTGCTTCGTCAATCCGCTGACCAGCCTGTGTATGGTCGAGACGATGCGACTGGAGGGCCACACGGCGCTGGTCCATACGGCGGCGGCCTCGAATCTCGGCCAGATGCTGAACAAGGTCTGCCAGGCCGAGGACATCGCACTGGTCAATATCGTGCGCAGCGAGGCCCAGGCCAAAATCCTGCGCGACCTCGGTGCGAAGCACATCTGCGACTCGACCAGCCCGACCTTCATGGCCGATCTGATCGCCGCCCTGGTCGAGACCGGGGCCACCCTGGCCTTTGACGCCATCGGCGGCGGGACGCTGGCCGGGCAAATCCTGACGGCGATGGAGGTGGCGGCCAACAAGACGGCCACGACCTACAGCCGCTACGGATCCCCCGTGCACAAGCAGGTCTATATCTACGGCATGCTGGACACGGGGCCGACGGTGCTGAACCGCGCCTTCGGCATGGCCTGGGGCGTCGGCGGCTGGCTGCTGCCGCCCTGCCTGGCCCGGATCGGCGGCGAGCGGGCCCAGGCCCTGCGCCTGCGGGTCGCCTCCGAGTTGAAAACCACCTTCGCCAGCCACTATGCGGCGGAAATCTCACTGGCCGACGCGCTGAAACCTGAGGTCATCGCCCGCTACAACAAGCGGGCCACCGGCGAGAAATACCTGATCAATCCAAGTCTCGACGCGGGTTGATCCCCGCGATCCGACCGGGCAGCCAAGTGCCGCCCGGTCGGCATGCGGCCCCTATTTGCGCACGTAGCGGTCCAGGAAGGTCAGATAGGCCTCCTGAGCCGTGATGCGGTTGTCGCGGCGCTGGAAGCCGTGACCCTCGTCCGGGAACAGCACATATTCCACGGGCACGCTGTTGGCGCGGATAGCGGCGACCAGCTCGTCACTCTCGACCTGCAGGACCCGCGGGTCATTGGCCCCCTGGACCACCAGCATCGGGCGGCGGATGTTGGTGGCGTGGAACAGCGGCGAGATCCGGCGGTGACGTTCGGCATCGGTCGCCGGATCGCCCATCTCGTCGAAGAGGGCATCGCGCTGCGGCCCCCACCAGGCCGGGATGGATTCCAGCGTGCGCACCCAGTTGGTGACGCCGAAGATGTTGACGCCGGCCTCGAAGGCCTCGGGATGGAAGGCGAGGGCCGCGGCGGTCATATAGCCCCCGTAGGAGCCGCCCATCACCGCCACCTGGTCGTCGGCGACCCAGTCCTGGTCGCGCAGCCATTGTCCGGCGTCGACAATGTCCTGCAGGTCGGACTCTCCGTGGGCGCGGTCGTCCATGTGGAAGAAGGTCTTGCCATAGCCGGACGAACCCCGGTTGTTGGCCGCCAGCACCGTGTAGCCATGGTTCACCAGATGCTGGATCATCGGCGAATAGCCGCGCGTGCTCTGGCCGCCCGGACCGCCATGAACCAGCACGATCGCCGGGCCCGGATTGGCCGCGGAGGCCCCGCGCGCCTGGTAGAGGACGCCCGGAATGATGGTTCCGTCGGAGGCGGCGTAGCGCACGATGCGGGCCTCGACCAGATCGGCCTCGTTGATGTCGGGATTGAGCGCCGTCACCAGCCGCCGTGCCTGGCCTGTCGTCAGATCGGCCGTGTAGACGTCGTTCGGCGAGGTATCGGACGAGACGGTGAAGGCGATGCGGGTCTCGTCGGCGTTGAAACGCACCTGGCCGAGGTTGCCGGCCGGCAGGCCGGAAAGACGGACCGGTTGGCCCGTGCGGGTATCGAGCAGGGTCAGTTCGGTCGAGGCGTCCGCGTTCAGCGCCGAAACCCGATAGCGACCCGACGGCGACCAGCTGACGAACTGCACATCCCAGTCTGCCTGGATGAGCGGTGCCTTGGCACCGGTCGTCAGGTCATGGGTCCAGGCCTGGTTGAACTCGCCATGTTCGTCCGTGCCATAGATCAGCTGGCGGCTGTCGGGGCTGAAGGCATAGGTACCGTGGGCCACAGCGCCCTCGTGGGCCGTGACCAGGCGCGGCTCACCGTCGCCCTGAAGGTCGACCACATAGACATCGCTGTCGGCGCTGGTGTTGGGCTTGTCGATGGCCAGCCAGCGCCCGTCGGGCGATATGTCGGCGATGAACATGCCGGGGTTCTGGAACACCAGCCGGCTTTCATAGGTGTCGGCATCATAGGCGTAGAGGTCAAAAACCTCAGGGTCGCGGAGGTTGGACGTGACGTAGAAGACGTCGCGGGCGGCGCTCCAGCCCAGCAGGTCGGCCTTGACGTTGTCGCCCGGGGTCAGGTCGCGGACAGTCCCGTCCAGTTCCCGGACATAGACGTGGGTCAGTTCGCTGCCGCCGCCGCCGCTGTCGGCCGCCAGCAGGACACGGTCGTCCCCGGGGAAATAGCTCAGGCCCCGCGTGGCTACGGTCGTTGATGTGCTGAGCGGCACGGGAGGGCCGCCGGCGACCGGCAGGGCCCAGGCGTTGAATACCCCCGTCTCGTCACTGCTGATCAGGATCGACCGGCCGTCCGCGGAAAAGCCCAGTCCTGCGGGACTGGACATGCCGTAGTTCCGGGTCTGGTAGAATTCGGCGGCCGTGTAGGTACGCAGGGTCGCGGCCTCGGCGGAAACGGCCGTCGGCGCGGGGGTCTGGGCCATGACCCCGGGGGCGGCGGCCATGAGGGCGAAGACGGAGACGAGGCAGACGGTCGGGCGCATGGCGGATCCTTGCTGGATGAATGTCCATGGGTGAGGCGTCATCTCATCACAACGGATGCGACCTGTCGGCAATTTAATGTTCGGTGGGGAGGCAGCCGGCCAGCGATCCCGCGCGATGGCGTCACGTGGATAGTAAAACTCGGCGGGCGGGCCGCAGGGCGGGGCGAACGCCCCGGCAACGCAGCTTCGGTCAGGCGACGGCGGTGGTGGCCTGGATGAAACCGCCGCCCAGCAGCCGGTCGGGGTCGGCCGGATCATAAAGGGCGCAGGCCTGACCGGGAGCCACGCCTTCCTCGCCTTCGGCAAAGACGACCGAGATCACGCCGTCGGCTAGGGCCAGGCGGGCGGGGGAGGGCGGCCGGGTCGAGCGCACGCGGGCCAGAACCGGGGTGCCGGCCTCGGCGGCCGCCACGATGGTCGGCTGGTCGCCCAGCCAGTTGGTTTCATCCAGGGTCAGGGCGGCGGTCAGCAACGCCTCACGCGGGCCGACGATGACGCGGCGGTTGTCGGGATCGAGCTTCGTCACGAACAGCGGCTCGCCCACGGCGACGTTGAGACCGCGGCGCTGGCCGATCGTATAGTCGGTGATACCGGCGTGGGTGCCCAGAACCCGGCCGTCCATGTGTACGATCTCACCGGCCTCGCGGCCCTGGGGACGCAGCTTGTCGATCAGGGTGCGATAGTCGCCGTTCGGCACAAAGCAGATGTCCTGGCTGTCCGGCTTGGCCGCGATCTTCAGCCCCAGCTCGGCGGCGACGCCGCGCACCTGGGGCTTTTCGAGGTCGGCCAGCGGAAAGCGCAGATAGTCGAGCTGGGTCGGTGTGGTGGCGAACAGGAAATAGGACTGGTCGCGCGAATGGTCGATCGCCTTGCGCATCTGGGCCCGGCCGTCGGCACCGACCGCGCGGCGCACATAGTGGCCGGTGGCCATGGCCTCGGCCCCGAGGTCGCGGGCGACGTCGAGCAGGTCCCGGAATTTGACCGTCTGGTTGCAGCGGATGCAGGGCACCGGCGTCTGGCCGGCCAGATAGGAGTCGGCGAACTGGTCGATCACCGCGTCGCGGAAGCGGCTCTCGTAATCCAGCACATAATGGGGGATGCCCAGGCTCTCGGCCGCCAGTCGGGCATCATGGATGTCCTGACCGGCGCAACAGGCCCCCTTCTTCTTCAGGGCCGCGCCGTGGTCATAGAGCTGCAGCGTCACGCCGACGACATCGTAACCGGCCTTGTGCAGCAGGGCCGCGACCACGGTGGAATCGACGCCGCCCGACATGGCCGCCACGACGCGGGTGCCGACCGGCAGACCGACCGCTGCGCGCGCGGCCGCAATCGCCCCGTCCATGTCGGCGGGCGCGAAGGTGGGCACGGGGCAGGTGGGCTCAAGCAACGTCATGGCCCCCATTTAGGGGGAAAGCGGTGCGAATTCGAGGCCGGGGCGCAATCCGGCCCGGAAACGGCAACGGCCGCCCCCGTTTCCGGGAGCGGCCGCTGTCTTCGGGGGGGAGAGAGTTGGGGAGCTAGCCCCGGTAGTGCTGGATCCGCGTCGTGCGCAGACCCTGCATGCCCCATTTGTCGATCGCCTTCTGCCAGGCGAGGAATTCCTCGGCCGTCAGACGGTATTGCGTCAGGGCATCGTCAAGGCTGAGCAGCCCGCCGCGAACGGCAGCCACCACTTCGGCCTTGCGCCGGATCACCCACCGGTCGGTGGATGGCGGCGGCAGATCACCCAGGGTCAGGGGCGTACCCGTTGGTCCGACCACGTATTGTTCGCCTTTACTGTTAAGGCGTCGCTCTTGCAGCATGGGCTTAAGCCTCATTCACCAATCACCATCTGAGATGTGAATGTAGGCCGGCTCAGCTAAAGGCCGTTTAAGGGTCGTGGTGAAGGAAAGAATAAAATCCCTTCCTCCACTGATGACTGAACGGCCAAAGGTAAAGCGACGATTCATTGAACCTAACGATCAGTTACTTGCGGATCAGCGTTTGATGCTGATCAGTTCGGCGAGCATCTCGTCGGCGGTGGTGATGATCTTCGAGGAGGCCGAATAGGCCCGCTGGGTGGTGATCAGACCGGTGAATTCGGCGGAGAGATCGACCGTCGAGGCTTCCAGCTGCGAGGCCCCGATCAGGCCCGCGCCGCCGCTGCCGGCCCCCTTCAGGTTGAACGTGCCCGAGCTCTGGGTGACCCGGAAGGCGTTGCCGCTGACCTGGGAGAGGCTGTCGGGGCTGGTGAAGGTGGCCAGGGCAACCAGGGCAATCTGCCGGGTCACGCCGTTGTCGAAGATGGCCGTGACATAGCCCTTCTCGTCGATCTTGATCTCCGACAGGTTGCCGAAGGCCGTACCGTTGGTCAGCGTGGCCTGCACGACCGAGGCGCTGTCGTACTGGGTCAGGCCGCCGGCGGCGTTGGCGAGTTCGAAGGCCACGCTCTGATTGTCGATACCCAGGCTGGGGGCCCAGTTGAATCCCCCGGCGGCGGGCGCGGCCGCGTCGGAGGCTCCGAAATTGAGCGCAGCCACCGTGGCGTCGGGGAACAAGGCCTCGCCGGCCGGCATGGCCAGCATGGCGTCAACGTCGAGGCGACCGTCCTGGGTGAAGGCGACCTTGCCGAATTTGAGCTGACCGTTGGCGAGGCCTGCCCCGGTGACGACGTCACTCGCCGGAATGGCCCGGATTTCGGCGTGCCACTGGTTCGGCACATCGCTCTTCAGGAAGGACAGGGCGACCGTCCTCTGTCCGCCCTTGGAGTCCGAGACCGGAATGGTCAGCTCGAAGTCGGGCTTGACGCCGGTTCCGGTTTCCGGATCCCACATGGCCATGGAGTTGGTGGCCGGGCTATAGGCATTGGGGCCTGCGGGCACCAGGGCGGCGTCCGATGCCGCGACGGAAATCGGCTGACTGGACCGCAGGTTGGCGTTCAGCTCGATCCGGGTCGTGGCCTCGGCGGTGCCGCCGACCGAGCCGACGTTGATGGTCTTCAGGCGCGTCAGGTCGGAGGGATCGATGTTGATGGAGCCATTGCTGTCGATCGGCCAGCCCTGGAGATACAGGCCGGCGGTGTTCTTCAGGAAGCCGTGGTTGTCGACGCGGAAGGCTCCGGCGCGGGTGAACAGCCGGGTGTCGGCCGGGGTCAGATCCTCAGCCTTTTCGGTGACCACGAAGAAGCCCTGACCGGCGATGCCCAGGTCGGTCGAGGAGGTGGTGCGCTGCAGCTGGCCGTTCTGGCTGGTGAAGTGGCGGGCACTGGCCTGGACGCCACCCGCAGAGTAGCCGGCCCCGTTGCTCTGGGTGTTGACCACGGTGGCGAACTCGCCGGTCGTGCGCTTGTAGCCGACCGTGTTCACGTTCGCGATGTTCTGGGAAATGGCCGCGAGCGCGGCGGCGTTGGCAGTCAGGCCGGACACGCCGGCCAGCAGGGCGCTGTTGATGCTCATGACTTGGAACTCCAGGAAATAGCGATTTCAATCGGATGGAAGGAAGGGCGCATCGCGCCGGAGAGGGACGGGATCATGCTGTGCCCGCCGGTGGGACGGGGGCGGCGCGCTCCTGCAGGGCGATCACCGAGGACAGCGGCAGGATGGAGTTGCCGACCGTCAGATAGGGCTCGCCGTTGTAGAGCTCGACACCGGTGATGCGGCCGCGAACCAGGGTCTGGCTGGTGACCGTCTCGTCGGATCCGGTCTTGGCGGTGACCTTCAGGGTATAGACGCCGCCGTCGGGCAACTGGCCCCCGGCGGAGGTCTTGCCGTCCCAGACGAAGTCGTGGGTGCCTTCGGTGCGGTTCGGGGCCGGTCCACTCCAGACCACGCGGCCGCCGCCGTCGAGAACCTGCAGGTCGGCGGTCGCGGCGTCGGTCGCCAGTTCATAGCTCCAGGTCGCCTTGCCGGCGTCCAGTTTCATGGCGGACCAGGCGGCGGTGGTGTCCTTGCCGATATAGTTGGCGGCTCCCGACAGACCGCCGCTCTGCTGGGCGGCCAGCAGGCTGGTGAGCAGGTCGTTGGTCAGCAGTTGCTGCTCGACGCCCGACATCTGGGTCAGCTGGCTGGTGAACTCGTTGGAATCCACCGGCGACAGCGGGTCCTGGTTCTTCAGCTGCGCGGTCAGCAGGGTGAGGAAGGTCTCGAAATTGGTGGCCATGGCGGTCCGACCGGCATCGGTGCGGTCGGTGGCTGTGGCGGCGGTGACGGCGGCAACCATCGGTCAGACTTTCATATCGACGCGGTCAGGCGTCAGGGACAGGGACATCCAGCGCGGTGCCGTAACCGGGGCAGCGGCGTCGGTTTCATCAGACAGGCGGGAGGCGGCGGCAAAGGCGCGGCCCTGGCGGCGGTCAAAGGCCTCGCCGGACGAGCGGTCGCGCTCCGCGAACTGGAAGGCGTCGTCGGCGAGATGGAAGCCGGCGGCTTCGAGCTGACGGCGCAGCTCATCGACGCGCCCCTTCATGTCGAGGGCGGCGGCAGGGTTGTCGAAGGCGAGCCGGGCGGCAAGGCGGCCGTGCTCGTCGATGTCGAGGCTGACGTCGACCCGTCCCAGATTATCGGGTGTCAGCGCCATTTCGAACCGGGTCGAACGGGCGTCCAGCCGGCGAATGATCTGGGCCGCCAACTGGGCTGTGGCCTCAACCGCGGCATTGGAGAGGTTGGACAGGCTGTAGGTCTGCGACGCGGTGCCGGTCTGGGAGACCGGTGCGGGCGGGGTCTCGGCCGGCGGCTGGTCGACGGGCGATTTCACCGTGACGTCGGGCGCATCGGCGACTGGGGGTACCGGGACAGCGTTGCCCTGAGTCAGCGGTCGATCCGACAGTGACGTGGCCTCGGGCGCGGTCAGCGTAGCCCCTGCCGGCGGCACGGCAGCGGCCGTGACGGAACCCGTCGCAGGGGCCGCAGCGGACGGTCCGGCCCCCGTGGCGCGCTCGCCGGTCGCGCGGACGCTGTTGGATATGGTTCCGGTCCGGTCGGCGAGCGGACGTGTCGGGGGCGGCGCGACGGCCGGGGCCAGGGCGGCCATGGCGGCGGCCGCAGCCCGGGTGCCGGCGGCGGTGACCGCCGGGGTGGCCGGCTCGGCGGCCGTGCCGGTCTGGGCGGCGGCGTCGGTACCGGGCAGGATCTGACGGTCGCCGGACTTGCCTGCGGCCGGGACGGGCGCGACGCCCGGCAGGACCTGGGGTCCCTCGGCCGTGGCGGCCATGGCCGGCAGAACCGGGCGAGGATCGGCCGCGCCGGCGCGCGTGTTCTGTGCCGGCACCGGTGCCGGGGCGGTTTCGTCCAGGGCGGGCAGTACCTGCGGACCGGTCGTGCCCTTTCCGTCGAGCGGCGGGCGTTGCGGCACCGGCGCGTCCTGCGGCATGACGGCTGCGGGCGGTGGACCCGGGAGGACCTGGGGCCCGTCGGCCCCCTTGTCGACGGCAACGACCGGCGGCCGGACCTCGTCGACGGGGGGCGGCGGGACCGCGGCCGCTGCCCCGTCCGGGGCGGGCGGAGTCGCGTCCAGGGCTGTTTCGTCCGCGACGTCAGCGACGGTGTCCTCTTCGGTGAGGGTCACCGGCCCGGAGGACGGGCGGGGCGGGGCGGCTCCGGTGCCGGTCAGGGGCGAGTCGCCCTTGCCGGCGGAACGGGCCCGTTCCGTGTCGACATCCATGGCCTCGCCCAGCATCCGGTCGAATCCGGAGTCCCCATGGGCGTCGACCGCCCTTGAGGCGGCGACCGGCGCGGGGGCCGGGGCGACGATGGAGAAGAGACTTGCAGCGGACATGGGTGCCGGAGGCCTGGATACAGTCGGCGCTTGCTGCGCCCAAGGGTTCGTCAGGGGTGTCGCAAGTCGCGGGCCACCTCGAAAAAACGTCGTAACTGTGCGAAAATAAAGCGAAAAATATAACCGTAGCCAGCCGGCATCCAGGCGCGGGGCGGTCGAATCTTGCCGCGCCGTGACGTTTTTTGCCCGGCTGGTTCCGCCCGGGAGTCAGGGGCGGACGGGTCTGGCCCGCCCCTTGCGCACCTGTTCGGGTATGAACGCGGTAAAAATCGTGATGCCCCATGTATTCAATGACCTAGCCGGATCGGTGAGCGATCGGGCCGGGCAAAAAGCGCACATCGGCTGGCAGGGATTGCCGGGCGGCGGGGTTGTCATGTCATCGGGAGCGCTCTGATGTCGCTGAACGCCATCATGAACACGGCCTCGTCGGGCCTGACGGCCGCCCAGGCCCAGTTGCGTGTGGTCTCGGACAATGTCTCGAACGTCAACACGCCTGGCTATGTGCGCAAGATCGCCGACCAGGTCGCCGTTTCCAACCAGGGGATCGGGGCGGGCGTTGATATTGCCCGCATCCGTCTGGCCACCGACCGCTTCCTTCAGGCCGCGAGTCTCAACTCGGCGTCGGATGCGGCCCGCCAGGGTGTGCGCTACGAACTGTACGACCGGATCCAGTCCCTGTTCGGCGATCCGGGAGACGCGGGCTTCTTTTCCCAGGTCGACGACATCTTCTCGGCCTTCGCCGCCGGGGCTGAGGATCCGGTGTCGGCCCCGCGCCGCCAGGAGGCCCTGTTCAAGGTCCAGGCCCTGTTCGATGAGGCCAGTCGCATCGCGGCGCAGATTCAGTCCGTGCGTGAGGATGCCGACGGGCGGATCCAGAGCGCCACGGAAACCGGCAACGCCCTGCTGGAGCAGATCGAGGCACTGAATGTCGAGATCTCCCGGGCCGCTGCCGTCTCCGGCGACTCGTCGGGGGCCGAAACCGCCCAGGCCGCGCTGATTTCCCAGCTGTCCTCGCTGATGGACATCCGGGTGTCCGTCCGGGCCGTCGGTGGCGTCTCGATCCGCACGGGCAGCGGCGTGCTGCTGGCCGGGCAGGGTCACGCAAAGCTGGAATACAACCGCGCCGGCTCGGTCAATGCCGAGACGTCGTTCAGCGAGATCTGGGTGACCGAACCCGGCGGTCAGAAGCGTCCCCTGCTGGACAGTGTGGTGTCCGGCGAGATCAAGGGGCTGGTGGAACTTCGCGACACCGAGGCACCCGAGGCCGCCGCACGGCTGGGCGAGATGATGACCCGGATCGCGGATGAGCTGAACCGCGCCCATAATGCCAACAGTGCCGTTCCGCCGCCGTCGACCCTGACCGGCCGCAATGTCGGCCAGTCGCTGGCAACGGCCGTGGCCGGCTTCACCGGCAGTACGACCGTCGCCGTGACCAATGCCGCCGGGGTCATTCAGGCGCGGGCTGACATTGTATTCTCGGGCGCGTCGATGACCATCAACGGCTCGGCGGCGACGCCGGCCAATTTCCTGGCCGTGCTGAATACGGAACTGGGCGGCGCGGCCACGGCCAGCTTCAACGGCGGGGTCCTGAGCCTGGCGGCCACCAGCCCGAACGGCGTCGCCATCGCGGACGACCCGGCCTCGCCCAGCGCCAAGGCCGGGCGCGGCTTCTCACACTATTTCGGCCTCAATGACCTGGCCTCAAGTGATCGCGTGGCGCTGTATGATACGGGGCTGACGACGGCATCGCTGCACGGCTTTACCGCCGGCGAGACCGTGGCCTTCCGTTTTGTGGACGCCAACGGCTCCAAGATGCGGGACCTGACGGTCACGGTTCCGGGGGGCACCGGAACGGTGGCCGAGCTGCTGACGGCCCTGAACGATCCCGCGACCGGCGTCGGCCGGTACGGTGCCTTTACGCTGGACCCGGCCTCCGGTGCCCTGACCTTCAAGGGGTTGGGAAGTCCGCCGCCGGCCATGTCGGTGATCAATGACAAAACCACCCAGGTGCCGTCGGGCGTGTCGCTGACCGAACTGTTCGGGATCGGGACCGGGGTCCGGGCCTCGCGCGCGGACGGCTTTACCCTTCGGACCGACATCAACCGGGACCCATCAAAACTGGCCCTGGCCCAGCTCAACCTGTCCGCTGCGCCGGGCACGGCCGCGCTGACGACCGGTGACGGGCGCGGAGCCCTGCTGCTGGCCGACGCCGGTCAGCGGGCCGCCCGGTTCGAGGCGGCCGGCAGTTCATCCGGCGGGTCGATCAGTGTCTCGCGCTATGCGTCGGAGCTGGCCGGAGAAATCGGCGGCAAGGCGAAGCTGTCGAAGAGCCGCTCCGACAGCGCCACGGCGCTTCAGACCGAGGCGGCCGCCCGTCAGGTCGCGTTTGAAGGGGTCAATCTCGACGAGGAACTGGTGCTGATGACGACCTATCAGCAAGCCTTTAACGCTTCGGCGCGCCTGATCCAGGCCGTCAAGGACATGTATGACGTCTTGCTGGGGATGGTGTGATGACCAGGGTTTCGACCGCCGGAAACTATCATTCAGCCCTGGCGGAGCTGATGAACACCCAGGTGCGCGCCCAGGACGCGCAAAGACGCATCTCGACGCAGAAGGTGGCCACGGATCTGACCGGGTTCGGCCGGGCTTCGGAAACCCTGACCGCCCTGAAGTCGATGCAGAGCCGGATCCAGGGCTTCATCAACACCGGCGAGACCGTGTCGGCCCGGCTGGGTGCCCAGGATCTGGCCTTCGAACGGATCGCGGACGGTGCCGGCGGCGGACGGCAGGCGATCGCCGACGCTCTCGCATCCGGTCGTGTCGATGGCTTGATGCAGCAGTTGCAGAACCAGTTTCAGGTCGCCCAGGACGGACTAAACGCCCGGCACCAGGGACGTTACCTGTTCGCCGGAGGCAGCGTCGAGAAGGCACCGGTTGTGTCCATGACGTTGAGCGATCTGGCCGCAGCACCGACGGTGGCAGACAGTTTCGTCAATGACAGCCTGAAGCAGACCTCACGGTTGGACGAGGGCTCGCGCATGGATACCAGCTTCCTTGCCAACGAGATCGGCAGCGACCTGTTCCAGATCTTCCGCGACATTCAGACCTTCCACGGCACCACGCCCATCGCCGACCCGATGAGCGACGCGACCCGCGACTTCCTGACCAGTCAGCTGTCGCGGTTCGATGTCGCCCGCACCAAAATTACCGACATGGCGGCGCGCAACGGGGCCATGCAGAACCGTGTTGATGCGATCCTGAAGTCACAGACCGAGCAGAAGACGTCGCTGGATGAACTCCTGTCGACCAAGACCGACGCCGACATGGCCCAGGCGATCACCGATCTGCAGCTGTCACAGGTTGCGATCCAGGCCTCGGCCCAGGTTATCAGCCAGCTGAGCCAGGTCTCGCTGTTGAACTATCTGAATTGATCGCCGCGTCGGTGTCGCGTCCGGCCGTCAGGCCGCAGCTACAACCGGGGGCCGTGGCCGAACGGTAACGCCCGGCCGGCGTTCATGGCGCGCCGGGAGCAAAGAGCATGGGCAAAGTCCCGAGCCCCGGCTAGTGAGAGACATGATCAGCGCGGATTTCCAGATTGAGCACGGCGAGGCGGGGCTGGTGCTCCGCCTCAGCGGCGACTGGACCACGGCCGGTCTGGGTCGGGCTTCGCGGCGGCTGGAAGCGGCGCTGAAGGCGCAGACGCCCGCGCGGCTGGAACTGGATGAAATGGGCCGTTTCGACACCGCCGGGGCCCTGTCGATCGTGAAGGCCACAGGATCCCTTCTGCCCGCGTCGGTCTGGGCCGCGCGCCCCGAGGCGGGGCGCATCTATGCGATGGTTGAGCGGCTGGAACGCGAGAGCGTCGAGCCGCGCAAGCGTGCGGACGGCTTTACCCGTGCCTTTGCCAAGGTCGGACGGGGTGTCGAGGACATCGGCCACGAGGCGGTCATGTCCCTGGCCTTTCTCGGTCGGCTGATGGTCGCCACGGGGGCGGCACTGGCCAGTCCGGGTCGCATTCGCTGGCCCGCCTGGGTCAGCCAGGCCGAGCGCGCCGGACTGGATGCCCTGCCGATTATCGCCACCACCAATTTCTTCGTCGGTGCCGTGATCGCCTTCCTCGGCGCCGACCTGCTGACCCAGTTCGGGGCCGGGGTGTTCACCGTCCAGCTGATCGGGGTCTCGGTGCTGCGGGAGTTTGCCGTGGTCATCACCGCCATCCTGCTCGCGGGCCGGTCGGCCTCGTCCTTCGCGGCCGAGATCGGTTCGATGCGGATGAACCAGGAGGTCGACGCCATGCAGGTCATGGGGGTCAATCCGTTCCAGGCCCTGGTCATTCCCCGGCTGGCGGCCATGCTGGTGATGCTGCCGATCCTGACCTTCGTCGGCATGATCGCCGGTCTGTTCGGCGGCATGCTGGTGACCTGGGCCCAGCTGGACCTGGGCCCGGCCTTCTTCATCCAGAGGATCGCCGACACTCCCGATATCGGCACGCATATGGGGGTGGCGATGATCAAGGCTCCGGTGTTCGCCATCGTCGTGGCCGCGATCGGCTGCCGTCAGGGCATGTCCGTCGAAGGGGACGTCGAGTCGCTGGGGCGTCGGGTGACCGCCGCCGTGGTTCAGGCGATCTTCGCCATCATCCTGCTGGACGCCGTGTTCGCCCTGATCTTCCTGGAGCTGAACTGGTGACCGCGCCGGTGCAGCCTTTCGCCCCGGTCGAGCCGGCTCCCGAGGTCTTGATCGAGGTTCGGGGGCTGCTGAGTCAATTCGGCGAGCGGGTCATTCACGACAACCTCGATCTGGACGTGGTCAAGGGCGAGGTCCTGGGCATTGTCGGGGGGTCCGGTTCGGGCAAGACCGTGTTGCTGAACAGCATCATCGGCCTCAAGGAACCCGACGGCGGCACCATCCGTATTTTCGGTCATGATATCTCCGAGATGACCAAGGGACAGGCGGCCGACATTGAGCAGCGGACCGGCACGCTGTTCCAGCAGGGGGCGCTGTTCTCGTCGCTGACCGTGCTGGAGAACGTGGCCTCGCCCCTGGTCGAGCACACGCGTCTGCCGAAGGAGATGATCCGCGAACTGGCGGAGATGAAGATCGCCATGGCGGGCCTGGGGCCGGAAGCCCATCATCTGAAGCCGGCCGAACTGTCGGGCGGGATGCGCAAGCGGGTCGGGCTGGCGCGGGCCCTCGCCCTGGATCCCGAGGTCCTGTTTCTGGACGAGCCGACGGCCGGGCTGGATCCGATCGGGGCCGCGGCGTTCGATTCCCTGATCCGGAACCTGTCAGACGATCTGGGGCTGACCGTCTTCATGATCACCCACGATCTCGATAGTCTGTACGCTATCTGTGACAAGGTGGCGGTGCTGGCCGACAAGCGTGTGATAGAAAAGGCCACGGTGGCGGAGCTGGAACGTTCCGATCATCCGTGGATCAAAGAATACTTCCTTGGGCCGCGCGGACGCGCCGCCACGAAGGCCGCCTGAGGAGAGCGGAGCGATGGAACGAGACGCCCACTATGCCGCCGTCGGCATTGCCACGATCGCCCTTCTGGTGGCGCTGGCGGTATTTGCCATCTGGCTGGCCCGCCTGCAGTTCAACAACGACTACGACGTCTATGACATCGTCTTCTACGGCCCGGTTCGCGGACTGTCCGAAGGCGGCGACGTCAATTTCAACGGCATCCGCGTCGGCGAGGTGACGGACCTGAACCTGGATCCCAAGAACAGCGATGAGGTCATCGCCCGCATTCGCATCGATGCCACCACGCCGGTGCGGGTCACCTCGCGTGCCCAGCTGGAGCCTCAGGGCATCACGGGCCTGAACTATATCCAGATCACCGCCGGTACCCCGACCAGTGCGCTGTTGAAGGCCCAGTACCCTGACAATGTCGTGCCGGTGTTGCAGAGCCAGCCGTCGCCGATCGCCGAACTGCTGTCGGGATCGGGCACGGTGCTGGCCCAGACCGTGGATGCGCTGAACCGCATCAACCGGGTGCTGTCGGACGACAATATCCGCTCGTTCTCGACCAGCCTGAAGAACGCCGAGTCGCTGACCACCGAGCTGGAGGCCCGCAAGGGCATGATCGAGCAGCTGGAACAGTCGCTGACCAAGGCCAATGCCGCGATCGACGAATACCAGCAGCTGGGGGCCAGCCTGCGCGTCCTGGTCGACGGTGACGGTCGAGCGGCCGTCGGCAACATCAACCGGGCCACCGCCGACGCCCGGACGGCCCTGGCCTCGATCAACCGTACGGCCAATGCCCTTGAAGGTCCGCTGGGCAATGTGGCCAGCGAAGGCGTGCCGCAGCTGATGCAGGCGATCCAGGGCCTCGAGGACGCCACGGACTCCCTGCAGAGCCTGATCGACGAGGTCCGCGCCAGTCCGCGCGACTTCATCGGGCGTCCCCCCTCCACCGAAATCGAGGTCCGGCCATGATCGGCATGTTTGTTCGTCTGTCGGCTGTCACGGCCACGGTCGCGGTTCTGGGCGGGTGTTCTCTGCTGGCGACGCCGGACCCCGTGCAGCTCTATCGGTTCGGGGTCACAGCGGAGCCCGGCGACGGCCCGGTTCTGGCCGCGCCGGTCCAGGTGGCACTGCGCCGGATCGAGTTCCCGGCGGCGTCGAAAGGCGACCGGATGCTGGGCATTACCGGGACGGAGGCGGCCTATATCGCCGGTGCCCGCTGGGTGTCTCCGGCCGAAGACCTCTACGCCCAGAGCCTGCACGAGGCGTTTCTGTCGCAGTCGAACCGGGTGAGACTGATCGCCCGGCGCGAGCTGACCCCGGCCACGCGGACCCTGGACATCGATGTTCGCACCTTCGAGTCGCGCTACGAGCGACCGGGTGCCGCGCCGCTGGTGGTGATTTCGGCGACGGCGCGCATGCTGCGCCTGCCGGAACGGACCGTCGTGTCCGAGCGGACCTTCACCGTGTCGCAGCCGGCCGCCGAGAACCGGGTGTCGAGCATCGTTGCGGCCTTCGACATCGCCACGCGGGATCTGAATACCCAGATCGTCGACTGGACCGAGGCCGCCGTCGGCACCTGAGTCGGTCCGGGGCTCTGTCTACAGGGGACGGCGAAGCGCCTCGATCCGGGCGGCGATCTCGACCCGCCGGGACTGCGCCGTGTCCAGTTCCGCCAAGGCGCTGTCGATCCGGGCCAGCAAGGCGTCCCGCGTCCGTGCCAGCCGTGTCTGATCGGGCCGGACCCGTTTCGGGCGGCGTCCGGCCAGACCCAGTCCGTCGGTCCAGTCGTCGCGCCAGGTGTCGATACCCTGACGACACAGCCCCAGACTCTCGGCCATACGGGCATCGGTATTCTGCACCCGACGGATCAGGGGCAGGGTCTGCAGGGCGGCCTGACGGCCGGCGGCCAGGGCTTCCCCCCGTTGCCGCAGGGGGGACGGGTCTGCGGCGGTGGCGCGGGCGAAGATGGCGCTCAGATGGGTGTCCAGATCACCGACGACGTCGCGCAGATCGTTCCAGGCACTGTCCAGCGCCCCGTTTCGCCGGCCCACGCTCTCGATCCGCTCGGCCATGTCGCTGGCCACGTCGGCGAGGCCGGCGGTGGCGGTGGCGAAGCGGGCGCGGAAGCGTTTCAGGCGACGGCCACGGCTGTCGAACAGACCGCCCAGGCCCTTGCGGGTCTCCAGTGCGGTGGGGGCGAGGTCCTGCAGCACCGAACGGGCGTGGGTCAGCTGGGCCGCGGCCTCGGTCAGGTCGCCGGTGCGAACCGCACCGAGGGCGCGCTCCAGACGGTCGAGGGCGGCGGCACGCGCGGGCTCGGCGAAGGCTTCGGGGGGATCGGTGTCCAGAGTCGCCGCGATCGCGGCCACGCGGGCGGGATCGGGCAGGGGCGCGCCGCCCGTCACGCGGTATGAGCCATCAGCCGCCATTGTCACCCTCCCTGGTCCGGCCCCAGCGCCGATCGGGAGGACTATGCCAGCGACTTCAGCTTTTCGGAAATCGTATAGCTTGCCTCGGTCTTCGCCTGGACCTCGTCCAGGGTCACGCCGTCGACGAGTTCGATCAGTTCCAGGCCCGCACCGTCCGGCTTGACGTCGAACACGCACAGGTCGGTGATGATGCGGCTGACCACGCCGGTGCCGGTCAGGGGCAGGGTGCAGGCCTTCAGCACCTTGGACTGGCCGTGCTTGTTGGCGTGGTCCATGACCACGACGACCCGCTTGACGCCGGCGACGAGGTCCATGGCCCCGCCCATGCCCTTGACCAGCTTGCCGGGGATCATCCAGTTGGCGATGTCGCCGTTCGCGGCCACCTCCATGGCCCCGAGGATGGACAGGTTGATATGGCCGCCGCGGATCATGGCGAAACTGTCGGCCGAGCTGAAATAGCTGCTTTCCGGGATCTCGGTGATCGTCTGCTTGCCGGCGTTGATCAGGTCGGCGTCGACGTCTTCGTCATAGGGGAAGGGTCCCATGCCCAGCATGCCGTTCTCGGACTGGAGGGTGACCTCCATGCCGTGCGGGATGTAGTTGGCGACCAGGGTCGGGATGCCGATACCGAGGTTGACGTAGAAGCCGTCCTGCAGCTCTTGCGCGGCGCGTTCGGCCAGTTGTTCGCGGGTACGGGCCATGATCAGACGCCCTCTTTCTGGCGGATGGTGCGCTGTTCGATGCGCTTTTCGGACACGGTCCTGACGATGCGGTCGACATAGATGCCGGGGGTATGGATGCAGTCCGGATCCAGCGAGCCGGTCGGGACGATCTCCTCGACCTCGACCACGGTGACCTTGCCTGCCGTGGCCATCATCGGATTGAAGTTGCGGGCCGTCTTGCGGAACACCAGATTGCCGCGCTCATCGGCCTTCCAGGCCTTGATGATCGACAGGTCGGCGAGTAGCCCGGTCTCCATGATGTAGCGCTCGCCGTCGAAGGTGCGCTCTTCCTTGCCTTCGGCCACCAGGGTGCCGACCCCGGTCTTGACGAAGAAGGCCGGGATGCCGGCCCCGCCGGCGCGGATGCGCTCGGCCAGGGTGCCCTGGGGGTTGAACTCCAGCTGCAGCTCACCGGCCAGATACTGGCGCTCGAACTCCTTGTTCTCACCGACGTAGGACGAGATCATCTTGGCGATCTGTTTGGTTTCCAGCAGCTGGCCGAGGCCAAAGCCGTCGACGCCGGCATTGTTGGAGATGACCGTCAGCCCCTTGGCACCGCTGTCGCGCAGGGCGGCGATCAGGTGTTCGGGAATGCCGCACAGGCCGAAACCGCCGGACATGACGGTCATGCCGTCGAAGGTCAGACCCTTCAGCGCAGATGCCGCATCGGCATAGATCTTCCGCATCAACTTCCTCATTTCATCATATGATGAATAACCAGCCTCTACCCCGTCTCTAGTCCGGGGACGGCGAGGGGGCAAGGGTCAGAGGGCGCGACCCAGGGTGACGGGTCTGTGCGGAGGGCGGGGCCGGTCGCGATAGCGGGCCCCCTTGATCATGCTCCGCAGGGCCTCCCAGTGAATTCCGGCCATGACCTTCCACGTCAGCAGGGGGTGGGTCAGCCAGGCGCGGAGCAGCTGGCCGTCGGTCAGGGGGCGACGCGCGCCGGCGAAACTGGCGGTCAGAATCGGCATGTCACCGCGGCGGACGGCGACGACCACGGACACGCCCTCGGCCGGGGGGCGGACGGTGAAATCATAGGTCAGGTCCATGTCCATGAAGGGCGAGACGAAGAAGGTCTTGTCGGCCGTCTGGCGGATCGGGCCCGGGGTATCGACGGGCCGGGCCACAAGATAGCTGTGGCGTTCGCCGAAGGTGTTGGTGACCTCATAAATCAGGGCCGCCACCGGGCCGTCGGGTCGATGGCAGAAGTAGACGCTGATCGGGTTGAAGCCGTAGCCGAGGATACGGGGCATGGTCAGCAGACGGATCGGGCCGCCTTCAAGATCGATCCCGGCCTCGGCCAGATGAGCCTCCAGCTGCGGGCGCAGGGGGCGTCCCGAGCGATCGCCATGGTCGGCGGCGCGCCAGCTCATCAGGCCGATCCGGCCGCGGCCGAGCAGGCGCAGGCGGTCGAGGCGGGTCTCGATGTGGTCGAGGTCCAGCAACAGCATGAAGACGCGGTAGCCGAGGGCATGGCGGATGGTTCGGACCCGGGCGTGTTCGACCCGGCCGACGTAGAGGGCGCTGTGATCCGCCGTCACGCCACCCGGTCCATCAGCGAACGCATCGCCGTCTCCGTCGGGGCAGCGGTGTCCTGCAGTGAAATCCGTCCGCTCTCGTTGGCGACGGTCCAGGGACGGCGAACGCCGCCCAGCTGTTCGGCCACGGCCAGACCGGCCTGGAGGCCGTCCTCGTGGAAACCCGAGCCGAACCAGGCTCCGGCGAACCAGACATTGCGCCGCCCCTGCAGCGACCAGAGCTCGGCCTGGGCCGTGACGGCGGTGGCGTCGAACACCGGGTGCTCATAGTCCCATTCGCCGATGACCAGGCCGGGGTCCGGTTCACGCGCCGGATTGAGGCTGACGAACAGGGGCGGGCCGGGCAGGCTCTGCAGCTCGTTCATCCAGTAGGTGACACCGCCCTCGCCGGCGCGGTCGGAATAGCCGAGATGGGTCCAGGCGGCCCAGGCCTTGCGCCGTTTCGGCATCAGGTCGGTGTCGCGGTGCAGGATCACCCGGTTGGGACGGTAGGGGATGGCTCCCAGCAGGCGGCGATCGTCGGCCGACGGGGCCTCCAGCAGGGCCAGGGCCTGGTTGGAATGGGTGGCGATGACCACGGCGTCGAACCGTTCCAGCCGACCGTCGCCGAAACGCAGGGCGGCCCCGTCGAGACCCCGGATGACACCGGCAATGTCGGCCCCTGTCACGACCTGGCCAGTGAAGGCGTCGGCAAGGCGGCGCACATACTCGCGGCTGCCGCCGTCGACGGTGCGCCAGGTCGGCTTGAGGTCCAGCTTGAGCAGGTTGTGGTTCATGTAGAACCGGATGAAGGAAGCAGCCGGGTAGCCGGCCATCTGTCCCATCGAGCAGGACCAGATCGCCGCCGCCTGGGGCAGGAGATGGGCCTCGCGGAACAGGGGGCCGTAGCCGCCCAGGGTCAGATAGGCGTCCAGGGTCATGCCGCTGAGTTCGAGAGCGGGCAGGTCGCGTGGGGCCTCCTTCTGGAAGCGCAGCAGGTCGCCGATCATGCGCCAGAATTTGGGACTGGCGTAGTTGCGCTTCTGGGCGAACAGGGCGCGCAGGCCGTGACTGGAATACTCGAAGGCCCCGTCGTCGATCGAGACCGCGAAGGACATGTGGGCCGGTTTTGTCGGCACGCCCAGATAATCGAACAGGGCGGTCAGATTGGGATAGTTGGCCGCGTTGTAGACGATGAAGCCGGTGTCGACCGCGATCGGTCCCGCCGGCGACGGAGCCTCGACCGTATGCGAATGGCCACCCAGCCGGTCGGCAGACTCGTACAGGGTGACCGTATGTTTCTGCGAGAGCAGCCAGGCCGCCGACAGGCCGGAGATGCCGGACCCGATCACGGCGATACGCTGGCCGGGACCGGCGGCGGGGGTTTCGGCGACGAGGTGGGGGCTCATGGGGACTCCGTGGCGGTCAGATCCACAGCTACGGGGCCAGACCCGATACGGATGTCATCCGTCCGGCCATCAGCTTCGTATTTGCAAAGGTTCAACCGGTGCAACGGTGGAGTCCCCCGGGACGTTCCGCAGGCCCGGGCGATCACGACGTCCTTCAGTCCCCCTAACCCGGAATGCCCATGTCCCTCGCCAATGCCGCCATCCGCAAGCTTCAGGACGCCCCCTTTCCCGACTTTGTCGCCCGGCCGGCCATCGACAGTCTGGTGACCGAGGCGCGGCGGCGGCTGGACCGGGACGGCCCGCATGATGAGGCGGCCTTCGCCGCGGACATGGGCCGTCATGCCATCGCCGAACACACGGCGGCGGCCAATGAGCAGCACTATGAGCTGCCGCCCGAGTTCTTCGAGATCTGCCTCGGCAGCCAGCTGAAATACTCGTGCGGCCTGTACCCCGAGCGCGATACCACGCTGGATGAGGCCGAGGCGGCGGCCCTGGTCGAGACCTGCGCCCACGCTGACCTGTCCGACGGCCAGACCATTCTCGAACTCGGTTGCGGCTGGGGCTCCCTGAGTCTCTGGATGGCCGAACACTATCCGCGGGCCCGCATCACCGCCGTGTCCAACAGCCACGGTCAGCGCGGCCATATCGAGGCCCAGGCGGCGGCGCGCGGTCTGACCAATCTGACCGTCATCACCTGCGATATGAATGATTTCGACCCGCAACGGGCCGGTGAGGGGCGTTTCGACCGGATCGTCTCGGTCGAGATGTTCGAGCACATGGCCAATTGGCGCACCCTGCTGGAACGGGCCCGGGGCTGGCTGAAGCCGGACGGGCGGATGTTCATCCATGTCTTCACCCATCGCGACGCGCCCTATCGCTTCGATCATACCGACAGCGAGGATTTCATCGCCCGGCATTTCTTCACCGGCGGGGTGATGCCGAGTCGCGGGCTGATCCGGCAGTTCCCCGACCTGTTCACGGTCGAGCAGGAATGGGTGTGGAGCGGCACCCACTACCAGCGCACCGCCAATGACTGGCTGGCCAATATGGACGCCAATGCCGATCGGGTGATGGAGCTGATGCAGCAGACCTACGGGGCCGATGCGGCCCTGTGGCGGCGGCGCTGGCGGCGGTTCTACCTGGCCACGGCCGGACTGTTCGGCAATGACGATGGCCGCACCTGGGCCGTCAGCCACTATCGTCTCAAGCCGGCGTGACCGGCGTACAGGAGGACCACCCATGATCCGCTTCATCCTCGCCTATCTCGGGGCCGGCCTGACCTTCGCCGCCATCGACGCCGTTTGGCTGACCACGATGACCGACCGGTTCTACAAGCCACTGCTGGGGCCGCTGCTGGCACCGGCCCCGGACATGCGGGCGGCGGTGGTCTTCTATCTGGTGTCGATCTTCGGCACCGTCTTCCTGGCGGTGCTGCCGGCGCTGAAGGCCGGGTCGTGGCGGCGGGCGACGCTGAACGGGGCGGTGCTGGGGTTCGTCGCCTATGCGACCTATGACCTGACCAACCAGGCGACCCTGGTCCAGTGGTCGACCCAGCTGACGATCGTCGACATGTGCTGGGGCACGGTGCTGACCGCCGTTTCGGCCACCGGCGGCTATTTCGCGGGAAGACTGGCCGGACCCGCAAAGGCCTGAAGCGGCGCGCGGCATTAACCTTTTTGTTCGCTCGCGAGGGGCAGGCGGTGGCGGACGCGCGCCAATGCGCTACAAATGTTCCCGGTAGGATGGCTTAACCACGCCATCGGTCGAATGCCGGGGGACGGACGTGCGGGCAGGCATCAATGCTTTGACGGTGGCCTTTGTGGTCGGCGTGCTGGCCGGGCTGATCCTGACGCCCGACGGTCGCGCCTGGCTGCGCCATCCGACGCTGATGCTGGGCGGTTCGGCCAATGCCTCGGCCCCGGCCTTGATCCCGGTCGAGCCCGCGCCGCCGCCCGCGGTCGTGGTCGCCGCCCGCCCGGCGGTGACGCCGCTGACAACCCGGATGGCCCGGGGACAGCTGCGGATCGGCGTGTTCGGCGACTCGATGGCCGACGGTCTGTGGGCCGCCCTGTACCGCGACCTGAACAGCGTCTCCGGCGTATCGGTCACCAAATTCAGCGAGGTGTCGACCGGCCTGTCGCGCTACGACTACGTCGACATCCAGGCCAAGACGGCGCGCCAGCTGGACGAACAGCCGATGGACGTCGCCGTCATCCTGTTCGGCACCAATGACGCCCAGGGCATCAGTCTGGACGGTGAGGTGCATCCGTTCGGCAGCGACGGCTGGAAGGCGGCCTATGCCAAACGGGTCGATGACCTGGTGGCCCTGCTGCGCAGTCGTGACGTCGCCGTCTACTGGGTCGGCCTGCCGCGCATGAAGCGCGAGTCGTTCGACGCCAGGATGAGCCTGATCAATGATGTGGTGGCGGCACGGATGGCGGCGCTGGACGTGCCCTATATCGACACCGTGCCCCTGACCGCCAATGACGCCGGGGGCTATGAGGCCTATCTGCCGACCGAGTCCGGCCGTCGTACCCTGATGCGGGCCAATGACGGGATTCACATGTCGATGGCCGGCTATCTGCGCATCGGCCATCCGGTCGCGGCGACCCTGAAGCATGATGCCGGCCTGGACCGGCCCCGGCCCGATGCGGCCAGCCCGGGGTTGGTGTCCGCGGTCACCCCGCCTGTCTCACCCGCCGCCTGACGATGAGGACCGGCTCCGCCCTGACGGCGGCCGTCCTGGCTCTGGCCCTTTCCGGACCCGCGCCGGCCCAGACGGCCTATGTCCCGCAGGCGGTGCCCTCGGCCGGCATGCCGGTCTGTCCCGGCGGCCTGTGCCAGACGGAAGCTCTGGCGGGACTGTTCGAGGCGCTGGCCGCGACCGAGGCCGGGCAGCGCAAACGGCCGGTCCACATCCTGCAGATCGGCGACAGCCATACAGCCGGGGACCGGATTACCGGTGCCGTGCGGGCGGCGTTGCAGGTCCGGTTCGGTAACGGCGGGCGCGGGGTCCTGCCACCCGGAATTCCCTATGACGGCTACCGCCCGATGCAGGTTCAGGTCGAGGCGCGCGACTGGACGTTGGCCCAGGAACCCTTGAGCCCGGCCACCGGCTACAGTCGCGTCGGGGTCGGTCTGCCCGGGATCCGCGCCGTCCGCTTCGGGACCGATCCGGTCCTGACCCTGACGCCGGAATGGGGCGGGCGACCGCGGGTCCTCGGCCTGTGCGGCGAGGCCGGGCCGGGCAGCGGCGCGATCCGCCTCCGCACGGCCGTCGGCGAGGTGGTGGCCGATTTCGCCGCGCCCGAGGCCGGCCCCGTGTGCCGCGAGATCGACCTGTCGACGACGGCCAAGGCCATCACCCTGACGCCGGTCGGGCCCGGTGTGCCGCTGTATGATGTGTGGCTGGCGACCGGCGGACCCGGCGTGATCGTTTCCAACCTCGGCGTGGTCGGGGCGACACTGCGCGATCTCGCCGCCCGCGACGAGGCGGTGACCGCGACCGAGCTGGCCTATTGGCGGCCGCAACTGGTCATCCTGGCCTACGGGACCAACGAGGGGTTCGACGACGGGCTGGACCGGGCCGCCTATGAGACCCTGCTGCGGGATCAGATCGGGCGAATGCGGCGACTGGCCCCGGCGGCGTCGCTGCTGCTGATGGGCGCGCCGGATGCCGTGCGGACGGGCGTCGCGGGCGGCTGCAGTGCCGACGGTCAGCGTCGACCGCCGCCGTCGCTGGCGGTGGTCCGCGATGTGCAGCGCCGGGTGGCCGCCGACATGGGTGTGGCGTTCTGGGACTGGCACGGGCGAATGGGCGGCGATTGTTCAGCGGACCGATTGGCTCTGATGCCCGATCCGTACATGCGCGGCGACCGGGTGCATTTCACCTCCGTCGGCGCCGACTGGATCGGTGCCGTGTTTGCCGCCGACCTGACCGCGGCCTTTGACGGCTGGAAGGCCGCCGCGGGGCAGGGCGACTAGATGCTGTTCCCCACCCTGGCCTTCGGCGTCTTCTTCCTGTTCGTCTATTTCACCAGCTGGTCGCTGGATCGCGAGAACGGGCGGCGCAAGCTGTTCCTGCTGCTGGCCAGCTGGTTCTTCTACGCCCAGTGGGACTGGCGCTTTGTCGGCCTGCTGATCCTGAGCGCCGTTCTCAACTGGGGCGTGGCGGCGGCGATCGCGCGCAGTGATGACGACAGCCGACGCAAATGGCTGGTCGGGCTGGGCGTCGCCTTCAACCTGCTGGTGCTGGGATTCTTCAAATACTACGGCTTTTTCATCGAGCAGGCGGCCGAACTGCTGAACCAGTTCGGCTGGGGCCGGGACCTGCCGCTGTTGCAGGTGATCCTGCCGGTCGGGATCAGCTTCTTCACCTTCCAGGGCATCAGCTATGTGGTCGATGTGTATCGGCGCAAGACGCCGGTGGCGCGCTCGCTGCTGGATGTGATGCTGCTGATGAGCTTCTTCCCGCATCTGGTGGCGGGACCGATCGTGCGGGCCTCGGACCTGCTGCCGCAGTTCGACCGGACGCCGCGTCTGACGCGGGCGATGGCGACGCACGGGTTGCTGCTGATCGTCTGGGGTCTGTTCAAGAAGACGGTGATCGCCTCGGAACTGTCGGTCCGTCTGGTCGATCCGGTCTTCTTCGATCCCACCGCCTACGGGACGCTGGACATGGTCGCCGCCGTCTATGGCTATGCGGTCCAGATCTACTGTGACTTCTCGGCCTATTCGGACATGGCGATCGGCACCGCGGCCCTGCTGGGCTATTCCTTCCCGCGCAATTTCGACCAGCCGTACCGGGCCGGGTCGCTGCAGTCGTTCTGGCGGCGCTGGCACATCAGCCTGTCCAGCTGGCTGCGGGACTATCTGTACGTACCGCTGGGCGGCGGTCGCAAGGGCCTGGTTTCGTCGAGCCTCAACGTGTTCATCACCATGGTGCTGGGCGGGCTGTGGCACGGCGCGGCCTGGACCTTCCTGGCCTGGGGGGCGCTGCACGGCGGAGTCCAGGTGGTCGAGCGGATCGGCCGGGCCGCCTTCGGCGAGCGGCGGGTGATCCATCCGGTGCTCGGCGTGCTGATCACCTTCCACATCGTCTGCCTGGGGTGGATCCTGTTCCGGGCGGAGAACTTCGACCTGGCCATGCAGGTGCTGACGGGCCTGGGACGCTGGTGGCAGCCGACGGTGATGCTGACGCCGCTGCTGCTGACCCTGATCGTCGGCGGTCTGGCCATGCACTGGCTGCCGCCGCGCGCCATCGAAGGCCTGGCCGAGCGGCTGAAGA
Source organism: uncultured Brevundimonas sp. (assembly GCF_963975535.1). Taxonomy (GTDB): domain Bacteria; phylum Pseudomonadota; class Alphaproteobacteria; order Caulobacterales; family Caulobacteraceae; genus Brevundimonas. Next base: position 231,498 of record NZ_CAXBHE010000001.1, on the reverse strand, counting down.
CCGCCCCGTCGCTGACCCTGGCGCTGTTGCTGGGCGGGGCCTTCCTGCTGGTCGAGGCCGTACGTCCGGACGGCGTCGCGCCCTTCATCTATTTCCAGTTCTGAGGCGTTGGCAGAACCATGACCGACGATCACGATCCTCACGACGACACCGATCCCCGGCCGGATCCTTTTCCGGTGCCGGACCCCGAGTCCCCCTTTCCGCCGCTGGAACAGGGACGCACGGCGTGGGAGCAGCCGACTCCGGGCACCGAGGCAGGGACGGAGGCCGGGTCCGATCCCGAGCCCGGGACGGCACCGGTCGACCCCGTCAGTGACTGGAACGCCGGGGCCGACGCCCATGACCTGCCGACGCTGGAACACAGGCTCAGTGCCCTGCACCGGTTTGCCTTCCCGCCGGCCCCGCCGCTCGACGACGAAGGGGTGGCGGCGCGCGACCGGCGCTGGACCAGCCGTAGCCTGCTGCTGCTGACCGCGTTCATGCTGGTCTTCAACTCCGCCTCGCTCCAGAACTGGTCGCGGCAGCAGCCGCCGGGCTGGGTGAGTTCGACGGTGCAGCAACTCGCCGATGTGTGGGCCGAACAGGTGGCGCAGCTGGGGGCGGACCAGCCGCGCACGGCGGTTCGCGAGTCCTATGAGACTGCCCGGGACCAGCGTTTCATCGGCCAGCGTCCCGCCGACGGTCCGGCTGCTGTTGCGCCTTGACCGATCCCCGAACCTGTTCATAGCTGACGTCGCCTGCGCGTGCCGGCGAAGGGGATGTGACCATGGGTAAGCGGTTCCTGAAGCAGGCTCTGCCGGTGATCGTCCTGTTGCTGTCGGGGCCGGGACTGGCGTTGGCCCAGACTGCGGACGGCCTGACCTATCAGCAGCCGCCGGCCCCGATTCCCGATATTCTCGACACACGGCCGACGCCGCTGCCCAGCCTGAGTCCGGACCGCGGGACCCTGGCCCTGTTCGAACGCTCGAACCTGCCGTCGATCGCCGAGCTGGCCGAGCCGATGCTGCGGCTGGCCGGCTATCGCATCAATCCACGCAACAACGGCCCGGCCAACAGCCGGGTCACCTGGTTGACGGGGCTGAGTTTCCAGCCGGTCGCCGGGGGTGCCGCCCGCCCGGTGATCCTGCCGGACGGAGCCCGGTTCACCTCGCCGGCCTGGTCGCCGGACGGACGCGCCGTGGCCCTGCTGATCGACCAGCCGACCGGTCTGGAACTGTGGGTGGCCGATGTGGCCAGCGCCCGCGCGCGCCGCCTGACCGGGCCGCGGGTCAATGCCACGACGGGATCCGGCCTGACCTGGCTGCCCGACAGTTCCGGGCTGGTTGTGGAGACCGTCCCGGCCGGCCGCGGGGCTGCCCCGGATGTGAGCCGCCCGCCGTCGGGTCCGACGGTCGAGGAGAGCATGGCGCGCGCCGCGCCCGTCCGGACCTACCAGGACCTGCTGGCCAATGCCGGCGACGAGGCGTTGTTCGATCACTATTTCACCTCCCAGCTGGTCCATGTGCCGCTGCAGGGGGCGATCCGGCCGATCGGCACGCCGGGCGTGATCCTGGGGACCTCGGTCTCGCCGGACGGGCGCTATCTGCTGCAGACGGTGGCCCGACGTCCCTACAGCTATGTGGTGCCGGCGGCCCTGTTCCCGGCCGATATCGTGGTCACGGACCTGGGGGGCCGGATCGTGCACCGGGTCGCCAGCCTGCCGTTGCGCGATGACATTCCCTCGCCGTTCGACGCGGTGGCGACGGGACCCCGGTCGGTCCAGTGGCGCGCCGACGCGCCGGCGACCCTGGCCTGGACCGAGGCCCAGGATGGCGGCGATCCCCGCACGCCCGCCGAGGTTCGCGACCGGGTCTTCATGCTGGCGGCCCCGTTTGCATCGACCCCGGTGCCGCTGGTCGATCTGGGCGAACGCTATGCCGGGATCACCTGGGGCCGCGATGACGTGGCCCTGGTCTACAGCCGCTGGTTCAACACCCGGCATGAGACCCGCTATCTGGTCGACCCGTCGCGACCGGGCCAGGGGCGGGTGCTGCTGGAGCGCAACTACCAGGATCGCTACAATGATCCGGGCGCGGCCGTGACCGAGCCGAACGCTGCGGGGCGGCCGGTGATCCGGTTCACCGGCGACGGCACGAAGGTGCTGATCGAGGGCGGCGGGGCGACCCGGGCCGGCCAGTATCCCTTCCTGGGCACGCTGGACCTGGCCACCGGACAGACCGAGCGGCTGTGGACCTCGGCCGACGGCGAATATGAGACCATCGTCGGGTTTGTCGACGAGGCGGGACGCCGGATGGTGACCCGCCGCGAGACCCGGCTGGATCCGCCGAACCTCTATGTGCGGGATCTGGACGGCACGGCCCCGACGGCCCTGACCGCGTTCCCCGATCCCGCGCCGCAACTGGCCGGGGCCAGCCAGCAATTGATCACCTACAGCCGTGACGACGGGGTACAGCTGTCGGGCACCCTTTATCTGCCGGCCGGCTATGACAAGGACCGGGACGGGCCGCTGCCGCTGCTGATGTGGGCCTATCCGGCCGAGTTCACCGACGCCGCCGTGGCCGGGCAGGTGGTCGACACGGCCAACCGCTTCGTGCGGCCGGGCGGATCCAGCCATCTGTTCCTGCTGACCCAGGGCTATGCGGTGCTGGACAATCCGGCGATGCCGATCATCGGTCGCGACGGGGCGGAGCCGAACGATACCTATATCGAACAGCTGACGGCCAACGCCCGGGCGGCGGTGGACGCCGTGGTGGCGCTGGGCGTGGCCGACCGCGATCATCTGGCGATCGGTGGCCACAGCTACGGGGCCTTCATGACCGCCAACCTGCTGGCGCATACGGATCTGTTCCGCACCGGCATCGCCCGGTCCGGGGCCTACAACCGCACCCTGACCCCGTTCGGCTTCCAGGCGGAACAGCGCACCTACTGGCAGGCGATCGAGACCTATACGGCGATGTCGCCCTTCACCTATGCCGACCGGGTCAATGAGCCGATCCTGCTGATCCACGGTGAGGCCGACGACAATTCGGGCACCTATCCGGTCCAGTCGGAGCGCTTCTATGCGGCGCTGAAGGGCCAGGGGGCGACGGTGCGCTATGTCGTGCTGCCGCTGGAAGCCCATGGCTACCGGGCCCGCGAGTCGGTCGGCCACACCCTGTGGGAGATGGCCCGCTGGCTTGACCTCTATGTCCGGGATGCTCCGCCGCGGGCCGTGCCGACCCCGGCCGGAGGGCAGTAAGGCCCAGCCCCGGGGGCAGGCTCCTGTAACGGTTTGGCCCGGCGCGCGAATAGCGGGTGTCCGGCGACAGGCCGAACGTTACGGGAGACTCACATGACCGTTGAGATTCAGGCCGGGGGGCCGCGCGGTAGCCATCTGAAGTCTGGCGCACTGGCCGGTGTGATCGCCGGTGCCGTCTTCATGATGATGGAGATGGGACTGGTGGCCCTGGCGGGGCAGAGTCCCTGGGGCCCGCCCCGCATGATCGCCGCCATCGTCATGGGCGAGGGCGTGCTGCCGCCACCGGCCAGTTTCGACCTGATGATCCTGCTGGCCGCGATGGCGGTGCATTTCACGCTGTCGATCATGATCGGCATCGCCTTCGCCGCGGTAGCGAGCCGGTTCGGATGGCCGATGGTGCTGGCAGCCGGGGCCGCCGTCGGCCTGGGCCTGTATGTGGTCAATTTCTACGGGTTCACCGCGATCTTCCCGTGGTTCGCCATGGCGAGAAACGCGATCTCGATCGTGTCGCACATCGCCTTCGGCATGGTTCTGGGTCTGTCCTACCGCATGCTGACCAAATAGCGCACCGCCGGTGGACCGGGGTGGCGTCTGAGGCGTTACCCCGGTCCCGGCCGGCGCAGGCGCGCGCCGCCGCTCCTTCTGAAAGGATCATGCCCATGCCGACCTATGATGACCTGAGCGCCGTCTTCATCAACACCAGTCTGAAGCGGTCGCGCGAGCCGTCGCACACCCAGATGCTGATGGATGTGGCCATCGGCATCATGGAAGCCCAGGGGGTGAAGACCACCACCCTGCGCGCCGCCGACCTGGATATCCCGCCCGGGGTTCAGCCGGACATGACCGAGCATGGCTGGGACAGCGACGGCTGGCCGGCGGTGCAGAAACAGGTGATGGACGCCAACATCCTCGTCATTGGCACGCCGATCTGGCTGGGCGACAAGTCATCGGTCTGTACCCGGGTGATCGAGCGGCTGTACGGATATTCCGGCAAGCTGAACGACAAGGGCCAGTGGGCGTATTATGGCCGGGTCGGCGGCTGCATCGTCACCGGCAATGAGGACGGCATCAAACACTGCGCCATGAACATCCTCTATTCGTTGCAGCATCTGGGTTATGTCATCCCGCCCCAGGCCGACGCCGGCTGGATCGGCGAGGCCGGTCCGGGACCCTCCTACGGCGACGATGACAAGGCCGGAGGCAAGGTCGGGCTGGACAATGAATTCACCCAGCGCAACACCACCTTCATGGCCTGGAACCTGATGCATATGGCCCGCATGCTGAAGGACGCCGGCGGCATTCCGGCCCACGGCAACCAGAAGGCCGCCTGGGACAGGGGCGAACGTTTCGACCATCCAAACCCGGAGTATCGTTGAGCCCATGAACGCAACCGACTTCAACTTCGCCAACACCCACGGTCGGGAACTGTCCGGCGTGCTCGAACGCGGTGCCGGGCCGGTGCGGGCCTGGGCCGTGTTCGCCCACTGTTTCACCTGCGACAAGACCTCGCTGGCGGCGACCCGGGTCAGCCGCGCGCTGGCCGCGCAGGGCATCGGCGTGCTGCGCTTCGACTTCACCGGCCTCGGTGAAAGCGAGGGCGAATTCGGCAAGGGGCTGTCCGGCGATATCCAGGATGTGGTCTGCGCCGCCGAGGCCATGGTGGAACAGGGTATGACGCCACAGCTGCTGGTCGGCCACAGTTTCGGGGGGGCGGCGGTGCTGGCGGCGGCCGGTGCGCTCGACACGGTCAGGGCGGTGGCCGTGATCGGGGCTCCGTTCGACGCCGAGCATGTGCTGACCCACATCGATCCGGCGTTGATGGATGCGCCGGCCGGGCAACGGGTGCCGGTCGAGATCGGCGGGCGCGCGTTCGAACTGGGGGCCGACTTCGTCCGGGACCTTCGCGGCCAGAACCAGAAGACACGCATCGAAAATCTGGGCCGCGCCCTGCTGGTGCTGCATTCGCCGGTCGACGAGATCGTTTCGATCGACAATGCCTCGGGGATTTTCATGGCCGCGCGCCATCCCAAGAGCTTCGTCTCGCTGGACCATGCCAACCATCTGCTGACCGACCGGGCCGATTCCGACTATGCGGCCGCGGTCGTCGCGGCCTGGGCCGGTCGCTATCTCGATCTTGCCGAGGACGCGGTTGAGCCGCCGGTCCAGGGCGTCCGGGTCGAGGAAACCGGGGCCGGGAAGTTCCAGGTGCGGGTGGTGACGCCCTCGACCACCTTCCTCGCCGACGAGCCGGCCAGCGTCGGCGGTCTGGATTCGGGCCCGACCCCCTATGACCTGCTGAGCGCCGGTCTCGGGGCCTGTACGGCCATGACCTGCCGGATGTATGCCGAGCGAAAGCAATGGCCGCTGGTCCGGGTGGTGGTCGAGGTCGGCCATACGGCCAAGACGACGTCGGAGCGGGACCGGTTCGTGCGCCGGATCGCCTTCGAGGGCGATCTGGACGCTGCCCAGCACGCCCGCCTGCTGGAGATCGCCGACCGCTGCCCGGTGCACCGCACCCTGACCGAGAGCGCGATCGTCGAGACCGGGCACCTGGCCGAGGATCAGCCGCACGCGGCCGTCGAGGACTGCCCCGAGGATCATCTGCTGCGCATGGAAGAGGCCTGCGCCGACGCAAACGGCGCGTAGCCGGTCAAACGATCGCCGGCTCAGGGCCGTCTGAGCAGGCGATCGACACTGACGGGCCCCGCGCCATAGCGGACCAGATACAGCAGCAGGCCGGCCCAGGTCAGGTGGGTGGCCCAGGCCCCCGGATAGACGAAGGTCTGGATCACCAGGGTCATGCCCAGCAGGCCAAGGGCGGAGAGCCGCGTCGCCAGGCCCAGCACCAGCAGGATCGGGAACAGATGTTCCGCCCAGGTCGCCAGATGGGCGGCGATGGCGGAAGGGATGAGCGGGACCCGGTATTCCTCGGCGAACAGATAATAGGTGCCGTCGGTGATGTGCAGCACGCCGTCGACCTTGGTCCGGCCCGACAGGAAGAAGACCGAGGCGATGCCGAACCGCACGACCAGCCCCAGCAACCACGGCGGGATCAGGGTTTCGACCAGGGCCGTGAACCGGGCGAACAGGGCGGTGATCCCGGTGCCGGGTGATGCGGCGACAGTGTCAGTCATGGGGTGGGGTCTCCGGTTGCAGCGGGGTCAGGGCCCCCATGGTCAGCAGGCTGGCGAACAGGGTGCCGAGGTCGAGCGTCGGGTCGCTGGCAAAGGCGTCCTGGGCCGCCTGTCCCAGGGTGTCGCCCCGGCGGCAGGCCTTGAGAAAGGTCCATTGCGGGTGGGACAGGCGATGCCAGGTCACCGCCCCGGCCGGGCGCACGATCAGCAGACCTTCGGGCCGCTCTTCCCAGACAGCGTCGGGCGCGTCGCCGTCGGCGCGGTTGGCGCTCCAGATCGTCGGCACGGTCCAGTCGAACCAGAACAGCCGGGCCGAGGGGTGCAGGCCGGTGCGGGCGGTGAACAGGCGGGCCGGGGCCAGGTGCGCGGTGTCGCGGCTGGACAGCGACGGGGCATCCGGCGCGCGATGGGCCTGGCTCCAGGCCAGGTCGAGACGGGCCACCGGGGCCAGATAGGGCAGGTCCCGCGCCGGCGGGAAGGCCACCAGCCAGTCGGGAAAGGCCAGGCCATAGTCGTCGAGCACGGCGGAGGCGGGCGGTGCGGCTTCGGCAAAGATCAGGGCGGCCTGACGAAACCAGTCCGTCCCGACCAGCCGTTCGACCGTGGGGAACAGGCCGGACAGGGCGTCGGCCCGGGCCTTGGCCACGGTGTTGCGATAGACGGCCAGGCCGGGCGCGGCGGAACCGTCGGCCGGCAGCCAGGCGGCCAGCGCCCGGTCATCGCCGGCCAGCATCGCGTTGAAGGCGGTCTCGTAGCTATCAGGTTCGGTCAGGGAGTCATGCATGGCGGAGCTCCGCAGGCATGGTCATCAGGGCGGCGGCCCGGTCGCGTTCGGCCATCAGCTCCGCGAACGGCGGCAGGTTGCCGTCACGCTCGATCAGGGTCGGGCGGGGACCGATCCGCTCGATCGCGTAGGCGTAGAGCGCCCAGACCGACTCGGCGACGGGGGCGTCATGGCTGTCGATCAGCAGGGCCTGGCCCTGTTGCGGGTCGGGTGTGTGTCCGGCCAGGTGGATCTCGCCGACGGCTGTCGCAGGCAGGGCATCGATATAGGCCCGGGCGTCGGTCCCCATGTTGTTGCCGGTGACATGGACATTGTTGACGTCGAGCAGCAGGCCGCAGCCGGTGGCGGCGACCAGTTCGGAAAGCAGGTCGGTCTCGCTCATCTCATGACCCTGCAGATCGAGATACAGGGACGGGTTCTCGATCAGCACCTGCCGGCCCAGCGCGTCCTGGGTCCGCGCGACATTGTCAGCGATGCGCTGCAGCCGGGCGCGGGTGCGCGGGAAGGGCAGCAGGTCGGGATGATAGATGGTCTCGTGGCGCGACCAGGCCAGGTGTTCGGACACGGCGAACGGCTGGTAGCGATCGACCAGGGCGCGGAGACGGGCCAGATGGTCGGGGTCAGGGGCGGCGAAACCCGCCAGGGACAGGCCGACGCCATGGAGCGACAGCGGCCTGTCCCGGCGGATCGCCTCGAGCCAGGCGAGCCGGGGCCCGCCTGTGACCATGTAGTTCTCGGCGTGAACCTCGAACCACAGACCGGTCGCCGACGCCGCCAGGGCGTCTTCGTAGTGCCGGGCCTTCAGACCCAGGCCCGCCGTCGGGCCGTCACCGCCGGGGGGGCGCGGGACGGGTTCGACCGGGGACGTGGCGACCGGTTGCAGGGTCATCGCGGCGTCGGGCTCAGCGCGAGACCGGCGTCAGCGAGCCGTTGCCCGCGGGGGTCCGGATCGAGGTGCAGGTGCCGGCCGGAACCAGCTTCCAGGCATTGCCCTGGTAGTCGCGGACCGAGGTGCCGGCACAGGTCGTGCCGGGACCGGCGGCGCAGTCATTCTTGCCGGCGAGGGCGACGCCGTAGCATTTTTCCATCGCGGGGGCGGTCGCCTGGCCACTGGTATTGGCATGGGCGATGCCGGCACCGGCGACGAGGGCCAGGGCGCTGGCACCGGCAATGGTCATCTGGGTGGGGGTCATGGGGGGCTCCTTGGTATGGTGCGGTCGTCGTGACCGGACACCCTCCCATTCGTCGGAGCCTCGCCACGGTTACAGTGGCGCTTCACTTTATTGTCGGGCGCGAACGCCCGGGGCGACGATGGTGGGTGATGCAGGGTTCGAACCTGCGACCCGCTGATTAAGAGTCAGCTGCTCTACCAACTGAGCTAATCACCCGAACCGATCGTCTGACGCCCCGCGAAGGGGCGTGTCGCCGCGGCTGGACCTGGTTGGACAGGACTGGCCGGAGGGCGGTCGTACTAAGGGGCCAACTGTTACAGTGCAAGTATGGATTTCTCCTGAACGCGTGGGGGCCTACGCTCGGCGCGGGAATCAGGGGCCCTGTCGGGTGCCGGGGGAGGCAACGGTCATGGCGAGACGGGATCTGTCGGGGGCGGTCGATTTCACCGTGCTGGAAGGCATGACCGGCGGTGACGACGGGATCGGCGAGGAGGTGCTGGGCCTGTTCGTCCAGCAGGCGGCGCTGTGGTCACCGATGCTGGACGTGCGCGAGGCCGGCTGGCGCGACGGGGTGCATACGATCCGCGGCGCGGCGGCGGGGATCGGGGCCGGGACCCTGGCCGAGGCCTGTGCGGCGGCCGAGGTGGCGGAGAAGGCCGAGGCCCCGCCCTTGCTGGACCGGGTGCGTGACGCGCTGGACGAGGCCCTGGCCGATGTGGCGGCCTACCGGCACGAATTGATGCTGCGATCGCTGAAGGGCTAACCGCGGGTCCGGTCCCAGACACCCAGTTCATGGGCGATGCAACGGTCGATCAGGGTGCGCCAGACCGGTTCGGCGATGGCGGGGGACAGGCCTGCGGGGGCGGCGGCCGCCAGCACCTTGGTCACGACATCCTCGATGCGGGCATCGTCATGGACCACGTCGCGGCTGGGCTTGATCCGCGCGGCGGCGTCCATATAGCGCTGGCGCTCGGCCAGCAGGGTGACGAGGGCACGATCGAGGGCGTCGACGCCCTGACGCACCTCGGCCATCGAGGCGCAGGACTCCGGCGCGGTGCGCGGATCGATCGTGACGCTATCCGACAAAGGCGCGCTCCAGCACATAGTCGCCCGGTTCGGCGTTCGAGCCTTCCTTCAGGCCGAAGGTTTCCAGCAGGGCCGCCGCCTCCTTGATCATGGCCATCGAGCCGCACAGCATGACGCGGTCGCGCCCGGGCGAAAACCCGGGTGGCAGGCCGAGGTCGGCGAACAGGGCCCCGGAGGTGATCCGGTCGGTGATGCGGCCGGGGGTGTCGAACGGCTCACGCGTCACGGTTGGATAGTAGACCAGCCGGTCGCGCGCCTCGTCGCCGACCAGGGGGTCGTCGTGGATGCCACTGCTCAGAAACTCGCGATAGGCCAGGTCAGCGACGCCACGCACCGTATGGCAGACGACGACCTGGCCGAAGCGCTGATACGTCTCGGGATCGCGGGCCACGGCCAGCCATGGGGCCAGGCCCGTGCCGGTGCCGATCAGGAACAGACGTTCGCCGTCGGTCAGGGCGTCCAGCACCAGGGTGCCGGTCGGCTTCCTGCCCATCAGGACGGTGTCGCCGGGCTGGATCTTCTGCAGGCGCGAGGTCAGGGGGCCGTCGGGCACCTTGATCGAGAAGAACTCCAGCTCTTCGGCCCAGGTCGGTCCGGCAATCGAATAGGCGCGCAGCACCGGTTTGCCGCCGTCCTCTCCCGGCAGGCCGATCATCACGAACTCGCCGGAGCGAAACCGGAAATCGTCGGGTCGTTCGAGGGCGAAGCTGAACAGCTGATCGGTCCAGTGGCGCACCCACAGGACCTTCAGCTCATGAAAGGCGGACGCCTTGGCGGGGGCGGGCGTGAGGGCGGTGTCGGTCATCGCGCCCTAACTAGGCGGTTGGACAGGCGAGGAAAAGGCGGGGACCGCAATCAGGGCAGACGGTCGCACCGAATCCGGATGACGGTCGCCGAAACCCCGGCTAGCTTCGCGGCCATGCGCACCCTTCTTCTCGCCTCCACCTTCCTCCTGGCCGCCGGATCGGCCGCTGCCCAGTCACCGGCGGGGGGGATGGATATCCTGACGCCCGAGCGGGTGTTCGCCAACCCGTCGCTGGCCGGGCCGGTGGCACGGGGGGTGACCCTGTCGCCGGACGGCGAGCTGGTGGCCTTCCTGCGCTCGCGCGAGGATGACGTCGATGTGCTGGACCTGTGGGCCGCTCCGACGGGGGAGGGGGAGCCGTTCAAGCTGATCGACGCCCGCGCCCTGGTGCCGGACGCGGGTGAACTGTCGGAGGCCGAAAAGGCCCGGCGCGAGCGGATGCGCATCAGCCAGCGTGGCGTGGTCGAATATTCGTGGGACGAGCAGGGGCGCTACATCCTGGCCCCGCTGGAAGGCGATGTCTTCCTGGCCAGCCGGTCCGACGGCACCGTGCGTCGTCTGACCGAAACCGCGGCCGATGAGATTGACGCCAAGGTCTCGCCGCGAGGCAACTATGTTTCCTTCGTTCGGGACCAGGATCTGGTCGTCCATGATCTGGCGACCGGCGGCGAGACCGAAGTGACCACGGACGGTGACGGCCTGATCACCTGGGCCACGGCCGAGTTCATCGCCCAGGAGGAGATGGATCGCGATACCGGCTACTGGTGGAGCCCCGACGAACGCTACATCGCCCTGCAGCGCACCGATGAATCGACCGTCGATGTGATCCCGCGCCTCGACATCACCGGCGGCGGGGCCAGCGTGATCGAGCAGCGCTATCCGCGCGCCGGTCGGCCCAATGCCGTGGTCGATCTTTATGTGCACGACCGCGAGAGCGGCGAGCGGGTCCAGGTCGATCTGGGGGCGAACAGCGACATCTACCTGGCCCGGGTCAACTGGTCGGCCGACGGCCGCACCCTGTATGTCCAGCGCGAGTCGCGTGACCAGAAGACGCTGGACCTGTTGAGGGTCGATCCGGCCACGGGCGCGTCGCGGGTGATCCTGACCCAGAGATCCGACGCCTGGGTCTCCCTGACCCATGACTTCAAGGTGCTGGAGAACGGCAATTTCATCTGGTCGTCGGAAGAGAACGGCTGGCGGCACCTGTATCTGTATGACCGCAACGGCCGGCGGCTGCGGGCGATCACGCGCGGTCCGTGGCCGGTCAAGAGCCTGAACGGCGTCAACCAGGCCACGGGCGAGGTCTTCTTCACCGCCTCGATGCGCGACGGCCGTGAGTTGCCGATCGAGCAGCAGCTGTTCCGGGCCAGCCTGAACCGGACCGTGGCCCCGGTGGCGGTGACCCCGGCGGGCGGCTGGTGGAGTGCCTCGGTCAACAAGACCGGTACCGCCTTCGTCGGCAACTATTCCGATCCGGACACCCCGTCGCAGTCGGGCCTGTACCGGGCCGACGGCAGCTTCGTGCGCTGGATCGAGGAGAACCGGCTGGATGAGGCCCATCCCTTCTTCCCCTATGCCGGCCGGCAGCAGGATCCGACATTCGGCACGCTGGACAGTCATGGCCAGACCCTGGTCTGGCAGATGACGACACCGCCGGACTTCGATCCGTCGAAGACCTATCCGGTGGTGATGCAGGTCTACGGCGGACCGTCTGGCGGCGGGGTCAAGCGGGCCTGGCAGAGCGCCAACAATCAACTGTTGACCGAGGCCGGATACATCATCTTCCGGCTCGATAATCGCGGCGAGGGCGACCGGTCCGCCGCGTTCAAACAGGCCCTGTATCTGCGGATGGGTCAGCCTGAGATCGAGGATCAGGTGTTGGCAGCCAACTATCTGAGGTCGCTGCCATTTGTCGACGACAGCCGCATCGCGGCCATGGGCTGGAGCTATGGCGGCTTCATGACCCTGCACATGCTGACCGAGCCGGCGATGGGCCTGACCTCGGCCATCTCGGGCGCGCCGGTCACGGACTGGAGCCTGTACGACACGCACTACACGGAGCGGTTCATGTCGACGCCCCAGGCCAATCCGGAAGGCTATGCGGCCTCGGACGTGGTCGACCAGCTGGACCGGCTGACCGGCCGCCTGCTGCTGATGCACGGCATGGCCGATGACAATGTCATCCTCGAGAATTCGACCCGGGTGATCGATGCGCTGCAGAGCCGCAGCATACCGTTCGAACTGATGCTCTATCCCGGCCAGCGCCATGGGGTGCGTGGCAACGAAAGGCAGCTGCAGCAATGGCGCACCTATCTGGACTTCCTCGACCGGACCATCGGGTCCCGGGCGATTAAGGTTCAATAAACCGCTCACCCCGGCAAAAGCCGGGGCCCAGTTCTTTCGCGACGCATAGCTTCAGGGACAACAGTCAATGCCAACGCCGACCTTCCCAACGTCCAAAGGACTGGGTCCCGGCTTTCGCCGGGATGAGCGGAAGTGGGGGACGGCCACCGCGCTCATGTTTGCGCTGATTGCCACCCCGGCGTTGGCGCAGGATGTCTCCCCGGAAGTGGAACCCGCGCTGGAAGCCGCGCAGGCGCAGTGCGGATACTTGCCGCATGCGATTTCGACCCAGGCCCTGGAAGACCCGGGGGCGGACTTTCGGGTCGTCGCGTTCAATCAATGCGTTGGTGACGCGATCACGGATCGGGCAATCATTCGCTGGGCGATGCCCGGACCAATTGAATTCTGGTCACGGCGACAGGGAAACATCCGTGGCCTGCCCATCCTGCTGAAGGACAACATCGAGACGCGCGACATGCCGACCACGGCCGGGTCCCTGGCGCTGGTCGACAACGCCCCCGGCCGCGACGCGCCGCTGGTGGCGCGGCTGCGGGAAGCCGGGGCCACCATCCTCGGCAAGACCAATCTGTCGGAGTGGGCCAATATCCGGTCGTCCAATTCGATCAGCGGCTGGAGCGCGGTCGGGGGGCAGACGCGCAATCCCTATGATCCCGAGCGCACGCCGTGCGGCTCGTCGGCGGGCAGTGCGGTGGCGGTGGCCATCGGCCTGGCTCCGGCGGCGATCGGGACCGAGACCAATGGCTCGATCGTCTGCCCGGCCTCGGTCAATGGTGTGGTCGGGTTCAAGCCGACCGTCGGGCTGGTGTCGCGCACCCACATCGTGCCGATCAGCCATTCGCAGGACACCGCCGGGCCGATCACCACCACGGTCGAGGACGCGGCCATCATTATGACGGTCATCGCCGGCTCGGACCCGCTGGATCCGGCCACGGTCGAGGCCGATGCGCGCAGGGTCGACTATCGCGCGGCGCTGGACGCCAACAGCCTGCAGGGGGCCCGGATCGGGGTGATGCGGTTCCTACTGACCAACTATTCGACCGAAACCCGGGCGGTGTTCGAGCAGACTCTGCAGGCCCTGCGCGACGCGGGTGCGGAACTGGTCGAGATCAACGAGGGGCCGGACATGCGGGCCATCGGCACGGCCAGTCGCCAGGTGCTGATGACCGAACTGAAGGTCGACCTGAACGCCTATCTGGCCTCGACCGATCCGGTGCAGGTGCCGACCCGGACCCTCGCGGACCTGATCGCCTTCAATGACGCCGAGCCGCGCGAGACGGTGCTGTTCGGCCAGGAGCTGTTCCTGGTGGCCGAGGCCACGAGGGGACTGGATGATCCCGAATACATCGCCGCCCGCGCCAGTTCGCTGCGCATGGCCGGGGTCGAGGGCATCGACCAGATGATGGCGGACAACCGCGTCGTGGTCCTGATTGCCCCGACCACCTCGCGCGCCTGGACCAATGACCCGGACGACGACGACCGGTCGCAGGGCTCGTCCAGCTCGCTGGCGGCGGTGGCCGGCTATCCGCACCTGACCGTACCGATGGGCTTCGACCGCGGCATGCCGGTGGGGATCAGCTTCATCGGCGGCCGGTGGGATGACGCGCGGGTCCTGTCGCTGGGCCATGCCTATGAGCTGAAGACCCAGGCGCGGCGCGCACCGGCGATCGCCAAAGTGACCCCGTGACCGCGCCCGGTGCCCGGCTGCGGCACCCGGCGTAGCCCTCATGAAAAAGCCCCGGCGCGATGGCCGGGGCTTGATGACTTCCGGGATCGTCGATCAGGCGGGGGCCTTGACCGTGCGCAGATAGGGCAGCTTGACGTCGACGTCGCCGAACTTCGCCCTGGCATCCTCGGTCGAGACCGACAGGGCGACGATCACGTCCTGACCGGGCACCCAGTTGGCCGGCGTGGCCAGCGGCATCCCGTCCGTGGCCTGAACCGCGTCGAGCGCGCGCAGGATCTCGGCGAAATTGCGCCCCACCGACATCGGGTAGGCCATGGTCAGCCGCACCTTCCTGTCCGGGCCGACGATGAACACCGTGCGCACCGAGGCGGAGTCTGCGGCCGTGCGCCCGTCGGGCATATAGGCGTCGGCGGGCAGCATGTCGTACAGCTTGGAGACGGTGAGCGAGGTGTCGTCGATGATCGGGAAGTTGGCCGGCGCGCCGGCGACCTTTTCGATATCGGCCTTCCATTTCACATGGTCGTCGACGCTGTCGACAGACACACCGATCACCTTCGTCCTGCGCTTTTCGAACTCCGGGGCGAGCTGCGCCACGGCCCCGAATTCGGTGGTGCAGACCGGGGTGAAGTCCTTGGGGTGCGAGAACAGGATCGCATAGTGGTCGCCGATCCAGTCGTGAAACCGGATCTGGCCCGCGGTCGAATCCGCCGTGAAATCGGGAGCAGTATCGTTGATGCGCAGACCCATCGGGCAATCTCCTGTCAGCAAAAAATTCAAGGTCGTGCCTGGACATAGGCCTTCCTGACGCCCCCTGCCAGACCGCGCGGAACCTGGAATCGGCCAGACCGTTGGGCGATCATGGAGAAGATGTTCATCCGTATGGCCAGCGCCACCGCCCGGATGGCGGGCAAGCCCTGGACCTTTCTGGCCTGTCTCGGGATCGTCATGGCCTGGGCGGCGTCGGGACCGGTGTTCGGGTTCAACGAGACCTGGCAGCTGGTGATCAATACCGGCACGACCATCGTCACCTTCCTGATGGTGTTCCTGATCCAGAATACCCAGAATCGGGACGCCTCGGCGATGCATGCCAAGTTGGACGAACTGCTGCATGCCGTGCGCGGGGCCGAGGAGCGGTTCATCGGCATCGAACATCTGACCGACCACGAGCTGGCGCTAATTCTCGCTGAAGTGGAGGCCCGCAGCCGGAAGATCCATGCCCGGCCGGGCCCGCGAGGAGCCGGATCGACCCGCGCAGGTCGCGGCAGGCCGGCAGGGTCCTGACCTGTTCGGAAGTCCGGGGGGGGCGGGCGCTGGACAGGGCGACGATTCTCCCCCCACCTTGTCGGGGGGATTCCAAAAGTGGTTGATATAACGGTGGTATTGGCGATCCGATCATGAAGTCGGGCGCGACGAACGACGTCCGCACGACAGGGCCCCGCCTCGTGGTGTTGCTGGGACTGGCGCATTTCGCGGGGTATGCCGACCGCGCCATTCCGGCCGTGTTCGCGCCGGGACTGAAGGCAACCTTCGGTTTGAGCGACGCCCAGCTGGGAGCCCTGCAAGGGGCCCCGTTCATTCTGAGCTATGTCCTGGCGACACTGTGGGCCGGGCGGCGGACCACCCGGCAGGTGCGACCGGGCACTCATGTCGGTCTGTGCATCCTGCTCTGGACCGCAGCTGCCGTCGTCTTCGCCCTGGCCCCCGACTATCCGACCCTGCTGGGCGGGCGGATGGTGTTCGGCCTCGGTCAGGCGGCGTTCGCGCCGGTGGCCCTGGCGATGCTGGCCACCGCCAACCCGATCGCCGGAATCCAGCCGGTCGGCATTTTCACGGCCGGGTCGGCCACTGGACGTAGCGGCGGCATGCTGCTGGGTGGACTGGTGCTGACGCTGGCGGCTGCCAGCGGGCTGACGGCGGTGCTCGAGCCGTGGCGGATCGCAGCCCTGTTGATGCTGGTTCCCAATCTGCTTCTGGCCGTCAGCTTTCTGGCGCGGCGGACCTCGGGACCCGCGCCGGAACCGGCCGGCGGCGGACTGGCCGACGCCCTGCGCTGGGTGACCGGCCGGCCGTGGACACTCACCCTCTATATGGTCGCCGCCTGCGGTATGGTGATGATGGTCCAGTCCCTGGCGGCGTGGAGTCCGTCCATCATCGGGCGGCAGTTCGGCATGGATCCGGCCGCCGCCGCGGTGCTGGTCGGCGTCGTGACCCTGCTGGCGGCCCCGGCCGGCCATCTGCTGGCCGGACGCACCGGAACCTCTCGGTTTCTTGCCGCGCGCGGACCCGGCCTGGCCCTCGGGGTCAGCGCGGCCCTGGCGATTCCGGCGGTGATCGGACTGAGCCTGGCCTCGACGCCGGACGTGGCGTCAGCCTGTCTGGCGGCCCTGATCGTCGCCAGCGGTTTCGGTGCCGCGATGGCGCTGATCGGCCTGCAGGACCTGGCACCGGCTCCGTGCCGGCGCGGCATGAACAGCCTGTTTCTGGTGCTGGTGACGATATTCGGGACGGCGGCCGGTCCGCTGATCACCGGCACAGTCAGCGACCGGATCGCCGCCAACGGCCTGGCGCTGAGCCTGGCCCTGGCCATCGTGGTGACGGGGGCAGCGGTGGTCGTAATGGCGGCCAGCCTTGCCGGAGCCCGCCGCTGGCGGCGTCTCGCCGCCGATGTCCGGACCGGAACCGTCCGGTCCGACGACCCGCAAACCGTTTGTTGAGATGTCGCGTCCCCATGCCTGACCAGTTCCAGTTTTCGAGTGCCGCCTTCGCCGAAGCGGAAGGGTTCGCGCATTACGTCCGGCTTTACAGTGGCGGCTCCGATGTCAGCCGTGGCGCGGGCCGCTTTCATGCCCGCGTGCGCGCCTGGCGGATGGCCAATCTGCTGCTGTTCGAACGGTACCTGTCGGGCGTCGTCCATGCGCGGACGGGACGGGCGAATACCGATGGCTTCGACCATATCGTCGTCACCCTTGTGCTGGCCGGTCGGGTAACCGGTAGTGCGGACAGCGGCTTCGGCGGGGTGGAAGCGGGTGACATCTATCTGACCGATACGCTGCGCCCGTCCCGAACGGAGTTCCACGCAGCCCATGTCCTGACCGCGAGTGTCGCCCGGACCCTGGTCGGCGTCGCCATGGGGAGCCATGCCGGCCTGCACGGGCGGGTTCTGAAGGCACCGGAAAACCTTGTGCTGGCGGATTTCATGCAGTCGCTCGTCCGCCACGGCGATCTCCTGCGCCCGGAGGTCCTGGCCAGCCTGGGCCGCGCCTTCATCGACGTCCTGTCCTCGGCCGCCGTCGTCGACCTGCCCGGCGGCGGAGAGGCCCGGCGCAAGGATTTCGTGCGGCGGGAGGCCGTCAAGCGGCATATCCTCGACAATCTCGGCCGTCGGGACCTGTCGGTTGAGTCGATCAGCAAGGCGACCGGCATCTCGCGGTCCGGGCTGTATCGCCTGTTCGAACTGGAAGGGGGCATCGCCGGGCTGATCCTGGGCCGGCGGCTGGAAGCGGTCCGAACCGCTCTCGATCGACGGGCCAATGCCACGCCCGACGGGCTGGCGGAGCAGTTCGGGTTCTCGGACGCGACGGCAATGGGCCGGTCGTTCGTCGAGGCCTATGGCATGTCGGTGCTGGCCTACCGCAAGACCGTTGCGGCGACCGCGCCCGGGGACAGCGAGGACAGCCAGCGCCGCTGGGAAAGCTGGCTGACCGAGATCATCTGACTTCGCCGCATGGCGGCCCGCCCGCCACATAGATGGTGCAGGTCGAGGAGTCGCCGGTCAGGGGATTGGCGAACGGCACGACCTGGGCCACCGGATTCGTGAAGACACGCCCCAGCAGTTCGATAAAGGGCCCGTCAGGCGCGTCGTCAGACCAGAGGGCGAAGACCCCGCCGGGGGTCATCCAGGACTTCATGCGGGCCAGGCCCTCGGCCGTGTAGAAGCGGGCATGGGCGGGATGCAGCAGTCGGCAGGGCGAATGGTCGATGTCGAGCAGGATGACGTCCCACAGTCCGCCCTCATCAGGGTCAGCATCGAACAGGCTGAAGAAATCGGCGTGGGTCAGGGTGCAGCGGGGATTGGCCCCGAGGCTCTCGCCGATCGGCACCAGTCCTTCGCGGTGCCAGTCGATCACCGCCTCGATCGCGTCGGCGACCTCGACCGAGGCGACCCGGGGGTCGGCCAGGGCCGCCTGCGCCGTGTAGCCGAGACCCAGGCCGCCGACGAGCACCTTGCATGCGTCGCCTGACGCCCGGGCCAGGCCGAGGGTGGCCAGCTCGGTCTCGCCGACCGTGAACAGACTCGACATCAGATGCTCGTCGCCCAGGATGACCTCGACCACGTCGCGATCCAGGGCCGAAACCCAGCGCCGCCGCAGGACGATCGGTCCCATGGGGGTGGGGCGGTAATCCAGTTCCTCGATCAGACGCGACAAACAACGACTCCTGGCAACAGATGTGAGCCGTCACCATCGACCATCGACCCGCGGGATGCACGCGATGATCGTCGCGACCCGGGGGCGGGGGCCTGACGCGGAACAATCCCGACATTGCCGTACCCGCCGAAAATGCTAGGCAGAAGGCCTGACACCGTCGGCCGGAGTGTCGGGGCGCGAACCGCGACCCGACCGGTCGGAAAGGCCCCGCTCGTGAGATCTGTCACCGCCCTGATCCTGGCCCTGTTCCTGACCTCTGCTGCAGGCGCGGTGCAGGCGACTCCGCGCGTCGACCCGGGCCTTCAGGTCGCGCCGGTGGCGGCGGACGTCCCGCCCGCCCGGCCGGCCGAGATCACCGTGGAAGCGGCAGAGCAGCAGGCCCGGCTGGAAGCCGCCCGGCGCGCCCGGTCGGCCGCCCAGCGACAGATCGAGACGGAACAGCGCGAACTGGCGGCCTATGCGGAGACCCTGACGGCGGCCGAGGCCGCACTGGATGCCGTGGCACAACGGCACGCCCTGGAGACCGAGGCGGCTCTGGGATTACGCCAGCAGGCGCTGGAGGCGCGTAGCGACCCTGCCAGGGCTGACGCCGTCTATGCCGACCTCCGCGCCGAGTTGCGGGCCACGCGCCAGCGGCTGGGGGCCACGCTCGACGCCATGCAGGGCCAGGCCGACCTGCCGTCCCTGCCGCCCGCCACAGCCGATTCCCTGGCCCCGGGTGTCGAGCGGACCGCCGTGCGGGTGCAGCGCGGCGTCCTGGAGGCGCGACGGGCGCAACTGGCCGTCCGCCTGCACGACGGCAACCGGACCGAGGCCCGCCTGTTACTGGTCCGCCTGACCACCCTGAACGAGGCGCGCCTCGATCTGCTGCCGCATCTGTCCGCCGCAAAGCGGCGTGCCACGACCGGCTTTACCCCGGCAGGCTGGAACCAGGTTTCGGCCGAGTTCGAGCATCTGGTGCTGATCGTCCGCTACCACGCCCATACGCTGGTGGAGGCGACGCGATCGGGCGTGATCGGACGGGATATCCTGTCCGCCAGCGCCCTGCTGGCGGCGTCCACCCTGTTGTGGATCCTGGCCCTGGCCGGTTTCGCGCTGTGGCGGGCCACCGCGCGGCGGGTCCTGCCGCTGTGGGAGCAGAGTCTGCAGGAGAAGCATCTGGCGACCCTGCGGTCGACGCCCGACCCGCGTCTGTGGGCTCTGCGCCTGTTCATAGCCGTGCGCGGTCCGCTGGAATGGCTGATCATGCTGTTTGTGCTGCGGGCGTCGCTGCCCACGCACGTGCAGAACCTGCTGGAAGTCGAGATCATCGGACTGGTGGTCGGCTGGACGCTGATCGCGGCCGTGGCCTCCCGCTTGCTGGATGCCCTGCTTGGCGCCGGCAATGACCGGATGGGCCGACGCGCGCGCGAGCTGGGCCCGTTGCGCCTGCGCTCGATGCGGCTGGCGACCAATGTGGTGGTCGGGTTCATCCTGGTGCTGACATTGACGGCCAAGCTCGTCGGCAAGGGGGCCTTCTACAATTGGGTGGCCTCCACCGGGTGGCTGGCAGCCCTGCTGACCATGCTGATCCTCATCATCTGGTGGCGGGGTGAGGTCTTCGCGCAGCTTGAGCGGCATCGGCGCCCCAGTGCGTTGCAGCGCTGGGTGCTGGACAATCGCACGGGCCGCACCGCGCCGGTCGCCGCGTTGCTGGGCACTGCGGACGTCGTGATCCGCAGTACCAGCCGGACGATCCGAACCGTCGGCAGTCGCTTCATCTCGGTGCGGCGCACCCTGGCCTTCCTGTTTCGGCAGCAACTGAGCCGTGCCGACCTGAACACGGTGTCGGACCTCGTGCCCTTGCCGGAAGACGCCTTCGCCAGCCTGTCGCCCGAGGTGCACGGCGAGACCTGGGTGGTGACCCGGCTGGAGCCGACGCTGGATCTGCTGGTCCAGCGCAGCGCGGGCGGTCTGGTGGTGCTGGTCGGCGAGCGCGGCGCGGGCAAGACCGCGGCGCTCAGGCGGTTGCAGCAGCGAATGGACGATGCCCGGCTGGTCACGGCCACGGAACTGCTTGCCGAAAGGAAGCCGCGCCGCGCGGCGTCGCGCGTCCGGGAGCCGGCGGCGGAACCGGCGGTGATGCTGGTCGATGAGCTTGAGGCCCTGGTCCATTTCGATGTCGGAGGACTGGCGGCTCTGGATGCCTTCCTGGACCTCGCCCGCGAGACCGCTGACCGAACGCTGTGGGTGCTGGCGATCGATAGCGCCGTCTGGGACCTGGTCTGCCGGCTGCGCAGCGCGCGCACCGCGTTCAACACGGTGATCGAGGTGCCGCACTGGACCGACACGGCGATCGCCGAACTGCTGCAGTCCCGGGTCGCCGGGGCCGGGATCACGCCGGGCTATGACCGGATGATCGAGGATATCGCCGATCTGGACGACATCGACCGCCGTGAGGCGGTGGAGGCCAAGAACGCCGCCTTCATGCTGTTGTTGTGGGACGCGTCGGACGGGAATCCGGGAGTCGCCCTGCATCTGTGGCGGTCGGTGCTGGGGGTGGCCGCGGACGGCTCGGTGTTCGTGCGCCCGCTGCACCCGGTGGTCGAGGCGGCGATCGAACGCCTGCCGCTGGAAGCCCTGTTCGTCTATCGGGCGGTGCTGCGCCGGACCGGGGCCACGCCGGAGGAGATCGTCGCGGCGACGCGTCTGTCCGCCGGTGTGGTGGCCGATGTGCTGCGATCCGGCGTCCAGGACGGGCATCTGCTGGTTCGGAACGACGGTTACCATGTGTCCTGGGACTGGTACCGGGCCCTGACCCGCAGTCTGGTCCGTCGTCATCTGGGGAGGGTCGTATGATCCGCCGTGTCACATCCGTCCTGCGCCCGGCAGCGCTGGGCATCGCGGTGGCCCTGGTCACCGCCGGAGCCGCGCGGGCCCAGGAGCAGGTCGACCTCAGCCAATTGGCCGGGTTCATCCAGTGGGGCGGGGTGGCCGCCTCGGTCGTCGTCTTTGTCCTGGCGCTCGCCCTGCTGCGCGGGCTGGAACATCTGTCGGCAACCCTGTGCGAGCGTTTCGTCAGCCGGCGGCCGACGATCCAGATGGTCGAATCGGCCTCGCGCTTCATCGTCTACCTGCTCACCATCATCATCGCCGTGCGGCTGAGCCTGAGGATGGATGCGACGGCCCTGACCGTGATCGGTGGGGGCCTCGCCTTCGCCGTCGGCTTCGCCATGCGCGATCTGGTGGCGGCGGTGATCGCCGGGATCACCATCATGTTCGACCGGCCGTTCCAGGTCGGGGACCGGGTCGAATACGCCGGCCAGTACGGCGATGTCGTCAAGATCGGTCTGCGCAGCGTGCGGATGAACACGCTGGACCACAACGTCATCACCATTCCCAACAACAAGGTGCTGACCGACGTCACCTCCAGCGGCAACTACGGGGCCCTGGAGATGCAGGTGCCGTTCGAAATGGTGATCGGTGCCGATGAGGATCTGGAACTGGCGATGACCCTGGTCCAGGAGGCCTGTCTGACCAGCCCCTATGCCTATCTGGACGAGCCGGCCCCGGTGCTGGCCCGACACGTGCTGGAGGGCAATTTCGTGATGATCCGGATCATCGCCCGGCCCTATGTGTTTGAAGCCAAGCACGAGAAGAGCTTTGAAACCGACGTGACCCTGAGGGTGCGGCGCGCCTTTCGCGAACATGGCATCGCCGCCCCGACCGTGGTTCTCCGCCGGGCCTGAACGGGCGGTACTGGCGGGCGGCGTTCCGGGCGGCGTTCTTGCCCCCGCGGCTGCTAGACCGACAGCGCTGTCGCCACGGCATGGGCGAGTTGCGCCTGGGTGAAGGGTTTGGCCAGTCTGGGCAGACCAGGTTTCTGCGGGACGGGGCGCTCACCCAGGTCCGCGTATCCTGTTGCGAGAATGATCGGCAGGACCGACCCGCCCTCTCTTATGCGGCGCGCCAGCTCCGTGCCGGTCATGCCCGGCATGACTTCATCGGTGACCACGAGGGTGATTTCGGGACGCGCCGCCAGATGGCTCAGCGCCTCCTCACCCGATGCGGCGGTCAGAACCTGGCGACCCAGATCTTCGAGCATCGCCGCCGTGTTCATCAGGACCAGGTTGTCATCATCGACGACAAGAACGAGACCGGCGCGATCGATGGGGCCTGATTGCCTGGAGGGGCCGGGCTGTTCGGTGGCCGCAGGCGTCGTCGTCGCCGGGAACCAGAGCTCGATCCGCGTGCCCTTTCCCGGTGTGCTCTCGATCGCAAGCGTGCCGCCCGACTGGGCCGTGAGCCCATGGACCATCGAGAGGCCCAACCCCGTACCCTTGCCGACGCCCTTGGTGGTGAAGAAGGGCTCCGAGGCCCTCGCCAGAATCTCGGGCGGCATGCCCTGGCCGGTGTCCGCGACGCAGAGGACCACATAGGCACCGGCTGACAGCTCGCCGCGGCCCTGGTCGAGGTGCCGGAGGTCGGCGGACATCGTGACCGTGCCGCCCGACGGCATCGCGTCGCGCGCGTTGACCACCAGGTTCAGCACGGCGGCCTCGAGCTGATTGGCGTCGGTCAGAACCCGGGGCAGGTCGGCCGGGAAGTCGAGCGTCATCTGGACGCCGGCTCCGATGGTGCGCTGGATGAAATCGAACATCCCTCGTACCAGCACCGAAAGGTCCACCGCTTCCATCTGCAGGTCCTGCTTTCGTGCGAAAGCCAGCATGCGCCTGGTCAGGGTCGCACCACGCTCCGCGCCCTGGACGGCGTTTTCGAGCAGGGGGGTGATGCGCGGATCATACGGCAGGCGTTTGCGGACCAGCTCCAGGCTGCCGAGGATGGCACCCAGCAGATTGTTGAAGTCGTGGGCGATGCCGCCGGTCAGGCTCCCGATCGCCTCCATCTTCTGCGCCTGGAAGAGCGACTGCTGCGCTGCGGCCAGGGCCTGATCGTTTGCGATCCGCTCGGTGATGTCCCGCGTGACCTTGGCGAAGCCGATGACCTCGCCCTGGTCGTTGCGGATGGCGTCGATGACCACATGCGCCTGGAATTGGGTGCCGTCCTTTCTGACGCGCGCGCCCTCCCGTTCGAACCGGCCTTCGGCGACGGCGGTTTCCAGCGCCTTCATCGGCCATTGCGCCTTCCGGTCGGCGTCGGTGTAGAAGGTCGAGAAATGGCGACCGATGATCTCGTCGGCCCGGTAACCCTTGATCCGCTCCGCCCCGGCGTTCCAGCTGACAACCGTCCCCGCCCGGTCGAGCATGTAGATCGCATAGTCGGTGACGCCCTCGACCAGCAGCCGAAACTGTTCCTGGCTGGTGTGGAGCGCATCCTCCGCCGCCTTCCGCTCCGAGAGGTCCCGCGTGATCTTGGCGTAGCCGATCAGCTCACCGTCGGATGACCGTATCGGGTCGATGATCACATGCGCCCAGAAGCGGCTTCCGTCCTTGCGGAGCCGCCAGCCCTCGGCCTCGAACTGGCCCGTTTCCGATGCCTGGCGCAGCGCCGCCGCGGGGGCACCGGCCCTGCGGTCCTCCGGGGTATAGAAGCGCGAGAAATGCCGGCCGATGATTTCCTGGGGCTGGTATCCCTTGAACCTTTCGGCCCCGCGATTCCAGCTGCTGACCCGGCCGTCGGCATCCAGCATATAGATCGCATAGTCGGTGATGGCGTCGACCAGCAGCCGGTATCGGGCGTCGTCGTTCAGCGGTCCGTCGCGTGCTGACGTCAAGAGTCGCATCTCCCCCTGCCGGATCAGGCGCGCGCGCGCCGGGACCCGCCGTCGTTCGTTAACTCTGCGGCCATGGACTTGGTTCCTGGGAGTCCGGTCGGGCGATATCCCGGGTCGTCGCCGCTGAGCACAATTCGTCCTGCCGGGATGGGTGATGGCGGGGAACCGGGGGCCTGCACCCGTGTCCGGGGAAGAGGGGGGCAGCCCCTTGTGCTCGGAGCACCGGATCGTCGGCACGGTCGTCAGGCGGCTGATCCCAAATCGATGCGCAGGATCAATATTCCGATCGTTTCGAATATTAGACAAGCTATATCAGGGCTCTACCGTTGCAAAGAAATAGGCTTGCGGGTCGGAGACGGCGGGCCGTCTAATGTCGTCTCGTGGAAGGGGGGCACAATGCAGAACGGACCGACCGACCTGAGTGCCTTCTGGATGCCCTTTACGGCCAACCGCGATTTCAAACAGTCGCCGCGCCAGCTCGGTTCAGCCGAGGGGATGCACTATTATACACCCGAGGGCCGCCCGGTGTTGGACGGGACCGCGGGGTTGTGGTGCGTCAATGCCGGGCATGGGCGCAGGGCGATTGTCGACGCCATCTCCGAGCAGGCCGCGACACTGGACTATGCGCCGACGTTTCAGCTGGGCCATCCCAAGGTGTTCGAGCTGGCCACGCGACTGGCCGACCTGTTGCCCGGTGACATCAACAAGGTGTTCTTCGCCGGTTCGGGCTCGGAGGCCGTGGATACGGCGCTGAAGATCGCGCTGTCCTATCACCGCGCCAACGGTCAGCCGGAGCGCACGCGGTTTGTCGGCCGCCAGCGCGGCTATCACGGCGTCGGTTTCGGCGGGATTTCAGTGGGCGGGCTGGAGAACAACCGGCGGGGTTTCTCCCTGCTGCCCGGGGTCGACCATCTGTCGCACACCCATAGCCTCGAGCATGCGGCCTTCACCCGCGGCCAGCCGGACTGGGGCGCGCATCTGGCCGATGAACTGGAGGCGCTGATTACCCGGCGCGGGGCGGGGACTATCGCCGCCGTCATCGTTGAGCCGCTGGCCGGGTCGACCGGCGTTCTGGTGCCGCCGGTCGGCTATCTGGAGCGGCTGCGGGCCATCAGTGAGCGCCATGGCGTGCTGCTGATTTTTGACGAGGTCATCACCGGCTTTGGTCGTCTGGGCGCGGCGACCGCAGCCGCGCTGTTCGACGTCATCCCCGATATGCTCGTCTGCGCCAAGGGTCTGACCAACGGGGCCGTGCCGATGGGCGCGGTCGGGGTGCGCGATTTTGTCCACGACATGATCGTGGACGCCAGCGCGGGCGGTATTGAGTTTTTCCACGGCTATACCTATTCGGGCCATCCGCTGGCTGCGGCCGCTGGATTGGCGACGTTGAACATCTATGCCGAAGAGGGCCTGTTCCAGCGGGCCGGCGATCTGGCCCCCCTGTGGCAGGAGCAGGTGCATCGACTGGGCAAGCTTGCCAACGTGATCGACATTCGAAATCTGGGCCTTGTGGCGGGGATCGAGCTGTCGGCGCGGACCGGTGCGCCCGGCGCGCGGGGGACCGCGGTCTTTCAGGCCTGTTTCGACCGGGGCGTTCTGGTTCGCGTGACCGGAGACACGATCGCCCTGTCACCACCCTTGACCGTCTCGCCCGACCAGATCGCGCAAATGCTCGACTGCGTGGCTGACGTTATTCACCAAACCCAATGACCACCCGGTTCACAATGAGGGGAAGATTGCCATGAGACAGTACCGCGCCGGTGCTTCGATTTTCGTTCTTGCAGTCGCCGCCTCGACTGCCGCCATGGCCCAGACGGCCCCGGCGGCCCGCCCCCAGGCCGCCACAGCCCTGGACGACGTCATCGTGACCGCCCAGCGGCGCGAACAGGCGGCACAGGATGTCGGCATCGCGCTCAGCGTGCTGTCCGGTGAGGCGCTGACCAATCGCGGCATCACCAACGTCAACCAGCTGCAGACGGCGACGCCCAACCTCGAGATCGAGCCCGCGTTCGGCGGCGGGGCGGCCCAGTTTCGCCTGCGCGGGGTCGGATTCCAGGACTATGCGTCGAACAACTCGCCGACCGTCGGCGTCTATGTGAACGAGGTGGCCTATCCGGTTCCGGTGATGACCCAGGGGCTGATTTTCGACATCGACCGGGTCGAGATCCTGCGCGGGCCGCAGGGCACGCTCTATGGCCGCAACACCACGGGTGGAGCTATCAGCTTCGTCACCCGCAGGCCGACAGAGGTCGTGAGCGCCGGGATCAAGGGCGAATACGCGACCTTTGATGCCGTTCAGCTCGAGGGCTATGTCTCGGGCCCGATCAGCGACACGGTGAAGGCTCGGCTGGCCGCCATGACCCAGCAGGGCGGGGGCTTCCAGTACAACCGGACCACCGGGGAATCGCTGGGCGATGCCGATCGCACCGGCTTGCGCGGTCTTCTGACCTTCGAACCGACGGCCGCCCTGTCGTTCACCCTGGATGTGCACGGCGGTATCGACAAGTCCGAGAACGAGGGCCTGTACCTGCTCAGCCCGCTGGTCACGCGTCTGGGCGGACCGGGCTCCGTCACCATTCCCGCCGACGTCGATCATCGCGCGACCGGCTGGGGGCTTTCACCCCGTTTCGCCGCCGAGATGGGGCGCGACGTCAATGCCAAGCCGGGCCGGGACAATTCGTCGTGGGGCACGTCCCTGAACGGCCACTACGATTTCGACACGATGCGGCTGACCAGCATCACCAGCTATGAAACCCTGGACCGCAGTGAATACGGGGACTGGGACTCCTCGTCCTCGGTCGAGGCGGACACCTTCTTCGCCAGTGACGTCAGCGTGTTCTCGCAGGAGTTCCGGCTGTCGTCGGACGCCGGGGGACCGCTGAACTGGGTCGCGGGCGTCTACTATTCGAAGCAGGAACTGGACGAGCGCTATTCGTCGGACTTCATCGATGTGTTCGGCACCTACGGTCAGGTGGCCTATGCCCAGGCGGTCGAGTCCTACAGCGTCTTCGGCCAGGCGGAATATCAGTTCAGCGACCGGTTCAAGGTGATCGGCGGCCTGCGCTACGAGGAGGAGACGCGCCGCCTCAACGGGTTCGGTACGGCGTTCGGCGGGGCCACCGCCCTGCCACCCACTTCGGTCGAGACCGAGATGACCCCGTTGACCGGCAAGGTCGCGCTGGAGTTCACGCCCGGCGACAACCTGCTGATCTACGGATCGTTCAGCCGCGGAGCCAAGTCCGGCGGCTTCACCACCTACAACACCGGCAGTGCCAGCGGCATCGCCCCGTTCCGGCCGGAAATCCTGCTCGCCTACGAAATCGGGTTCAAGGCGGATCCGACGCCGGCCTTCCAGCTGAACGGGGCCGCCTATTTCTATGACTATACCGACCAGCAGGTGCTGTCGGCGGTATGGGGGGTCAACGGGCCGGTCGGCAAATTCGCCAATGTGCCGTCGTCGGAAATCTACGGGGCCGAGCTGGAGGGTACCTGGCGGCCGGTGCCGAACCTGCGGATCACCCAGTCGATCAGCTACAAGCACGGCGAATACACCGACTTTTTCGATCTGGATGTCGCGGCGTCGCGACGGGCCAATGCGGCGGTCTTTGTCGACAAGTCGGGCGTGGAAATCCCGTTCCCGGCGGTCAGCTATGGCGGTTCGGCGGCCTATGACTGGCGGGCGGACCGTCTGGATGTCACGGCCGAGGTCAACTACAGCTATCGCGACGACTACCCGTCCTGGCTGGGTGTGAAATACGACGTGCCGTCCTACTGGCTGTTCAATGCCAGTGTGATGGTGTCGCCGCAGGCCGGACCGTGGTCCGCCGCCCTGTTCGTGCGCAACCTGTTCGACCAGGAATACGATCTGACCCGCAACTTCTTCACCACCGCCGATATCGCCCAGCCGGGCCGGCCGCGTACCTTCGGCGTGCGTCTGAGCTATCAGTACTGAGGCCCGGATCGACGGCCCGTCGCCCGTGCGCGCAGCGGACGCCGGCCGGTGGCCGTTGGTCGGTGTCTTCAGGACGGTCGAGCTGTCGACAGGAGGGTCGGGGATGAGCACCGCTACCGAAGCTGCCGCTGCGCCTGAGCCGACCGGCCGCCGTCGGGCGGTCCCGGGGCAGCGACTGCTGACGGCTGCCGGTATCGGGGTGGCGGTGCTGGTCTGTGCGCTCAGCGGCCTGGCCGCCGCCCGGACCGTCACGGCCGCGTCCGGCCCGCCACCCGCGCTGCAGGCCTCGCCCCACGGCGACCGACTGGTGCTGGGGCTGCCGCTGGAACCGCCCAATCTGGACCCGACGGTGGGAGCGGCCGCGGCGGTGGACGAGGTGGTCTACGGAAACATCTTCGAGGGCCTGACGCGGATCACCGCCAATGGGCTGGCGGCACCGGCCCTGGCGCACTCGTGGGAGGGTTCACCCGACGGCCTGACCTGGGTGTTTCACCTTCGTCGCGGTGTCCGGTTCCAGGACGGAACCCCGTTCGACGCCAGCGTGGCCAAATTCTCTCTGGACCGGATCACGGCCCCCGGATCGGGCAATGCCCAGAAGGCGTTGTTCGAGCCGATCCGGGCGGTGACGGTGATCGATCCGCTGACGCTGCACATCCGCCTCGATCGACCGGTCGCCGCCCTGCCGTCACTGCTGGGTTGGGGCGATGCGGTGATGGTCGCTCCCGGGTCCGCGGCGACCAATGCGACCCGTCCGGTCGGGACGGGCCCCTATCGTCTGGCCTCGTGGCAGAAGGGCGCAGCCCTGACCCTGACCCGCAATGACGACTACTGGGGCAGCGAGCCGCGGATCGGTGCGGTGGTGTTCCGCTTCATCAGTGATCCCAGCGCCGCCTTCGCGGCGATGAGCGCCGGCGACATCGACGCCTTTCCCAACTATCCCGCGCCGGAGAACGTGGCCCAGTTCCGCCGCGATGCGCGCTTCAAGGTCATGGTCGGGGCCTCCGAGGGCAAGGTGATCCTGGGCATCAACAACCGAATCGCCCCGTTCAACGATGTGCGGGTGCGGCGCGCGATCGCCCATGCCGTCGACCGGCGGGCGCTGATCGAGGGGGCCATGTTCGGGTTCGGCGAACCGATCGGCAGCCATTTCGCCCGGCAGGGGGCGGGCTATGTCGACCTGACCGATCTCTATCCGCACGATCCGGCGCGGGCCCGGGCCCTGCTGGCCGAGGCCGGCTATCCGGACGGCATCGATGTGACGCTGAGGCTGCCGCCGCGTCCCTATGCCCGGCGCAGCGGCGAGGTACTGGTGTCGCAACTGGCCGCGGCCGGAATCCGGGTGAAGACCGAGAATCTGGAATGGGCCCAATGGCTGGACCAGGTGTTCAAACGCCACCAGTTCGACCTGACCATCGTCGAGCACGTCGAGCCGATGGACTACGACATCTACGGCCGCAAGGACTACTATTTCGGGTACGACAACGCGGCGTTCGACGCCCTTCTGGCCCGGTTGAACGCGGCCCCGGACGAGGCGACGCGGCTGGCGCTGCTGGGCGATATCCAGCGCAAGATCGCCGAGGACTCGGTCAACGCCTTCCTGTTCCAGTCCTCGCGTATCGGTATCTGGAAGGCCGACCTGAACGGCCTCTGGGTCAATGCGCCCATTGCCGCCAATGTGGTCGCCGGGGCCTGGTTCGAGGGGGCAACGGGGACGGCGGCGACAGGCCCGGCCGCGCCGCGGGACGGGCTGCCATGGGGCTGGATCTCGCTGGCCGCCGCCGTGGCGCTGCTGGGCTATGCGACGCTTCGGTTCGGGGCGGCCTATGTGACGGCCAAGCTGGCCGGTCATGCCCTGACGATGGCGGCGGCGACCGTGGTCATCTTCCTGTTGCTGCAGGTCATTCCGGGCGATCCGGCAGCCTATATGATGGGTTTGAACGCCAGCCCGGAGGCGGTCGACGCGCTGCGTCAGCAGATGGGTCTGGATGGCTCGATGCCGGACCGCTACCTCGGCTGGGTCGGCGGCATGGTCAGCGGCAATTTCGGCGTCAGCTACACCTACCAGTCGCCGGTCGCTTCGTTGATCGCGGAGCGGTTCCAGGTCTCGGGGCCGCTGGCCCTGCTGGCGACGCTCATGTCGCTGCTGGTCGCGGTGCCGATTGGTCTGCTCGCCGCCAGCCGTCGCGGCTCGGCCGTCGACATGGGTCTGATCGGCGTGACCCAGGTCGGGGTGGCCCTGCCCAATTTCTGGATCGCGATGCTGTTGATCCTGGCCTTTTCGGTCAATCTGGGCTGGTTCTCGGCGGGTGGCTTCCCCGGCTGGGAAGCCGGCTTCTGGCCCGCCCTGAAGGCGTTGATCCTGCCGGCTGTGGCGCTGGCGGCCCCGCAGGCGGCGATCCTGGCGCGGGTGCTGCGCACCGCCCTGCTCGAGACGATGAACGAGGACTATGTGCGCACGGCCCGGGCCAAGGGGCTGAGCCGGTCCCAGGCCCTGTGGCGGCACGCGCTGCGCAACGCCACCATTCCGCTGCTGACCATTTTGGGGCTGCAGTTTCCGTTCCTGCTGGCCGGCGGCATCATCATCGAGAACGTCTTCTCACTGCCGGGTCTGGGACGGCTGGTGTTCCAGGCCATCACCCAGCGAGACCTGATCGTGGTGCAGGGCGTGGTCGTGATTCTGGTGTTCGCCGTGGTCGCCGTCGGCTTCCTGATTGACCTGGCCTATGTCGCCGTCGATCCGCGTTTGAGGGGCCGCCGCCGATGACCGCACCCGTTGTCGAGACGCCCGAAACCGCCGCGCCCGTCGCCAAGGCAGCGCTGCGCGTGCCGCCCGCCTTGATCGTGGGTGGGGTGATGACGGTGTTTACCGTCGCTGTCGCCCTGGTCTCGCTGGTCTGGACGCCGTTCGACGTTGAGGCGATCCGCATCGGCGACAAGCTGATGGCACCGTCGGCCGCGCACTGGATGGGCACGGACCATTTCGGGCGCGACGTGCTGTCGATGGTGATGGTCGGCGCGCAGACCTCGCTGGTCGTGGCCCTGGTCGCGGTCGCTATCGGGGCCGGGATCGGCGTGCCGTTGGGCCTGACCGCGGCGGCGCGCGGCGGGCTGATCGATGACGCGGTGATGCGGACCAACGACCTGATCTTCGCCTTTCCCGCCCTGTTGCTGGCGGTGATGATCACGGCCGTGTTCGGGGCCGGGGCCATCAATGCCGTCATCGCCATCGGCATTTTCAACATCCCGGTGTTCGCCCGGGTCAGCCGGGGCGCGGCGCTGAGCCTGTGGACGCGCGACTATGTTCTGGCGGCGCGCACAGCGGGCAAGACCTCCGGGCAGATTTCGCGGCAACACATCCTGCCCAACCTGACCAGTCTGCTGGTCGTGCAGGCGGCGATCCAGTTCGCGCTCGGCATCGTCGCCGAGGCCGGACTGTCCTATGTCGGGCTGGGAGCCCAGCCGCCGATCCCGAGCTGGGGCCGGATGCTGGCCGAGGCCCAGACGATGATCGGCTTCGCGCCCTGGCTGGCGATCTTCCCCGGTGTGGCCATCGTCTTCGTGGTGCTGGGCCTGAGTCTGACGGGCGACGGCTTGCGTGACGCGCTGGATCCGCGCGTGCGGCGGGAGCGTGGCGCATGAGCCCGACCCTGACGCCGACGCTGGCAATCCGTGACCTGGACGTGTCCATCGGTGACGTCCCGATCCTCAAGGGCGTGTCGTTCGAGGTGCCACCCGGACAGGTGATGGGACTGGTCGGGGAATCCGGCTCGGGCAAGTCGATGACGGCGCTGGCGGTCATGGGCCTGTTGCCGCCGCGGTCCATGGTCTCGGGTGACATCCGGCTGCAGGACGTCGCCGTGCCCCATGCCGACGACGCGGCGATGCGGACGGTGCGCGGGCGGGAGATCGGGATGATTTTTCAGGAGCCGATGACGGCCCTGAATCCGCTGATGACCATCGGCGACCAGGTCGCGGAGACGATCCGCATTCACACCAAGGCGACGCACAAGGCGGCGCTGGCGACGGCGGCGCGAATGCTGGAGCGGGTCGGCCTGCCCAACGCCGAGTTTCCCCTGAGCCGCTATCCGCACGAACTGTCGGGTGGTCAGCGGCAGCGCGTGGCCATCGCCATCGCCATCGCCCTGACGCCGAAATTGCTGATCGCCGACGAGCCGACGACGGCGCTGGACGTGACCACCCAGGCGCAGATCCTGGCGTTGCTGAAGACCCTGGTGCGCGAGGACGGCATGGGGATGATCCTGATCACCCACGATCTCGCGGTCGTCGCCGAGACGGCCGACCGGGTTGCGGTGATGAAGGCGGGCGAGATCGTCGAACAGGGCGAGGTCGGCCGAATGCTGACCCGTCGCGGCGCAGACGGCATGGTCCACCCCTATTCCAGGCGACTTCTGGCGGATGCCACCCATGCGCCGGTGCGGCGGTCGAAGCCCCGCGACGGGGCACCGGTTCTGGTGGTCGAGGGGATCGTGCGCGACTATCCCGGGGCCCGGCACCTGTTCAGCCGGGGTGCACCGAAGCGGGCCGTGGACGGCGTCAGCTTCTCGATCCAGCCGGGCGAAAGCGTGGGCCTGGTCGGGGAGTCCGGCTGTGGCAAGTCGACCCTGTTACGCACCGTGCTGGCGCTCGACACCCCGCAGGCGGGGGCGGTGCGGGTCATGGGCGAGGGCTTCACCCGTGCGCGCGGGGCTGATCTGAAACGCCTGCGCCGCCACGTTCAGGTGGTGTTCCAGGACCCCTATGGCAGTTTCGATCCCCGCTGGCGGGTCGAGCAGCTGGTGGCCGAGAATTTCCATCTGCTGGAGGAGCGGCCCGACCGGGTCGAGGGCCGTCGTCGGGTCGAGGCCATGCTGGATCAGGTGGGCCTGAGCCCGGCCGACGCCGACCGGTTTCCGCATGAGTTCTCGGGCGGCCAGCGGCAGCGGATCGCCATCGCCCGGGCCCTGATCACCAGTCCGTCGATCATCGCCCTGGATGAGGCGGTGTCGGCGCTGGACGTGTCGATCCGCGCCCAGGTGCTGGACCTGCTGGCTGATCTGTCGGACCGGCTGGGCCTGTCCTATCTGTTCGTGACCCATGACCTGACGGTGGTGCGGGCGATCACCGACCGGCTGATGGTGATGCAGGCCGGGCGGATCGTCGAGACCGGGCCGACCGAGGCCGTCTTCACCGCGCCGGCCCATGCCTATACCCGCAGCCTGCTGGCGGCGACGCCGGACCTGGCGCGCAATATTCTGGCCCTCGACGACACGGGCGGCCATCATCCGAGACCACAGGAGACTGAGCGATGAACCGCAGAACCATGCTGGGATCGATGGCGCTGATCGGAGCCGGATCTCTCGCCGGCCGCGCCGCCGCGGCTGCACCGGACGTCGTCGGACCGAACGCCGCCAGGGTGGCGGTTGGTGGCACCGGTCGCCTGAACCTGATCACCGATGTGCCGGGCCTCAAGGTCGGTCAGGCCCAGGATGTCGGGGTGCGCACCGGGGTCACCGTCATCCTGGCCGATACGCCGGCGACGGCGGCCGTCGATGTGCGCGGCGGCGGACCGGCCAGCCGCGAGACCGACGTGCTGCGGCCCGAGAACCTGGTGCAGCAGGTCGACGCGATCGTGCTGTCCGGTGGCTCGGTCTATGGCCTGGGGTCGGGCGACGGCCTCACAGCCTGGCTGGGCGCGCAGGGCAGGGGATTCGGCTTCGGTCCCAAGGTGCCGGGAATCCCGTTCTCGCCGATCGTGCCGACGGTCAGCCTGTATGATCTCGCCAACGGCGGCGACAAGGACTGGGGCACCGAGCCGCCCTATCGGAGACTGGCCGTGCAGGCGGCGGAGTCCGCTTCGCAGCAGTTCGCCCTGGGCACGGCGGGCTGTGGCTACGGGGCCAGGGCCGGATCGCTGAAGGGCGGTGTCGGCTCGGCCTCGGCGGTGCTGAGCACGGGCTATACGGTCGGGGCCATCGTCGGCGTCAACAGCGCCGGATCGGTGATCGCGCCCGGCGGCAAGACCTTCTGGTCGGCCCCCTACGAGATCGACGGCGAGTTCGGCGGACTGGGGTCCAGCGGCCTGTCGGCGGCCGGTGACGAATGGGGCGCGGCCCGACCCAATCCGCGGGCCGGCGAGAACACCACCATCGCCGTGGTCGCCACCGACGTCGCCCTGACCCGGGTCGAGTGCCAGCGGGTGGCCATCATGGCCCAGGACGGGATGGCCCGCGCCATCCGGCCGTCGCATGCCCCGTTCGACGGGGACATCGTCTTCTGCATCTCGACCGAGAAGCAGCAGATCCCCGAGGGGGCGATGCGCCAGTTCGTGGTGGCCCAGATCGGGGCGGCCGCGGCGGATGTGCTGGCCCGTGCCATCGCCCGCGGCGTCTATCATGCGACCAACTGGGACGGGGTGACGGGTCAGGCCTGGAGCGACCTGTAGAGGCGCGACCGCGCCGCCCGGTCAGAAGCTGGGCGGGGTGCAGGCGCTGACCACGTGGCAGGGTTCGGTCCCGATGCAGCGAAAGCGATGCGGTTTGTGGCTCTCGAAATAGTAGGCGTCGCCGGGTCCCAGGACCCGGCGTTCGCCGTCCACGGTGACCTCCAGCCGCCCGCTGATGACCACCGCCCCTTCCTCGCCGTCATGCATCAGGGGCACACGGCCGGTGTCGGCACCGGGTGCATAGGTTTCGCTGAGAATCTGCAGGCTACGGCCAAACAGGCTCTCGCCGACCTGGCGGTAGGAGATCGCGCCCTTGCCGATCTCGGTCAGTTCGTCGACGCCGTAGAAGAAGCGCGACGGCGCATCGGGCTCGATGGCGAAGAACTCGGCCAGACCGATGGGGATGCCGTCGAGGATTCGCTTCAACGCCCCGATCGAGGGGTTCATGCGATTGGCCTCGATCAGGGAGATGGTCGAGTTGGTCACGCCGGTCAGCCTGGCCAGCTCGCGCTGCGACAGGTTCTGTCGCTCCCGGACGAACCGCAAGCGGGTTCCGACATCAACGCTCATGGCACAGCTTCCTGTTGCGGGTGTTGCGGATCAGGCAAACACTGCGGCTGCGGGCACAGGATTTCAATGGCTTGCGGAAGTCCAGAAAAGGACTTGTTGTGTCTGCCGCAAGGGAGCCCAATCACCGTCTGATGACTTTCCGTTTTCCAGCCCCCCATATCCTGATCGACGGCCAGTGGCGGGAGGCCGACGGTGGTCAGACCCTGCCGGTCGAGGATCCCTCGACCGGCCAGACCTTTGCCCGGATCGCCGCCGGGACCGCACGGGACGTGGATGCGGCGGTCGCCGCCGCCCGGCGGGCGCTCGCGGGCGAATGGGGGGGCATGCCGGCGTTCGAGCGCGGCCGTATCCTGGCGCGCATCGGCCATGCCGTGCTGGCGCAGATCGATGCGCTGGCCGATCTCGAGGCGCGTGACGTCGGCAAGCCGCTGAAGCAGGCGCGGGCCGATGTCGTGGCCCTGGCCCGGTATCTGGAATTCTACGCCGGGGCCGCCGACAAGATCCACGGCGAGACCATTCCGTTCCAGGCCGGATACACGGTCTACACCCTGCGCGAGCCGCACGGCGTGACGGGCCACATCATCCCCTGGAATTATCCGATGCAGATCATCGGCCGGTCGGTGACCGCGGCCCTGGCCATGGGCAATGCGGCGGTGCTGAAGCCGGCCGAGCAGGCGTCGCTGACCTCGCTGGCCTTCGCCCGGATCGCGACCGAGGCGGGATTGCCGGCCGGCGCGCTGAACGTGGTGACGGGACTCGGCGCGGTCGTCGGCGCGGCCCTGGCCGGCCACCGCGACGTCAGCCATGTGTCCTTCACCGGCTCGACGGGGGTCGGGGTCGATATCCAGAAGGCGGCCGCAGCCAATGCCGTGCCGGTGACGCTGGAGCTGGGCGGCAAGTCGCCCCAGATCGTGTTCGACGACGCCGATCTGGACAAGGCGCTGCCCTTCCTCGTCAACGCCGGCATCCAGAACGCCGGCCAGACCTGCTCGGCGGGGTCGCGCATCCTGATCCAGCGCGGGGTTCTTGACCGGTTGCTGGCGAAACTGGTCGACCGCTATCGGGCACTGACCGCGGGACCGGCCCTGGCCGACGCCGATCTGGGTCCGCTGATCTCCGCCGAACAGAAGGCCATGGTCCTGGCCTATCTGGCGTTGGGACGGCAGGACGGCCTGATCGTCGCCGAGGGACGGGTGTCGCCGGAGGCCCCGGCGGGTGGCCACTATGTGCCGCCGACCCTGTTCGCCCCTGTCCCGCCGGATCATCGGCTGGCGCAGGAGGAGATCTTCGGGCCCGCCGTGGTCGTCATTCCGTTCGACACGGAAGACGAGGCGGTCGCCATCGCCAACGGCACGGCCTTCGGGCTGGTCGCCGGGGTCTGGACCGCGGACGGCGGACGCCAGATGCGGATGGCGAAACGGCTGCAGGCCGGTCAGGTCTTCCTCAACAACTACGGCGCGGCCGGCGGGGTGGAACTGCCGTTCGGCGGTGTCGGCAAGTCGGGCCACGGACGCGAGAAGGGGTTCGAGGCGCTGTACGGCTTCTCCACCCTCAAGACCGTCGCGGCGCATCACGGTTAGGATGACCATGAGACTGCAGGGCAGGACCGCGATCGTGACCGGAGGGGCTTCCGGCTTCGGGGAGGGCATTGTGCGCCGCTTCGCGGAGGAGGGCGCGCGCGTCATCGTCGCCGATCGCAACGGCGAGGCGGCCCGGGCGCTGGCGGAGGAACTGGGCAATGCGCGGCTGGGGCTAAGTGTAGACGTTGCCGATGCCGCTGACGTGGCCTCGCTGGTAGCGCAGACCCTGGAGTTGACCGGCCGGCTCGACATCCTGGTCAACAACGCCGGGGTCGGCCACACGCCCCAGCCGATGGAGGAGCTGTCGGAAGCCGAGTTCGATCGCCTCTTTTCGGTCAATGCCAAGGCCATCTATCTGCTGGCGCGCGAGGTCGTGCCGGTCATGAAGGCGGCGGGGGGCGGGGCGATACTGAACATCGCCTCGACCGGCGGGGTCAGTCCGCGTCCGAACCTGACCTGGTACAATGCGTCGAAGGGCTGGGTGATCACGGCGACCCGGGCCATGGCGGTCGAATTGGCCGCGTCGCAGATCCGGGTCAATGCGCTGAACCCGGTGGCGGGTGAGACGCCGCTGCTGAAGACCTTCATGGGCGAGGACACGCCGGAGGTCCGGGCCAAATTCCTGTCTTCCATTCCGCTGGGGCGGTTCTCGACCCCGGCCGACATGGGGGCGGCGGCGGCCTTCCTGTGTTCGGACGATGCCTCCATGATCACCGGCGTGGCGCTGGAGGTGGACGGTGGCCGCTGCATCTGACCCCGGGGCCTTCCGCCTGCTGGTCCTGCCGGGCGACGGCATAGGACCCGAGATCATCGGCCAGACCCTGAGGGTGGTGCGCTGGTTCGAGGTGGCCCGGGGCTTCCGGTTCGAGGTGGTCGAGGGTCTGGCCGGGGGCGCGTCGATCGACGCGACCGGTGAGCCGATCACCCAGGCGGTGGTCGATCAGGCCATGGCCTCGGACGCCGTGCTGTTCGGGGCGGTCGGCGGACCGGAATGGGATGCCCTGCCGCGCGCCAGAAGGCCCGAGATGGGCATATTGTGGCTGCGTCAGGCAATGGATCTATACGCCAATCTGCGACCGGCGGTCTGTTTCGACGAACTGCTGGACGCCTCGGCGGTGAAGCCTGAGCTGATCGCCGGTCTGGACATCATGATCGTGCGCGAGGCGACGGCCGGGGTCTATTTCAGCCTGCCGCGCGGGCAGGAGACCGGCCGCGACGGCCAGCGCCGCGCCTACGACACCCAGGCCTATACCGAGGCGGAAATCGCCCGGGTGTGCCGGACCGCCTTCGAGCTCGCCCGCGGCCGCAGCGGCCGGGTCTGTTCGGTCGACAAGGCCAATGTGATGGAGACCGGGGCCCTGTGGCGGACGGTGGCGACCGAGGTCGGGGCCCAATATCCCGATGTCGCCCTGAGCCATATGTATGCCGACAACTGCGCCATGCAGCTGGTGCGACGCCCCAGACAATTTGACGTCATCGTCACCGACAACCTGTTCGGCGACATCCTGTCCGACGCCGCCGCCGCCCTGACCGGGTCGCTGGGCCTGTTGCCGTCGGCCTCGCTGGCGGGGCTGGACCATTCGGGCCGCAGCCGGGCGCTGTACGAGCCGATCCACGGCTCGGCCCCCGACATCGCCGGGACGGGCAGGGCCAATCCGATCGGCACCATCCTGTCGTTCGGCATGGCCCTGCGCCACTCGTTCAATGCGCCCGAAGCCGCCGACCTGCTGGAGCGGGCGGTGCGCCGCGTCGTGGCCTCGGGCGTGCGCACGCCGGACATCGCCGCAGAGGGGGTTGCCGCCGTCTCGACGGTCCAGATGACCGATGCGGTGCTGGCCGCGCTGGATGCCCTTTCGCCTGACGCCCAAACATGAGGTTCGACCGATGAGCACCCGCGATCTGACCGCGCTGATGGACAGCATTGCCGGGCGGACCGAGGACCTGGTCGCCCTGACCCAGGATCTGATCCGCTTTCCGACCGTCAACCCGCCCGGCGAGGCCTACCGCCCCTGTGCCGAATACATCGGCGACCGGCTGAGAAAGCGCGGCTTCCAGGTGGAATATGTGCGCGCATTGGGGGCACCGGGTGACTCGGACCGGTATCCGCGCATCAACGTCATTGCCCGCCGCGAGGGGTCGCGTCCCGGTCCTTGTGTGCATTTTAACAGCCATATCGACGTGGTCGAGACCGGCGCGGGCTGGACCGTCGATCCGTTCGGCGGCGAGGTGAGGGACGGCAGGGTTTACGGCCGTGGGGCCTGCGACATGAAGGGGGGGCTGGCCTCCTCGATCATCGCGGTTGAGGCCCTGATCGATTCGGGCCTCGACCTGCCCGGCGCGCTGGAGATTTCCGGCACGGTCGACGAGGAGTCGGGTGGCTATGGCGGCGTGGCCTATCTGGCCGAGCGGGGCTGGTTCTCCAAGCCGCGCGTCGATCATGTGATCATTCCCGAGCCGCTGAATGTCGACCGCGTCTGCATCGGCCACCGCGGCGTCTGGTGGGCCGAGATCGAGACCAGGGGGCGCATCGCCCATGGCTCCATGCCCTTTCTCGGCGACTCCGCGATCCGGCACATGGGCGCGGTGATGCAGGCGTTTGAGGACAAGCTCTATCCGGCCATGGCCCTGCGCCATTCAGACATGCCGGTGGTGCCCGAGGGCGCGCGCCAGTCGACGATGAACATCAACTCGATCCACGGCGGCCAGGGCGAGGAATTCGAGGGCCTGCCGGCCCCCTGCGTGGCCGATTCCTCGCGGATGATCATCGACCGCCGCTTCCTGATCGAGGAAAGCCTCGAGGACGTGCGGGGCGAGGTCGTGGCCCTGCTGGACGAGCTGGCGGCGACCCGGCCGGAGTTCAAGTATCACATCAAGGACCTGTTCCAGGTCGCGCCGAGCATGGCCGACCGCGACGGGCCGGTGGCCAGTGTGACGGCGCGTGCGGTCGAGACGGTGCTGGGGCGCAAGGCCCAGTTCGTCTGCTCGCCCGGCACCTATGACCAGAAGCATGTCGACCGGATCGGCAAGCTCAAGGACTGCATCGCCTACGGGCCGGGCGTGCTCGATCTGGCGCACCAGCCCGACGAATGGGTCGGCATCGACGATATGGTCGCGGCGGCCCAGGTGATGGCGCGCGCCGCCCATGGCCTGTTGCACGGCGAGCGCTGAGGCGCGGGACGCGGAGGAGAGACCATGGACAACATCGTCGGTCCCCGGCTGCAGGGGTTGCGGGCGAAGCTGGGTCTGAGCCAGCGCGCCCTGGCCAGGAAGGCGGGGGTGCCGTCCAGCACGGTCTCCCTGATCGAAAGCGGCAAGTCGAGCCCGTCGGTGGGCTCGCTGAAGCGGTTGCTGGACGCGGCCGGCCTGTCGCTGGGCGAGTTCTTCAGCCAGGACTGCGACCTGCGGCCCAAGGTGTTCTTTCGTCGTGACGAACTGATGGAGATCGCCCAGGGCGCGGTCTGCTACCGGCAGTTGGGACACGGCCATCCGTCCAGTCTGCAGATGCTGCACGAGACGTATCAGCCGGGTGCGGACAGCGGCCGGGTACCCCTGTCGCATGCGGGCGAGGAGGGCGGACTGCTGATTGAAGGGCGGCTGGAAGTGACGGTCGGTGACCAGATCCGCGTGCTGAAGGCCGGGGACGGCTATCTGTTTTCCAGCCTGCTGCCCCACCGGTTCCGCAATCCCGGCCGCGAACCCTGTGTGGTCGTCAGTGCCTGCACCCCGCCGTCCTTCTGACGTTGGCCGCCTGATTGATGTTGGTACTGAGGCTGTTCCGCGGGGCTCAGGCGAAGTACCAACGCCAACAACGGATCAGGGAGGACGGGCGGAATGAAGGACTGGGTGATCGGCGTCATCGGTGGATCGGGGCTGTACGACCTCGATGGCCTGACCGACCGCAGGACGCTGCGGCTGGAGTCGCCATGGGGCGCGCCGTCCGACGACCTGGTGACCGGTCAGCTGGACGGGGTCCGTCTGGTCTTCCTGCCGCGGCATGGTCAGGGTCACCGCCTGCCACCGGGCGCGATCAACGCCCGCGCCAATATCGATGTGCTGAAGCGGGCCGGCTGCACCGACCTGGTCTCGGTCTCGGCGGTCGGCTCCCTGCGCGAGGAATTGCCGCCCGGCACCTTCGTCGTGGTCGACCAGTTCATCGACCGGACGGTGGCACGACCGTCGTCCTTTTTCGGCCCCGGCCTCGTCGCCCATGTGTCGCTGGCCGATCCGGTCTGTCCGGTGCTGTCGTCCGCAGCGGCCACGGCCGCGCGCGCGGCCGGTGCCACGACGGTCGAGGGCGGCACCTATGTCGCCATCGAGGGCCCTCAGTTCTCGACCCGGGCCGAGAGCGAGCTATTCCGCAGCTGGGGCTGTTCGGTGATCGGCATGACGGCCATGCCCGAGGCGCGGCTGGCGCGCGAGGCGGAGCTGCCCTACGCCAGCGTCTGCATGGTCACAGACTATGACTGTTGGCGCGCCGAGACCGCCCACGTCGAGGTGGCCGAAATCCTGGCCACGATGCGCGGCAATGCCGAGACGGCGCGGCGGATGCTGGGTGAACTGGTGCGCGGCCTGCCCCCGACCCGGCCCGCTTCGCCGATCGACAGCGGCCTGGACCGGGCGGTGGTGACCGATCCTGCCGTCCGCGATCCGGCGCTGGTGGCCAGGCTGTCGGGCATCTGTCCGCGACTGTTCAGCGCCACCGCGAACGGCTGAGATAGCGTCGCAGCGAGGGGCCGTCGTCGACATCCTCCTGCATCCGCAGCAGGGCGACGGTGCGTCCGTCCATCGCCGCCAGGGTGTCGGCCAGGGCGTGTTCCGTTGACCACCGCACCGCGTCGAACGGCAGATGCTGGCGTGGCCTACGGCGCAGGCCGATCAGCCAGTACCCCCCGTCCCGGGCCGGTCCGAACACCGCGTCGTGGCTGCCCAGGGCGGCGAAGGCGTCGGCCACGTCCTCGCGCGTCACGGTCGGGGTATCGGCCCCGAGGATAACGACGGGCCCCGGCGGCAGGGCATGAACGACGCGGCTCAACCGGTCGCCAAGATCACCCGGGCCCTGGGCGATGACCCGGGCCGGGGCGGCCCAACCGGTCGGCCGATCCGGCGAGACGGCCAGCCACAGGGTCCAGCGCGGGTCGGCCCCGAGGGTGCGGCGCAGGCGTTCGAGCGCGCCGCGCGCGAAGCGCAGGGCCTCGAGGTCGCCGACGTCAGCGGCGAGCCGGCGCTTGCCCACGCCATAGCGCGGCTGGCGCGCGAACAGCACCAGATGCTTTCGGGACGGATCAGCGGCCATAGAGGGTCGCGATCCGGCTCGGGGCGACGCCGAGGAAATAGAGGGCCAGACAGCGCAGATTGCGAGCGCTCTGGCGGAGCCAGCCACGCCGCCGCCAGCGCTCGGCCGAGGTCACAGCGGCCCCGTCCAGGACCCGGAGTCGACTTCGACCCAGTCGACGCACCAGATCGACATCCTCCATCAGTGGCAGGGGCGCAAAGCCGCCGACCGCGTCATAGAGGTCGCGATGGATCAGCAGGCCCTGATCACCGTAGGGAAGGGCCAGGGCGGCGACGCGCAGGCGGACGCCCCATTCCAGCCCCCGGGCCTGCCAGGCCGGATCGTCGAGCCTCAGGCGAAACACGGCGGCGACGGAACCGGCGCCCGGTCGCGCGATATGGGCCGCCAGAGCCGCCCAGGCGGCGGCGTCCAGCCGGGTGTCGGCATGCAGGAACAGCAGCCAGGGGGCCGTGGCGGCCGCGGCCCCGACGGCCAGTTGTTCGCCGCGGCCCGGATCCGAGCGAAGGACCCGGGCACCGTGGGCGGCGGCACGGGCGGCGAAATCATCGGTCGACCCGCCGTCGACGACGATGACCTGATGCACCGGATGAAGCTCCGCCAGGGTTTCGCTCAGTCGCGCGCCGCCGTTGAGCACCGGGATGATGACGGCAAGCGCATCCAGCGGGGCAGGCGGCGTCGTCATGCGGCGCTGCAACTGGCCCCGCCCAGCACACAGAACTGGGCGCAGAAGGGATGATTGAGCTGGACCGCGCCGGAGGCGTCCTCGAGCGTCCGCCCCAGCTCGAACTGCGGGTCATAGGGTGTCAGGGTGCAGGCGACCACGGCGGCCTCGGCCGCGCCCTTGCGGCGCACCACCATGCGACTGGTGG
The DNA here is from genome assembly GCF_963975535.1 of uncultured Brevundimonas sp. GTDB lineage: Bacteria > Pseudomonadota > Alphaproteobacteria > Caulobacterales > Caulobacteraceae > Brevundimonas. The sequence continues at coordinate 188,385 of NZ_CAXBHE010000001.1, read as the reverse complement.
CGCACATCATCTGTTCGGGAGCCCGGTCGAGAATGGCCCAGCAGGCCTCGGTGATCTCCGGCACGGCGCGATCGGCCTCCATCTCGGGAAACAGCACCAGGGCTCCAGGATCCCCGGCGTCGACCGGGAGGCCGCGCGACCGGAACAGGTCGGCATAGGCCGTCCGCGCCACAGCCTCGCTCTCGTCGGCCAGACGGCGACCGGCGACGGCGATGCGCTGATCCCGCGCGACGAGCCAGTCCAGACCTTGCCAGGCCTTGTCCCACGACCCGGCCCCGCGTTCGGCGTCGTGGACGGCTTCGGTGTGATGATCGAGGCTGACGCGAAAGGTCAGCCGATCGCGGTGGGCCGCGGCCAGATCGGTCAGCCGCTCACCCCAGCGCACCATCGGCCGCATGGCGTTGGTCAGGACCAGCGCCTCGTGTCCGGCCTTCAGGGCGAGGTCGAGCATGGTCAGGATGCCGGGGTTCATGAACGGCTCGCCGCCGGTGAAGCCGATTTCGCGGGTCGGCAGGCCGGTGTCGGCGATCTCGGCCAGATAGCGGGCGACGTCCTCGACCGTCAGATAGGCCAGGGCGTCATTGGTCGGCGAGCTCTCGATATAGCAATTCGCGCAGGCGATGTTGCAGAGCGACCCGGTGTTGAACCACAGGGTCTCCAGCCGGGTCTGGGCCACCGCGGCGCGGCGCGATCCGTCGGCCGTGACGAACGGATCGACGAAACGGCCGGGACCGGCGATGTCGCGCCGGGTGGCGAACGGTGAGGCGGTCAGTGTCGTCATGGCGTCCCTTGTGGCAGTCGCGGTCCACGCCTCCCAGCGTCGATGAGTCTTTATTCGTCAGAGGTGCCCGGAAGGTTTCAGTCACCCCGCCCCGTCACGCCCGCTGGCGCGGCGGCGGATAACGTGGAACCCTGCGGGGAAACAGGGAAACTGACCATGTCCGGACGATCAAAATTCGCGAGCCTCGCCCTGGCCGTGTCGCTGCTTGTGCCGCTCTGGTTCATCGTCGCGGCCCTGGGCGTGAAATTCGGGCTGTGGCCGTGGCGGCTCGGACTCGGGGTCCTGATCGTGCAGTGGGGGCCGCGCGTAATGATCGCGGCGGCCGTGATCGCCGCCGTCGCCCTGATCGCCGTGCTCCTGCGCCGGCCCCGTCGCGGCTGGCAGGCCGCCGTGATTGCCCTGCTCATTCCGCTGGTGGGATTCGCCTATATGGGTTGGGTCCGGTCGCAATCGGCCGACATCCCGCCGATCCATGACATCGCCACCGATATCGTCGACCCGCCGGCGCCGAGCGCGCGCCTGTCGGCCCTGCGCACGGCCGACTCGGCCAATCCCGTGCTGGACATGACCGCGCCCCTGACCACGGCGGACGCCTATCAGGGGCCCCGTTTCGCCCGCTTTGGCCAACAGAGCCTGGGCGAGGTCGGGCACGCGGCCTATCCGGCGGTGCGGACGGTGGAGGTTGCCGTCAAGCCGGCCGTCGCCTTCGCGGCTGCCCGCAAGGCGGCGGTGGACATGGGCTGGACGCTGGTGACCGAAGACGAAGCCAGCGGCGTGATTGAAGCGACCGCCGAGACCTTCTGGTTCGGCTTCAAGGACGACGTCATCGTCCGGGTGCGGCCGACCGCGAACGGGAGCGGGGTTCGCATCGATGCGCGCTCGATCTCGCGGGTCGGCCTGAGTGATCTGGGGGCCAACGGCAAACGTATCGAGCGCTACCTCACGCGGGTCTCGGCCGAGCTGGACGGCTGAGCGGAACGGCCAGGTTGACGTCTCGCCGGCTCGTACTGGTCGGGGCCGGCCACGCCCATCTGCAGCTGGTGCGCGAGGCCGGGCGACTGCACGCGGCCGGCCTTGAGGTGACGCTGATCGCGCCGCCGCGGTTCCAGTATTCCGGCCTCGCCAGCGGCATCCTGTCCGGCGCGCTGGCGGAAGAGGCGGGCGAGATCGACGTGGCGGCCCTGGCGGCGGGTGTCGGGCTGCGCCACCTGACCGAACCGGTCAACGCCATCGACCGCACGGCCCGGAGCCTGGTGCTGGCCGGCGGGGCGAGCGAGCCCTTTGACCTGTTGTCCCTGAACATCGGCAGCGTGGCGGCAGACCCTTACGATCTGGCTGCGCAGACCGGGGTCTGGCCGGTCAAGCCGCTGGTGAATCTGTTCGCCCTGCGAACCTCTGTCGAGACGGTGATCACGCGGGGCGGAGCCACACCCCGGATTGTGGTCGCCGGTGGCGGCCTCAGCGCCCTCGAACTCGCCGCCAGCCTGTGCGGCCTGCTCGAACGGCTGGGTGTGCGTCCCGAGGTGACCGTGGTCGCGCCTGTCCATGGGGCGGCCCTGCCGCCGGCGGCTCGGGCCCGGTTGCTGAGCCGTCTGGCGGCGCGTGGCGTCGCGTTCCGGTGCGGCACGGTCGTTGGGCGTGAATCCCAGGCCTGTCGGCTGGCAGACGGCGCGATCCTGCCTTGCGACAGTCTGCTGCTGGCGATCGGTCTGGCAGCCCCGCCGCTGATCGCCGACCTCGGCCTTCCGGTGGATGATGACGGACGGCTGCGGGTCACCCCAACCCTGCAGTCCGTCGGCGATTCCACGATCTTCGCGGCCGGAGACTGCGCCGTGATCGACGACCATCCGCGGCCGGCGGCGGGCGTGTTCGGAGTCCGCGCCGCGCCGGTGTTGCTCGACAACCTGGTCGCCCGTGGCTGCGGCCAACCCCTACGGGCGTATCTGCCGCAGAAGCGGTGGCTGGCCATTATGGACCTCGGCGACGGGCGCGGCGTGGCGACCCGGGGCGGGCTCTGGGCTTACGGTCGTATGGCCCTGTGGCTGAAGCGCCATCTCGACCTCGGCTTTGTCCGGCGCATGCGCGCCGCCTCCAAACCCTAGGCGAACCGTTTCAGGACCGACACCAGCGCCCGGGTGCGGTCCGAAAACAGGGCCGGGGTGTACCACTGGCCGGCGAGGCGTTTGCCGATTTCGCCGCGGGTCGGATAGGGGGCGATCATGCTGGTCAGCTGGCTGAGCTTGAGGCCCGCCGACAGCACCAGCGACCACAGATGGATGTGGTCTCCGGCGTGGCGGCCGACCAGGGTGACACCGAGGACCTTGCCCTTTGTCGTGGTGATCAGCTTGCCGAAACCGCGGGTGTCGCCCTCGGCGATGGCCCGGTCATTCTCGGCGAAGTCGAAGGTCTCAACGCGGATGTCATCGCCGTGGGTCTTGCGGGCTTCGACCTCGCCGAGGCCGATCGCGGCCAGCTCAGGATCGCAATAGGTGACGCGCGGGACCTGCAGGGTGTCGGCGTTGACCGGCAGGGCGAACACGGCGCGCCGGACCAGCAGCGAGGCGTGGGCTCCGGCCAGATGGGTGAACTGGCCGCGACCGGCGGCGTCGCCGACGGCGTAGACCCGCTTGTTGCTGCTGCGCAGGGATGTGTCGGTGACGATGCCGTTGCGGTCGGTAGTGACCCCGGCCTTGTCGAGCTCAAGCCCGTCCAGCGACGGTTTGCGGCCGACGGCGATCAGCAGATGGGTGCCGGTGACCTTGCGGGTCTCGCCGTCGCACGCGACCGTCAGCGTCGGGCCGGCCTCGACCCGCGTCGCCTTGCAGCCGGCCATGACCTCGACGCCGTCGGCGCGCAGCTGGGCCATCACCACGGCGGCGGCGTCCGGATCCTCGCGTCCCAGCAGGGCTTCCGCCTCGATGATCACCACCTCGGAGCCGAGTCGCCGGAAGGCCTGGCCCAGTTCGACACCGATCGGACCCCCGCCCAGCACGATCAGCCGCTTCGGCAATTCCGTCAGGCCGAACAGGGTTTCATTGGTCAGATAGGGGAACGCGTCGAGCCCGGGGATCGGCGGCACGGCGGCGTGCGAGCCGGTGGCCACCACGATCTTGCGGGCCCTGACGCGAACGCTGTCGCTGGCCAGGGTGCGGTCGTCGATAAAGCGGGCGGCTTCGCGCACGACCTGGACACCGAAGCCTTCGAAGCGGGACTGGCTGTCATTGGGCGCGATGGCGGCGATGGCGGCGTGGACGTGGGCCATGACCTTCGGGAAGTCGACCGTCACCGCGCCCGTCGAGACCCCGAGCGCTCCGGCCGCGCGGGCCTCATGTGCGGCGCCGGCGGCGGCGATCAGGGCCTTGGACGGGACGCAGCCGTAGTTGAGGCAGTCGCCGCCCATTTCGCCCTTTTCGAACAGCACGACCTTGAGTCCCAGCTGGGCGGCACCGGCCGCGACCGACAGGCCGCCGGAGCCGGCCCCGATGACAGCCATGTCGACCTTGAGGGTTTTCGGGCTCACAGGGTGTCTCCGGTCTTGGCGCGGCGGCGCTGGTACAGCGTAACCCCGAGCGACAGCAGGCCGAGGCCGACCAGGGGCAGAAGGATTCGCGGTTCGAAGATGACCCCGGCGTCCGGTGTCTCGCCACGGGCGATCAGGTCGCCGATCCCCGCCCCGATTCCGCTGTAGATGAAGGTCGCCGGCATGATGCCGAGGAAGGTCGCCAGCGCATAGGCGCGCAGCGGCGCATGGGCCAGGGCGGCGGCGATATTGACCATCCAGAACGGGGCCAGCGGCACCAGCCGCAGGGTCAGGATGTAGCCGAAGGCCCCGGCCTCGACGCCGTCGATGATCGCCTTCAGCTTGCCGCCCGAAGCCTCGGCCCGGCGACGCAGGATCGTCCCCAGCGAGGTGCGGACGGCATAGAAGACCGCCACGGCCCCGAGGGTGGCCCCGACGACCGTGGACGATCCGCCGACCCAGGGGCCGAACAGATATCCGCCGGTGAGGGTCAGGATCAGGGCCCCAGGCAGGCTGACCGCCGTGGCCACCGCATAGACCGCGATGAAGGTGGCCAGGGCGAGGATCAGATTGTCACTGACGAAGCCGCGCAGCGCGGCCTCGTGGGTCAGCAAGGCGTCCAGATTCAGATAGCGGGTCACGCCGCTGGCGAACACGGCCACCACGACGATGACGAGGACCAGCAGCGGCAGATAGCGTTTGAACCGGGTCATCAATTTCCTGTCGTGGCGTTGATCGCCCAGTTGTAGGTGTCAGCGGCAATGCGGTCGATCGACCCCAGCCGGGCCGCCAGCGGTGCCGCGGCATGACGGCTGAGATGGGCGATGACCCGGGCGTCGGTGCCGCCGAAGTCCACCGCATACCATTTGTAGATCGAGGACACCGTCAGGGACGAGCCGTCAAGGGTGACGCCACGTGGATGATTGACATAGGCGCGGGCAGCGGCGTCCAGCGCCGGGCCGAGAGCCGCGCCGCGCCAGGCCCGCAGCGGCAGGTTGGGACAGCTGAACGAGGCGCAGTTGACCGCATAGTGGACGCGCGCATCGGACCAGCCCTTGCGCAGGATCTCATGCTCGATGTCGTCCAGCGACAGGTCGACGCCGCCGACCCGGACGACGGTCTTCTTCCACGGCCCGGCGACCAGCAGCGATGAGCGGATATCGCGGATCGACCGCACCGGCCAGGCGTCCAGCACCACCCGGATGGTCGCGGCATTGTAGAGGTTGGCCCAGTAGGCGAACTGCTCGGGCCGGGTCAGGCTCAGTGGATCGAGGGCCGACAGGGCGTCGATGTAGCGGGTCAGGGCCGTGCGGTCAGCGGCCGAGCCGCGCCAGCCGGCGTAGTCGACCCGTACCACCCCGTCGCGGGAGTTGCGGGCCCGGCGCGCCAGCAGGGCGTCGAACGCCGCGTGGTCAGCCGTGGCCCGCCCCGCCTGCCGGCCCGTGAAGCGTGACGGGCTCTGGGCCAGGGCGGGCGTCGTGCTGAGACCGGCCATCAGGCCGACGCCGGCCGTGATCAGGCCGCGTCTGTTGAAGGGAGTCATGGTCAGAACCTCGCTGTCAGTCGGGTGTAAAGGTAACGGCCATTGATTCCGACCGGTGACAGGACGTCCCCGGGCAGGTTGCCGAAATAGCGGATCGCGGGGCCGGACCGGTCGGGATAGTTGTCCAGCCGCTGACGCGACCCGGCGACCCGGTGTCGGTTCACGACGGCCACTGCGGGCCGGTGACCACCACCTCCGGCAGGACGGCTCCCGGATATTGTGGCGACGGGAGTTGGACAAGGGCGACAAGGGCGAGTGACAACATGGGGGTTCCGGGTCTAGATCGGGATCGCCGAGGCGCTGGATCCGATCTATTCGCCCGGTTGCCTCATCGGTTACAGCCGGGGCGATCCATGCGGTGTCGTGAGCTGTAACCATCTGGCCCGACGTCCGAACAGGGGGCTGTGTGAAGACGCTGGAAGCACGGCTGAAGCCGCTCATGATCGCCGGACTCGACGGAGAAACCCGGGCGTGGCGCGAGTTTCTGACGCTGTTGCGACCGGCCCTGCACGCCTATTTCAACCGTCGTCAGTTTTACGGCGACGCCGACGTCGAGGATCTGGTGCAAGACGCGCTTCTGGCCATTCATACCAAGCGGGAAACCTGGCGGCGCGCCGATCCGGTGACGCCCTGGTGTTTCACGATCGCGCGCTACAAGCTGATCGACCATCTGCGCAAATCCGGGCGGGCCAGGCTGGTGCCGCTGGTCGAGGACCTCGTCATGACCAATGACGGCGTCGAGGACGGTGCCGTGCGTCACGACCTGGACCGGCTGCTGGATACGGCTCCGGCGCGGCAGCGGGCCCTGATCGAGGATGTGCGGCTGACCGGATTCAGTCTGGCCGAGGCCGGTGAACGCGCCGGCATGACGGAGGGGGCCGCCAAGGTCAGTCTGCATCGCGCCCTGAAGGCCTTGATGAAACGGGTGGCCGATCGTGAACACTGACGATCTGATCGAGGCCCTGGCCGGCGACGCCCGGCGCGTGCCGGCCGGTCGTGCGGGATGGCGTCTTGTCTGTTGCACGGGCATGGCGCTGGCTGCGGCCGTCGCCGTGGTCTGGCTGACGCTGGGATTCCGGCCCGATCTCGGGGCTGTGGTCGATGGCGTCAGCTTCCTGATGCGGCAGGCCTATACCCTGTCGATCGCCGGCTTCGGGGCCCTGCTGCTGCTCAGGCTGGGTCAGCCGGGGGCCCCGCTGCGGCTGCCGCTGGCCGGACTGGCCGTCACTGTCGCGGTGATCCTGATCGCGGTCGTCGTTGAGCAGTCGGCCCTGTCGGGCCCGGCGCGTATCGACGCCTGGCTGGGGCAGTCCTGGCAGTCGTGCACCCTGCGGGTCGCGGCCATCAGTCTGGTGGCGACGCCCTTCATTTTCTTCGCTGCGCGACGGCTGGCCCCGACCCGGCCGACGACAGCGGGATTCGTCGCCGGTTTGGTCGCCGGTGCCGTGGCGGCCAGCGCCTATGGCCTGTTCTGTTCGGAGGAGACGGTGTCCTTCATGGCCGGCTGGTACAGCCTGGGCATGCTGACGGCCGGCGCGATCGGGGCCGGTGCCGGCCGGTTCCTGCTGCGCTGGTGAGGTGACGGCAGCGTTGCCGGCCCGCAGAAGACCAGGCGCGGGACCTGCTCAGCTCGATAAGGAGTGTCGGAGGCCCCGGCCTGCTGCTTTCAGGTTGCAGACGCCGCGCGGCCGGTTTCCTCGTGCGTCCGCCCGTCCCGGATATTGTAGAGACGTTTGAACGTGGGGATGATCTTCTCGTCGTGGGTGACGATGATTATCGCGGTCTGGTAGCGGGCCGCCATGTCGTTCAGAATCTGGACCACGGCCAGCGCCCGTTCCCCATCGAGCGGCGCGGTCGGTTCATCGGCGAGGATTACCGGGGGGCGGTTTACCAGCGCCCTGGCGATGGCGACCCGTTGCTGTTCTCCGCCAGATAGTTGCGAGGGCATGGCCCGGGCCCGGTGGGCGACATCAAGGGCCGTCAGCAACTCCACGGCACGGGCGCGGGCCTTCGCGTTGGTCTCGCCGGCGAGCATCGGCAGAAGGGCGACATTGTCGGTCACATCGAGAAACGGGATCAGGTAGGGCGATTGAAAAATGAAACCGATCCGGTCGCGACGCAGCGCCCGCAGGTCGGGGATTTTCCATTCATTGTCGTAGATGATCTCCTCGCCGATCGTCATCCGCCCGGACGTCGGCTCGATCACCGCGCCGAGGCATTTGAGCAGGGTACTCTTGCCCGACCCCGAGGGCCCGATGAGACCGACGACCTCGCCCGGGGCGACGTGCATGTCCACGCCCCGCAGCGCATGGACCGCCGTGTCGCCTTCGCCATAGGTCTTGACCAGGTTCTCGATGAGGATGCCGTCAGCCACCGATGGCCTCCGCCGGATCGATCCTCAGCGCGGCGCGGATGGCGAGCAGGCTGGCGATCGCGCAGATCACCATGACCGCGACGAAGCCGCGCATGGAATCGCTGGAGAGCAGCAGGACGTATTTGGGGAATATCGGGGCCCAGAAGGTGGCGGCGATCTTGCCGACGACAAAGCCGATCAGACCGAGCCCGAGCGCCTGCTGCAGGATCATCAGCGAGATGGTCCGGTTGCGGGTGCCGATCAGCTTCAGCACCGCGATCTCGCGGATCTTGCCCATGGTCAGGGTGTAGATGATGAAGGCGACGATCGCGGCACTGACGATGGACAGGATGACGAGAAACATGCCGATCTGACGCGCGGACGTGGCGATCAGCTTCTTAACCAGAATCTCTTCCATTTCCGCCCGGGTGTAGACGGTGAGCCGCTGCCAGCGCCGGATCGGCTCAGCCACCTGGTCCGGACTGAACCCCTCCCTGACCTGCACCAGAACGGCGTTCACGTACGGATTGCTGGTCTGGGAGGCCGTCACGGCGTCGATCATGCCGGGATTTCCGGGCGGATTGAGTGCCGGGTTCCGGGCCGTGCGGGCGCGCTGGCGGACGATCGCGTCACTGTCTTTCAGGAACTGGGCCTGCTGGGCGTCCTGCAGGGGGATGAACAGCATGGGATCGCCGCCTGATGACACCATGCGGCTGGTCAGGCCCACGATGACGTATCGGTTGCGGCGCACCTGTACGACATCCCCCAGACCGAAGCCGGTCGCCTCGTCAGCCACCGCCTCGTAATGGGCGCGCACGATCTGTCGCCCGGCGATGAGGTGGGGCGGCTGCCCCGGTTCACCGGGTGACGCGGCTTCGGTGCCGACCATCATGACCCGAACGTCGCGTCCGGCGTGATCGATCTGCATCGTCAGGTAGGTCACATTGGCCGCCCGCGCGACACCGGGCATGGCCCGGATCGACCGGTCGACATCGTCATTGATGCTGGATGGTTCGGCGTAGGGGCCCAAAGTGTCCTTCTGGACCACCCAGAGGTCGGCCCCGCTGTTGTCGAGCATGGCCTGGGCATCGTCGACCATGCCGCGATACACGCCGGCCATGGTCAGGGTGACGCCGATCAGCAGCCCGAGCCCGATGCCGGTGAAGACGAACTTGCCCCAGCTATGGAGGATGTCACGACCGGCGAGACTGATCATTGTCCGTCGCCCGCAATCTGGTCGACGATCCGGATGCGCGTGCGGGCGGTCAGGGCGCGCTGACTATGCACGACCACGGTCGCACCCGGCTGAAGTCCACTCAGGATCTGGACCGTGCCCTGGATATCCGTTGCCCCGGTCGTGACCGGCTGAAACCGAAGCTTTCGGCCCTCGACGACCCATACGCCGGTCTCGCCCCTGACGCGGTGAATGGCAGCGTTCGGTACGACGAGCGATGTTCGGACCGGCGGCAGGATCACCGTTACTTCCGCCAGTTCGCCGACAGGCGGCAGGTCGGGGGTCTCGAACCCGATCTTGGCCATCACCTCCTCGGTGACCGCGTCGGCGAGCGGCTCGGTACGGATGACACGCCCGGCCAGGGGCGTACCGGCACGTGACCGCAGCAAGACCTGCGCCCTCAGGCCAGGTTGAAGGCCGGTCGACTGTAGCTGGTCGAAGCGCGTGTTGACCCAGAGATTGGCGGGATCGATGATTTCCACCACCGCCTGGCCGGCGACCACGGTGGTGCCCGGCTCGGCCGCGCGGCGGACGACAAGGCCACCGGCCGGCGCGAGCAGCAGCAGGTTGGCTTTCTGTCGGACGAGGGCTGCGCGCTCCGCGCCGGTTCGTCCGCGATCCTGGGCGGCGGCGGCGACATTGGCGCGCGCCGCTGCTGTCGCGGCTTCCGCCACCTGCAGTTCCTGCCGGCGGACGTCGACCGCGGCCTGCGTCACCCAGCCTCCGGTGAGCAGCCGTTCTGTCCGGCCGGCCTGTGACCGGGCCAGCCGTGCGCGTGCCTCTGCGTCGGCAAGCTGGGCCTGGGCCGCGCGCTCCAGGGCGAGGGATCGCCCTTCCGCACCCGCCTGCGCGGCAATGCGCTGATCAAGATCGATCGGATCGATTTCGGCGAGCGGTTGTCCGGCGACGACATGGTCGCCCACATCTACCCGCAGTGTCCGTACCCGACCGGCGTTGGTGGGGCCGACCCGGTGCGTGTACCGCGCTTCAACGGTACCGATGCCGAAGAGCGATGGCGAGATCGCCTGTTCCTCGACCGCGATCACGGTCACCGGCACCGGCGCGAGCGGACCCGAACGCAGCACCACATAGGCGAACAGCACAATCAGCGGTGTCAGGACCGCAATCAGCAACAGGGTTCGCCGGTTACCGGGGAGGGCGAGCTTCATGTCTTTCCTCCGATACCCCTGAGGTAGATGCCGAATACCCGTCCGGCCATGGGTCGCATGGCCCTGAAATCACCGCTCATCATGGCCTGCATGACCAGGCCCTGAATGGTGCCCACGAACAGGGTGGCGGCGGCTTCGGTATCGAGGTCCGGGGGAAGTTCACCATCGTCGCGACAGCGATCGAGCACCTTGACCAGGCGGGCTCGGTAACCGTCGATCAGCGCCCGTGCGCTGCGCTTCGCGGCGGTGTCGCCGGTGCGCTGCAGTTCGCCAAACATGATGCGGGGAACGCCCGGCCTGGTCGCGACGAAGTCGACGTGGGCGAGGAACATCTGTTCGAGCGCGCGCAGGGGCGATGAGCCCCTGGCTTCGGCCTGATCGAGTCGCCGGGTGAGCTGGTCGGCCGTCCACACCATGACTGCGTCCCAGACGGCGTCCTTGGTCGGGAAGTGACGGAACAGGGCCCCCTGGGTCAGCTTCATGTGGTCAGCGATCTGACCGGTGGTGATTTCGGCGGGATTGCGCGTTGCGGCGAGGTCAACGACCGCGTCCACGGTCGCTTCCCGGCGTTGCGCAGCTGGAAGATTCTGTCGTGCCATGGCCGAATACATAGCCAAAAGAAAGTGAGTGGTCACTATCTTTTTCGAGCCCGGAGGCGATGTGACGCAGGTGGCCAGGGTCAAATCCCGTCTCCGGGACCGCACCCGGGGATCGGCGGGACACCCTGCGCGGGGTCACTGCCGGTCCGGAGCGCTATTCGATCGGTCGCGCCGTCGAAAGCAGATCCTCGTCAGGCGATACGCGCCGTTCCGCCGCAATCGTCTTGTCGAGGTGGACATCGGGGCGGACCGACATCGGCTCGTTCGGAGCGACCTCGGGCCGCGCCGGCGACGGAGCGACCGGCGGCTTCGTGCCCGGGACCGAAGCCGCGGTCCCTGCGCGGGCCAGTTCAGGAAATTGGTCGATCCGCAGGCGATAGATCGGTTCAGGCAGGGTGAAGCCGGCGGCCTCCACCGCCATCTTGGCCGCCCGGATGGCGCGGCTTCGGGCCTTGAGGAAATCCGCATCGTCCTGATTGATCCATGCCGTGAACTTCAGCACGATATTGCTGTCGCCGACGGTGACGATCAGGCCGCCGGGCGCGGGATCGGTGAGGATGAAGTCGAGTGCCGCCAGCGCCGCCACGCCGGTGCAGATGGCCGATTCCGGATCGTCTTCGGCGTCGACGCCCAGCTCGAATTCGAGGCGCCGCTCGGGATTGCGCGTGTAGTTCAGGATCACGGCCTTGAACACGATCGCATTGGGGATGCGCAGGTGATTGCCGTCCAGCGTCATCAGCACGGTGGCGCGCGACGTCAGCCGCACCACCTTGCCCTCCTGCCCGTCGATGACGACGTGGTCGTTGGCCCGGAACGGCTGACGCAGGCTGAGCATGATGCTGGAGATATAGTTCTCGAGCGCGTCGCGAACTGCGAAACCGATCGCCAGACCGAGCACGCCGGCCCCACCCAGCACCGTGCCCATCAGGGCCGTGGCCCCGACGAGGTTAAGGGCCAGCACGACGCCCACCACCACGCTGGCCACCCGTATGGCCTGTGCCAGCAGGTCCCCGACAAAGGGGTTGGGGGTCAGCCTCCGCCAGAATAGTTTGAAAGACGCCAGCCACCAGCCGAGCACGACAAACGCCGCCAGCACCAGACCGCCGAGCAGCAGCAGCGGGGCGCTGTTGATCGCCGACCGGAACAGGGCCGTCAGCTTCTGCAGAAACGGCGAAACGCGTTCGCCGACATCGACGCTGGTCTCGATGTCATTGCGCACGGCGACGACGCCTTCGACACGGTTGGCGATCTGTTCGGCACGATCGAGGTCGTCCCGCTCGGGCAGCGCCCCGTCCAGTGTGACCACCCCTTCGGCGACCCGAACCTGCACCGACGAAAGGGCGTCCAGTTCCCCGTAGATGCGGCGCAGGCGCTCCGCGATGGCGGCATCCGACTGGGCATCACTCTGCGTCCGGATCAGCGGCGCGTCCTGGACGGTCTCGACCGTCTGGGCCTGGCCCGGGCCGGCCAGGGCGGCGAGGCCGACCGTGAAGGTCAGACAGGCCGCCAGTCCAAGGTGGGAAATCTTCGCTTTCACGTGGCCCGTGCCCCCATTCACCCATGCAGCGCCGCGTCCCGGTGCGGGGCCTGGTTCAGTCGATGACGGCAACAGGCAAAACAGGTCCCGCTTGCGGGTGCAACGGGCAGGCGGCGGTTTCGTGCCGCGACTGACGGTGGCCCGCCGTGGGCGAGCGGGCGATGACGGGACATCGGTCGCCGGGAACGGGACGGTCCGGAGGGGGCGAGATATCTCCACGGCTACGCTGGACTTGCAGGTTCCCAGCGGAACATAGTGAGAACATATGACCCAGCTCGATCTCCGCAAAAAGCTGTCCATCCTCGCGGATGCGGCCAAATATGACGCCAGCTGTGCGTCCTCCGGCACCGCCAAACGCAGCTCGGAAGGGGGGCGGGGGATCGGATCGACCGAGGGCATGGGGATCTGTCACGCCTATACGCCCGATGGCCGTTGCGTATCGCTGCTCAAGATCCTGCTGACGAATTTCTGCATCTATGACTGCGCCTACTGCATCAACCGCGCCTCGTCGAACGTGGTCCGGGCGCGGTTCAATGTGGACGAGGTCGTTCAGCTGACGCTGAATTTCTACAAGCGGAACTATATCGAGGGTCTGTTCCTGTCGTCCGGCATCATCCGCTCGGGTGACTATACGATGGAGCAGCTGGTGCTGGTGGCGAAGACCCTGCGCCTCGACCATGATTTCCGCGGCTATATCCATCTGAAGCTGATCCCCGAAGCCGATCCGAAGCTGGTCGAGGAGGCCGGGCTGTATGCCGATCGGCTGTCGGCCAATATCGAACTGCCACGGGATGCCGCGCTGAAGCGGCTGGCCCCTCAGAAGGACGTGGGGGTCATCAAGAAGGCGATGGGGCAGGTCCGGCTGGGCATGGAGGCGGCGCGCCCGGGCAAGCGCGACCGCCTCAAGCCGCCGCGGTTCGCGCCGGCCGGGCAATCGACCCAGCTGATCGTCGGGGCCGACGGGGCTCCGGACACGGAAATCATGGACCGCAGCGCCGCGCTCTACGGCGGATACGGCCTGCGCCGGGTCTATTATTCAGCATTCAGTCCCATTCCCGATTCCTCGAGCGTGCTGCCCCTGTCGCGGCCACCGCTGCTACGGGAGCACCGACTCTACCAGGCCGACTGGTTGATGCGGTTCTACGGATTTTCGCCGCGGGAAATCGGGGAGGGCGCAACCGACGGGATGCTGGATCTGGCGATCGATCCCAAGCTGGCCTGGGCCTTGAACCGCCGCGAGCAGTTTCCGGTGAACGTGAACACCGCCGACCGGGAACGGCTGTTGCGGGTGCCGGGACTGGGCGTCAAGTCGGTCAACCGGATCCTCTCGGTCCGGCGCTGGCGCACCCTGCGGCTTGAGGACATCGGGCGGCTGTGCCGTGGCATCGACAAGGTCCGGCCGTTTATCACGACGCTCGACTGGACGCCCGGGGGGCTGACGGATGCGCCCGACCTGCGCGTCCGGATCGCGCCCGACCCGAAGCCGGTGCAGTTGAGCCTGTTCTGATGCAGGTCGCGACGCTGCGGCATCCCACGGACTTCGACGGCTGGCGCGCGGCGGCGCGGGCCTTCCGTCAGGCCGGCGTGCGGCCGGAGTCTGCCGCTTTCCGGATCGGCGGCGAACCGGTCGGCCTGTTCGACGAGGCCGCGCCGGCCGGGCGAAACGACGACGCGTTCACCACGCCCGGGGCGTTCATCGCCCTGGCGCGGGAAGTCATCCTGCACCGCGCGGCTGACCGGTTTGACCTGTTGTACCGGCTGGTGTGGCGACTGCGGCAGGAACCGGACCTGATGCGGATCGTCACCGACCCTGACGTCGCCGATGCGCTGGAGCGGGCGAAGAACGTCAGCCGAGCCAGTCACAAGATGAAGGCCTTCGTGCGCTTCCGGCGGGTGGAGGACACGGATGGCGAAGCCTGGGTCGCCTGGTTCGAGCCCGCGCATTTCGTGGTCGAGAAGACCGCGCCCTTCTTCGTGCGCCGGTTCACGACTCTGCGCTGGTCGATCCTGACGCCGGACGGCAGCGGTTACTGGGATGGTGAGGCGCTGACCTTCGGGCCGGCCGCCACGCGCGATATGGCCCCGGCCGAGGACGAGATCGAGGATTTCTGGAAGACCTACTATGCCGCGACCTTCAATCCGGCGCGGCTCAAGACCCGCACCATGCAGGGAGAGATGCCGCGGCGGTACTGGAAGAACCTGCCGGAAGCGCAGCTGATTCCGGACCTGATCGCCCGATCCGGCGCGCGCACCGAGGTGATGGTCGCCCGACCGGCGACGGCCCCCAATGCACGGCTGGCCAAAACCCTGTCGCGCATGAACCGGGACCAGCCGTTCGGCGACGGCTTTGCGCCGGCCAACCTCGCTGAACTGGGTCATGCGGTGCAGGCCTGCCGGCGTTGTCCGATCGGGTGCGACGCGACCCAGGGTGTCTGCGGCGAAGGGCCCCGGGACGCGCGTCTGATGATCGTCGGCGAGCAACCGGGCGATCAGGAAGATCTGACAGGCCGTCCGTTCATCGGTCCGGCGGGGGAACTGCTGGATGCGGCCCTGGCCGAGGCCGGCATCGTTCGCGGGGACGCCTACGTCACCAATGCGGTCAAACATTTCAAACACACGCCGCGCGGCAAGCGCCGGCTCCATCAGACACCGGTCACCAGCGAGATCAGTGCCTGTCGCTGGTGGCTGGACGCCGAGCGACGGCTGATCCAGCCGAAAGTCATCCTGGCGCTCGGCGCGACGGCGGCGCTGTCAGTGCTGGGGCGGCGGGTGGCGGTGTCCGAGGCGCGGGGGCGGGCCATCACGCTTCCGGACGGGGCGAAGGTCGTGGTGACGGTTCACCCGGCCTATCTGTTGCGAATTCCGGATCGCACCGGCCGGGCGGCCGAACGGGAACGATTCCTCGACGATCTGAGGCGAACCGGCCAACAGCTGTGACACCTCCGGTCGGTGCGCGCCGTTTCTGGTCTCAGGGCGGACTGCAATCCCCGTTGTCGCCGCCTTGGGCGCGTCTTCGACCCATGGTCCAGTTGGCCTGCATCCTGACCCTGGGATTGGGCGCGCACCAGATCTCGCCTGTGTCATTGATCGCCGTTACCCAGATCAGGTTGTGCTCCTGGCCGTAGTCAATGACCGCAATCGCGAAGCCCGATCCCTTGCCCTCGACGTGGATCGGTAGCGGTGGTTCCAGCTGTGTGAACATGACGGCTTCTCCTGCGACCCCGTGAACGCCGGGCGTTACGTCTGGTTTCCGCGTTCCGGCTTCCAGTCGCGGCGGGCCGGTCATCGATAAGGGGAGCGTTCGGCTCAGGGGACTGCTGATCCCCGGGGCGAGACTGCTTCCCGCGACCCGGGTCTCCCTATCCCGGCCCGGGACCGGTCAACCGGCCGGAGCCGTTTCGCTCGGCACGAGGGCGCGGAACGCCGTGCGCATGAAATGCACGGTGACCTCGGCCGGCAGCTCCACGGTTTCGCCGTCCAGGATCGCGGGAATGGGCTGGTCCGACCTGACGACCACCTTCCGGACCCGGGCGGTTTCCACATTGGGGTCGCTTCGCCATTCTGACACCAGCGCTCTTGCGGCCAGTTTCAAGGCATCGAGAGGCCCCTCGGGGTCGATCACAACCGCCTCCAGGACCGTATCGTCGTCTTCAAGCGCACGCGACGCCAGGGGGCAAACCACGGCGACCGCTTCAGCCTGGCCGGACAGGTCGTCAAACTGATAGTCTAGGCCTCGGCCGAAGGCCTTGCTGACGGCCTCGATTCCCTGTTCCGTCGCTTTCGATACGTCGCCTTCCCGGATGGCTTCGCGCACTTCGGCCCAGCGGGACGGGTCACCGAAGATCGCGGCGCAATAGAAGCGCATGTCGCCAATCCGGCCGCTGTTCACCGGTTGCACAGACGGCGACGACAGCGTTGCCGCCAGGGCTTCGGGCCAGGTGACGTCGCCATACAGCGCGGAAGGCAGCATGTTCATCGTGCCGCCGGGCAGGGGAATGAGGAACGGGCCGTCCTTGTCACAGGTCTCGGCGGCCGAGCGTATGGTGCCGTCACCGCCAAGCACGATCAGGACATCCAGCCCGGCCCCGGCAATCTCTTCCAGGGCCCCGGCCACGGTGTCTCCCGTACCGCACCACATCTGGTGGATCTTGCAGTCGGCCGCCTCGAGCAGGTCCAGGACCTGTTGCTCACAGCCCTCGTCGCAACTGCCGCTCGATGTGTTGAGAAGTGCGCCGATCCGCAGATCTTTCAGGCTCGGGGTCGAGTGTTTCACGCGCGCGGCTCCAGAGGGTATCGACATACGCCGATCCTCCTAATCGATGCAGGAGCCGAACCGGTTCCACCGCGGCTCCCCGATTTCGCCCAACGCTCCAGCATTTCCGGCAAGGCGTTGCATGACCGCCAGCAGCACCAGGCCACAGTCCATCCGGCTCGTGCCGGGCGACGGGCGCACCGCGGCGTCCGTCGCTCGTCCGGTGGGACGCTGTCGGGACCGGTCGTGCCGAATGCCGGCTGATCACCGGGCACGAGGGAAACTTTGCCGCGCTGTCGGGTTGACTGTCCTGCAACCTCCCAGCGGAAACCCATGGCCCCCTCTGTTAGCCAAAGCCCCGTGACGCGCCTCGATTCCATCCTGCGCCCCACGCCCGATGGATTGTGGTGCGAGGCCGGTGCCTTCTTTATCGACCCGCCCCGGCCGGTGGACCGGGCGGTGATTACCCATGGCCATGCCGACCATGCGCGGGCCGGGCACGGCGCGGTGCTCGCCACCCCGGAAACCCTGGCCATCATGGGCGAGCGCTATGGCCATGACTTCGCCACCCATACCCAGGCCCTGACCTGTGGCGAGCGCCTCAACATCGGTCAGGTGGAATTGTCGCTGGCCCCGGCCGGGCACGTGCTCGGCTCGGCCCAGGCGACCGTGCGTCAGGGCGGTCTGACCGTCACGGCCTCGGGCGACTACAAGCGGCGACGCGATCCGACCTGTGCCCCGTTCGAACCGGTGCCGAGCGATGTCTTCATCACCGAGGCGACCTTTGGCCTTCCGGTCTTCCGGCATCCGCCGGACAGCCAGGAAATCGGCCGGCTGCTGCGCTCGGTCGTCCAGTTTCCCGAGCGGGCCCATCTGGTCGGGGCCTATGCCCTGGGCAAGGCGCAGCGGGTGATCCGGCTGCTGCGCGAGGCCGGCTATGACGAGACCATCTATGTGCATGGGGCGCTGGAGCGGCTGAACCGGCTGTACGAACATTTCGGTGTCGAGCTCGGGTCGCTGGCCCCGGCCACCGGCTCGAAGGCGGATTTCGCCGGCCGTATCATCATCGCCCCGCCGTCGGCCCTCGCCGATCGCTGGAGCCGCCGCTTTCCCGATCCGGTCACCGCCTTTGCCTCGGGCTGGATGAGCGTGCGGGCCCGGGCGCGGCAGCGGGGTGTGGAGCTGCCGCTGGTGCTGTCCGACCACGCGGACTGGGACGAGCTGACGGCGACCCTGACCGAGCTGTCGCCCCGGGAGACCAGGATCACCCATGGCCGTGACGATGCCCTGCGCCGCTGGGCCGAGCTGAACGGCCTGACCGCGCGGGCCCTGCATCTGGTCGGTTATGAGGACGAGGACGACGACTGATGCGCGCCTTCGCTGCCTTGCTCGACCGGCTGTCGCTGACCGCTTCGCGCAACGCCAAACTGCGGTTGATCCGCGACCATCTGGCCGAGACCCCGGACCCGGACCGGGGCTGGGCCCTGGCGGCCCTGACCGGCGGGCTGTCGTTCGCGACCGCCAAGCCGGCGCTGATCCGCGCGGCGGTTGAGGCGCGGGTCGATCCCGCGCTGTTCCGGCTGTCGTATGACTATGTCGGCGACCTGGCGGAAACCGCGGCCCTGATCTGGCCGACGCGACACGGGGCCAACCGGGAGCCTGAACTGGGCGAGGTGGTCGAGGCGTTGAAGGCGGCCGGACGCGGCGAGGTCCGCGGCCTGCTGGAGGGCTGGCTGGATGCGCTCGACCCGGACGGTCGTTGGGCCCTGCTCAAGCTGGTGACCGGCAGCCTGCGCGTCGGCGTGTCGACCCGGCTGGCCTGGCAGGCGGCCGCCGATCTTGGCGGGGTCACCCTGGAGGATATCCAGGAGGTCTGGCACGCGCAGAACGCGCCCTATGGCGAGCTGCTGGCCTGGCTGGACGGCCGGGGCGATCGCCCTTCGGCCCGGGCCGACGGGCGTTTTCGCCCCGTCATGCTGGCCCAGCCGATCGACGAGTCGGCGCTGCAGGCCCTCGACCCGGCCGCCTATGCCGCGGAATGGAAATGGGACGGAATCCGGGTGCAGGCGGTCAGCGAAGGCGGGGTGAAACGCCTGTACAGCCGTACCGGGGAGGATGTATCGCCCGCCTTTCCGGACGTGCTGGCGGCCCTGACCTGGGAGGGCGTGATCGACGGGGAGCTGGTGGTCCGGCGCGACGGTCAGGTCGCGCCGTTCGGGGACCTGCAACAGCGGCTGAATCGCAAAACCGCGGACGCCCGCCTGATGGCAGCCTATCCCGCAGGCATCCGCGCCTATGACCTGCTGGCGGTCGATGGCGTCGACCTGCGCCCGCTCCCGTTCACGGAGCGCCGTGCCCGCCTGGAAGCCCTCGTCGCCGCCGTCGCGTCCGGCCGCGTCGACCTGTCGCCGCTGCAGCCGTTCGCCTCGTGGGATGAGTTGGCGGCCCTGCGCGCGACGCCACCGGCCGGCGATCCGCAGGCGGCGGAGGGGGTGATGCTGAAACGCATCGACAGCGTCTATGAGGGCGGTCGACCCCGGGGACCGTGGTTCAAGTGGAAACGCGACCCGCACCGGGTCGATGCCGTGCTGATGTATGCCCAGCGTGGCCATGGTCGTCGGTCCAGCTACTATTCAGACTTCACCTTCGGCGTCTGGACCGGGGGCGACGACGGCACCCCGGTCCTGACCCCGGTGGGCAAGGCCTATTTCGGCTTTACCGACGAGGAACTGAAGCAGCTCGACAAATTCGTGCGTGACCACACGGTCGAACGGTTCGGGCCCGTGCGGTCGGTCCGCGCCGGAAGCGATTTCGGCCTGGTGCTCGAAATCGCCTTCGAGGGTCTGCAACGGTCGAAACGCCACAAGTCCGGCCTGGCCATGCGCTTTCCCCGGATCGGCCGAATCCGGTGGGACAAGCCGGCGGCAGAGGCGGATGAGCTGGCGACGCTGGAACAGCTGCTGGATGCGGTGTCGTGACCGCAGGCCCAGCGCGGCTGGCCATCAAATCCGCTTCGGGAGCCGGGCTAGCCGATCACGGCCGTGGTCTCGATCTCGATGCGGGCGGCGTCCTCGATCAGGCCCTTGACCTCGACCACGGCCATGGTCGGGTAGTGGGGGCCGATCCGCTCTTTCCAGATCGCGCCGATCTCGCGCAGGGCGGCGAGGTATTCGGCCTTGTCGACCACGTACCAGGTCATGCGGACGATGTGCTCCGGCCCGGCCCCGGCCTCGGCCAGCACGGCCAGGGTATTGTCGAGGGTCTGCCGGAACTGGGCCGCGAAACCGTCCGGGAAGACGCCGGCCGTGTCCCAGCCGATCTGGCCGGCGACGAAGACCAGCTCGCCGCTGGCGGCGATGCCGTTCGCATAGCCGCGCGGCCGGGGCCAGCCCTCGGGCAGCAGGGTGCGGTTCATGGCTGGACCTCGACAAAGGGCTGGATGCGGGCGCGCAGCGCCTCGGGCCAGGGCTCGGGTTTCATCGAGGCCCCGACATAGACGATGGTCTGGCTCGCCTCGAAACGCAGCTGGGGGCCGGCGCTGATGCGGTGGCGCAGGCCGCAGGAGGCCCCGCCCAATCTGGTGACCGTCAGGGCGAAGGTCAGCTCATCCTCAAGCCGTGACGGGGCGATGAAGCGGGCCTCGACGGCGGCGGTCGGGACGCTGACGTGGCGGTTGAGATGCAACTCGCGAAACGAGGCCTGCAGCGGACCGGCGAACCAGTCCTCGACCACGCCGTTGAGCATCTCGAAATAGCGCGGGAAGAAGACGATGCCGGCGGCGTCACAGTCGGCAAAGCGCACGCGCCGTTCGGTGGTGAAGATCTGACCGGTCATGCGTCCGCCTTGAGCCGGAAGCGTTGCAGCTTGCCGGTCTGCGTCTTGGGCAGGGCGTCCACGAAGGCCAGCGCCCGGGGATATTTGTAGGGGGCGATGACCCCCTTCACATGGGTCTGGAGCTCGCATTTCAGGGCGTCAGAGGCAGTATGGCCCGGGTTGAGCACCACGAATCCCTTGACGATCTGGCCGCGTTCCTCGTCCGGCACGCCGATGACGGCGGCCTCGGCCACGGCGGGATGGCGCAGCAGGGCGTTCTCCACCTCGGGCGCGCCGATGTTGTAGCCGGACGAGACGATCATGTCGTCGGACCGGGCCACGAACCAGAAATAGCCGTCCTCATCGAGGCGGTAGACGTCGCCGGTCAGGTTCCATCCGTCCTGGACATAGGCGGCCTGACGATCGTCATCGAGATAGCGACAGCCGGTCGGGCCGCGCACGGCGAGGCGGCCGGTCTCTCCCGCCGGCAGGGGGTTGCCGTCCGCGTCGATGATGCGGGCCTCGTAGCCGGGGACGGGCTTGCCGGTAGCCCCGGGGCGGATGGCATCGCCGCCGGCCGAGATGAAGATATGGATCATCTCGGTCGAGCCGATACCGTCGATGATGCGCACGCCGGTCGCCTCATGCCAGGCATCGGAGGTGGCGGCGGGCAGGGCCTCACCGGCCGAGACGCAGGTGCGCAGCGAGGAGAGGTCGTGCGCATCCGCCAGCTTGAGCAGGGCGCGATAGCCGGTCGGGGCGGTGAACAGGGCGGTGGCACGATGGCGGGCGATGGTCTCGGCCAGGGCGTCGAAGCCGGGGCAGGGGGCGAAGGCGGTGGCGGCACCCACTGCGGCCGGGAACACCACCAGCCCGCCGAGGCCGAAGGTGAAGGCGATCGGCGGGGTACCGACGACGATGTCGGCCTTCGACAGCTGCACGATATGGCGGCCGAAGGTATCGGCCATGGCGAGGATGTCGCGGTGGCCGTGGACGCAGCCCTTGGGCTGGCCGGTGGTGCCGGAGGTGAAGGCGATCAGGGCGGGATCGTCGGCGGCGGTGTCGACCGGGGCGAAACCGATCCCGGCCGGTTGCGACTGCGCCGCCTTTTGCAGGGTCGCGGAGTCCATGATCTGAACCAGCGTCGGGGCGGTCGCCTGGGCCTCGGTCACGGCCTCGACGAGGGTGTCATAGACGAGGGCGTGGCTGATGCGGGCCTTGTTGACGACGATGGCCAGTTCGGCGGCGCGCAGCATCGGCATGGTGGCGACGACGACGCCGCCCGCCTTGAGGATGGCGAACCAGGCCAGGGCCGTCCACGCCGAATTGGGGCCGTGCAGCAGGACGCGGTTGCCGGGGACCAGGCCCAGGTCCTCGACCAGAATCCGCGCCATCCGGCTGGAGATGGCGTCGACCCGACCCCAGCTGAACTCATGGTCGTGGTCGATCAGGGCGCGGGCCTCGGGGCCGGCGGCGGCAAGGGCGCGGCGCAGCAGTTCGGCACCGGCGTTGAGGCGTTCGGGATAGGCCAGTTCGGGGCGATCGAAGATCCGGTCGGGCTGCTGCGCCGGCGGCGGCAGGTGGTCCAGCACGAACCGGTCGAGATGCGCGCTGCGGGGCATCAGGTCCCTCCCGCCATCGCCGCCAGTGCCTGACGGGCGATGACGATCTTCTGCACCTCCGAGGCTCCCTCATAGATGCGCAGGGCCCGGATCTCGCGGTACAGGCGCTCGACCGGGTTGCCGGACACGACGCCGAGACCGCCGAACAGCTGGACCGCGGCGTCGATCACGGCCTGGGCCTCGTCGGTGGCGTAGAGTTTGGCCATGGCGGCCTCGCGGGTGATGCGCGGTGAACCCTGGTCCTTGAGCCAGGCGGCGCGATAGATCAGCAGGGCCGAGGCGTCGATCTTCAGCGCCATGTCGGCCAGCGAGGCCTGGACCAGCTGCAGGTCGCTCATCGGGGCCCCGAACAGGGTGCGGGATGTGGTGCGGGCGGCGGCCTCGTCGAAGGCGCGGCGCGAGAAGCCCAGCGCGGCGGCGGCGACGGTCGAGCGGAACACATCCAGAGTACCCATGGCGATCCGGAAGCCCTGACCAGCCTCGCCCAGCAAGCGGTCGCCGTCGATGCGGCAGGCGTTGAAGCGGATCGTCGCCAGCGGATGCGGGGCCATCAGGGGAATGCGTTCGACGATCTCGAAACCGGGCGTGTCGGCATCGACGACGAAGGCGCTGAGGCCGCGGGCCCCGGGGGCTTCGCCGGTGCGGGCGAAGACGGTGTAGCGGTCGGCGAGGCCGCCATTGGAGATGAAGGTCTTGGTCCCGTCCAGCACCCAGCCGTCGCCGTCGCGGCGGGCGGTGGTCGACAGGGCGGCGACGTCGGAGCCGGCCTCGGGCTCCGACAGGGCGAAGGCGGCGATGGTCTGGCCCGAGGCCACGCCGGGCAGCCAGCGCGCCTTCTGGTCGTCGCTGCCGAACAGGCTGATCGGGCCGGTGCCCAGTCCCTGCATGGCGAAGACGAAATCGGCCAGGCCGGAACGGCGCGCCAGGGTCTCGCGGGTCAGGCACAGGGTGCGAACATCGAGCCTGCCGTTGGCGTCGGGCACGGCATTCTTGAGCCAGCCGCCGTCGGCCAGGGCCTTGAGGATGCGGCGGCAGTCACCGTCCAGATCGTCGTCGCCGTGCAGGTTGACCGTGGCGGCATTGGCCTCGGTCCAGGCTTCGAGATCGGCGGCGAAGGCGCGGTGGCGGTCTTCGAAAAACGGCCAGTCGAGGAAGGTGCGGTCCGCCATGGCTCAGTTCCCCTCGAACACCGGATCACGCCTGGCCGCGAAGGCCTCGAAGGCGCGGCGGAAGTCCTTCGTCTGCATGCAGATGGCCTGGGCCTGGGCCTCGGACTCGATGGCGGCGTCGAGGCTCATGTCCCATTCGAGGTTGAGCTGGGTCTTGGTCACCCCGTGGGCGAAGGTCGGGCCCCGGGCCAGCGACAGGGCCAACTCCCGCGCCGCCTCCATCAGGGCGTCGGGCTCGACAAGGCGGTTGTGAAAGCCCCAGCGCTCGCCCTCGTCGGCGGTCATGATCCGGCCGGTGAACAGCAGTTCCGAGGCGCGGCCCTGACCGATCTGGCGGGGCAGGATGGCGCAGGCCCCCATGTCGCAGCCGGCCAGGCCGACGCGGGTGAACAGGAAGGCGGTCTTCGTCTTCGGCGTGGCGATGCGCAGGTCCGAGGCCATGGCCATGATCGCGCCGGCCCCGACGCAGATGCCGTCCAGCGCCGCGATGATCGGTTGCGGGCAGTTGCGCATGGCCTTGACCAGATCACCGGTCATGCGGGTGAAGTCGAGCAGGGCCGGCATGGCCATCTCGGTCAGCGGGCCGATGATCTCGTGCACGTCGCCGCCCGAGGAGAAGTTGCCACCGGCCCCGGAGAGGATCACCACCTTGCAGTCGCGGGCGTGGACGAGGGCGCGGAACAGGTCACGCATTTCGGCATAGGAGTCGAAGGTCAGCGGGTTCTTCCGCTCGGGCCGGTTCAGGGTCAGGGTGGCGACTCCGTCGCCGTCGACGGTCCAGAGAAAATGCTCGGCCTTGTAGTCGCGCGCCTTCATGGGGTCGGCTCCGTGTGGGTTTGCAGAGAACGCTTGGTGCGCTCCAGCAGGTGGGTCAGGGTTTCGGCCTCGGCGTCGTCCAGACCGGCGAACAGGGTCTCGATCCAGCGTTCGTGGGCGGCGGCCATGACGGCGAAGCGGGTCCGGCCCGCTGGCGTCAGCCGGATGCGCTGCACGCGCCGGTCCGGGCCCGGCAGGGACTCGATCAGGCCGTCGGCCTTCAGGCGCGCAGCCAGACCGGTGACATTGCCGTTCGACACCATCAGCATCGCGGCCGCCTCGCCCATGGTCAGGCCGGGGTCGCCGGCGCGGTCGAGCGCGGCCAGCAGGTCGAAGCGGGGCAGTGTGGTGTCAAAACTGTCGCGCAGCCGCTGGGCAACGGTCTGTTCGATGGTGGTGGTGCAGGTCAGCAGGCGCAGCCACAGGCGCAGGGACCGCTTGCCGTCCGGGGCCCCGCCGAGACGGTCGGGGAGCAGGGCGGCGGTCGGGCTCACAGTTCGCCTCCGGCCACCGGCACGGCCACGCCGTTGACGCCCGAGGCCCCGTCGCCGCACAGCCAGACGATGGTCTGGGCCACCTCGTCGGGGGTGATCAGCCGGCCCTGCGGATTGGAGGCGGCGAGGGCGGCGCGGGCCTCGTCTTCCGTCCGTCCGGTCTTGCCGGTGATGGCCGCGACCGAACGGGCCACCAGTTCGGTGTCGGTGAAGCCGGGGCAGACGGCGTTGACGGTGACGCCCTTGGCGGCGACCTCGAGCGCCACGGCGCGGGTCAGGCCGACCAGCCCGTGTTTGGCGGCGACATAGGCCGACACATAGGCATAGCCCTTCAGTCCGGCGGTCGAGGCGACATTGACGATCCGGCCCCAGCGACGCGTCAGCATGCCCGGCAGGACCAGTCGCATGGCCTCGGCCGGGGCTTCGAGATTGAGGGCCAGCATGGCACGCAGGTCGGCGGCCGAGGTCTTCAGGAACGGCGCGGAGGAGGCGGCCCCGGCGTTGTTGATCAGGATGTCGATCGGGCCGAAGCGGTCGCGGCCAACCTCGATGGCGGCGGCGAGGGCGTCGGGGTCGGTGACGTCGGCGGGCGCGACGAAGGCGGCGTCGCCGATGCGGTCAGCGGACTCGGTCAGGCGACCGAGGTGGCGACCGATCAGGGTGATCTGGCAGCCGGCCTCGGCCAGCCGCTCGGCCGTGGCCCGGCCGATGCCGGAGCCGGCCCCCGTGACCGCGGCATGGCGACCCTGAAGGCTCATACCGGCTCCGCCTGCTGCTGCTTTTCGAGGTTGCGGGCCAGCTGGGCAAAGCCGGCGCGGTACTGGACCGGCGGCTGGAGGCCGCGCCAACCCCGTTCGGCGGCGGCGCGCAGGCTCCAGTTCGGATCGGCCAGATGCGGCCGGGCCAGGGCGCACAGGTCGGCGCGCCCGGCGGCGAGGATGCTGTTGACGTGGTCGGTCTCGTAGATGTTGCCGACGGCCATGGTGGCGACGCCCGCCTCGTTGCGGATGCGGTCGCTGAACGGGGTCTGGAACATCCGGCCGTAGACGGGCTCGCCCTGGGGCGTGGTCGATCCGGCGGAGACGTCGATCAGATCGCAGCCGGCGTCGGCGAAGGCGCGGGCGATGATCACCGTCTCCTCCGGCGTGATGCCGTCGTCGACCCAGTCCGTTGCCGACAGGCGTACCGACATGGGGCGCTCCCCGGGCCAGGCCGCGCGCATGGCGGTGAACACTTCCAGCGGGAAGCGCAACCGGTTCTCGACAGAGCCGCCGTACGCGTCCGTTCGGTGGTTCGACACCGGCGTCAGGAAGGACGACAGCAGATAGCCGTGGGCGCAGTGCAGCTCGACCATGTCGAAGCCGGCCTCGACGGCCCAGCCGACGGCGCGGACAAAGTCGTCGCGGACCCGGTCCATGTCGGCGCGGGTCATCGCGCGCGGGACTTGGTCGTCGTCCGACCATGGGATCGGCGACGGGGCGATCAGCGCCCAGCCACCCTCGAGCAGGGGTTGATCGGCGCGCGGCCCCCACGGCCGTTCGACCGAACCCTTGCGCCCCGCATGGGCCAGCTGGATGGCGATGCGCGCGCCCTGGCCGTGAACGAAATCGACGATCCGTTTCCAGGCGTCGCGGTGCTCGGGCCGGTACAGTCCGGCGCAGCCGGGGGTTATGCGGGCGTCGGCCGAGACGTCGGTCATCTCGGTGAAAACCAGACCGGCCCCGCCCAGCGCGCGCGCACCGAGGTGGACCAGATGGAAGTCGTTGATCAGACCGTCCTCGGCCGAATACATGCACATCGGCGAGACCACGACGCGGTTGGGCAGGGTCAGGCCGCGCAGTTGCAGCGGCGCGAACATGGGCGCGGGCGGCGGTTCGGACGGCGGCGCGCCGGCGCTGTCGGCGAACCAGCGCTCGACCCCGGTCAGGAAGTCGCGGTCGCGCAGGCGCAGGTTCTCATGGCTGACGCGCTGGCTGCGGGTCAGCAGGCTGTAGGTGAACTGCAGCGGGTCGAGGTGGACGTAGCGGTCGACCGTCTCGAACCATTCGGTCGAATTGCGCGCCGCGCTCTGCAGTTTCAGCACCTCGATCCGGCGCTCGGCCTCATAGGTCGCGAGGGCGAGATCGAGATCACCGCCACCGGTCAGGGCCCCGGCCAGATGGATGGCGTCCTCGAAGGCCAGTTTGGTCCCGGACCCGATGGAGAAATGCGCGGTGTGGGCGGCGTCCCCCAGCAGGATGACCTTGCCGTCGCGCCAGTTGGAACACGCGACGCGCGGGAAGTTGAGCCAGGCCGAGCCGCGGATGTGTCGCGCATTGCTCATCAGGGCGTGACCACCCAGCCAGTCGGCGAACAGGGTTTCGGCCGCACGACAGGTCTGATCCTGGTCGAGTTGATCGAAGCCGAGGCCAAGCCAGGTCGCCTCGGTGCATTCGACGATGAAGGTCGAGGCTCCCGGTTCGAACTGGTAGGCGTGGGCCCAGATCCAACCGTGCGGGGTGTCGACGAAGGCGAAGGTGAAGGCGTCGAACGCCTGATGCGTGCCCAGCCAGATGTATTTGTTGGTGCGCACGTCGATGTCGACGCCGAAGGTCTCGGGCCGGGCATTGCGGGTCACGCTGTTCAGCCCGTCGGCGGCAACCACGATGTCAGCGTCAAGCGCCCAGGCGTCCGAGACCTCGGCCTCAAACCGCAGCTCGACGCCCAGGGCGCGGGCCCGGTCATGTAGGATGGTCAGCAGTCGCTGACGGCCGATGCCGGCGAAGCCATGGCCGCCCGAGCGGATCGTCTGGCCGTGAATATGAACGTCAATGTCGTCCCAGTGGACGAAGGCCGCCTCGATCAGGGCCGCGGTTTCGGGATCGTTGGCCTTGAGATTGGCCAGGGTCTGGTCGGAGAAGACCACCCCCCAGCCGAAGGTGTCATCCGGCCGGTTGCGCTCGTGCACGACCACGCCCAGCGACGGATCATGCAGCTTCAGCGATATGGCGAGGTAAAGCCCGCCCGGACCGGCACCCACGACGGCGATGCTTTTGACAGCGCGACTCGACGACATGCTTTAAGTTTAAAATAGTTGTGTCGCGACGTCCAGCGGTGTGTCCCGTGGCGGATTTGCATTGGAACCGTGCCGGGTATCCCGTCCGGGTTTCGCGACCGGCCGGCACCGCGATGACGACGCGACCAGGCCGGCGCCGACGGTCTCCCACCACAGGATGTCTAGTGTCTCAGTGACCGCTCGATGACATCAACCGGCGCGTTGATCAGGGTTTTTGCCTGCTCAAGCACCAGTTTTTCCGTAACTTCCTGATGCAGAAGCGGCCGGATTTCACCCAATGTGCGTGGGTCGGCCATCAGGACGAGTTGATCAAACTTGCCCGCATGCGCCAGCTTGAAGAGCCGCCGCGCGATCTGTTTCGAGAAGGTCGCTTCGTCGATGTCCTTGAACGAGGCGTCCGGTGGGCTCTTTCCCGAGGGTCCCTCATCCTCGAGGTTTACCGCATTCCAGTTTTCGGCGTGTTGAAGTGACCCGTTTCTCATATGGAACGTCTTGGCCGCCTCTCCGCTGGCGACGACGACAAATGTTCCGTCCCGGTAGTGTCGTAGAGTCATATCCGGCTCCTTGCTTGCCGCCGCGTGGCCGGAAGCGGCCCGTGTGCGATCAGGTCCCGCAATGCGCCGTCCGGCGCGGCGGCGAATGGCAGTGTTCAAATGTACCGGGTCGGCCGTCACGGGCAGGCCTTCAGGGTCCGGGGGGACCAGGAATGCCTGCGGGCGAGCGCACGAGCCCGTCGGGTCAGGCCTTGCCCAGGTTGCCGCCAGGGCTGCCACCGCTGCCGCCGCTGCCCGGCTCGCCGATCGGACCTTCGCCCGGCATGCCGAGTTCGACCCCCGCACTCTTCACCGCATTGATTTCATCGGAGTCCATGCCGGCGCGGCGCAGGTCAGACCAGTCGCGAAAAGGTCGTTTCTCGATGATCGCCGCGGCGCGCTCGCCGATATTGGGTACCTTCGCAAGGTCCGATGCAGAGGCAAGGTTGAGGTAGACTGTCTTGGTTTCCGGCATCGAAATCTCCCTGTTTGCGGGTGGTCCTGGCCACCGGCTCGACCCGGGCGCGGTATGCTGCGGGTGATGTCGCTGCGCGCCCTGGAACAATTAAGTCTCCGAGTCCCGGTGCGGTTCCGAACGGCGCTGCCGGACCGGTGAGATCGGGGCGCGGCATTCGGGTCCGGGTCGGTGTGTTGCGGTACCGGACCGGGCAGGCGGCGCAGAGGCCGGCAACGGCCTCAAGACCCCAGGCACATCATCCCGCCGTCGGTCCGGTCCCCGCTTCTAATTCGACCGGGCCCCGCGAACCCGGTTGCCGTCCGCGATGGTGTCGCCGGGAAAGAGAATGACCCGGTCGCCGACGGCGAGACCCCCGAGCACAGCCCGGAAGCGGTCGTCGCCGGTGCCGATGCGGATCGGGGTCAGTCGGGCACGACCGTCGAGAATCCGGAACACTGCCCAGCCGGTGCCGTGGCGGACCAGGGCGTCGGTCGGGACACGCAGGGCGTTCGGGGTCTTGCTGACGACGACGCGCACATCCAGCCGGAAGCCGTGTCCCAGCGGCGGGGCGGTATCCGGATCGGTCAGATGCAGGATGACATTGACGCGCTGTTCCTCGATGCCGAGCGCCGAGATCTTGGTGTGGGCAAACGGCTCGATGACCGAGACCCGCGCCGGAAGCGCCGTCTCGCCGCCCCAGCCCTCCAGGAAGGCCGTGGCTCCCGTGGGGATCAGCATGGCGTCCTGGGACAGGAATTCGGCGACGACTTCCAGATTGGCCGGGTCACCGAGCTCGAGCAGGGGCGTGCCGACCAGGACGACACCCTGGCTGGGGCGCAGCAGCTGCAGCACCCGGCCGGAGGCGGGGCTACGCACCGGTGTCGGGCGACCCGGCCCGGTGCGGCTGCGACCGGCGGCGACGATCGCGCGCTGAAGTTCAGCCCGGCGTGCCGAGACTTCCGCCCGGGCGGCACGCAGGGCGGCGTTCGCGCTGTCGAGGGCGGCCGGGGCGGCAAAGCCCTGCCCGGCGAGTCGGGCGACCCGTGTCTGGTCGCGCTGCGCCAGGTCGGCGTTGGCTTCGGCGGCAGCGAGGGCCGAACGCGCCGCTGCGACCGCGGCCACGGCTTCCTGCGCGATGCGGGCGTCCAGCAGGGGCGGATCGGCGGGCAGGATGGTCGCGACGACCGCGCCACGGGTGACGGGGTCGCCGGGATGCAATTCGATCCGCTGCAGCGCGCCGGCGACGGGTGCCGAGATGACGAAGACGTCGTGGATACGGGTGCGACCCTCGTCGACGATTTCGCGCCGGACCATGCCCCGGTCGATGACCGCCGTCTCGATCTCAAGGGCCCGGGGCCAGGCCAGCCAGACCAGTCCGATCGCCAGCATCAGACCGGCCGCGGACCACAGCCACCGGGCGAGCGACAGACGGGGGAGGGACGGGCGTCTCATCATCTAGTCCCTGGCCTTGAGCACGCTGACCATGTCGAGGCGATCAACATCCTGCCTGACGATAAGGGCGGCCACGGCGACGCAGCCAAGGGCGAACGCTATGGCAAAGGCATAGCTGGCCGGGTCATAGACGAAGGCGAAGCTGTACATGTCGGTCTGGAACAATCGCATCAGCCAGAGCCCCAGACCGGTGCCGATGACACAACCGAGCGGGACGGCGGCCAGGGCCAGGACGAACAGCTCTCCGATCAGCACATAGGAGGCCTCCATCCGGGTAAAGCCGAGCACCCTGAGGGTCGCGAGATCGCGGGCCTGTTCCGCCATCGTCACCCGGGCGGCGGAAAAGGCTACCCCGCCGGCCATGACCGCGGCGAAGGCGATGTAGATATAGTTCATGACGCCCACGCCTTCGTCGAACGCGCGGCGCATCGAGCGTTCCGCCTGACGCAGGAAACTGGCCCCGGCCAGGGCCGGGGTTTCCTTGAGCCGCGTGTTGAAGGCCCCGTAATGTGCCGGATCGAGTACCAGATGGGCTCCGCTGATCCGGCCCGGTTCGCGGAGCAACCGGCCCAGGGCATCCAGATTCATATAGGCGGAGGATCCCACCATCGGGTCGACGATGCCCGTGACCCGGATGCGGGCCTTCAGGCGGCGGCCCGCGACCTGCTCGATCTCGATTTCGTCGCCGGGCCGGGCGTCCAGTTTTGCCGCCAGGGCGCGCGCCAGCGCGATGCCCGAGGCCGGCGGCTCGATCGCCTTGCCGGAGCGGCCGATCAGCCGGCTGAGACGGGCGTTGAACGGCAGGCCCAGCAGGGCCTCCCGCACCTCCCGGTGACCGTTTCTCAGGATCACATCGTCGGCCCGGAACGGCTCGGCATAGACCACGCCCGGCAGATGTTCGACGTCGTGCAGCACGGCGATTTCCCGGGGAAAGAGAAAGGACAGGGTCGCGTCCTGCCGGTTGGCGATGGAGAAATGCACGTCCAGCAGCTGGTTCATCACGGCGGGAAAGGCCCCCGAGACGATCAGCAGGGCGATGGCAAGGGCGACGCCCAGAACGGTGGTGGCTGCCCGGCGTGGAAAGCGCTCGATCCGCCTGAGGATGATGCGGCTCTTGGCGTCGAGCCGGCCGGCGAACCGGGCGATCGGACCCGCCGACTGAAAGAAGGCCGCCGGCTGCGGGGGTGACAGGGCCTCGGCCGGTGCGAGGCGCAGGGCCCGCCAGACCGAAAACACCGCCCCGACCCCGGCGGCGGCGAAGGCCCCGACCCAGGCCCCGGCGAAGGTCAGGGGGGCGGCCGAGAATTCCAGTGCCGGGAAATGGTAGTAGGCCCGATAGAGGTCGGCGATCGCCCGGCCGAACAGGACACCGGCGACCGAACCGAGTGCGGCCCCGACGGCGGCGAAGATCAGGGCGCTCTTGGCATAGTGCCAGGCGACGGTCCGGTCGCTGTAGCCAAAGGCCTTGAGCAGGCCGATGTTCGAGCGTTCGGTGGCGATGACCCGGCCCAGGGCGATATTGACCAGAAAGGCCGCGATCACGAGGAAGAAGGCCGGGAGAAAGAAGGCCATGGTCGCCAGCTGCTTCAGTTCCTCGGTCAGGAAGCGGTCGGAGACCATCAGGTCACGCCCATAGGCACCGCCTGACCCGAACGGGCGCAGGATGGTGTCGATGGCGGGCATTACCCGGTCGACGTCGGCTCCGGGCGACAGGCGGAACACCGCCTCGTTGAAGGCTCCCTCCATGTCAAAGGCGCGGGCGAGAGCGTTGCGGCTCATCCAGAGCACGCCGAACCGGTCCGGCTGCGGGAACAATTCGCCGGGTGCGGCGACGAACACAAACTCGGGCGAGTTGGCGATGCCGACGACGATCAGGGTGTGGCGGCGGCCATGGATGGTGGCGTCGACCCGACTGCCGATGTCGAGGTCGAGGGCGGTTGCGAAGGCCTCGATGACGACGGCTTCCTCCGCCCGGGCCGGGTCGGGCAGACGGCCGCGCACGAGCGCCAGGTCATTGATGCGCGGGCGGCCCTTGAGCGGCAGGGAGACCAGCCGGGCCGAGGCCGGTTCCTGGATCTGCGGCAGGTCCAGCATGGCCAGGCCGGATACCCGGGTCTCGACCGCAGCGACGTCCGGCACGCGGGCGAGGTCCGCGATGACCCGGTCCGGGGCCCGCACGACCGGGGCGGTGAGGTCCATCATCCGGTGGTCGGCATAATAGGCCGCGCGGGTGTGCTCCAGCGAGGCGCGCATCCCGACCGCCATCACATAGACCGCCAGACCGCAGCCGAGCACCAGGGCGACGGCCGCGGCATGGATGCGCATCGTCCAGACGTCGCGCAGCAGCTTGCGGTCGAGCGGATGCAGGGACAGTCTCACCAGTTCAGCTCCGAAGGCGGGACGCGGGCGGCATTGGTTTCGACACTGCGGACGCGCCCGTCGACGAAATGGATCACGCGCTGGCCGATCCGGGCGACGTCGGCGTTATGGGTGATGATCAGGGTGGTCGACCCGTAGCGGGCGTTGATCTCGACCAGGGCCTCCAGCACGCGCACGCCGGTCTTCAGATCCAGCGCCCCGGTCGGTTCGTCACACAGCAGGACGGCGGGGCGTTTGGCGATGGCCCGGGCCACGGCGGTGCGCTGCTGTTCGCCGCCGGACAGCTGGGCCGGAAAATGATCCATCCGGTTGCCCAGGCCGACCAGCTCGAGCGCCGCCTCGGCGCTGAGCGGATCGTCGGCGATCTCGCGCACCAGATTGACGTTCTCGCGCGCGGTCAGGCTGGGGATCAGGTTGTAGAACTGGAAGATGAAGCCGACGTTCCTGCGGCGATAGTCGGTCAGGGCCCGGTCGCTCATCGTCGTCAGGGACGTGTGATGAAACTTGACGTCGCCGGCCGTCGCGCGGTCCAGGCCTCCGAGAATGTTGAGCAGGGTCGACTTGCCCGAGCCGGACGGCCCCAGCAGGATCACCAGCTCCCCCTCAGGGATGTCGAGGTCGATGTCCCGCAGGGCGTGAACCGCCGTCGGGCCCTCGCCGTAGGTCTTCGACAGGCCGCGCGTGTGGAAGGCCGGTACCGGGTCGGAGACGATGGCGCGCGCGGAGTCTGGCACGGACGGGACCTTTGCGAAGACGTGCGCCAGTTTGAGCCGGGATTGGCGGGAATTGTATTGATCAGGGTCAAGGACGCCGCGGCGAACCCGTGCGATCCGGCCGTTCAGGCTGGAAAGGCGTCGCTGAATCCTCATGCCCGCATCGTCCCGTATTCGCTGGTTCGACACCCTTGGGCTGGATGACGTTCCGCAGGTGGGCGGCAAGACGGCGTCGCTGGCGGAACTGCACCGACTGCTGGCGGACGGCCCGGTCACCGCGCCGGACGGGTTCGCGGTAACGGCGGCGGCCTATCGCGAGGCGCTGACGGCCGCCGGGGCGTGGCAACCGCTGCGGGACCTGCTGGAGGATCTGGATGTCCGGGACGTCTCGGCCCTGGCCCGGGCCGCCGCCGCGGCGCGCGCCCTGGTCCATGAGGCGACGGGGGAGGCCGGGCTGAGGACGGCGATCGTGACCGCCTATCGCCGGCTGAGCACGCAGAACGGGGGCAGGCTGTCGGTCGCGGTGCGCAGTTCGGCCACGGCCGAGGACCTGCCGACGGCCAGTTTCGCCGGTCAGCACGACAGTTTCCTGCATATCGAGGACGAGGACGGGCTGGTCGAGGCCTGTCGCCGCTGCTTCGCCTCGGTCTTCACCGACCGGGCCATCGTCTACCGGGTCAACAACGGCTTCGACCATTTCAGCGTCGCCCTGTCGGTGGCGGTGATGCGGATGGTGCGCTCGGACGCGGCGGCCAGCGGCGTGGCCTTTACCCTGGACACCGAGTCCGGGTTCCGCGACGTCGTCTTCATCACCGGGGCCTGGGGGCTGGGCGAGAACATCGTCCAGGGCCGGGTCGGGCCTGATGAATTCTACGTCCACAAGCCGACCTACCGGGACGGCTACCGGGCCGTGCTGCGCCGCTCACTGGGCAGCAAGGAGACGCGGCTGGCCCATCGCCGGTCCGATCCGGGCGGGGTGTTGCACAGCTATCGCGTGCCGCGCCGCGATCGCGACCGCTACTGTCTGAGCGACGCCGAGGTGCTGGATCTGGCCGGGGTGGCGATCCGGATCGAGGATCACTATTCACAGCGCGCCGGCATGCCCATGCCGATGGATATCGAATGGGCCCGGGACGGCGGGGACGGACGGCTGTACGTGCTTCAGGCCCGGCCCGAGACGGTGGCGTCGCGCCGCGATCCGGCGACCTTCGACACCTACCGCCTGACCGGCGAGGGGCCGGTCCTGGTCACCGGCAAGGCGGTGGGCGAGACGATCGCCAGCGGCCGGGCGCGGCTGGTCCGGTCAGCCGCCGATCTGCAGGCCTTTCTGCCAGGCGAAATCCTGGTCGCGCCGTCGACCAGTCCCGACTGGCTGCCGGTGATGAAGATCGCCGCCGGCATCGTCACCGACCAGGGCGGACGCACCTGTCATGCCGCCATCGTCGCCCGCGAACTGGGGGTGCCGGCCGTGGTCGGGGCGGCGGGGGCGACGGCGCGGCTGGAGACGGGTCGGACCATCACCGTGTCCTGCGCCGAGGGTCAGACCGGGCGGGTCCATGACGGGGCCGTTCCCTTTACGGTGGACCATCTGGCGCTGGATGCCATTCCGCGGCCGCACACACCGATCATGGTCAACCTGGCCCAGCCCGACCTGGCCTTCCGGACCGGCCTGCTGCCCGCGGCGGGGGTCGGCCTGGCCCGGATGGAATTCATCATCGGCGAGCAGATCGGCATCCACCCGATGGCGGCGGCCCACCCCGACCGGGTGACCTCGGTGCGGGAGCGCCAGGCCATCATCAGACGGTCGCGCGGCGACGCCTCGCCCCGCGACCATTTCGTGCGGCGTCTGGCCGAGGGGGTCGGAGTCATCGCCGCGGCCTTCTTTCCGCGGCCGGTGATCGTGCGCCTGTCCGACTTCAAGACCAACGAATACGCGCGGCTGCTGGGCGGAGCGGCGTTCGAGCCGGTCGAGGAGAACCCGATGCTGGGGTTCCGCGGGGCGTCGCGTTACGCCCATCCGCGCTATGCCGACGGCTTCGCCCTGGAATGCGAGGCCCTGCGCCGGGTGCGCGCGGATATGGGCCTGACCAATCTGAAGGTTATGGTGCCCTTCTGCCGCCGCGTCGGTGAGGCCGAACAGGTGCTGGCCGCCATGGCCGCGCATGGGCTGACGCGCGGCGACGACGGGCTGGAGGTCTATGTGATGTGCGAGATCCCCAACAATGTCATCCAGATCGACGCCTTCGCCGCCCTGTTCGACGGCTTCTCGATCGGGTCCAATGACCTGACCCAGCTGGTGCTTGGCGTCGACCGGGACTCCGAGGCCGTGGCCTTTGATTTCGACGAACGCGATCCGGGCGTGCTGGAGATGCTGCGCCAGGCGGTCGAGGGTGGCCGGCGCAACGGCCGTCCGGTCGGCATCTGTGGCGAGGCCCCGGCCACCTGGCCGGAGGTCGCCGCCTTCCTGACCCGGCTGGGTATCGGATCGATCAGCGTCAATCCGTCCAGCCTGGCGCGCACGATGACGGTCGTGGCCGCGCATGAGACGATGATGGCTGCCGGGCGCAACCCCCGGGTTTGACGTCGGTCAAAGTATTCGGGGCGGGTTTCCCGCTAGGGTGCTGTCATTACCCCCTCAAATGCACGAGGCCGTCATGGCAAATCAAGCATCCGGCAAGACGACCCTTCCCGATCTGCAGCGATCGGCGATCGGAACATTCGCGCCGATTCAGCGGGAATTCAATCGCCTGTTCGATGAGCTCGGCAATGGCTGGAGCCATCTGACCCAGTTCGAACTGACTCCCCGCATGGACATGACCGAGACCAGGGAGGCTGTAACCCTGACCATGGAGCTTCCCGGCATGACCCGGGAAGACCTCACCATCGAGGTCGAGGATCATGTGCTGACGGTCAGCGGTGAGAAGAAGTCCGAGACCAAGACCGAGAAGGACAATTACCGGATTTCCGAACGCAGCTACGGCGCGATCTGTCGGTCGGTGACCCTGCCGACCAGCGTCAATGAGGACAAGATCGAGGCCACGATGGCGGACGGCGTCCTGACCCTGGTCGCGCCCAAGGACGGCAGTGCCACCGCAAAAACCATCCGGATCCAGGGCGCGAAATAGATCGTCGGACCGGTGCCCGGCCGGCGGCGTGCCGGGTGGTGCCCGGTGCGTCCCTGTCGTGCGTTCCGAGCCAGGTCATCGGGACCCGGCCTAGCGAACAGTCGCTGCGGCGTTGGGGCCGAGAAACCGGATGATCTCGCCGATGGAGCTGACGGCGGTATCGCCGGGCGTGGTCATGGCCAGCGCACCGTGGGCCGTGCCCCAGTCCACTGCGACCTGCGCACCGAAGCCCGACAACAGGGCATGGACGACCCCGGCTGCGAAGGCGTCGCCGCCGCCAACGCGGTCGAGAATTTCCAGATCCTCGATGTAGTGGGAGGCATGCCGGACGTCGCCCTCCCGGATCAGGCCGCCCCAGCCGTTTCGCGTTGCCGTCACCGGGTCGCGAAGCGTTGTCGCCACCACGGACA
Source organism: uncultured Brevundimonas sp. (assembly GCF_963975535.1). GTDB lineage: Bacteria > Pseudomonadota > Alphaproteobacteria > Caulobacterales > Caulobacteraceae > Brevundimonas. The sequence continues at coordinate 151,359 of NZ_CAXBHE010000001.1, read as the reverse complement.
GCTGGGGGTAGCGGGCGATCAGTTGATCGACGCTGTGATCAAACGGACGCCGGTCCGTCGGGGTCTCCCGCGCGACCGGGGCGTTGGCCTCGCCCAGACAGCCGGCGATGGCCAGTTCGTCCCCGAACAGCACGTCGCAGTTCGACACGATCTCGCGGTTCACCCGGCGCAGCGTTTCCGGATCTCCGTGGCTGGTCCACAGGCTGGGGCGATAGTTCAGATCGAAGGACACCCGGGTGCCGTGCCGTCGGGCCGCCTTTACGGCTTCCAGGGTGATCGCCGCGGTCGATGACGACAACGCTGTGAAAACCCCGCCGGTATGCAGCCAGCGCACGCCGTCGCGTCCGAACAGGGTGTCCCAGTCGATCTCGCCCGGGGCCAGTTGCGACGCTGCGGAATTGGCGCGATCGGAACAGCCAAGGGCACTGCGGACGCCAAAGCCGCGCTCGGTGAAATTCAGGCCCATGCGGGAATCTCGACCGATCGCATCAGCCTCGCGCCAGACGACCGGACTCATGTCGACGCCCCCCTGAAGGATCAGGTCCTCGGCCAGCGCGCCGAGCTCGGTGCGGGGCAGGGCGGTGGCGATCGCGGTGCGCCAGCCGAAGGTCCGGCGCAGGCTGCGGGCGACATTGTACTCGCCACCGCCTTCCCAGACCCGGAAGGATCGGGCGGTGCGTATCCGATCCTCGCCGGGGTCGAAACGGAGCATGACCTCGCCCAGGGCGAGACAGTCCCATCGGCATTCGCCGGCCGATTTCGGGGAGACTTTCGGCGGCGAGGGAGCAACTGCGGGCATGGTGTCCCCTTCAGGAGAAGTTGAGGCCGCCGTTGACGTCGATATTGGCCCCGGTGATGAAACCGGCCCCGTCCGATGCGAGGAAGGCCGTGACCGCGGCGACTTCGCTGGCCTGACCCTCGCGCCGCAGGGCGGTGGATCCGGCCACGGCCTTGCGCACCTCGTCCTTCGAAAAGGTATCATGGAAGCTGGTGCTGATCATGCCCGGGCACAGGGCGTTGACGCGAATGCCCTTCGGCCCCAGTTCCTTGGCCATCGACCGGGTAAAGGTCGTGACGGCTCCCTTGGACGTCGAATAGGCGGCGGCACCGGGCCCACCACCATCACGGGCCGCCAGCGATGAGAAGTTGATGATCGCGCCACCGGCCGACATCAACGGCACCACGGCCCGGGTCATCAGGAAGGTCGATTTCAGATTCAGGTTCATCACCTGATCGAAGAAGGCCTCGTCCATCTCGAGCAGGGGTTTGCGCGCCACCATGCCCCCGGCGAGGTTGACGAGGATGTCGACACCCTCGCCGAAGGCCGCGCGGCACGCCGCGATGAGGCCATCGACCTCGGTCGCGCGGGTCACATCGGCGCGGTGCAGGATGGCCTGTCCGCCCGCGGCCTGGACCAGCCGCAGGGTCTCGGCGGCGCTGTCGGCGTCATTGGCGAAATTGATGCACACGCGGGCCCCTTCCGCGGCCAGCTTGAGCGACACTTCGCGGCCGATGTCGCGGCCACCGCCGGTGACGATGGCGATCTTGTTCTGGAGGGTCATTCAGTGATCCTTGGAAGAGGTGGAGGAGGATTTTGCCTGGGGGTCGACGGGCTCGAAGCGACCGCTGATGAACCAGACGAAGATGAGCGACAGGGGAACCAGAGCCGCGACCAACAGGAAAATCGGGCCGTAGGAAATCCGCGTCATGACCGGAACCAGCCAGGTGATGATCAGCGTGCCGGCCACGGCGGCCATGCCGCTGGCCCCGGCCAGGGAGCCGACCGAGCGGCGATCGAACACATCGGCCGGGAGGGTCTGGATATTGCCGATGGCGATCTGGAAGCCGAACAGCACGGCCGCGATGATCAGCACCGCCGCTGTCGGATCGGCGGCCTGCGGCGCGGCGATCAGGGCCGGGGCCATGATGGCTCCGCCCACGGTGACGACGGTCTTGCGGGCCCGGTTCACCGTCCAGCCCGACCGGATCAAGATCCCTGAGAGCCAGCCGCCGAGCAGGCTGCCGATCATGGCACCGACGAAGGGTACCCAGGCGAACAAACCGATCTGTTTGACGTCGAAGCCGAAGGTTTCGGCCAGATAGATCGGCAACCAGGAGACAAACAGCCACCAGATCGGATCGAGGAAGAAGCGGGCCCCGATGATGGCCCAGCTCTGACGATGCGACAGCAGCTGCCGCAGGTTGGGCACATAGGCCGGGCGGGCGTCGGACGGGGTGGCGGCGGCCTCGGGCGCGTCGAGGATCAGGACCCGTTCAGCGGCGCTGACCCAGGGGTGGGTCGCGGGGCCGGACTTGTAGATGATCAGCCAGGGCAGCAGCCAGATGAAGCCGAGCAGGCCGACCAGGAGAAAGGTCCCCTTCCAGCCGAAGCTCAGGAACAGCAGGGCGATCAGGGGGGCCGAGACGATGGCCCCGATCGAGGCCCCGGCGTTGAACACGCCCTGGGCCAGGGCCCGCTCACGCGGGGGAAACCATTCGGCATTGGCCTTGACCGCTCCGGGCCAGGCACCGGCCTCGGTGAAGCCCAGCATGGCGCGGAAGATGCTGAAGGACAGGATCGAATTGGCAGTGGCGTGCAGCATGATCGAGATCGACCAGGTCGCGATCGACACGGCAAAACCCATCCGCACGCCGATCCTGTCGAAGATCCGGCCGAAGGCGAACTGGCCGGCGGCGTAGAACAGCATGAACACCGTGACCAGCAGGGCGTACTGTTCCTTGGTCGCGCCGATGTCGGCCGAAATCTCCGGCCACATCACTGCCATGGCGTTGCGGTCGATGTAGTTGATGACGGTGCCGATCGCGATCAGCGCGACGATCACCCACCTCAGCCTCGTGGTTTTCATGGCCGTGTCTTCCCTGTTGTGGGTCGGTCATCGCGGTTGCCCGCCCGCCGGCCTCTATCGATCAAAGCGCGCATGGGTGCCCGACCATTGGTATGTCTGTCCGTCGACCGTGACCCGGTGGGCGGCGGTGGAGCTGCTGTCGTCGGCCAGGCCGATAGCCAGCACCGCGCCGGTGGTCAGGGTCAGCACCACGACCTCGGCGCTGGCGCTGGTGCCGTGGCGAAGCGACGCGATCCGGCTGGCGGATCCGGTCACCGTCTCGCCCGTGCCGTCGTAGCGACCATGGGGCTCAAGCACGCTGAAGAAGCTGACCCTTCCCTGGCCCTCGGTGCGCTGGATCAGGGCCGGCTGGCGGCGCAGGTTGAAGTCGGGATCATTGGCCCCGCTCTCGACCAGCAGGGCCTGACTGGGGACGCTGGAGCCGAACCGGTAGGTGTAGAAGCGGCCGTCCAGCAGCCAGGCCAGGCTGCGCTCGGTCTCCGCCACCGGCGAGACGCTGTCGACCCAGAGGTGCTGATAGCCCGCCGCATCGCCCAGGACCGGACGGTGGGTGAGGTTGCGCCGGGCTTCGAAGTCGACGGTCATGATGTGGCCGTTGAAATGCAGCGGCAGGTCGTAACGGACCGCGTGATCGGCGCGCGCGCGGAGCAGGTCGATGGCGACGGGCAGGGGCAGGTCCGGATGGCGGACCAGCATCAGGGACCGGTCGAACACCACGCCGTCCCACGCTCCCACCATCCGCGACGAGGCGATCTGCAGGCCGTTGTCGGTGACAAACTGGCCCGTGGCGGGCCAGTGCGCCTCGGCGGTTTCGAGGTCGCCGTCGAACTGGCTGCGCCCGTCCACGACGAGCGTGTTGTGCGCGATCGTCTGGCTGGCCCAGGTGTCGTTCTCGGGCAGGTAAACGCCGCCGGCCTTGGCCTCGATGTTGAGGAAGCGTGCCGCGCCGTAGTCGGTCACGACCTCGTTGCCATTGTCGTAGAACAGCCAGTTGAGCCGGTCATAGTGGCCGTGCCCCATGCCCTGGGCGGTGTTCTTCATCACCAGGGTCTGGCCGGTCCGGTCGTCCCCTTCACGCAGGATATCGAGCGCCCCGCGGTCGCCGTCCGGGCCGTCGCGCAGGCGAGTGGAGGTGAAGTCGAACGGCTGGTCGTGGCTCTCCGCCAGACCTTCAGCCACGGCCAGACCGTCGGGGGACAGCAGGGTGCGGCCCTGACGCCGCGCGATGGACAGCAGGGTCGGATCGCCGGTGCGTCCGTAGGCGACGGCGACGCCGGAAATCAGCTCCTCGGTGTCGATCCCCTTGTCCTTGATGGCGTCGTTGATCGGGAAGAAGTAGCCGCCGTAGCTGCTCTGGATTGTGGTTGTGACGGCCTTCAGCAGCACGCCGTCGCGGCGCTGGAAGATCTGCCGCTCCGGCTCGTTCTGGTCGATGGCGCGGGCGAAGATGACGAAGGGGGCGAGGGCATAGCGTTGATAGTACGGCCCTTCCTCGTAGTAGCCGTCCGGCGAGAACAGCCGGTCGATCTGGCGCAGAAAGCCGGCCTCTCCGTCTTTGGCCAGGCCCAGCAGGGCCTTGTCGACCAGATCCTGGTCACGCAGCACATAGCCGGTCATGCCGACGCCCGCGACGGCCCAGGTGGCGTGGTTGTGGATCAGGTTGAAGACGTGCGGACTGCCGTCCGACAGGAACCGTGCCATCGGTCGGAACACGCCGGTATCGATGGTCTCGCGCTCGGCCGGGGTCAGGCTGTCGCGCACCGCGTCATAGCCTTGCACCGAATAGACCAGCCAGACGGAATCGTTGAGCGACTGCCAGAACAGACGGCCGCGCCGGCTGCTGCGCGTCACCGGGTGGGGGCCGAGAGTCGGGTAAAGGTCGGCGTAGGCCAGCAGCATGTCGCGGACGAAATGGGCATAGCGCACGTCGCCGGTCAGCCGGTACAGGGTCCCGGCCTCGTAGATGGCGCGCTGGTTGCGCTTGTGCTGCTCATGGGTGAAGCCGCCGCCGGGGTCGACCGGGACCGGGACGTTGATCCCTGCCGCCATGGCGGTGGTCACTGAAGTCTCGAACCGGGTGCGTTCCCGGGCAAACATGGGAAGACGGTCGCCGGCCTCGGCCATCCGATGCCAGCCTTCGGGCGATACCAGAACCGGGGCGGTTGCCTCTGACCGGAGGGCGGACTGGGTGGTCGGAGTTTGCGCGCGGGCGATTCCGGCGTGCGTCAGCGGCAGCAGGGCGGTGCCGGCCAGCAGGCACAGGAGCAGACGGTTCATTGGGCCTGTCCCGCGTTCAGATTGGTCCAGGTCGCGGGTGCGCGATCCAGCGTCGTGCCCGTCTCGCGGAAGCTCGGTGCCCCCACGGTCCGGTAGAAGCGCACACCGCCGCCGTTGATGAAGCGGTTATCCGAAAGTCGGGCGTTCTGGACGCCGTGCAGGGCCAGGGCGACGGGCGGACTGCCCCGTGCACCGACCCGCTCGAAGGTGGAGCCCGATACGACGATGCGGGGCCCGAAGGTGCTCTCGTCGGTGCCACCGCGATACAGGTCGACGGCCGGACCGGTAATGTCGGTGAAGACGGAATCGATGATCTCGACTCCCTCGACATTGTAGAAACCAAGGTCATCGGTTTCCGTGTGGGCCGCGAGCACAGAACCGCTGATGTGGTCGGCGCGAACCCGCCGCAGGATGATCTGGTCGGCCGTGGTGCCCTTGGTCAGGGAGATGGCGTCGAAGGCCCGGTTCACACCCATATCGGTGAAGCGGCTGTCCTCGATCACCAGCCGATAGTTGGCGGCCCCGGCCGCTGTTCGGATCACGGCATTGCCGACATAGTCGGGTGCCGCCTCGCCGCTCATGGTCAGGCCGCTCAGCTTCAGTGACCCGCCGCGCGCGATTTCGAACAGGGTCGGGCGACTGAATTTCAGGACGGCCTCGCCGTCGTCAGGCCCGCGGACGGTGATGACATGGGCCACGCTCAGGACCTGATTGACGGTGTATGCGCCCGAGGCCAGCACCAGCCGGTCGCCGGGCAGGGCCGAGGCGAGGGCGGCCGTCAGGGTGTCGTCTCCGGGGAGCACTGGAATGGTGCGGCCCGAGTCGAAGGCGATGCTCTCGGTGCCCTTCGCATACCAGGCGACGCCCGTGTCCTGACGGCGGGTGACGCGCAGATCCGCGCGCGCGCCGACGTCTCTCATGCCGACCGGGGCCTGGAGACCGCCGGAGCCGCGCTGAAGCTCAATGGTGGTGCGCCGGACGCCGGGCAGGGCGGTGGCGGAGCCCGGAGGTGACTGGATGTTGCCGTCCAGCGCCAGCCCCGACATATCGCCCTGGATGCGAAAGGGGTCGTGCCCGTCGGTGTTGACGATCAGGTTGTTGGTCATGCGGCTGAAGACCGGCGCGGCCGACCGTTCGCTGTCCATGCCAGCACCGAGAAAGATGCTGGCGGAGTCGATGATGGTGTTGTTTTCGATCACCGCATTCTCGACCCGGACATAGCGGTTGGCCGGAGAGTTTGGCACGCCGTACATCACGGTCAGGGCGCTGGCGAAGCCCGTTCCGGTGAGGCCCTGCATGTAGTTGTTGCGGATGGTCTGGTTGCGATTGATGACCCGGATTCCGCCGGTGTGGTCGACGCCGTTGCCGATGAAGACGTTGTCCTCGACCAGATTGCCATCGCCGTGACGCAGGGTCAGCGCCCCGCGCGATTCGAAAAAGACATTGCCGCGATAGACGTTGGCCCCGGACTTGTTCGAGATGATCTCGACCTCGCCGTCGCAATGGTCGAACCAGTTGAACTCCACCGTGGTGAAGCTGTCGGATTCGGCGTCGTGGCTGGTGCCCACCCGGAGAGTTTCGCCGCCGTTCGAGCCCAGGCTGGGACGCGGTCCGAAATAGTTGTGGTCGATGCGGTGGTGGTTCGCCAGGCCCTGCTCGGCATCCCGAACCACAACCAGGGTCGTGCCGGCATTGGTTTTGCCGACGATATGGTTGTGATCGAAGCGGTTGTTCTGGCCGAACAGGGCCACCCAGTTGTCGGCGTCCCGACGGTCCGGCTTGCTGAACCCGTCGATGACCATGCCGGTCACCCGGCTGTCCGTGGCCCGGTCCTGGCGGTTGCGCCGGAAGGAGATCACCTCACCGGTCGGGGAGTAACCATCGCGGAACACCAGATTGGCGACGACCAGGTAACGACCCGCCATGCGCAGGTTCGACAGGCCTGTCAGGATGACAGATCCGGGCGTTTGAGCCGTCACCGTTATGGTTCGACCGGCCTGTCCCTGGCCCGACACCAGCATCTGGAAGTCCCGCCATTCACCATCCGCCAGCACGATGGTGTCACCCGGACGGGCGGCACGCATGGCGCTGGAGAATTCAGCCGGCGTACGGACGAGGCGACCTTCCGTCCCCGGCTGGGCCGAAGCCGCATCCACGGTCGCGGCCGCGATGGCCAGACAAAAAAGGGCGACAAGAAGCCGGACGCTCATGGTGGATACTCCCTCCCCTTGGCGGCTTTCGGGACTCTGATTGGTCCCTTGCCGTCGGGACGGACCGTAACGAACCGGATTTCCGTGTCAACCAATATGAGCGATTTGGCCGACAAAGTGGACAACCAATATTCCGTTGGGCCCCAGGTAAAGCCAGTGCTGGCTGGTCAGGGCGGAGGCTTTCAAACGACGGGTGGCTGATGAACTGCCAAATTTCGGCCGCGGCAGTCGGAAATGGTTCGGGGGTATAGCCAAGCGATAAACCAGTTTGTGAGCCAAGCTAAGAAAATTGGTTGACTGCGTGGTTCGCGTCATCATAGCTTCCGGCAAGCCCGTCAAAACGGGCATGTCCTGGGGAGGAAGTTATGCGGCCATACAACGCTCGGAGTTTGTCTCGTTTGTCGGACCGGCGACCGCTGAAAGCGGCGCTCCTGTGCGGCATGGCCTGGACCGTAGGTGCCGGTCTTGCCCAGGCCCAGACCGCCACGCCGGCCCCGCCCACCTCCCAGGTGGATGAAGTCGTCGTGACCGGCTTCCGTGCCTCCGTGCAGTCGTCGATCAGCCAGAAGCGCAATGCCGACATTGTCGCTGATGTTCTGTCGGCCGACGATATCGGCGACCTGCCCGCGTCGTCGATCGGTGAAGCGATCGAAACCATCACCGGAGCCTCGACCCATCGCGAGAAGGGGGGGGCCTCCGAAATCTCCATCCGGGGCCTCGGTCCGTTCCTGGGATTCGCCACCTTCAATGGTCGAGAGGCCTCGAACGGCAGCGGCGACCGGTCCGTGAATTTCAACCAGTTCCCGTCAGAGCTCATTAATTCGGTCGCCATCTACAAGACCCAGCGGGCCGACTTCATCGAAGGCGGGGTGGCCGGCATCATCGACATGCGCACCATCCAGCCTCTGGACTTCGGCCGTCGTCGTGTTCAGGTCGAGGCGCGGGCGCTGTGGGCCGACTATGACGACAAGCTGAACGATCCGGCGGGCCCGGGCTGGCGGGGTACCGCCAGCTATGTGGACCAGTTCGATCTCGGCGGGGCCGGAAGGCTGGGCCTGTCCCTGGGCATCCAGTCGCTGGAGACCACCAACCCCGAGGAACTGTTTTCCAGCAGCTCGACATGGGTCGCGTGCAATGGCACCCAGACGGTGTCGGCGACGGCGAACTGCAGTGAGGTCACGGCCGCCCAGGTCGCGGCCGGGACGCCCTATTATCTGATCCCTGGCAGTCGCACCTATCGCCAGTTTGTCGAGAACGACCAGCGTGACGCCATCTTCGGAGCCCTGCAGTGGCGTCCCAATGACGTCCTCGAGTTCTCGCTCGACTATCAGAGCTCGCGGCGGACCTACACCGAGGACCGGCAGGACCTGAACTTCTCCGAGACCCGACGCGGTGTGAACAGCCGGGACGTCAGCGCTGACGGCGTCCTGCTGTTCTACACCGGCAACAGTTCGATCGAATCCACGCCGACCTACCGCATCCGGGACGAGCAGTATGAGGGCGGCGGCCTTGGCGCGAAATGGGACGTGCGGGACGACCTGAGGATCAGCGCCGACCTGTCCTACTCCAGCACCTACCGCAGCGAACTGGATCGCCAGACGCGTCTGCGCTCGTTCAACCGGGATGTGAACAACGTCGTCGTGCCCGGCGTGATCAACACCAACCGTGTCGGCTACACCTTCGACTATCGCAACAGCGATATCCCGCGGATCACCGTTGACCCGCTGTTCGATCTCAACGACCACGACAATTTCAGCACCAATGGTCGCGTGCGCCGGGACGAGGCCGTGCGCGAACACGAGGTGCGGTCCGCGCGCATCGACGTCGAGTACGACCGGCACGATAGCGTCATCACTGCCTTCAAGGCCGGTACGCGCCTGTCGGACATGACCTATGCCGATTTCGACGACCGGGTGGAGCTGAGCTACACCACAGCCCAGACCAGCGCGGCCAACCTGGCGTGCCGTCGTGACTTCGCCCAGAGCGACTTCCTGTCCAACGCCTCGGGCAACACCATCACCAGCTGGGCCCAGTTCGATCCGCTGTGCCTGTTCAGCGCCCTGACCGGGGTCGCGGACACCGGCCGCAACGCCGACATTCGCGCCATCGGCAACCGGGACGTCGAGGAGCGCACCATCGCCGCCTATGTGATGGCCAATTTCGATACCGTGCTGTTCAACCTGCCATTCTCGGGCAATTTCGGGGTTCGCTACGTGAACACCGACGTCACTTCACGCGGCCTGCGCAGTGGGCTGAATGTCGTCAACAATATCGACGGCAGCGTCACCCTGGTGTCGACCGGCGCGTTCGAGACCCAGACGTTCGAAGGCAGTTCCGATGCCTGGCTGCCCAGTTTCAATGGTACGTTCGAGCTCAGGGATGATCTGCTGCTGCGCGTCGGTGCCTTCCGGGCCATGTCGCGACCGGATCCCAGCGCCCTGGGGGCCGGGCGGACCATCACCCTGGAGAGCGGCCTGTCGTTCCCCACGGTCGAGGATGCGATCAACAACATCACCGCCAACGGCAATCCGGCGGCCGAACCGCTGTTGTCGTGGAACGGCGACCTCTCGCTGGAGTACTATCCGAACCCGGATTCCATGTTCAGTGCCGCCATCTACTACAAGCAGTTCAACGGCGGCTTCGCGCCCACCATTTCCAACGAGACCTACATTATCGGCGGCACGCCCGTCGTGGTCCCCGTCCAGGTTGATACGGCGACGGACGATACCAGTGACCTGTTCGGCGTGGAGCTGACGGTGGCCCACCGCTTCTCCAACCTGCCGGCCCCGTTCGACGGCCTTGGCGTCAAGGCCAGCTACAACTACGCCGACTCCAACTACCAGACCCACGACCTGCGCCTCGGCGACCAGATCAATCCGGTGACGGGCGTGGTCACGCCCGGTATCATCGAGCCGGCGGGTATTTTCGGCCTGTCCAACCATGTTTTCTCGGGATCGGTCTATTACGAGATCGGGCCGGTCGAGCTGCAGGCCATCTACAAGGCCCGCACGGAATATTATCAGAAATTCGTCGGAGGACCGTCCCAGAACCGCTATATTCGCGACACCGATACGCTGGACTTCCGGGCTTCCTACCGGGTGAACAGCCACCTGTCGTTCAGCTTCGAAGCGTCAAACCTGACCGACGAGCCGCGAATTCACGACATGCCGGTTTCCGGCAGTCTGAGGGAATATAATACCTATGGTGCAAGGTATTATCTCGGAGCGCGCTACCGCTTCTGATCCGCCGGCGCGGGGTGAGCGACGGACACGGACGCCCGGAACGGCGTTTGGTCCCCGCCGCCCCAAACCGGGGTCGCCATGACGGAAGCATTGGGGTTCGCGAAGTGATATCTGGCTGAGAGCATGTCCGAGAAACGACTCTATCAAACCATCGCACGGGAGATCCGGGCCCTGATCGACTCAGGGGATTTCCCTGTCGGCGCACGGCTGCCCGGCGAGCGGGAACTGGCCGAACGCTTCAATGTGAGTCGGGTGACGATCCGGGAGGCCGAGATCGCCCTGGAGGCCCAGGGGCGGATTTCCATCCGCACCGGGTCCGGCGTCTATGTGACCCGACGGCCCGAGGGGGGACCGGATGCCCTGCCGAACGTGACCGCCTTCGAACTGACGGCGGCCCGGGCGGTGATCGAGGCCGAGGCGGCGGCCCTGGCCGCAGCCAACATCACCGACGACGAGATCGACGAACTCGAGGAACTGATCCTGTCGATGTCCCGCGCGGACGACGGCTCTGACAGTGGCGAGGACGCGGATCGGCTGTTCCATCTGACGATCGCCCGGATTTCCGGCAATCCGGTCATCGAGTATTTCGTCCAGATGATCTGGCGCATGCGGACCGAACTGCCGCGGGTGAAACGAGTCTATGCCAGCGTGTGCAAGCACGACAGTGGCGCGCGGGCCGACGAGCATTCCGCCATTCTCGCGGCCTTGCGCAATCGCGATCCTGCCGCCGCGCGTATCGCCATGCGCGACCACTTTCACCGGTTGTTCGAGACCATGCTTGAGGCCGCCGAGTCCGAAGCCTTGAGCGAGGTTCGCCGCCGCACCGAACTGGATCGCGAACGCTTTCTGGCCACGACCCGCATCTAGGTCCAATCGACATTCAGGGATTCCCGGATCACCGGATGCGTGATTCATAGGTCTCCGCTTTGGCGGAGGTCTGTAATGGGTGTGAAGCGGTACGAACTGGATGAGGTGCAGTGGGCTCGGATCGAGTCCCTGCTGCCGGGTAAGGCTTCGGATCCCGGGCGGACGGGCTCGGACAACCGACTGTTCGTGAACGGGGTGCTCTGGGTGCTGCGGTCCGGGGCCCACTGGCAGGATCTCCCCGAGCGCTACGGCAAGTGGAAGACGGCGCACAAGCGCTTCAGCCGCTGGGCGGCGGCAGGGGTCTGGGAGAAGGTGTTCAATGATCTGATCAAGGATCGGGACAACCAGTACCTGATGTTGGACTCGACCCTTGTGCGGGCTCACCAGCAGGCGACGACCGGCCGGGGCAGTGGCCGAAAAAAGGGGGCCTCGACCCGGCTGTGGGGCGTTCCCGAGGTGGACTGACGACCAAGGTCCACATGGCCTGCGACAGCCTTGGCCGCCCGGTCCGCTTCCTCATCGCACCGGGCCAGAGCCACGACATCCTGGCCGTTCCGACGCTTCTGGAAGGCCATCGCCCCGCCGCCGTGCTCGCCGACCGCGCCTATGACGCCAACAGTCTTCGCCGCCATCTGGATCAGATCGGAGCCGAGGCCGTCATCCCCTCGACCCGCTCACGCAAGGCCCCGATCCCACACGATCCGCTGGTCTACCGACTCCGCAACCGCGTCGAGCGTTGCTTCAACAGGCTCAAGCACTTCCGACGATTCGCCACCCGGTTCGACAGGCTGGCACGCCACTACCTCGCCTTCATCCACATCGCCGCCTCCATGCTCTGGATGCGATGAATGTCGATTCGTCCTAGCCGGCGGCTTCCGCGCGCGTCCCTGTCAGGGGGCCGGTTCCGCCGCGATTGCCAGGCAGTCAATGACACCGTCGACCCCGAAGTCGGCCCGGGCTGTCTGACCCGTGATGATGGGATGGACGCCGGCCGCGGCTCCGGTCGAGACGAGATCGCCCGTGTTCAGCACCCGCCCGCGGGGATGCAGATGATTGAGCAGGAAGGCCAGGGACGCGAGCGGCCCGCCGGGGATTGCCGCTGCCCCGCCGTCGCCGCGGACCTGGCCATCGATGCTCACGGCGCAGCGCAGGCCGGGCAAACGCTCGCGCCAGTCGCTGATCGCCTGGCCGATCACGAGCCCGGCGTTGTTGCCGAAATCCGCTGCCGTAACGGCGGGTCCGTGTTGATTGATCCCGGCGTACGGACTTCCGGCGATCTCCACGCCGGTGAAGGCGCGACTCACCAGGCCGGCAGCGTCTTCCGGGGTCCAGCGGTCCCGTGACGGTGGGGTTTCCCCGATCTCGAGCACATATTCAGCCTCGATCGCGGTATAGCCCCCGCTGATCACCGCCACCGATACCGGTCGCGAACCGGCGGCCCGAATCCGTCGGGCAAAGATCGGGCCCGCCAGGCGACCGACCCCATGGATCGTGTCATGCGGAGCCCCGATGCGGGCCAGCTTCCAACCGGCGACTCGATCCGGCCAGGCGGCAATCGCCGCATCCTGGATGGCATAGGCCTCGGCCAGCGACGTCGGTCGGGGACCGGGAAAGTCCGCCAGGGCCCGCGCTTCGCGCCTGGCCCCGACCAGCAGGGCCGCTGTCATCCGGGGCTGTGTCTGATCAAGAGCCAATGCCGTCTCGCCTGTTCCCGGCGAACCGGGGTCTGCTGCTGCTGGAGACGGCATCTAGCGGAAAGCCGCGTCGACCGTCCAATCTGTCGCCGGTCGCATGGTCCCGGTGCCGTCGCGGCCGGTGGGGGGTAACCCGGGCAGACTGCCGCCGAAAGAAATTCATCGCCACGCGGCTGAATTCACCCCGCCGATCACGAAATATTCGCCGTGCAGGTGGTGAATTCGCCTGCGAGGCGTGGCGTCCCAAGATTGGGATTCCGGGTCATTCCTGTCGATGCAACACGCTGTTAGTTACTGAAAAGTTAACGATTATTTGCGGGCCGCTGCAGAGCGTCCCGGAGAGGGTCGTCTGACGGATCAGGGCGCGGCCCTGTGACTTTTCTGGGTGGGCTGCCTGTCATGACTTCGATCAAATCCCGCGCCGTGTCCGGCGCGCGTTCGTCCAAGCGTGCGCGCAAGTCCGGCGGTTCCAGCCCGATGCGCGCCGGCCTGCTGGGCAGCACGGCTCTGGTGGCGGTGAGTCTGGCGGCGACGGGGGCCATGGCCCAGACGACGGTCGTCCCCAGCCCCGGGGATCCGGCTCCCGGGCAGACCGCCATCGCCGGCGGGACGACGCTGCAGCTGAACAACACCAGCGGAAGCGTGAACTGGCTCGACGGCTATGTTTTTACTGGTACCGGCACGCTTGAAACCAACACGACCGGGGCAAGCTCGTTCGCGCTGCGAAGCGAGATGCGCATGTCGGCGGGCGGCGCGCTCAACGTCAACACCGGCCAGTTCTCGGGCAGTTCCGACGGGCAAGGCAACTGGACCAACAACCTCGGCAGCCTGAACATCAATGCGGGTGCCATTTTCGACGGCGTCGAGGGTGCCATCTTCGTCGATGCGCTGACCGGTTCCGGGCGGCTGGCCGGCGGATTTGCGGGTGCGAGGACCACGACCATCGGTGTCGCAAACGGCTCCGGCACCTTCAATGGCATCATCACTAACACCTCGAACACCGGGCAGACAGGCTGGATCCTCGCCCTGACTCACGTCGGCACGGGCACCCAGACCCTGACCGGTGTGAACACCTATACCGGGGCGACGACCATCACGGGCGGTACGATCGCCTTGAGCGGGTCCGGCTCGATCAGTCAGTCGGGTTCCTTGAGCATCGGCTCGAGCGGCACGTTCGACATCTCGGGCCTCGCCGGCGGGACGACCGTCAACAGCCTTCAGGGCGCTGGATCCGTGATCCTCGGCGCGAACACGCTCACGGCGACCGGGGCTTCGAGCACCTTCTCCGGCTCCATCACCGGCTCGGGCGGCTTTACGCACACTGGTGCCAACACCCTGACGTTATCCGGCACGAATAACTGGACCGGTGTCACCACGGTCAGTCAGGGTGTCCTCGCAGGGACGGCCAGCTCGATCTCGGGCAGCAGCATCGTCGTCAACGCCTCTGGCTTCGGGCTGCAATACAGCGATGTGGTCGCGGGCACGGTAACCCAGAACATATCCGGCACGGGTCTTGTCAATATCGTCAGCGCGGCCGCGCTTACGTTCGCGGGAGACATCACCACCAGTGGCCGGCTGTTGGTGAACCATTCCGGCGCCAACGTCACGCTCGCCGGCACGCGGAGCGGAGGCACCGACTACGCGGTGAGTGCCGCCGGCACCTTCACGGTCGCCGATACGGGTCAGGTGCTGGGCGGTGCCTATATCGGCGTGTCGGCCGTCAACCCGGCCACGGTCAACAATTTCGGGCTGGTGTCCACGACCGGTACCAGCGGGACCGGCGTCGGGCTCGGTTCGGCCATGCGCTTCACCAACTCGTCGGTGGTGAACAACGGGTCGGTTACCGACGCCGTGGCGTCGATCACGGGCATCGAGAATGGCGTTTACACTGAAACCCCGTCCTCATCGACGGTCGGGAACTATGGCTCGATCACCGGCACGAACGCGTTCGGCGTTCGCTCGGCAGGCACGGGCGCGCTGAACCTCACCAACTACGCCGGCGGCACGATCACCGGCGGAGCCGCGGGCGTGTTCGCCTCTGGCGTGCTGAACCTGACCAACACCGGTACGATCACCGGCAACGGAGCCACCTCCAGCAGCGGCGGCGTCGTCGCATCGGGCGGCACGATCACCAACAATGTCGGTGGGGCCATCACCGGTGCCTATTTCGGCATCCTGAACAATGCGAACGGCCTGACCGTCGTCAATAATGGCGCGATCACGGGCAGTGACGCCGGGATCTATACCCAGGGTGCCCTGACCTATTCCGGTGCCGGCTCGGTTCTCAGCCAGACCCAGGCAGGCATCGCCACCTTCGCCGGCGGCACGATCAATGTCGGCACGGGTGGGTCAATCACGGGTCAGACCCAGGGAATTTACAACAATGCCGGTGCCCTCGGCGTCACCAATGCGGGTTCGATCCGCGGCGTAACCAACGACGGCATCACCTCGCATGGCGCCCTGACCCTGACCAACACCGGCACGCTCAGCTCCAGTATCTATTCGGGCGTGGCGTTCGTCGGCGGCGGCTCGGTGACCAACTCGGGCACCATTACCGGGGCCAGCGATGCGACCTATGGCTATGGTGTCCAGAACGCCAGCGGTGCCGGCACCACGACCCTGATTACCAACCAGTCGGGCGGCCTGATCAACGGCGGCACGGGCTCGATCCTGCTCAATGGCGCAGGCAACACCACCATCGATCTGCAGGCCGGGTCGACCACGACCGGTCAGATCCTGTCGAATGCCGGCGGCACGCATACTGTGACCATCGCGGGCACCCTGAACGGGGCCTACAACGCCGCGACCGGCTCGGGCATCGACAACATCACCCTGGCCTCGACCGGCTCGATCAGCGGCGCGGTGACCCTCGGGGCCGGCGACGACACCTTCACCTGGCAGGGCGGCACGATCGGCAGCACGATCGACGGCGGCACCGGCACGGCCGATGTGTTCAACAGCGTTCTGGGCACGGGTGTCAGCGGGTCGCTCTCCTTGAGCAACCTTTCCAATTTCGAGACCTACAATCACCAGTCCGGCACGTTGACCCTCACCGGCAGCCGGACCGGGGGCGCGGTCTGGACCCTCGCGGCAGGCACTATCCTGAACGTCGCGGGCTCGCTCTCCAACGTCGGTGGTACCGGGTTCGGGATCACGGCGAACGGGGCAGCGACCGTGAACGTCCTCGAAACGGGTGTGCTCAACAACTGGGTCGGCGTCTATTTCAACAGTGCCAGCACCAGCACAGTCGCCAACGCCGGGGCGATCACCGCAACCAGCACGGGGATCGCGACCGCCTCGGGCCCGGTCAACGTCACCAACGCCAGCACCGGAACGATCACTTCGTCTGCCGGTGACGCGATCCGGTTGGCCAATGGCCCCAGCACGATCACGAACAGCGGTGTGATCACCGGTTCCACCACCGGCTATGGCGTCTACACATCGTTCGGTCAGACGACGGTCAACAACAACGCCGGGACGATTTCAGGTGGTGCCGCGGGGCTGAGAATGGGGCTGGTTAGCGGCGGCAGCTACGGCGGGCTTTTGACAGTCACGAATGCCGCGGGCGCACAGATCTCCGGCGGAACCGGGATCGAGACGGTCGGAACCGGTGCCCTGACACTCAGCAATTCCGGCCGTGTTCTGGGTGCCGCCACTGGCGCGATTGTCGCCAATGGCAGCGGTGCGGTCTCGATCACCAACAATGCCGGTGGCCAGATCGTTTCCAGCGGCGGCAATGCCATCTCGACCATCGGTACGGCGACGATCACCAACGCCGGCCTGATCGGTAACGGCACCGTCAGCGGTGGCGTCTATACCGCCAGTGGAACCGGATATGCGATCAGCGTCGCCGGCGGCACCATCACCAACTCGGGCACGATCCGCGGCGCGTCTTCCGGAATTTATTCGTCGAACGGCCTGACCCTGACCAACACCGGCACGATCTCCGGCGGGCAGGGCGGTACGTCGATGTGGCTTGACGGTGTTTCATCGATCAACGCGCCGTCGACCATTCTCAATGCCGGTACGATCAGCGCGCCGGTCTATTCGGCCGTGGTGGTCGAGGGGGGCACCGTCACCAATGCCGGCGGCGGCACCCTGACCGGTGGTAGCGATTCGATCTACGGCGTGGCGGTCCAGTTCATCGAGACCGGCGGCACCTTCACCAACTACGGCAGCGCCACCGGTGCCGGGGCCGGGGCCGTCCGGGTCAACACCGCGGGTGCGGCGACCACGATCAACCTGCATGCCGGGTCGACCACCGGGTCGATCCTGCTCAACAGCGGTAACGACACCGTGACGATCTACAACGGTCGCGGTTCGACGGGCGCGGCGACGGTCGACGGGGCCAGCGGCCTCACCCTGCAGGCGGCCGGAACCCTGGCGGCGGCGTCGTTCGGCGCGATCAATATGGGCGGCGGCACGAACACCCTGACCCTGCGCGGTGCCGGCGACGGCACGGCCGCCAACGGTGCGGCGGGCACGATGGCCATGGGATCGATTACCGGTCTGACGAACCTGAGCAAACTCGACAGCGGTACCTGGACCCTGACCGGTGCCGGCAGCTACGCCGGCACGACGACGGTGTCGGGCGGCACCCTGCGCGTGCTCAACACCGGCAACGGACTCGGCAACGGAGCCGTCTCGATCGCCACGGGCGCGACCCTCAATTTCGACAACCAGACCGGCGGTGTGCTGGCCATCAAGGGCGATACCTTCACCGGTACCGGCCGGATTCTGTTCACCGGCGATGCCGGAAGCCTCACGGCCCTCGGCAACGGCGGCAACGGCAATGTCGTGATCAGCCTGTCGCAGGGTGGCCTGATCGATGTGCAGAGCGGAACCGTCAACGGCAGCGGTTCGGGCCAGGGCCTCTGGACCAACAATATGGGCGGCCTGAATATCGCGTCGGGCGCACGCTTTGATACGGTCGAGGGTCTGGTCCGGGTCGATGCCCTGACCGGCGCGGGCGCCCTGTCCGGTGGCTATGGCGGCACGGTGGCGATCACCGTCGGCGTCGCCGGTGGCACGGGCACCTTCAGCGGCACGATCGGCGACAATCCTGATATTGGCGGTCGCTATCTGGCCCTGACCAAGATCGGGGCCGGGACCCAGACCCTGACCGGCACCAACACCTATACCGGCCAGACCTCGATCGAGGCCGGCACGCTGGAGGTCCGCAACGGATCGGCCATCGCCGACACGGGCGTGGTGTCCGTGTCGTCGGGCGCGACCTTCCTGGTCTCCAATTCCGAAACCATCGGCCGGCTGACCGGCGCGGGCGCGGTGGTTCTGGGGACCAGCAACCTGACGGTCGGCGGCGTGGGTGCCAGCACATTTTCCGGCGTCATTTCCGGCTCCGGTGGGGTGAGGATCAGTGGTGGCGGCACACAGACACTCAGCGGTGCGAACACGTACACCGGCGCGACCACAGCCTCGTCCGCGACCCTGCGTCTGGGCGCTTCGAACGTTCTGGCCGATACAACGGACCTCGAAGCCAGCTCCCTCGGCATCATCGACATGGGGGCGTTCAACGACACAGTGAGAACGGCCACCTTCTACACCGGCACCCGACTTGACGGCACGGGCACCCTGACTGCGAACAGCTACATCAGCTGGGGGGCGGATTTTAACGCCAACCTCGGCACCGGGACGTTTACCGCCCTCGGCGGTACAACCCGGCTGAACGGAACGCTCGCCGGCACTTATGTGGCGGTCAACAGCGGCAGCATCCTTCAGCTCGGGGGCTCGAACCGCCTCGCCGACACCGCGTTGGTTACGGTGGCGTCGGGAGCGACCCTGGATCTCAACGCCTATAATGACACGATCTCCCGGCTCGAGCTCGCGGGTCGTCTGGACGGTTCTGGCACGCTGACGGCTGCCACAACCTCGCTGACCGGGGCAACCGTGAACGCCAACCTCGGCACAGGCGCGCTGTTCCAGCAAGGTGGAGTCACCCTGCTGAACGGAGTCGCCGGCGCGACCACCGTCAGCATCAACGGCGGCACGCTTCGGCTGGGAAGTTCCGACCGACTGTCGGACGTCGCCAACCTGTATGTGAACGCGGGCACGATCCTGGATATCCAGGGCTTTTCGGACAGGGTCGGGGCTGTCGAGATCACCGGCGGTGCCCTGAACGGCACCGGCCTTCTGACGGGCGGACGGTTTTTCCTCAGCGGCGCGACGATCAACGCCAACCTCGGCACCGGCAACCTTTCGGTGGAGGGCTCGCGGGGAGCCACGATCCTGAACGGCTCATCGGCATCGACCCAAGTCTCTGTCTGGGATGCCGATTCGAGTCACGGCATTGTGGCGGGCAATCTGGTGCTGGGCGGATCCAACCGTCTGGCGGACAGTGCGGCCGTGACCGTTGGTACAGGCGGCGTGCTGAATCTCCAGGGCTTCAATGACACGGTCGGTACCCTCCTCCTGCGCGGCGCGCTGAACGGCACCGGCACGCTGACAGCAGGTAGCTATTCGCTGAGCAATGGCACCGTGAATGCCAACCTCGGCACCGGCCTTCTGATCAACATCGGCGGGACCTCGACCCTGAACGGCACCTCGGCGGCGTCGACGGCCTGGGTCCAGGCCGGCACCCTGCACCTGGGCGCGTCCGAGCGGCTGTCGGATGCGGCGATGCTGTCGGTCTCCTCCGGCGCGACCCTGGACTTGCAGGGCTACGACGAGACCGTGGGCGTGGCCTGGCTGAACGGCATGCTGAACAGCTCAGTGCTGCTCCCGTCGCCCCTGGCCGGTGATGCCGGCGACGGCCCGCAAGCGGCCCTGCTCCCGACCGGGACCGGTACCCTGACCGCGGCCGAATACTATCTCGACGGCGCACTCATCAATGCCAACCTCGGCGCGGGATCGCTGTTCAACACCGGCGGAGTCTCGACCCTGAACGGCACGTCGGCGGCCGGGATTGTCACGGTCCAGGCCGGCACCCTGCGACTCGGTCAGTCAGACCGCCTGGCCGATACGGCCATGCTCTCGGTTTCAAGCGGCGCGACGCTGGACCTGATGGGCAATGACGAGACGGTTGCCCTGGCGGTGATCAACGGCACTCTCAACACCAACCCCCTGGCGGTCCCGGCCGTGACGCCCCCCTCGGGCGAGGCAACGGTCGCTTTCAGCCCGGCCCCGGTCGGGACCGGCACCCTGACGGCGATCGAGTACCAGCTGAACGGGGCGACGGTGAACGCCAACCTCGGCAGCGGATCCCTGTTCAACCTGGGTGGCGTCTCAACCCTGAACGGCACGGCCGCGGCCGAAGAGGTCGTCGTTCAGGCCGGCACCCTGCGTCTGGGTCAGTCAGACCGCCTCGCAGATGGCGCGACGCTCCGGGTCTGGACCGACGCGACGCTGGACCTGATGGGCAATGACGAGACGGTCGCCCTGGCCTACCTGAACGGGACTCTGGACAGCACGGTCAGCCTCCCGTCGCCCGACGCGGACCCGGCCCAGGTCATTCCGGCCCTCAACGTCAACGCAAAGGGGGCGGACGGCCCGCTCACGATCCCGGTCCCGACCGGCACCGGTACCCTGACGGCGACCCAGTATGTTCTGAACGGCGCGACCATCAACGCCAACCTCGGTTCCGGTAGCCTGTTCAACGCCGGTGGGACCTCGACCCTGAACGGCACCGCGGCCGCCGGCTCGGTCTCGGTCCAGGCCGGCACCCTTGCCCTGGGCGCGTCCGACCGTCTGGCCGATACGGCCATGGTCTCGGTCTCGACCGGCGCGACCCTCGACCTCAACGCCTTCAGCGACACCGTCGACCTGGTCCTGCTCAACGGCACCCTGGACGGCACCGGCACCCTGACCGCGGCCCAGTATCAGCTGACCGGGGCCACGGTGAACGCCAACCTCGGCGCGGGCTCCCTGTTCAACCTCGGCGGAGGCTCGACCCTGACCGGCGCCGCGGCCGCTACCTCGGTCTCGGTCCAGGCCGGCACCCTGGCCCTGGGCGCGTCCGACCGTCTGGCCGATACGGCCACGGTCTCGGTCTCGTCCGGCGCGACCCTCGACCTCAACGGCTTCAGCGACACCGTCGACCTGGCCCTGCTCAACGGCAGCCTGGCCGGCACCGGTACCCTGACCGCGGCCCAGTACCAGCTGACCGGGGCCACGGTGAACGCCAACCTTGGCGCGGGCTCCCTGTTCAACATCGGCGGAGACTCGACCCTGACCGGCACTGCGGCCGCCGGCTCGGTCTCGGTCCAGGCCGGGACCCTTGCGCTGGGTGCGTCCGACCGTCTGGCCGATACGGCCACGGTCTCGGTCTCGTCCGGTGCGACCCTCAACCTCAACGGCTTCAGCGACACCGTCGGCCTGGCCGTGCTCAACGGCAGCCTGGCCGGCACCGGTACCCTGACCGCGGCCCAGTACCAGCTGACCGGGGCCACGGTGAACGCCAACCTCGGCGCGGGAAACCTGGTCAACTTCGGTGGCACCTCGACCCTGAACGGCACCGCGGCGGCCGGCTCGGTCTCGCTCCAGGCCGGCACCCTGTCGCTGGGCGCGTCCAACCGTCTGGCCGATACGGCCACGGTCTCGGTCTCGGCCGGGGCGACCCTCAACCTCAACGGCTTCAGCGACACCGTCGGCCTGGCCCTGCTCAACGGCACCCTGGCCGGCACCGGAGCCCTGACCGCGGCCCAGTACCAGCTGACCGGGGCCACGGTGAACGCCAACCTTGGTGCCGGAGCCCTGATCAACCTCGGCGGCACCTCGGTGCTGACCGGGACGGCCGCAGCCTCGCAGGTCAATGTAAACGCCGGGACCCTGCGTCTGGGCGCGTCGGATCGCCTGGCTGACACGGCCGCCGTCTCGGTCTCGACCGGGGCGACCTTCGACGTCAACAGCCGCACCGACACGATCGGGGCCCTGTTCGGCACCGGAACGGTCGCGATCGGCGCGGGACGCCTGACCTTCGGCGGCGTGGACTCGTCGTTCGGCGGGATCCTGACCGGGACCGGTTCACTGGTTCATACCAGCGGCCTGTTCACCCTGGGCGGCAACCACACCCTGCAGACGATGACCAACACCGGCGGCGAGCTGCGCTTCCTCGCCACCACCACCGGCAATGTTGCCGTCAGCGGCGGCAGCCTGAGCGGCGCGGGCACCATCGGCGGGGCCCTGACGGTCTCCAACGGTGCGACCCTGTCGCCCGGCCTGGCCGGACAGGCCAGCGGCATCGGTACCCTCTCGGCCGGCAGTCTGACCCTGAACGGCGGCACCCTGGCGCTGGACGTGCTGGGCAGCGCCGGCGGCAACCTGATCGACCGTCTGGTGGTTTCCGGCACGGCAAACCTGACCGGTGCGATCGTCGCCCCGACCTTCCGCAGCCCGACCAGCGGCTATGAGTTCTCGACCCGCTACGCGTTCCTGACGGCGGGCCAGCGGATCGGCACCTTCAGCAATGGCGCGGCCTTCACCGAGTCCGCCACCGGTTCCGGCCTGTTCTGGCGGGTCCGCTACGATGTGAACCCCAATGGCGCGGTGCTGGAACTGCGCAACCTGGTCAATTTCGACCTCGGGACCAATGGCAGCGGCAACCAGAACGCGGTCGGCCGGGCCCTGACGGGAGGGCAGCTGCAGGCCTCGGATGACTGGGCCGCGGTGCTGAGCCTGCTGGCCGGGCTCAACACCAGCCAGCGCCAGGCCGTGTTCAACAGCCTGAGCGGCGAGGCCCTGGCCGACCTCAACAGCGCGCTGTTCGCCGCCAATGACGCCTTCACCGGTGCGGTCCGTGAGGCCGGAGCCTCCCGGAACCAGGGTTCCGCCCCGCTGAATTTCGCCAGTGCCTTCAGCTTCGTCGGTGGTCGTGACGGGGCCGCCGCCATGGTCACCGGCGTGCTGGACGCCTTTGACCCGTCGGCCGAGGCCGGCACGGGTCGCGGCGGCTGGGTCTCGGTCCAGGCCAGCGACATTGATCTTGAGGGCAAGGCCGGCCAGGCTGATCTGAACACGCGCCTGAACAGCTTCACCGGCGGCTATGCGGTCGGCACCGGCAACTATGTGCTGGGGGCGGCCGCCGGGGCGACCCGGGTCGAGGGTGATGTCATCGGACGCCAGTCTGCGTTCGAAAGCGATCTGTTACACGCCGCCGGCTATGCCCGCTTTGACGACGGGCGCTGGGCCGCCGACCTGACCGCCTCGGCCTATGGCGGCGAGATCGACAGCCGGCGTATGGTGACGGCCGGGGCCTTCTCCGGCCAGGCCCTGGGCCGGACCCACGGCGAGGGTCAGTCGCTGTCAGCCAGTATCGCCCGACGCTTTGCCAATGACAGCGGCGGCACGGTCTCGGTCGGCGTGATGGAGACGATGTCGCGCAGCACGGTCGACGGCTTCACCGAAACCGCCGGCGGCGGCCTGTCGCTGGAGGTCGCCGAGCAGGAGCGCAACTGGCAGACAACGCAGCTCAACCTGCGTGTCACCCAGGACTACCGGCCGGACGGTCAGCCGCTGCGGCTGTATGGCGGTCTCGGCGTGCTGATCACCACGGGCGACCGGGAAGCCCTGGCCGACATGCGCTTCAGCGGTGCCGCGGCCGGCTTCGGTGGCTTCACCATCGAAGGGGCCCAGGCCGCGCCGCTGGCCGGCGTCACCGAGTTCGGCCTCGAATACCAGCCGCGCAAGGGCGTGACCCTGTCGACCGGCTATCGCGCCGTATTCAGCGATCGCCTGCATGACAACCAGATCGGTGCCCGTATGAGCGTCCAGTGGTAGGCTGAACTCCCGGCGTGTCCCCCGCTCCCGAAAGGGCGCGGGGGATGCGGATTCCGGCAGGTCCGTTGGACGCGTGGGGGGCACCCCTGGACCGTCTGCGAATGGATGGTTCCGCCACGGCGCTGACGGGGCGGGCCGAGTCCGTGGACGCGCCCTGTGAGGCAGGCTGTGTTGAGGCAATGATCGGCTGGGGCGACCGATGGGTCGTTGCCGCCCTTCAACACGGCGGTCGGCTCGACCTTGACCTGCAAACGCTGATGCCGCCGCTGACGTCCTGCGACGCACTTGAACGCGTTCAAAGAGCCGATGCCCGCCGTGCCGGGGATCGCGCGGCAGTCCGGCGATCCGGACGCCAGGCCGGAGCGATGCGGTTCCGGTATTTGCCTGTAGACAGGCAATGCCGTCCGGCCGGCGGCCGACGGAGCCGGCTCAGTCCGCACCCGGGTCGCAGAAAAATTCAGGAAGACAGCGACCCGCCCGGCAGCGACAGACGGGGTGGCGGACAGAGAGGGATTCGAACCCTCGGTACGCTTTCACGTACACACGCTTTCCAAGCGTGCGCGATCGACCACTCCGCCACCTGTCCGTTCCACGCCTGGGCGAGGCCGCCGGGGGTCGTCCCGGCGGAGGCGAGGCTGATAGACCACCATGTCCCCCTCGGCAAGCCGGTTTGCCGTCCCTATATGACGACCAGCCCCTGACTGGAGATCCGACATGTCGTTCCGAGACGCCGACCCGTTGCCCGACGCCGCCACCGCCCTGCCGGGCCGGACCACGCCGCTGCCGACCGACGCGGTGCATTTCGTCAATGGGCGGCCGTTGCAGGGGCCGCATCCGGAGGGGTTCGAGACCGCCATCCTGGGCATGGGCTGCTTCTGGGGCGTGGAGCGGATCTTCTGGTCGTTACCCGGGGTGTGGGTGACCTCGGTCGGCTATTCGGGCGGGATCACGCCCAATCCGACCTACGAAGAGACCTGCACCGGCCGCACCGGCCACGCCGAGGTGGTGCAGGTGGTGTTCGATCCGGCTGAGATCAGCTTCGCCGAACTGCTGAAGGCCTTCTGGGAGAACCACGACCCGACCCAGGGCATGCGCCAGGGCAATGACGTGGGCACCACCTACCGTTCGGCCATCTATTACCGGACCGCGGCCCAGAAGGTGGAGGCCGAGGCCTCGCGTGACGCCTATCAGGCGGCGCTGACGCAGGCCGGGCGGGGGACGATCACCACCGAGATCGCGCCGGCCGGGCCCTACTATTTCGCCGAGGCCTATCACCAGGCCTATCTCGCCAAGAACCCGGACGGCTATTGCGGCATCGGCGGCACCGGGGTGGTCTGCCCGATCGGCGTCGGCGTGGGGGCCTGAGCATGGACCGGGCCGGGGTCGGCAGAGTCTGCCTGGCCCTGCCGGCGGCGACTCTGGACCATCCGTTCGGGGACGATCACGACACCTACAAGGTCGGCGGCAAGATGTTCGCCATGGTCGGCGGCACGGGCGGCGTGTCGTTCAAGGTCTCGGACATCGCCTATGCGGTGCTGACGGAATCTGGCCACGCGCGGCCGGCGCCCTATATGGCGCGGGCCAAATGGGTGAACCTGCCGCGGATCGACGACTGGCCGGACGACGAACTGGCCGACCACCTCGCCATCGCTCACGGCATCATCGCCGCGAAGCTGACGCGGAAGGTGCGGGCGGCGCTGGGCCTGACCTGACCGCGCTTGCCATTATCGGCAAAACGCTGTTCTTTCCGGTCTCGGCCGGGGAGGGCGACAATGCGATCGAAGACGATAATCCTGGCGCTGGGCCTGCTGGCCGTTGCCGGGTGCGGCCAGGCCGATGTCGGCGCGACCGTGCCGACCAGCCCGCGCGTTGTCGCGGCCACCGAGATTGACGCCGGGCGATACCTGGTCCGGGTCGGAGGCTGCAACGACTGCCACACGTCCGGCTATATCGCGAGCGGCGGCCGGACGCCCGAGGCGGAATGGCTGAGGGGGAATGACCATGGCTTCTTCGGCCCCTGGGGCACCACCTATGCCCACAACCTGCGCCTGACGACGGCGAACATGACCGAGGACGCCTGGGTCGAGATGCTGAGCACACGCGAAGCCCTGCCGATCATGCCCTGGCCCAGCGTCAAGGCGATGCACGAGGCCGACAAGCGCGCCATCTATCGCTATATCCGCAGCCTGCCCGGCGAGGCCGGTGCGCCGGCACCGACAGCCCTGCCGCCCGGGCAGACCCCGACGACGCCCTATGAGGACCTGACGACCAGGACGCCGGCCGACGCCTCGACCTGACGTCGCCGGCGATTGCGGAGCGCGGGAGCGCGGACAACAGCCGCACCGACGATCCCGCGAGGGGCGGTGGCCGGTCCGCCCCCCCCCCCTTAGGGGGGCGGTGCCTTCGCCTCGGCGATCCAGGCGTCCATGCGGCTGTCCAGCAGGTCCAGGGGCAGCGGACCGTCGACCAGCAGGGCGTCGTGGAAGGCGCGGATGTCGAACCGGTCGCCCAAGGCCGCCTCGGCGCGGGCGCGGATGGCGCGCAGGCGGATCTCGCCGATCTTGTAGGCCGTGGCCTGGCCGGGCCAGCCGATATAGCGCTGCAGTTCGGTTTCGATGTTGAGCGGGGCCAGGGCGGAGTTGTCGCGGAAACAGGCGCGCGCCTGTTCGGTGCTCCAGCCCATCCAGTGCAGGCCGGTGTCAGCCACCAGACGGCAGGCGCGCCACATCTCGTAGCTGAGCCGGCCGAACCGCTCATAGGGGGTGCGGTAGAAGCCCATCTCCTCGCCGAGATATTCCGAGTACAGGCCCCAGCCCTCGATGAAGGCGGTGACGTCGGCCCCGCGCCGGAAATAGGGCTGGTCCTCGGCCTCCTGCTGCAGGGCGATCTGCAGGTGGTGACCGGGCACGGCCTCGTGCAGGGTCAGGGCCGGCAGTTCGTACAGCGGCCGCTGGTCCAGGTGCGAGGTGTTGACCATATAGCCGCCCGCGACGCCGGTCTTCATCGAGCCGCCATTGTAGCGACCCGTGGTGTAGCTGTCCTCGATGGCTCTCGGCACGGGGCGCACGCCGTAGGGGAGCCGGGGCAGGGTACCGAACAGGGCCGGTAGCCGGTCGTCGGCGCGCTTGGCCATCTCGGAGGCCTTCTCAAGCAGATCCTCGCGCGAGGTGGCGTAGAATTGCGGATCGGTGCGCAGGAAGCTCAGGAAACCGGCGAAATCGCCGGTCCAGCCGGCGGCGCGCATCTCGGTCTCCATGCGGGCGCGAATGCGGGCGACCTCCTGGATGCCGATCTGGTGGATCTGGTCCGGGGTCAGGTCGGTGGTGGTGAAGCCGCGCACGAAATAGGCGTACATGTCGCGGCCGCCGGGCCGCAGGCCCAGGCCGGGTGCCACGGGGGCAGCCGGCGCGGCCTCGTCGGTCAGGAAGGCCAGCCAGGCCTGCCGGCGGGGCACGATGCTGTCGGTGATCACGGTCCGGGCCCGCTCGCGCAGGGCGGCCTGGTCCGCCGCGGTAATGCTGGACGGCAGGTCGGCGAAGGGCTTGAGCAGAGGGTCTCCATCAAGCGGCTGGGCGGCGTCGGTACGGGCCAGCTGGATCGCGCTCTCGACCACCGAGGCGGGCTGGACCAGGCCGGTGGCCAGGCCGCGGCGGGCGTCGGCCAGGGTATCGTCATAGAGCCGGGGCAGACCCTCAAGCCGGGCCAGCCACGCCTCGGCGTCGGCCCTGCTGGCGATGCGGGTGGAGGAGGCGAGATAGGCCGCCGACTGGCCGTAGCCCCCTTCCGAGTTGAAGGCGAGCCGGTTGGTGTCGAGGGCGATTCCTTCCAGCTCACGGCGCAACAGAAACAGCAGGAAGGTACGATTTCGGGCGTCGGCGGCGCTCAGCCGGGCCGGCGCGATGGCCTCGGTGCGGTCCAGCAGGGCCTGGATCGGCGCGCGGCGGGCCAGTTCGCCCGCGCGCGACAGGTCGGGCAGGCGGGCCAGGGCCTCGCGATCCCCGTCGAGGCCGGCGGTGATGGGGTCCTTGGCACGCAGATAGGCCTCGTAGTCGGCGAGAACACGGGCGAGGCGGGCGTCGGTGACAGCTGGCGCAGCGACGGTGCGGGGCGCGACCGGGGGCGTCTGGGCCAGGGTGGGCAGGCCGCCGGCGAGCCCGGTCAGGAGGGCCGCGGCCCCGATCATCGCGCGTTTCATCGTGTCATTCCCTTATGCCTGGCGAGACTGCATCGGAGGGCGGGCATGCCGTCAACCGTCGAGACCGGTATTACCGGAGCCGCGCTGCCGGTAATCAGCCGCAGAAGGCGAAAAAGCGGGCGATTCGTGGGGTCGATCCGGGATGGGCGACATAGGGGTGGCTCTCGTCGCCTTCGCGATGGGCGAGCCAGCCGACGGCCTGGAACCGCCGGAACACGGGGTCGGAAGCCGGGGCCGTGGCGGACAGAACGATGCCGTCGGCCAGCTCCGACGCCTCGGCGGTGGCCGAATAGCGGGCCGTTTCGCTGCCGGACTCGAGGCGGATCTCACGGGCCGCGCCGGTCTCGCCGACGGCGCTGAGGGCCAGACGGCCGGTACCCCGACGGCAGTTCAGTCCCAGGCGCAGATCGTCGCTGTCCCGCAGACCATAGGCCAGGCTGGCATCGTCCCCGTCCTGATGCAGGTACCAGTCATAGTTTGCGACCGGCGCTGCCGCATTGCCGGCGGCCATCAGGGGCGGGGCGGTGACGGCCACAGGCGCGCAGGCCGCCGCGGTCAGGGCCAGGCCGCTCAGTACAACGGGGACAGGCAAGCGCATGGCAAAATTCCGATTCAGCTGGCGCAAAGCTCGGTGAACCGGCGCAATTTGGCAAGGTGGGATCGCTGGACCTCGATGACCCGGCGTTCTTCCCCGATCATCACGCCGAGATGGCCGTTGGCGGCGAAGGCGGCAAAAACCGGATGATCACTGCGCAGGACCAGACGCAGCCCGTCGCCCCGGGCGGGCTCCACCGCGGCGGTGGTCGCCGCCGAACCGGCGGTCACGCGGGCAAAACCGTGGGCCGGGGCGGCCGGGTAGAGAGACAGGCGCACGACGCTGGAGCCGGGTTCACATTCAAAGGTCGACCGCAGCCGGGCCGTGTCCGGGACCTCATTGGCGAGGACCAGCGGGTTATCGTCGTACAGAGTCCAGGTCCAGGCGGGGGTGGCGGGCGCGACTTGCTGGATCAGAAGCGCCAGGACGACGCTTGTAAGGCCGGTCATGCATCAGCTCCCCCGAGGCTTGAAACCACAGACTTGGTCAGACGCGAGCCGAACCGCAATAGGCAAGAAAATTCGCGGCGACCCGCTGTTCGTCGGGTGCCGCCGGGAGATCGAAGTCTCCGGCGTCGCCCCGAACCCGCAGGACTCCGCGGCTGGCCAGTGACTGCAGGCCCGGATCGCGTACGGCGATCCGAACTTCGGACGCGTCGCCGTCACTGAGCGGATCCAGTTCCACGGCGCGATCGGAAGCCTGAATCAGAACGGGGGCGACCGGCTGGACCACGCCATAGACGACCACGCTGGAGCGACCCGGCTCGCAGGTCATCATCAGCGCCAGTTGGTCGGAGTTCTCCACGCCATAGGCCAGCTTGGCCAGGCTGCCCTCATGGCTGAGGTGCCAGCCCATGGCGACTGGTGCGGCGGTGACATCATAGGTCGGCGTTCGGGTCTGGGCGGCGAAGGCGACCAGCCCCATGGCGGCGACGGCAGGAATGAGAATTTTGAACATTTGGATACTCGCGTCTGAAGCTCAAACGCGGGTTTCCGTTAACGGTTCACGGCTCAGCTTGCCAAATCGACACTGATGCCGCTCTCGACCCGGCAAGCCGGGCGGAAAAGCCTCCCCCGCGGCCGGCACCGCCGGGGGAGGCGCACAGCTCAGAACGGACTGAAGCGCTCGATCAGCGACTGGGCGGCCGGAGTGGCCTGGACGCGGCTGATGTCGCCGCGACCGCCGTAGCTGATGCGGGCCTCGGCGATCTGGGTGTGGTCGATGGTGTTGGCCGACGAGATGTCCTCGGGGCGCACGATGCCGGCCACCGTCAATTCGCGGACCTCGCGGTTGGTGCGCACTTCCTGCCGACCCTGGATCACCAGGTTACCGTTGCCGAGGACGTCGGTGACGACGGCGGCGATGGTCAGGGAGACCTTTTCGGAGCGGCTGACCGAGCCGGAGCCGTTGGCATTCGACGACCCGGACATGCCGACCATGTTGCCGGGGTCAAAGCCGCCGGGGAAGGCCCGGCCGATGCTGTTCTCGAGACCAAACAGGTTGGAAACGCCGCCGGCGATGTCATTGGTGCGGGTCCGGGCCGTTGTGTTCTGGGTCTGGGCCTGGTCGTCGATGTTGATCGTCACCGTCAGGATGTCGCCGATGCGACGGGCGCGCTGGTCACCGAAGAAGGTCCGGGCACCGGTGCGCCACAGGCTGTTGGCGCTGGCGGCCTGCCGGGCTTCGGGGGCCGGCAGATAGGTCTGCTGGGCCGGAATCAGGGCGGCCGGATAGCCGATGGGGGCCAGTTCAGGGCCGCGCACCGCCTCCATCGCCGTGGAGCAGGCTCCGAGGGTGAGGGCGGTCGCAGCGATGGTCAGGATCGTACGCATGGCAGACGGTCTTTCGGCTGGCCCCGAGGGGCAACGAACTCTTAGAGGGCGGCGCGGGCGGCGCGGGCGGCCGGGCCGGCAATGGCCTGACCCGGGCTGACCGCAAGGGCGTCGATGGTGCGGCCCGAATCGAGATTGAGAATGGAGACGGGCTCACCGGCCGCCGCATTGGCCGTCGCCCGGCCGCTGATGGTCAGGCGGACGCCGCCGACGATGTAGATGACCTGGACGATGTCGTTGCGGCTGATGACCCGTTCGGCGCGCTGTGAGGGCTGAAGCGCGACCGGCCTCGCGGGGACAGGGGCCGGGTTGCCGGCCGCCACCGACGGGGTGACAGCGGACGGGGACAAGGCTGCGCTGCGAATGACGACGCGCCGCAACCCCCGGGGATTGTCCCATTCGAGCCCGGACTGCCGCGCCATGCTCTGCAGTTGCCCGGCCTCCATCACCACGGAGGGACCGCTGCGGCGGGCGACGACAACCGACGAGGCCGCCCCTGCGCCATCGAAAATATCGCCGAAGGTCACCTGGCCGTCGGTGTCGACGGGGTTGGACTTCAGGGTGACCGGACCGGCCAGGGCCGGGGTGGCAACCAGCAGGCTGGCGACGGCGATGAGGGTGCGGGACATCAGCTTCATGATCCTAGCCCTTCACCTGGGCGGTCACCGACAGCATCTGGTCGGCGGTGGAGATGACCTTGGAGTTCATTTCATAGGCGCGCTGGGCGATGATCAGGGCGCTGATCTCGGACACCGCGTCCACGTTCGAGGATTCGGTGAATCCCTGCAGGATCTGGCCGAAACCGGCTTCGCCGGGGGCCCCGGTCGTGGCCGGACCCGAGGCCGCGGTTTCCAGCAGCAGATTGTCGCCGACGGCCTCGAGGCCCGCCTCGTTGAAAAAGGTGGAGAGTTCCAGCTGACCGACCGTCTGGGGATCGGGCGAGCCCTGGGTAATGACCTGGACCAGGCCGGTCTTGGAGACGACCACGTCCACCGCATCCTGCGGAATGGAAATGGCCGGCTGGACGGCGTAACCGTCATCCGTGACCAGCTGGCCCTCGCCGTTCAGGGAGAAGTTCCCGGCCCGGGTAAAGGCGGTCTCGCCCGAGGGCAGGTTGATCTGGAAATAGCCGCGACCGTTGATCGCCATGTCGAAGCGGCCGCCCGTCTGGCTGGGACTGCCCTGGTCGGTGATGCGGTAGACGCTGCCGGCCTTCACGCCGGCACCGATCTGGATGCCGGTGGGGACCACCGTGCCCTGGGACGAGGACTGGGCCCCCATGCGTTCGACGTTGTGGTAGAGCAGGTCCTGAAACTCGGCGCGCTGCCGCTTGAACCCGATGGTGTTCATGTTGGCGATGTTGTTGGAGATGACCTCCACATTCAGCGCCTGTGCGGCCATGCCGGAGGCCGCGGTTCTGAGAGCTTGCATGGTTCAGCCTTCCCTTAGTTCACCCGTCCGAGGCGCTCGACGGCACGCTTGGACAGGTCAGTGGTCTGTTCGATCAGCCGGGTGATGGTCTCGTAGGCGCGGCTGACCTCGATCAGATTGGTGATCTCGAGGATCGAATTGACGTTCGAGGCTTCCAGCATGCCTTGCTGGATCCGGGCATCCGTAGCGTCGATGGCGACAGCGTTGGAGCGGTTGCGGTAGAGGCCGTCGCCACTCTTTTCGATTGCGGCCAGACTGTCGAAGCGAACGACGCTCAGACGACCGGCGAGCTGGCCATTCTGGGTGATGGTGCCGTCGGCACCGACGGCCACCTCACCGAGGGCCGGGTTGAGGATGATCTCGCCGCCGTCGCCCAGAACCAGCACGCCGCCCTGGGTGGTCAGACGGCCCTCCGGGTCGAGGGTGAAGGCCCCGTCACGGGTATAGGCCTCGCCGGCCCCGTCCTGGAGTTTGAAGAACGCCCCTTCGCCTTCGATGGCGAAGTCCAGCGGCCGGCTCGTCTGGGTCAGGGCACCCTGACCGAAATCGCGGCCCACGCCGTTGTCGAGCACGAAGCTGACGCTGGGGCGGACATTGTCATTGCGCGCCCGGGCTCCGAGTTCGGTACCGATCAGCAGTTGCTCAACCTTGAAGCCGGTGGTGTTGGCATTGGCGATGTTGTTCGCCACGACGTCGAGTTCACGCCGCAGGGTCATTTGCCGGGACAGTCCGATGTAGGTGGCGTTTTCCAATTGGGGCGAGCTCCTTTGTCCCGTCCCTCGCAATGGCCGTGCCAGACTGGTTAATGCAGTGGTGGCGGGGATATTCCCGGAATTGACCCCTCGAGCACCCGGCAGGATTTGCCGGTTATCAACGTCCCGTTAACCAAAAGGCCCGCTACTGGACACTGGGATTCTCCGGGGCGTCGCGCATGCTAAAATTCGGCAAGAAGAAGGGCGACAAGGCCGCCGAGGCCGGTGAGGGCGAGACTCCGCCCGCCGCCGAGGGCGAAGCGGTCGAAGGTGAGGGGGCTCCCGCCAAGAAAAAGAAACTGCCGATTCTCTTCATTATCATCCCCGCCGCCTTGCTGGTGCTGGGCGGGGGCGGGGGCGCGGCCTTCTTCCTGATGAAGCCCAAGCCGGCGGAGGCCGAGGCTGGGGCGGACGACCATGGCGCTCCGGCCAAGGGCGGGGATGACAAGAAGGCCGACAAGAAGGCAGACAAGGGCGGCCACGGTGCGCCGGCGGGCGGTGAGGGCGATGCATCCCTGGGCACGATTGCCGAGGGGCCGGACGGCGTCACCTTCTTCACGCTGCCCGACATGGTGGTGAACATCCAGTCTGCCGACGGTCGCCCCACCTTCCTGAAATTGAAGCTGACCCTGGAGATGGCCGACCCCGATCTGGCGCATCACCTGCAGACAGAGGCCCCCCGAATGCAGGACATGTTCCAGAGCTTCCTGCGCGAACTCCGGCCGGAAGATCTGGCCGGCTCGGCCGGAACCTTCCAGCTGCGCGCCGAACTGCTGAGGCGTGTCAATCTGATCGCGGCACCCGGGAAGGTTGACGCCGTCCTGATCGAAGAAATGCTGGTCCAGTAAATGACCGATACCACGCTCGAAGACATCTCGACCGACCCGTTTGCCTCCGACATCGGCGACGGTGACGATTCGTCCGGGTCGGGCATGGCCGAACGCGTTCTTAACCAGGACGAGATCGACAACCTGCTCGGTTTTGACCTCGGCGATGACGACGGATCCGAGCGTTCCGGCATCCGGGCCATCATCAATTCGGCCCTGGTCTCCTACGAGCGGCTGCCGATGCTGGAAATCGTCTTCGACCGCCTGGTGCGGCTGATGACGACCTCGCTGCGCAATTTCACCTCGGACAATGTCGAGGTCAGCCTCGACAACATCTCGTCGATCCGTTTCGGCGACTATCTGAACTCCATCCCTCTGCCGGCGATCCTGGCCGTGTTCCGGGCCGAGGAGCTCGACAACTATGGTCTCCTGACGGTCGATTCCAACCTGATCTATTCAATCGTCGACGTGCTGCTCGGAGGACGGCGAGGCACGGCGGCGCTGCGGATCGAGGGGCGTCCCTACACGACGATCGAGCGGGTCCTGGTGCAGCGGATGGTCGAGGTCGTTCTGGCCGACGCCCAGGCCGCGTTCGAGCCGCTGACGCCGGTGCATTTCAATCTCGACCGGCTGGAGACCAATCCGCGTTTCGCGGCCATCGCCCGGCCGGCCAACGCCGCCATCCTGGTCAAGCTGCGCATCGACATGGAAGACCGTGGCGGTCGTATCGAACTGCTGCTGCCCTATGCGACCCTGGAACCGATCCGGAAAATGCTGCTGCAGCAGTTCATGGGTGAGAAGTTCGGCCGCGACAATATCTGGGAAGGCCACCTGGCTACCGAGCTCTGGACCACGGACACCGAGGTTCGGGCCGTGCTGGACGAGCAGCAGGTCCCGCTGTCCAGTGTGCTCAATTTCAAGGTCGGCGACACGCTGATGCTGAACGCCACGCCCGATTCCGACATCTCGATTCGATGCGGGTCGATCCCTGTAACCACGGGGAAGATGGGGCGGCGCGGCCAGAACATTGCGGTGCGGGTCGAGAACCCGATCAACGTCGAGGCCGCCTCGAGCCTGACCAGGGGAAAGCGCTGACATGACCGGTATCATCCTCGACGCGGTGCTGATGCTGATGCTGGTGGTGGCCATCGGCTACGGCATCCGCCTGGAGCGCAAGCTGGTGGCCCTGCGCGAAGGTCAGCTGGCCTTCGCCAGCGCGGTGACGGAATTGAACACGGCCGCCGGACGGGCTGAGGCAGCCCTGGCCTCGCTGCGGGCGTCCGGACAGGAAACCGACCTGCTGCATGATCGGATCATCAAGGCCCGCGCCGTGAAACAGGAGCTCGAGGCCCTGATCGCCCGCAGCCCGACCCGCGGGGCCGCTGCGCCGATCATCGCCGAGGCGGAGTCTGCGGAGACCCCGGAGGCCGCATCGCCTTCGCGTCCGGTGCTGGTCAGCGACACCGATGAGAAATCCCGCCGCATGGCCTCACTGGTCGAGCGGATCGGCGGCGTCGCGGCCGACGTCAAGCCGCGCCCTGAGGCGCTCAAGCAGTTTGCGCCGGTGTTCCAGGCTCTGGCCGCTAACCAGGCTGCTCAACAAAGCCTCAACCGCGCCCGTCGTAGTCTCGACGACGATCTGTTCGCCGCCTGACCCCTGTCCGAGTAGAATTCCAATGAGCAAGATTCCCCGCCTCCTGCCCCTGATCGCCATCGCTATTGGCGGTGTCGTGGCCGTGCGCGCTCTGGGCGTGGCCCCCGGCCTGTTCGACGGAGCCAAGGCCTGGGCCGAGGAGGCGGTGCCCGCCGCGGCACCGGGCAGTACGCCTGGGACACCGGCTCCGGCCGTCTGTGCGTTGACGCCGGACCAGTTGGCCCAACAGGCCGGTATTTCCCCGGCCGAGCTGCGCATCATTCAGAGCCTGTCGGCGCGACGCACCGAACTGGATGCGCGTGACGCGGACTTTGCCACCACCCTGCCGTTGATGGTGGCGGCCGAGCAGAAGCTCGATGCCAAGGTCCAGGCCCTCGCTGCGATCCGGACCGAGGTCCAGGGGTTGCTGGGCCAGGTCGACGGGCGCGAGAAAGAGGAAGTCGACCGGCTGGTCGCAGTCTATTCCGCCATGCGCCCGCGCGAAGCGGCGGCTGTATTCGTGGGTCTGGACGACGGGGTTCTGCTGCCGGTGGCTGCTGCCATGCGCCCGCGCTCGCTGGCCGCCGTGCTGGCCCAGATGCCGCCGGCCGCGGCGCGGTCGCTGACCGAGAAGCTGGCCCATCGATTCCAGGCGCAGCAGCTGGCGGTTCGCGCCGCCGCCGCCGGGCTGACATCGCCGACGGTTACGCCCACGGCAGCCCCCGCGGCATCGCCTGCCGCAGCGCCGACCCGAACGGCTGCGGCGTCACCACCTGAAACCAGCGAACCGGCTGCGGCGACGGCGAGTCCGCCGACGCCCCGGCCCGTCGCCAATCGCGCCCCGGCCCGCACGACACCCCGTCGCGCTGCCGCTACGCCGCCGCCGCCCCCGGCGGCGACCGGACCCCGGCCGTACAGCGCCCCGCCTGCGGCGGCCACCGCGACCCCTGCCGCAGGTGCTTCCGCAGCGACGGTGCCGACCCCGCCGCGTCAGACCGTCCAGTAGAGTCCCCATTGGCAGGACCGGTGGCGACCGCTATCACCGCGCCTTCCTCTGACGCAGACTTGCTGGCCGCCATGTCCGACACCCTTCCCGACCGCCTTTCGGTGGACCCTTCCAGCCCGTTCCACGACGGCGAACTGCTTGCGCGCGGTATCGGCATCCGTTTCAAGGGTGAGGAAAAGACCAACGTCGAGGAATACTGCATCTCCGAGGGGTGGGTCCGTCTGGCGCTGGGCAATCGCGTCGATCGCAAGGGCAAGGCCCTGACGGTCAAGCTGCAGGGGCCGGTCGAGGCTTTCATCAAGGCCGAGTAGTCAAGGCCGGCCTTTGCCCCGGCACGATGTCTCGCTAGGGTCCGCGCCTCGATCCTGAGTCTGGAGGCGCGCCCGTGATCCTTTCTGCCCGTAGTCTGGCTGTCAGCGCGTTTGCGCTTGGCCTTATCGCCAACCCGGTCCTGGCCCAGGATGCCGGCACGATCCAGCGGGCCGAGACCATTCGCGATGCGGCGCTGACCCGGAATATCGCCCTCGACTACGTCACCCAGATCACCACCCGTTTCGGGCCGCGCCCGGCGGGGTCGAAGGCCGAGCAGGACGCCTCGGCCTGGGCCGCCGACTACATGCGGTCCCATGGCTTCCAGAATGTACGCATCGAAGCGTTCCCGCTGGTCGGCTGGGAGCGCGGTGAGGAAAGCGCCGCGATCGTCGGCGACCGCCCGCAGCGGCTGGTGGTCGCGGCCCTGGGCCATTCGCCGGGCACGGACGGCGTCATTGAGGCCGAGGTCGTGCATTTCACCAGCCTGGACGCGTTGAATGCCGCCCCGGCCGGTTCCCTGGCCGGAAAAATCGCCTACGTCGACGCCGGACAGATGGTGCGGATGCAGGACGGGGCCGGCTACGGGCCACTGTCGCGAATCCGCGCGGCCGGTCCCGCCGCCGCCGCCGCCAAGGGGGCGCTGGCGTTTCTCATGCGTTCCGCCGGCTCGGACGAGCACCGGATGCCGCATACGGGCACGACCCGCTATGTCGATGGCGTCGTGCCGCTGCCGGGTTTTGCCCTCGCTGCGCCGGATGCCGACACCATTTCGCGTCTGATCGCCATGGGCGAG
The DNA here is from genome assembly GCF_963975535.1 of uncultured Brevundimonas sp. GTDB lineage: Bacteria > Pseudomonadota > Alphaproteobacteria > Caulobacterales > Caulobacteraceae > Brevundimonas. The sequence goes on along the minus strand of NZ_CAXBHE010000001.1, from coordinate 114,095 downwards.
ACGGTTCGCGTTCGCCTGTCCTCGACGGCGCACACCTATGAGACCCACTCCCAGAACGTGATCGGCGATATCGTCGGCCGGACCCGCCCGAACGAGATCATCGTCCTGGGGTCACACATGGACAGCTGGGACCTGGGAACCGGGGCCATCGATGACGCGGCCGGTGGGGCGATCACCCTCGGCGCGGCCAAGGCCGTCGCCGACAGCGGACGGCGTCCGGCCCGGACGATCCGGGTTGTGCTGTACGGAGCAGAGGAAGTCGACCAGCCGAACAATGTCGGCAATGGCGGCGGAGCCTATCTGCGGAGCATCGGCGACGCCGTCGAGACGCACATCATCGCCGGGGAGAGTGATTTCGGGGCCGACCGGGTCTATGCGCTGGGCCTGCCTGCAGGGGCGCAGGGCAGCGATTTTGCCAGGGCCGCCAGTCAGGTACTCTACCCGATCGGGGTTCTCGCATCCCAGGATCCTGAAATGTACGGCGGGGCCGACATCGGCCCGCTGGCCATGGCCGGGGTGCCGGTGTTCCGTCTGGCCCAGGACGGCACCCGCTATTTCGACCTGCACCACACCGCTGACGACACCCTGAACCAGATCGATCCGGCGCAGCTGAACCAGAACGTCGCCGCCTGGGCCGGTCTGCTCTGGCTGATTGCCGACTCGGACGTGGATTTCCGCGCCATGCGATCGGCGGCCACTGCGACGCACTGATCCCGCCTCCGCGAGCGTGGCGAAACTGGTAGACGCAAGGGACTTAAAACCCACTACCGTAGATTTACGTAGCTAAATCAACCGGTTGCGAGGGGTAGAGACTTACACATGCCTTACACAGTTGCCGCATGCGGCAAGGAGGTCATGTGCCGGAGTCTCACTCCCTCATGGACGGCAAGCTTCACGTGTACCGTCGCGAGAACAGTCGGTTCTGGCAGTGCGCGACCTACCTGAGCGGTCGCAACTATCGTCAATCGACGAAGGAAACGAACATCGCTTTCGCGCGGGAATTTGCGCGCGAGTGGTATCTCGACCGGGTCGCCGAGGATCGTCTTCGCAAGTCCGGGAAGCTACCGGCGTCGCCGGAGACGTCTATCGTCATTCCTGCACGAATCGCGCCGAAACGGCCGGGCGAAAAGACCTTCCGTGAGGCCGCGGCCGTCTTCGAAAAGGAGTTCGAGGCGATGACGCTCGGTGAGCGGAACACCCACTACGTCGCCGGCAAGGGGCGGGTGATCCGGCTTTATCTGAATCCGTTTTTTGGCGATCTCCCGATTTCCGAAGTCTCCGCCGGTCGGATCCAGGATTACCGGCTGCACCGCGTCACGCCTCCCGACGAACCGCAGCGGGTGCGCTTCGTCTCGGATGGTCAGGAGCGGATCGGCAAGGCCAAGGTCTGGAAACGGCCGAGCCGCCAGACCCTCCACAACGAGATGGTCTGTCTCCGGCAGATTCTGAAGACCGCGAACCGGAAAGGATGGATTTCGGCGCTTCCGGATATGAGCAACCCATATCGAGCTTCCGGCAAGGTGAGCCACCGGGCCTGGTTCTCACCCGAAGAATACAAGCGTCTTTACGAAGCGACCCGAGAACGCGCGAAGAACCCGAAGAAGGAACGCTGGCGCGAAGAGTGCGAGCAGTTTCACGACTTCGTACTGTTCATGGTCAACACCGGGCTGCGTCCCGACGAGGCGCAGCGCCTCGAGTTCAGGGACGTCTCGATCGTCAAGGATGAGGCGACCAGCGAACGGATCCTCGAGATCGAGGTGCGTGGCAAGCGCGGCGTCGGCTACTGCAAGAGCATGCCGGGAGCCGTCCGCCCCTTTGAGCGGGTGCTGAAACGCAAGAATGGTCAGCCAACCGATCTCGTCTTCGGGCTGGTGCAACGCGAGCTTCTCAACGCGATCCTGGACGAACTAGGTCTCAAGAAGGATCGGGATGGCAAGCCAAGGACGGCCTATAGCCTGCGTCATACTTATATCTCGATGAGGCTGATGGAGGGCGCCGACATCTACCAGGTGGCCAAGAACTGCCGCACCAGCGTGGAGATGATCGAGAAATATTACGCCTCCCACATCAAGAACGTGCTCGACGCATCGGCCATCAATGTCCGCAAGCTAAGGCCCGCCAAACGGCGGGCGGCGAAGGCTCTGGCGACGGACGTCGACTGAACTCGCCTTGGCGATAGTGATCGAACGCGGCTATAGAGCGGTTCGGCCCGCGGGCGTGGCGAAACTGGTAGACGCAACGGACTTAAGCTGAGGATTGAGTGCGCCGGGGGAAATCCCGGACGTAGAACCGCTCAAAGTCGGGGAACCCTGTCAAATGGCGATCCCGAGCCAAGCCCGTCTCCGGACGGGAAGGTGTAGAGACTAGACGGGCGGCGTCTAAGGCCTTCGGGCTACGACGAAGGGATAGTCCAGACCACGAACGCGCTTCGGCGCGGCGGCGAAAGTCGAAGTGGTATGAAAATCCGTCGGGCTTTGCCCATGCCGGTTCGACCCCGGCCGCCCGCACCAAACCTAATCCGATGAATGCTGCTCCTGAAATGGGCCAGCAGCGCCGGCGACCTGTCGCTAGAAATCCGCCTTGAGGCTGGGGTCGATCGACTTCCGCATGAAGTCATCGACCTCGGCCGCCTCGGCGAACCGGGGCCAGTCCGCGACCGTCGCGACGACCTCGTCGATGATGGCGCGGGCGCGGGTGGCGTTGATCGAGGCGGTGGCCGCGCAGGCTTCGAGATCCGCCCGTGAGATGTCCTTGCGCCGGCCGTTTACCGACATCTGGTGCTGCCGCAGCCACTGGTTCGTCAGGTCAAGGGCCCAGGTCACGTCGTAGGCGGGGGACAGGGACCAGACGCCGTTGCGATCCATCAGGAAGGCGATGTTCTTGACGTGGTCGTCCTGATTTCGGGCGACGACGTTGAACGTCATGCGTCGGAACAGCTCCTCCATCTGGTCCATTGGCAGGCTCAGTTGCCGCATGACCTGAAAGGCCTGCTCATAGGTGTAGCTGTCCGGGCTGCAGTAGTCGTAGTGGGCGAGGGCGGCTAACGACTGCATGTGCAGCTTGCCGCCGGTCTCCGTGCGGTCGAAGCGGCGGGTCATGAAGTGGCGGCGGCCGCCCTCCGGGAGTAGCCTGCAGTCGGTCATGGTGATTCCAGCCGCCTTGGCCATTTCCGAATAGGCGAACTCCACAGCGCCGAACCCTTGCGGGTCGGCCAGGCCGCGGTCCCGGTTGTCGCTGACGCCGTCGAACTTGAGCAGCCAGTAGCCGAAGCCGTCGCCGGCATCGACCTGACCGGACCGGACCTCGTTGGTCGCCGGATTCCAGGCGATGATCGCCTTGGCGCGGGCACCCCCGGCCGAGGCGCCGACCTGAAGAATTTCCCGCAGCGCGTCGGCCTTGTCCGGGTCTCTGAACGAGACCTGCAGGGTGTTGCGGTTGGTCAGCACTTCCGAGGCCAGCTCGACGAGGGTCTCGATGTGAACTCGCTCGGACTTGCGCGTACGTGGGCCGGCGGCGGGCGTGAACTCCAGGGCGCCCATGCCGCGAGAGGCCATGTAGCAGAGCCGTTCGACTGCGTCGGCGCTGTCCGGGGTTCGCCCCTGCGTCGCCAGCCAGGCGTTGATCAGTGTGTGGCCGTAGCGGTCGGGCAGGGCATCCGCGAGCATGCCTGGCAGGCCGTAGAAGCTTTCGGGGTTCAGGCCGGGAAAGCTGTAGATTCGGTCGCTGAGCGGCATGGACAGCGGCGCCACCTCGATCTGCGACCGCAGGAAGGCGGGTTCATAGGCGAAGGTCGCGACGTCGGCGCCCTCAGCCAGCGAGACGGCCCCGATCCGGCGGCCCCACAGATTGACGGCGGCGATGGTCACGCTTCGTCACCCCAACGCCAGGGTTGGGTCGCGTCGTCGTCCGGGCGCGCGTCAGGCCGGGCCCGTTGGCGAACCTTGCCTTGCCGCTCCAGCAGGTCGATCGGATTGGCCGGCGCATCCGGAAGGAACCGGTCGAGACCGTCCAGCTTCTCCAGCACCCGAAGCGCGCGAACCAGATTGATCAGTTGGACAGAGTCTCCGGCCTCAAGGCGCTCTACTGTGCGCTTCGACACCCCTGCGGCCTCAGCGAACTTCGATTGGGTCATGTGGCGTTGCAGGCGGTAGTCCGCCATCCTGCGACCGACCTCGGTCAGAACCGCCTGATCTGTGGTAAGATTGGTTACCTTCATAATTCGCCACCTTCGGCGACTTATATACCCCTTAAGGGGTTAATTCGTCAACAATGGCGACTTATAAGTAGGAAGTCCTTTCCTTCTAACTCGTCATAGATGGCGACTTCTGGTCGTTTAAGCCCTTAAGTCGCCAAGTCTGGCGACTTAAGGGACGTGAAAGCGATCAATGGGTCTGTAGCGTCCTGTCGCGAGCGGTTGTCTTTGGCCTTGCCTGTCAGGATGTTGGCGTCAGGGATGTTGGCGTCAGGGAGGACAAGGCGCCAAGCGCGATGGGAACTGCGGCGAATGGGGCAATCGGCAGGGCATCGGCGCCGTGGTCGATGGCGATGCCCCCGCCCGTGGAAGTCGCGGCGAACGCCACCGCCACTCCGATGAGACCCAGGCCCGAGTGCCGCAGCAGGATGGCGCTTTTCGTGACCCCTCTTCGTGCTGGGCTCAGAGGCTGGAGCTTGTCAGTGAACGCTCCCTTGAGTTGACGGGCGGTCGAATGGGGGACGGGCCTGGAACTTCTGCGAGGAAGCCCGGGGTTTCAGGACCAGCCGCCGCCGACGCCAAGCGTCCCCCGGCTCTCGGTCGGCCCCTATCGTTCCGGAACCCGTCGCGGCCAGCCTACAGGGTCGTGGCTACGACGCAATCGACGGCGCGGCTCTGAATGACGCATCGCGGGAATCGGTTCGATACGATAGGCGAAACAGCCGGACCGCGACCGACCTCGCGCCCGGCCGCGGTCCCGCGCCGACCCGCCGTCGGCCGGGCCGCACCCTTCCCGGCGAGGACCTCGAACATGAAACCCCTCATCGCGCTTTCACTCTCGGCTATCGTCCTGTCCGGATGCATCGGCATGACGCCGAACCGCGATAGGGGGAGCCTCAAGGTCGCGAGCTGGAATATCGAGCACCTCGCCGAGCGTGACGGCGAGGGCTGCAGTCCCCGTACCGAGGCGGACTACGCCCGACTGCGCGATCATGTCCGCGCACTGGACGCCGATGTGATCGCCTTCCAGGAGGTTCAGAACAAGACCGCTGCGGAACGGGTGTTCGACCCGGCGATCTACGACGTGGTCATGTCCGGCCGCCCGCCCAGCACGCGCAGCGGCGAATGCCGGGGGCAGCCGGGCCTGTTCATCCAGAACCAGGCCGTCGGCTTCGCGATCCGCAAGGGCGTGCCCTGGACACGCCACCCCGACCTCAACGCGCTGGCGCTCGGAAGTCCGGACCTGCGATGGGGCGTGGATGTGACGGTGTCCCGGGGGCGACCGGTTCGATTGCTGGCGGTGCATCTGAAATCCGGCTGCAACTCTGGCCGCGAACCGACGGATCCTGACTGCCCTGTCCTGTTCGACCAGCTCCCTGTGCTGGAAGGATGGACGGCGGCGCGGGCTGCGAAAGGCGAGGCCTTCGTCGTACTTGGGGACTGGAACCGCCGTCTCGCGAGCAGGAATGACGCCTTCCTGGCCGATTTAAACGATAGCGAACCGGCCGGATCGGGGCTTACGCTGGCCTCCGGCCAAAGGCCGGCGGGCTGCAAGGCCCGCTATCGTGAGTACATCGACTTCATCGCGACCGGATCGGTCGCGACCGCACGCGTAGAGCCGGAGTCATTCGAAGAGTATCGCTATGGCGGGATCGCGGAGACTGAGCATCCTTCGGACCACTGCCCGATCTCGGTTCGCATCACAGGCTGAGGTCCCGCAGAAATCAGGGAGCCGCGCTTTCAAGCGCATCCAGGTAGCCATCGCAGCCCGTGAAATAGCCATCTACGGCGTTCATGACATCGGCCAGGGCGACAAGGTCAACATGGTCCAGGGCGAGCGCGATTGGGCGGCCCTTGGTATCGACCGGATAGCGGTGAGAGAACGAGCCGGGATCTACGACCGCGAACTCCGCGACGATGCGGCCGACCGCCTCGTCGGCGCCGTCGGCGCCGTCGGGGTCGGCGACGCCGAAGCCCTCGACGACCGTCCTGAACCGCGTCCAGAGAACGGAGAGGTCGTGAGATTTCCAGATCGCCTCGACCTCGACCGAGGGGCCATAGGTCGCGGTCAGGTACTTCAGCGACAGCTCGATGAACTGGCGGTAGTTGAACAGGATCGGAAACACGAGCGTGTCCCGATCGCAGCGGTCGTCAGTGGCGTGGGCCACCATCAGCTCCGCCGCCCGCTTGTAGCCGGTCATCATCAGAACCATTCGGCTGTGAGGCGGCTTCACGAGCGTGGCGTTGCCGTCCCAGTCTGGTGAGACCGTGAACAGTCGATCACCGGCCTGTGGCCAACGGAATGGTTTGCCGAGAAGCGCTTCGAAACTCATCCTGTCCTCCTGTCGAACCTTCGCGTCATAATGCGGAAATGGATCTTATTCCGGAGAACATGCTCCGCATCATCGCCCTTGCCCTGCCGGCCGGGCACGGTTTCGGCGACCGTGTGCCCATCGGCGCCTGGGGCGATCCTGAGGGAGCCACCTGCGGGATCGTGACACGGCATGCCGAGACCGGCGAACTCGGCGTCATCGCAATGCGGCGTCGCGTCGATGACGTCTGGACCGAGACGGCGCGCGAGCTCGGATTTCGATCGCTCAAGCATGCGCAGGAGCGCCTTGAAGCCCTGCTGCGCATCGGCGCGCCTGCCGAACCGCTGCCGGCCAACACCGCCCCACGGGCAGGCCTTCACGACCTTCAGGGCCGTACCCCCAGTCCCATCTTCGACTCCCTGCGCACGCCGTCGCATCATCTGGCCGCGTGGATACTAAACCAGCTCTACCTCGCTCTCCCCAATCCGGACTGGAACTGGGCCGGAGATTGCCAGACCGGGAATTTCCATACCCGCATGTGGGAAGCCCAATTGCTGGCGGCGTTTCGAGAGCAGGGCCTGCATGTCACCCAGCCGTTCGAGTCTCCGGACTTTCACATTCGCAATCGCTACGGTGGCGAGGCCTGGGTCGAGGCCGTGACCGCCAACCCTGAAAAGCGTTTCGACCACCTCAACGCGCCCAGGGTCGCGCCGCCAGCCGACCGGGATGCCCTGTTCTTCGGCCCGGCGGCGCTACGCTTTGCCAAGACCATCGGGAACAAGCTCCAGCGGCGTTATGACCAGCTGCCGCATGTCGGGGGCAAGCCCTTCATGCTCGCTGTCTCGGACTTCCACGCGGCCGGCTCGATGCGTTGGAGCCGGGAGGGCCTCGCGGGCTATCTTTACGGCGAAGGCGCTGAGGTCGTCATCGAGAATGGACGCTCCGTCGCGCGCGCGACGCATGCGACCCATCTCCGGGGTCCTTCCCGATTCCCTGCGGGTCTCTTTGCAAACGCCGACCACGCGGAGCTTTCGGCCGTCATCTTCTCCAATGCCTGCGCGATGTCGAAACTCAGCCGCGTGATGGTGTCGGCCGGCGCCGACCCAAAGGGGATGCGGTACACGCGGATCGGCAAATTCTTCAACCGCACCGAGGGCGCGCTTCAGGGGAACGACTTTTGCCTGGACGTCGCCAGCGCAGCCTATCGCGCCCTATGGCCTCAGGGCTACGAGCCCTGGTCGGCGGAGATGGAGGTTTTCCATAATCCGTTCGCTCACCATCCCGTACCGCATGCGTTGCTGCCGGAGGCGACCCACTGGTTCGATGTCGGCGGCGAGAGGATTTGCAGCTCGCACTACGCGACCGGGATCCTGTGGTCGGAGACCTGGATCACCGACGCCGCCAACCCTCCCATCCGGCTCGAAGACATCCTGTCCGGCAACGGCGCTGCGTTGCAAAAGAGCCTAAGGGCTCCGCCCTCGCGCGGGTCAGGGTGAAGCGGCTTCGCCGCCGGATCGGCCGGTCTCCCCGGCCTTCCGCGCCGGCGACGTCTGCGATGTCCGCGATCGATGAGAGGCTTGTGCAGGCCGGGCGATCCCCCTCCGGCCGATCCGCCCTGGCCCTTGCTACCCCGGTCTCGCCGACGGGCAGGGTTTCAGGCGCGCCTTTCGCGTGCCTGCAACCCTTGCCCAAAGGAGGCAGACATGACTGCTCAATCCACCCAAACCCGTATCCCTGCGGCGGCTGACGCCGCCGCGCCCGGAGCGGAGCCGGTTCACGGCGCGGAGATCGTGGTTCCGCTGAACCGGTTGAAGGCGTCCCCGAAGAACGCCCGGAAGACGCCGCACAACGCGGCGACCATTGAGGCCTTTGCCGCCTCCATCAAGGTCAAGGGGGTGTTGCAGCCGCCCGTGGTCGAGATCGAGCGCGGCGAGGACGGCGCAGCGACGGGAAACTTCCTCGTGACCATCGGGGAGGGGCGCCGTCAGGGGCTGCGGCTGCTGGCCAAGCGCAAGCAGATCAAGCGGACTCATCCGGTGAAGGTGATCGTCGATACCGAGAATGACGCCCATGAGATCAGCCTCGACGAAAACACCACCCGCGAGGCCATGCATCCCGCCGACCAGTTCGAGGCCTTCAAGCGGCTGGCCGACGAAAAGGGCTACGGTCCCGAGGAAATCGGCGCCCGGTTCGGGGTGACGGCGACCATGGTGCGTCAGCGGCTGCGGCTGGGCGCAGCGGCGCCGGAATTGATGGCGGCTTACCGGGATGGAGCGATGGCGCTGGATCAGCTGATGGCCTTCTGCGTCAGCGCTGATCAGGACCGGCAGCGGCAGGTGTTCGAACAGATGGGCGACTACCGCCCCGTCCACGCCATCCGTCGCGCCATGACCGAGGCCAAGGTGCGGACCGATGATCGTCGCGCGATCTTCGTCGGCGTCGTGGCCTATGAGGCCGAAGGCGGGACGGTGCTGCGCGACCTGTTCACCGAGGACGGCGGCGGCTGGCTGGAAGACCCGGCCCTGCTGGACCGGATGGTCAGCGACAGGCTGGCCGGTCTGGCCGAGGAGGCGCGCCAGCGCGAGGGCTGGAAATGGGCCGAGGCCGTGTCCGACTATGCCGAGGTGAGCGCCCTGGGCCGGGTCTATCCGGTCGAGCTCGTCCGCTCCGAGGCCGACGCGGCGCAGATCGCGGTCCTGTCCGAGGAGTATGACGCACTCGTCTCGGGATCGGATGGGCAGGAGGTTTTGCCGGACGCGGTGGACGCCCGGCTGGAGGAAATCGACAAGGCCCTCCAGGCCTTCGGCCCGGACTTCGACTATACGCCCGAGGTCAAGGCGCGGGCCGGGGTCATGGTCCTGCTGGGCCATGACGGGCTGGCCCGGTTTGAGCGCGGTCTGGTGCGGGCCGAGGACGCCGTGGAGGAGCGGCGCGCCGATCCCGAAGCGCCGGAGGGTTGGTCCAAGAGTGACGAGCGGGAAGGGGAGGCGCCGCCCGCCCCGGAAGTCGAGGCCGACGAAGGGCTGGCGCCCCTGTCGGAGCGGCTGGTGATCGACCTCACCGCTCACCGGACCATGGGACTGCGCGACGCGGTTCAGGCTGACGAAAACATCGCCCTGACGGTGGTCGTCCATGCTCTGGCCCTGCAGGTCTTCTATCCGGCGTGGGGAACGTGGACACCCCTGCAACTGCGCATGAGCGTCACCGGTCTGGAGCGGTTGGCGCCGGGGGTTAGCGACAGCCCCGCCGGGCGGCGCGTGGCCGACCGGCTGGAAGCGTGGGGTGCCCGTCTCCCGGAAGAGGCTCGCGACCTCTGGGGCGTCCTGATCACCCTGCCGCCTTCGGAGCTTCTGGACCTGATGGCCTGTTGCGCGGGCGTGGGGCTCTACGCCGTGCGCGATCCGCATGACCGCAAGCTGGACGCCCTAGCCCATGCCGAGGTGCTGGCGACCATCACCGGTCTGGATATGACCGGGACGTGGTCAGCGACGGCGTCGTCCTACTTCTCCCGCGTGTCCAAGGCGCGTGTGCTGGAAGCCGTGATCGAGGCGACCACGGCCGAGGAAGCCGGGCGGATCGCCGGGTTCAAAAAGGGCGACATGGCAGAGGCCGCCGAGCGGCTGGTCGAGGGTAAGGGCTGGCTGCCGTCCGTGCTGCGCACCACGCCGGCGGTTGATCCGAACACCCCGGAGCCGGAAGAGGAGGCGACGGAGCCGCCCCAGCCTGACAACGATGCCTATCGGTTCGCCGCCGAATAGGCGACGGCAAGTCCGGAAACTCGCCGCGCGCCCTTTGAGGGCGCGCGGCTTTTTGTGTCGCGAGCGCCGGCCACCCTTGGCGAACACGGGAATGTCTCCCCATCTGCGCAAAGAGCCATGCTGGCTCGTTTCTCAGTTCTCGGAGCCAGCCATGCCCGGACACGTCCGGTTCGTCGTCGACACCAACCTCTTTCACGAATTCAAACTGCTGAGTTCTCCGGACATTGTCTGGAGCCTGCTCGGCGATTTCGATGAGATCGAACTCACCGTCTGTGATGTCGTACAGAGCGAACTCGACCGGCAAAAGAAGGATAACCGGTCACGCGTGAAGAAGCGCGCGATCGAGGCTGTCAGGTGGTTTCGCGGCATGCTGCTGGCCGGGGCGTCCGAACACGTCTTTCGCGAAACCGGCCCCCGGGTGGTGATGACCTTGACGCCCACGGCGGCTAGCCGCGACCATCCCGAGGTGCTCGATCCGTCTGTGGACGATGACCGCATCGTGGGCGTCGCCGTCGCGCTGCGGCAGGCAGATGCCTCCGCCGACATCCGGCTGCTGACGGACGACACACGCCCGGCCGCAAAGGCGAAGACCCTCGGCATTCCCTTCCAGTTCATCCCGACGCCTTGGGCGCGGGAACCGGAACTCGACGATCAGGCCCGCGAAACCGAGACCCTGAGGTCTCAGCTCGCCGCCATCAAGGCGACCCACCCCAAACTCGGCGTCTCCGCCGACGGGGCGGTGAACCATCGCGTGACCGTGGACCGCGCGGCGTGGGCAGCTGTGACGTCCGACGAACGGGCGACGGCTCGGACGGTGGTCGCCGAACAGTTCCCGCTGTCAGCCCTCGAAGAGCGGTTCGCGGCGGATGCGATCCGCCGGAGGCCCAGCACATGGCAACTCGGCCGGGGCCAGGTCACGACGGTTCCGGTGCCGCCCGGCGCGCTGGCGAAGTATCGTAACGTAACCTATCCCGATTGGCTGGACGCCTGTGTCAACGCCGCCGAAACTCTTCCAGACGCGTTCAACCCGGCGATCGCCGGTGCCCCGATCACCGTGCGTCTGACCAATAACGGGACCCGGCCAGCGGAGAATGTGCGTATCCGCTTCCGCGCCCGAGGCGGGTTCCGCATTGCGCCCGAAGGGGTCGAAGTGGCGCCCGACCTGCCCAGCCTGCCGAAGGCTCCCGCGCCGCCCGAAGAATCCTATGTCTCCGCAGATGGCAATCCGATCGGCAGGGTCACGGCTATCCACCCCCTTCAGTCGCCGTTTGACAGCCTTATGCCCCTCACCCGATTTCCAACGCCCCACGAAGAGGAAGACTGGTACTACGAACCGGGCAGGCCGACCGAGCCGACCGACGTCTACGATCTCGTCTGCGCCCGATTCCGGCACGGCGGCGAGGAAGAGACCTTTACGTTGCTCGTCTATCCCCATCAGCAGCAGGACGTGGTCGCCGCATCGCTCGAAGTCGAGATCAACGCCTCCAACCTCCCTGAACCGGTCAAACAGGTGTTCCCGATCGAGATCGCCACGCGATTCCTGCCGTCCGGTCCCGCCATCGAAGCGTTCATCAGGGACGAGGATCCGATCGGCCGTGCGTTGAAGTCGCCCTGAAGCCTGACGCCTGCTGGGCGGTTTGGTGTTCAAGACGACGCTCCTCAGAATTGAGCGCCTGTCTAACCCTGATGCAGGTCCGCGATCTCTTCGGCGTTGAACGCGAGGAATTCGAGCAGCTCTTTCAAGGCCTCGATGAGCGCCTTCATTCCTGGTATCTCGTGCATCGCTTCGAGAAGACTGCTGACAATCGCGGCCGCCAAGTCGAAATAGCGCTGCCAGGCCCGAAACCGTTCGCCGAGTTCCTGCAGTTCCTGGCGAACTGAGTTTCGGCGACCGGCCATGCGGGTCTTGTAGACGACAGGTTGTCCGGTCAGGCCAACGGCCGCCAGTTGCGGTTGGCGCAGCGGATAGTTCTCGGTCAGGTCACGGATGAGCACCTTGACCCGCGGTCGCGCATCCTCGAGGGCGAGCTGACCGCCCATAAAGGAAAGCCCCCCAAGTCCCGGGAAGGCGAAGTCATAATCGACATCTTCGAGGTTCTGGAGCTCGCCGCCGACCTCGCGGAGGGCCACGTCCAGATCGACCAGAAAGCCGATCAGACCGCCGCCTTCGTCCTCCGGACGCTCCGGGCCACGACCGCCACCACCGCCGTCGTTCCCGCCGTCGCCGAACGCGCCGAAGTCGAGGTCCACTTCATCCGGTTCCATCATGATTGCACTCTCCCCGCGAATCCGCCTTTGAAAGAATAGGGGGATAGGCGTCATGCAGCCAGAAGCGCCGACTATCGGTAGTCGCACCACCCCTGTCGATCATCGTCGATGTCTTTACATCATCGGCAACGGCTTCGATCTGCATCACCAGATACCGTCGAGCTACGCTCACTTCGGGGCGTATGTGAGAGCGACCGACGCTCGCCTCGCCGACACTGCCGAGGATTTCATTCCAGCGCCGGTCGGCGAGACCCTCTGGTCGCGGCTGGAGGAAAACCTCGCCTGGCTCGATACCGACCAGATCACCGATCAGGCCTCGATCTTCCTGAACAGCCCCGGCGCCGACGACTGGAGCGACGCCGACAACCATGCCTACCAGTATGAGGTCGAGCAGATCGCCACGGCCCTGTCCTCACGGCTGAAAGCGAGTTTCCAAGCCTGGCTGAGGACGCTTCCGATTCCCTTGGGCGACAGCTGGAGCGGACCGCGTCTCGCGATTCCGACGGCGGCGCGCTACCTCTCTTTCAACTACACTCCGACCCTGACCAATCTCTATGGAGTGCCCGAAGATCGCATCTTGCATATCCATGGACGCACGACGGATCCGGAAGATGCCGTCATCCTAGGTCACGCGAGAGAGTATGAACCCCGCAAGCGGTCGGAAGCCGACGCCGACATGGATTTCCGGGTGCTGGAGGGTGAGGACATCCTCGACCGCTACTTCGCGGCGACCTTCAAACCGGCCGAGACAATCCTGTCCCGGCACTCGGAATTTTTCGACGCATTGTTTGACATAGAGGTGGTCAGGGTGCTCGGTCATGCCCTGTCCGAGGTCGATTTCCTTTACCTCCTTCGGATTCGGAGCGCTGCGCCGAACGCCCGCTGGCGCATCAGCTATTACCAAGACCCGCAGCCAGTGGCGGAGCGCGCTGAACTGCTCGATCTGGCCGGCGACCAGCTGGACCTCGCGCCGATCGAGGAGATCGCCCGTGACTGAATCGTATTGGTGGATGCCACGCGGAAGTTGGGTGGCCGATAGGCGGGCTCTTTCCTGAACACGTAGCGAGGTCGCACTTCGTCGCGACCTGGTCGTCACCCTCTCAGGCGATCCCGGGGGCAACGTCCTTCAGGGCAGGGAAGTCCGCAATACAGGCGCGGGCGCTTGCGACCAATTCCGCTTCCGCCGATGTATGAGGAGCCACAAACAGATATCGCATTCCGTCAGCGGTTCTGGCGAAAACCAGATGCTCGCCAGTGAGTCCCCATCGCGGCCCCTTGGCGCGCTGCGCGGCGCGGCGCTCGAAGCTATCGGTGACGAAGGCTTCGGTGATCAGACCCAGATCCTCTTGGGTGAGCCGTCGTCCATCGACAGCGGCATAGGATCCGTGACGCCTGATGAGCTTGCGATAGATCGCGCCAGGTCCTGCTTTTCTGCTCTCGTTCAGGAGGTTCTGGGCCATGAAGCTGGCCTGGAAGAAGTGTTTGTACTCAAGGCCTCGTAGAGGGCCCTTCGTGAAGCGGGACGGACCCTTGGTGATATCCCGACCGCCCTTGCCCTCGAGGACTTCGATGGTCTGGCAGATGGCGGCGGGATCGTAGAGATAGCGATCGTTCGCAGGCCCCATGGCCACGTCGGCGGCGAAGACCACCATCTGATTTCGTAAAAGCCTGGAGGCTCGGCCTCGACGCAGGGCGCGTGACAGCAGAACGTCGACGTAGACGCAGTCCGCCGGAAAATCTCGCTCGATATCGAGCTCTACTGTTTGTCGCGTTTCGCTGGACATCGTTGCCTAAGAGCCCCGATCTAGAGTTGGCGGCAAGAAAGCCGCAGAAATCTATTGCCGCAAGAGGCTGGCTCGGGGAGACTCATACTGTGAAGAAGACCCTTGATCATCTGCCGCTGCCCAAGCAATCCGAGCTGCGTCACGTCGTGGGCGTGATCCGCGCCTCCTTCGAGGAAGCGATCGCGACGCGCCGCGCCGAGCGCCTGAAGAACGGCAAGATTCTCAAAGTCATTCTCTACGGATCATATGCGCGTGGCGATTGGGTGCACGATCCGGTTGGCCGCTACTTCTCGGACTTCGACTTGCTGGTCATCGTTGATCATGAGGACCTGACCGACGGCGAGTTCTGGTTCGACGCGACCAACCGGACGATGCCGGGCGAGGGCGAGATTCGAACGCCGGTCAGCATCATCGTTCACAGTCTTGATGACGTGAACGAACAGCTCGACCGGGGCCGCTACTTCTTTGCCGATATCCTTCGCGACGGCGTTCTTCTCTACGACACGCCTGGCGCCAAGCTGCACAAGCCGGCTACTATCAGGGCTAAGGCCGCGCTTCTTGAGGCTGAAGGCTTCTTCTCGAAATGGATGCACAGCTCAAAGGAGTTTCAGGCCGGAGCTGCCTTTTACGCCCATCGCGAAAGTAACAACCTTGCGGCGTTCAGCCTGCATCAAGCGTCCGAGCACCTTTACCATTGTGTCCTGCTGGTGGTGACCCTCTACAGCGGGAAGGCGCACAACCTCGCTTTCCTCAGGAAGAAAGCGGAAGCGATCGACCCCCGCTTGGCTAAAGCTTGGCCGCGAGAGACCAAGTTCGAGCGCCGTTGCTTCGAGCTTCTGCGCGAGGCCTACGTCAAGGCTCGCTACTCCGAGCACTACAAAATCAGCCGCGAGGAACTTGACTGGCTCACGGAGCGGGTGGAAATTCTGCGCGGCCTGACGGCGACGGTCTGCGAAACTCGCCTCGCCGAACTTCGGCTTCAAGCGGAAAGCGACGCTTAACGCGGGAAGACCATCGGCATGATTGATATCCAGCCGGAAGACCAGGTGGTCTTCGATCGTCTGAAGTCGACCGGCAGGGTCACCCACTCATTGCGAAGGCTCATGACCGCGCAGTGGAACACCTGCGGTGTTTGCGACCACATCGCCTTTCCCGGCCGTCCGCTGTTTGCCGGATACGGAAAGGACGACGAACCTCTCTATACACGCGCCTGCTGCGCGGATCGGCTCATCGAACTCGCAACGCCGGTCTATCCCCATGGCACATTGCAGCTGGCGGTTCCCGACCAGACGCCGCTGTGGCGATACATGGATCTCGCGAAGTTCGTCGCGCTCCTTGACCATAAGGGGCTCTACTTCCCGCGGGCCGACACGCTGGAAGATCGTTTCGAGGGCGCGATCGGTCTCGCGAGCCGCGAAGCGGAGTGGGATAATCACTACATCTCGCGGTTTCGGGACGTCGTCGAAGCAGGCGGTCCCTACCCACTGGTTCCGGACCTGACACGTGAGCAGATCGAGGAAGACGCTCGGAGGCTGCTGTCCGAGACGAAAGCCGCCGCGCGGCGGTCTCGCGACAAGCTCGTGAGCTGCTGGCACGCAAACAGCGGCGAGTCGGAGGCGCTATGGCGCCTCTACTGTCCGCCGTCGATCGCCGGGATCGCGATCCAGTCGTCGGCGGCGGCGCTTTGGGACGCAACGGCGAGTGAGCCGACGGCAATCGTCGGCAAGGTTCACTACATAGATTTCCGGACATCCTTCGCGAGCCGGGAACAGGCGATCTTCTGCAAGCGCGCATCTCTGCAGCACGAGCGCGAGGTTAGAGCCGTGTTGGAGAATGACACTGAGGAGCCGGCTTCGGGGCGAATAATCGCCTGCGATCTGGAGCGGTTGATCGACTCCGTCGTGCTGTCGCCTTTTGCACCGGTTTGGCTCGCCGACACCGTTTCAAGCCTGATCCGTGCCTATGGTTTTTCCCTCCCGGTGCGCAGATCGGAACTGCTCGACGCTCCGTTCTACTGATCCAGCCGTTCGTAGGCGAAGGCCCTACCTAAAATCGCGGGTCCGTAACTTGATCGCCTCCAGCGACATGTTGGGGATGTAGATGTCCCGGGGCTTGGGCGATCGGGCGTCGGGTGCGCTGCCCCGATAGACTTCGTCGCCGCGGCCGTGGGGCAGGGGGAAGGGACCGCGTTGGCCTAGCGAGGCTAGGAGGTCTGAGCCGTCGTGCAGGCGGGTCGCCACAATGTGGACGACCTCGCCCTCGCGCTGGACGTTCCCGTCGACGATGAGAAGGCTGGCGCTAAGGACGATCCGGCGCTGCTCCTCATAGAGGCTGGGCCAGATGACTAGGTTGGCCACGCCCGTCTCATCCTCGATGGTGATGAACATCACGCCTTTGGCCGAGCCCGGCTTCTGGCGAACCAGGACCAGGCCAGCGACGCGGGTCAGTCGGCGATCGCGCATAGCCGATGCGTCGGCGCAGGTCATGACATGACGAGACTGGAGCGTATCGCGCAGAAAGGCGACCGGGTGATCGCGGAGCGTCAGACCAACGTGGCTGTAGTCCTCCACCACCTCCTGACCGGCGGGCATGGCCGGCAGGGTCAGCCACGGTTCAGCGACCTCTGGCGTCGTCGCGCCATCGTCTTGGACGACGGCGAACAACGGCAGTGGATCGTCGCGAAGCGCCTTGATAGCCCATAGGGCCTCTCGCCTTTGCAGGCCGAGGGCGGGGAGGAAAGCGTCCGCTTCGGCGAGGCGTGTGAGCGCGCCCACCGGCGTTGAGGACCTTCGCCAGACATCCTCGACGCTGCTGAAGGTTGCGGCCTGTCTGTGAAGGACGAGACGCCCCGCGTCGGCGTTCGCCAAGCCGCGCACCATGCGCAGACCCAGGCGGACGGCGAACCGGTCTTCGCGGTCCGTGGGCTCAAGGGTGCAGTCCCAGCGGCTGGCGTTGACGCAGACCGGACGTATCTCGACGCCGTGCTCAAGCGCGTCACGAACAATCTGGGCTGGGGCGTAGAAGCCCATAGGCTGGGCGTTCAGCAGGGCGGCGCAGAAGACGTCGGGATGGTGGCATTTGAGCCAGGACGAAGCGTAGGCGATCAGAGCGAACGAGGCCGCATGGCTCTCGGGGAAGCCATAAGAACCGAAGCCCTCGAGCTGGCTGAAGGTCTTCTCGGCAAACTCCGCCGAATAGCCTCGCTCGACCATGCCGCCGACCAGCTTGTCTTTGAAGTGGCTGACCCCGCCGGTGAATTTGAACGTTGCCATGGCCCGACGCAGCTGATCGGCCTCGGACGCCGTGAACCCCGCGCATTCGATAGCGACGCGCATCGCCTGTTCCTGAAACAGGGGTACGCCGAGCGTCTTGCCGAGCACCCGCTCCAGCTCCGGCGTGGGATAGTCGACACGCTCCTTGCCCTCGCGCCGACGCAGGTAGGGATGGACCATATCGCCCTGGATCGGGCCGGGTCGAACGATCGCCACCTCGATCACCAAGTCATAGAAGGTGCGCGGCTTGATCCGGGGAAGCATGGCCATCTGGGCCCGGCTCTCGATCTGGAAGACCCCGAGCGTGTCCCCCTTGCGGATCATGGCGTAGGTCTTCGGGTCCTCAGCCGGGATGGTTGCCAGGTCGAGTCCAATCCCCTTGTGGTCGCGAAGCAGATCCAGACCGCGCCGCATGCAGCTCAGCATTCCCAAGGCGAGAACATCGACTTTCATGAACTTCAGGGCGTCGATGTCATCCTTGTCCCACTCGATGACCTGTCGATCCTTCATCGCCGCGGGTTCGATGGGAACGAGATCATCAAGCCGCTCGTCTGTCAGCACGAACCCGCCGGGGTGCTGGCTCAGGTGACGCGGAAAGCCGATCAGCTGGCGCGACAGGTCAAGCGCCAACCGTAGGCGACGGTCTTGGAGATTAAGGTTCAGCTCCTGGACATGCTGATCTTCGACCCCTTCGCTGGAGTAGCTCCAGACCTGGGACGACAGGGTCTTGATCAGGTCCTCGGACAGGCCGAGGGCCTTGCCGACGTCGCGCAGGGCACCGCGAGACCGATAACGGATCACTGTGGCGCAGAGCGCCGCGCGGTTCCGACCGTAGGTCTCATAGATCCACTGAATGACCTCCTCGCGCCGCTCGTGCTCGAAGTCGACATCGATATCCGGCGGCTCCTTACGCTCCTGACTGATGAAACGTTCGAACAGCAGGTCGTTACGGCCGGGATCGATGGAGGTGATGCCGAGCACGAAACAGACCGCCGAGTTGGCGGCGGACCCGCGCCCCTGGCAGAGGATGTCCCGGCTTCTGGCGAAGCGGACGATCGAGTTCACCGTAAGGAAGTAGGGCGCATATCCGAGCGCCTCGATCAGCGTCAGTTCATGCTTGAGGCTGGCCCGGACCTTGTCGGGCAAGCCGTCAGGATAGCGCTCTGTCGCGCCCTCCCAAGTCAGCTGCTCCAAGGCCTGCTGTGGCGTCAACCCAAGGAAGGCAGCCTCCTTCGGGTACTGGTACGATAGCTCGTTCAAGTTGAACCGACAGCGATCCGCGATCTCGACCGTTTGATGGAGAGCCTCGGGGTATCGGGCAAAGAGCCGGTGCATTTCTTCGGCGGGTTTCAGGTAGCGGTCGGCGGAACGCTCGCGCTTGAAGCCGACGTCATCGATCGTGCAGCCTTCGCGAATGCAGGTCAGGACGTCCTGGAGAATGCGGCGGTCAGGATGATGGAAGAGCACGTCGTTGGTCACGACGGTCTTCACTCCGATCTCGATGGCGAGCTCGGATAGCTGATGAAGGCGCATCTGATCGCGAGGCCGGCGGCGCAGCGTCAGGGCGCAGTAGGCATCAACTCCGAAGATGCCGGACAGAGCGGAGAGACGTCTGCGGCATAGCGCATCGGCGCGATCGGTCACGAGTACGGCGATTAGGCCGTCGGCATGGTCGGCCAGATCGGACCAGTCTAGATGACAGGCGCCCTTGCCGGCCCGGGACTTGCCGATGGTGAGCAATCGACACAGCCGGCTGTAGGCACCACGATCGGTTGGATAGACCAGAATGGCGGTCTCGTCGGTAAGTTGGATGCGACAGCCAATAATGAGACGGATGCCGGTCGCCTTGGCGGCTTCATGGGCCCGGACCATCCCGGCGACACTGTTCACGTCGGTAACGGCGAGCGCCTTCAGACCACTGACGGCGGCTTGGGCGAAAAGCTCGTCGCATCCGCTCGCGCCGCGCAAGAACGAGAAGTGGGAGGCGCACTGGAGCTCAGCATATTGCATCGGCGGGCAAATGTTTACGTTTTGTTCCGTTACGGCATCCGCGTTGTCCTTGCAATCTGCAAGATTGGGCGCGCGCACACGCTCCGCGCGATCCTTGTCTTTGATAAAGTTGAACATCACTCCATGATTGGAGTGATCCGGGAACGAGTCGCGAGGGCCCCCAGACGTGAGCGCAACATCAGATGCAGGCGGCGTATCTGCGCGTCTGGGGTTCAAGTACCAGGACCATGTCGCAGCTATGTTTGTTCTGCAGATGATCGGTGATCGCAGAATGGCGCAGGTGGAATGTGAAACGAGTGATGATATTACGCTTGTGCATCGCCGTACCGCGGAAACTTTTCGCGAATATGTTCAGGTCAAGAGTACAGACCGAGACAATAAGTGGACCTTCAAGGAACTCACGGATCGTGATCCGTCGGGAAAGGAGCGTCCGACTTCGATCGCAGAGAAATCACTCCTCACGGACACCGACGGGCACAACGCCCGATTCCGGATTGTCACTCGTCGGCCAGTGAACCACACCGCTGCTGCGCTCCTGGATCCTGTTGATAAACGCGCAACAGATGGTCCCGTCGAAACGCTTGCAGTGAAGCTTCTGGCGAAACATAGCGGCACTAAGTCGGTGATGGGCCATGATCTTGCCTACTGGGGCCGGAATGCGCACTGGGAAGTGCTGCCCGGGGTCGACCATGTCGAGCTGAAGAACCTGCAGGTGATCAACACGATGGCCGAGGGAGCAGGCGCCAATCCCACCAACTCGCACGTGAAGGCGATCTACACTGACCTGCTCGGGATCGTGGACGCCGCCGCCGTGGCGTCTCGCAAGAGCACCGACCAGAAGACAATCACGCGTGAGCAAGCTGTGGCTTGGTGGGACAAGCATTTGGCGGACACGAGCGCCGCCCAAGCTCGAACATCCAAGCCCTACAGAACTAAAGGCGATCGCTTCTTCGCAGAAGTTCATCGCATTGAGGACGCATCATTTCGTCGATCATCATCAGGCTATGACGCGCGGTACGAGCGTAAAATCTGGCGCTCAAAGCAGTTGGCTCGCCATCTCGCCGACTGGGTTCCGGAACTGACCCTCAAAGCCAGCGAACTCGTCGAAATCACAGCCCTGAATATGCGGGAAAAGCTCGAGGCCGGTCTACGCGCCGTTCAGGCCGAGCGAGCGTTGGATGTTTCGAGTTTGCTGGCGGAGACCTTGCTCCATGCGGTGTTGCGGCACTGGTTCGGCAGTGAGCCCGTGCCCTGCAAGTTGTTTCACCGTTCGGTTCATGGCGACCGGGTCACGAAGAATGCTCACTTGGTGCACGGTGAGAAGGGCGATGAGCTCTGGATCGGGCGCACGCATCTGTTCGACGAAAAAGACCCTGCGCCTCTGTTCGCACGCATCAGCGCCGAACTCACGACGGCGCTTGACACTGAACTGCTCGTTGAGGAGCGAGGGATCATTCTGCAGCTGAGGGAGCCTCAACATTACACAGACCACGCCATCGGCGAGGCCCTCGCGCCCGGCGCGCCGATTGATGACTTTATCAAGGTCCTCTGCCTGCCCATCTTGGTGGCCTATGACAGCGAGGTGCTCTCGAGAGGGCACGCTGATGATTACGAAACCCATCTCCTGACCGAACTCAGCGCCCTTGGGGCAGGGGTGACGGCAAGCCTCCCGGCCTCAGTGCAGGAAGTCCGGGTCCACATCTTCCTTATCCCGGTGGAGAAGCTTTCGGCGCTCCAGGACCAGTTCGCCGAAAATCTGGGGCTGTCATGAACTATGCGCGTGTGAGAGCGGCCCTGGCCGAGCAGGACTTCGACGGCATCCAGCCGTTCGATCTGCTGCGCGCGATCGCAAACCACGTCAATGACAAGGAGGCCGCGCAGGATGGACGGGACTTGGTGATCCGCGCACTGGCGCGAAGTGACGCCTTTGACGAGTTCGAGATGCAGGTTCTGACGTCGCTCGTCCGGGCGGTCGGTCTCTATCCCTATATGAGCGAAACGCTCCGTTTCGCCCAAGACGATGATCGCCTCGCCTATGAGCTTCACCGACCGGACGGAATGGACGAGGTCTTTCACAGCCTCCAGGCGAAAGTCTATTACCAGCTCCGGACCGGCTCGAATGTGGTGCTCAGCGCTTCAACGAGCGTAGGTAAAAGCCTGCTGATCGATGCCATGATCGCGCTGGGCAAGTTCAAGAAGATCGTCATCGTGGTGCCGACGCTGGCTCTGATCGACGAGACCCGGAAGCGCCTCGTTCGCCGTTTCAGGGACGCGGTTCATGTGATCACACACCCGACCCAGACGGCAGACCTGAAGACGACGAATGTCTACGTTCTGACGCAGGAGCGTGTCCGTCAACGCATCGACCTGTCGAATGTCGACTTTTTCGTTATCGACGAATTCTACAAGCTCGACTTGCGCCATGAGACGGACAAACGGCGCGCCATCGAACTCAATCTCGCGTTTCACCAACTCGCGGGGACCAAGGCGCAGTTCTATCTGCTCGGACCCAATATTCACGCGATCAAGGGCCTAGATCGCTATGAAATCCACTTCATCCCTTCCGAGTACTCCACTGTCGCGGTGGATGTGGTCAACTTTGACCTCCCGACCCGTGGTGATGAACGGGACCAGAAGCTGGTCGAGCTCTGCCGTAAGCTCGATACGGCGACCTTGATCTATTGCCAAGCACCCGGGAGCGC
Organism: uncultured Brevundimonas sp.; assembly: GCF_963975535.1. GTDB lineage: Bacteria > Pseudomonadota > Alphaproteobacteria > Caulobacterales > Caulobacteraceae > Brevundimonas. Next base: position 91,797 of record NZ_CAXBHE010000001.1, on the reverse strand, counting down.
TGCGCGCGTTGCCGGAACCTTGATGCGGGAGGTGGCCAAAGAGGACATTCCCGCGTGCGCCGAGCATGCGGAATGGATCGACGAGAATTTTCACTCCGAATGGGTTGTCTCAAAGGCGATGCGAAGAGGTATCGGATTGCACCATGGAGGCATCCCTCGCGCCCTCCAGCAGCACATGGTTCGGCTATTCAATGAGGGCATCATTACGCGCCTCATATGCACCTCGACGCTTATCGAGGGCGTAAACACTGCCGCAGAGAACGTGATTGTCTACGATCGCCGTCGCAATAAGAACGTGCTCGACTTCTTCACATACAAGAACATCCAGGGCCGGGCCGGTCGCATGGGCCGCTACTTCATCGGCAAGGTCTACATGTTAGAGAAGGCCCCCGCGGATGAAGAAACCGTGGTCGAGTATCCGGTGGGCGAGCAAGATCAGGAAACGCCGCTCTCGCTGATCATGCAGCTGGAGGATCGGGACCTCACAGATATATCCCGATCTCGCGTCGCAGCCGCGCTCAAGGACAGCTTCCTGAGCGAGGACACCATACGCCTGAACGGCTCGGTCGAACCTGACACGCAAAATCTCATCGCTCGCGCCCTCTACGACGAGATGGTTGAGAGGTCAGATCTCTATACTTGGCGCGGGTTTCCTAAGAAGCAGCAGCTCATCGCAGTCGCACAAGTGATCATGGACTTTCTCTCGGGCGTTCCGATGCAGAACCTAGGTATCACCTCGGCCAGCCAGCTCCATTGGCATCTGTCCCGCCTAAGCCAGCCCGGTGGCTTGCAGGCTTATTTGTCGGACGTCGCCGATGGCGTGCTTCCGCACCAGGACATATCGTCGAAGATCGACGAAGCGTTGAAAATCACCCGAAACATCGTCAGCTTTAGTTTTCCGCAAGACCTCATGGTCATCCACAACATCCAGCTCGAAGTGGCCCCAATGTTGGATTTACGGGCCGGTGATTATACCGTCTACGCCGAAGCAGCGAGCCATCTGTTCCTTCCCGCAACCGTGGCAGCGCTGGACGAATATGGTGTTCCACTTCAAATCGCCGGGAAGATTTCGGCGCGTCTCGAACCGCACATTGTGCTCGACGCCGTCATTTCGAAGCTCCGCGGACTCGAAGTCGATGACGTTGACGAACTCACCGATTTCGAGCGGCGATGGATACGCACTGTTCAAGAGACGCTTTGAGGCTTCCCGTCTCGCATCTGAAACCGCTGGGCCGATTAGGGCTTATCCGAAACGCCCGTGGATGAACCAGCCCTGCGATCCGGTCGTGGTATCCTCGCCGTCGCCGGCGCGGAACAGCCAGAAGCGTTCGCCTGCGTCGTCCTCGACCTGGAAGTAGTCGCGGACCGCCCACATCTCGGCATCGCGGCGACCCCATTCGCCGAAGATCCGTTCAGGGCCGTCCGCCCGGCGGACACGGCGGCGGACCCCGCGCCAGGTGAAATGGGTCGGCGGGTTGTCAGGCAACAGCGCCATGGTCTCGATCGGCTCGGGTCTCCGGAACAGCCGCGTCGGGCGCGGCCAGTCCGGCATCCAGGCCGTTCCGGTCGGCGCCGCCAGAGGCGCGACCTTGCAGGTGGAACGCTCCGGGACATCGCTCTCCACAGGGGCCAGTCGATAAAGCCGTTCAGCACCGATGCGGTTCGACAGGGTATCGATCAGCAACGACACGTCCGGCGCGGCCTCAGCGCCGAGACGCGTCGCGGCGGGCCGCCAGTTCAGCGGCTCGGCCGCGCTGGCCGCGAGCGTCATGCGCTCGATGCCGAAGCCCGGCTCGATCGTTTCGATCTTGTCGGTCAGCAGCCGCGTCAACCGGCTTGCATCCCTGATCGGCTGGGCCAAGCCGATGCGAACGGCCTCGATCCGGTTGTCGACGCGAAAGCAGAGCCAGTCGAGGCGGCGCGCGCCAAGGCCGCGCGTTTCGAGCTGTCCGCACAGGGTTTCGGCGAGGGCTCCGGCGTAGCGGGCCAGCGTCTCAGGCGCTCCGATCGGATCGGCGAAGACCCGTTCTACACGGGGCATCTCGGGTGCCTCTACAGGGATCAGAGGCTCGCCCGACCTGCCATAGGCCTGGTCGAGTCGTCGTCCCAGCGCCGCGCCGAAACGCAGCTGAAGCGGCGCGCGCGGCCGGTGGGCGATGTCGCCGATCCGCTCGAACCCCATGCGCCTCAAGTCGGCAGGAAGGTCCACCGGGAGGCGCAACGCCTCGAGCGGCAAGGGGGCGAGGGCCACATCGATGCCGTCGTCTGCGATGAGGGTCTGGTCGTCGCGAAAGCGTGCGACCGCATGGGCGGCGCCCCAAGTGGGGCCGATGACGCAGCGGCCGCCTATGCCCACGCTTCGGAGCCGCGCTGTCAGATCGCTCAACAGCGCCACCTCGCCCCCCTGAAGGTGCGCGGCGCCGGTGATGTCGATCGCCACGCCATCCGGTGGATCGGCCTGACATACCGGCGCATATCGATGCATGGCCCACAGAGCGAGACGATCCAGGGCGTCGGCGTCGCCGTCTGGGTCGGCGTCTTTCACGTCCAGGCTGGGGATCAGCGCCTGGGCATGGGTCGCCGCCATGCCGACACGCGCGCCGCATGCGGCGGCAGCGGCATTGCAAGCCGTTACAACCCGCTTGCGACCCATCCTGCCAGTGAGGATGAGGGGCTGATCAGGCGGCGGCGCGTCGGCGCCCAGTCGCCGGCGCAGCCGATCGACGGACCAGTTTGGCAGGAAGAGCGAGACGACCCGTCTCATCGCAAGCGTCCAGAATGAAATCCGCCGCGTCGGCGCCGCGGCAGCGCATGAGTTCGATCCGCCACCGCGCCCGGCCAACGCCGGGAACCGGCAAGGGAGCCGACGGCTCGGCACTGACGCGCCACCGTGTGGCGGCGGCGGTCGGCTGGCCGAAGTCGGCCGCCTCGGCCGCCCGTCTCCATCGGCGGACCGCCACACCGACGACCCCTGACGCCTCTGCCGCGAGCTGAAGGCGTCGGGAGGCGGTCATGGTCAGACGCGAGGTCTCGCAAACGACACCAGCCAGTCCGCCATGCCGCAGACCCTCCTCGAAACAGGCCATCAAAGACTTTTCGTCCCCGGCCTCGACATAGATGACCCGGTCTGGATTGAGCCCGGCCTGGCTAAGCGCCGGGGCGAACAGGTCCGGTCGGGTGATGCACCACAGCACTTGTCCGGGCAGGCGGGCGACGATGCCCGCCGCGAACAGCGCCGCTGCAGCGCCGCCCACAGCGTCGTCTCCGCCGCCGGCCACTTCGTGCAATGCCCCCAGTGCGAGCCCCCCGCCCGGAAGGACGGCGTCCAGCGCAGCCACCTTGAACGGAAGCACGCCGAACGATTTGCGATCGGCCCGCTCTAGGGTGCGCACCTGGGCGCGCAGGTCTTCAAGATCGGCCGGGCAGACGGCCTGCATGGTCGAGATCCTCCTTAGGCCATAAATGTTCTTGAAACGTTCTGGTTCTAAGGCGACGTCAGAGTCAAACGGTTTGACGCCTTATCCCCGGATTGCGGAGACGCCGGACCCGTGAAATCCTCGTCAGGACGTCACTGGAGGTCCGGCCATGTGCAACGAGTATCAACTCATCCTGCCGTTCGATGACGTCATCGCAGCCTTCAATGTGACCGGCGACCGGCTGGCGTTTCCCGGCGGCATGCCGAACTTCGGCCCGATGGCCTCGGTGCGGATCGGCGACCGGGCGCCGGTCATCCACATTGGGAAGGCCGGGCCGGAAGCGGTGATGACGCCATGGGCCTGGAAGGGACCGGGCGGGCGACCGGTGTTCAACTTCCGATCCGATGGGCGGTCCTTCGAGGGATCGCACCGGTGCCTGATCCCGGCGGACGGATTCTTCGAATTCACCGACCCCGAGCCCGGACAGAAGCGAAAGACCAAATGGCGCTTCACCCTTTCCGGCCAGCGACTTTTCTGGGTGGCGGGACTGGTCAAGGATGGTGCCTTCGCCATGCTGACCACGGAGCCGGGAGCGGATATCGCCCCCTATCACGACCGCCAGATCGTGCTGCTGCGTCCCGAGGACGGCGCGGCCTGGCTCAATCTTCAGCGGCCCCAAGCGGACCTGTTGCGAGCTTTGCCCGCAGGGAGCCTCGACGTCGAGAAGGTCTTCCCGATCGCGGCCTGAGCCCCGGACGTCTGACGGGTCCCAACCGACCGAGGGGGGCGCCTGTGATGTCGGGGTGCGAGGTGACCATCGTCTCGCATCTTTCTCGCGCCAGCCGGCGCGGCCTCTCAATGAGGCGGATCTGACCGAAACCCGGTCGGCTGGCGCAACCGCTATCGCGACTTTCATCCCCGGCCTGACGGCCTTCCTCGCGCGACAAGAAAGTCTCTTTCCGCGGTCCTCCGCTTCGCTGCGGGGGCTCGTTTCTCTCTCCCTGCGCGCCGCCCGCGCCCCGGTCTCCCGATCGCCATCGAGGCCGCGGCAGGCGTGGCCCGAAGCAATGGAGAGACTGACATGGCCACCATCGGCACCTTCACCGCTCAAGGCGACGGCTACACCGGTTCGATCAAGACCCTCACCCTCAACGTCAAGGCGGCGGTTCTGCGGCCCAACGAGAAGACCGACGACAAGGCCCCCGACTTCCGGATCTTCGCCGGCCAGACCGAGTTCGGCGCCGCCTGGAAGAAGACGAGCCAGCAGAACCGCGAGTACCTCTCGGTCAAGCTCGACGATCCCAGCTTCCCGGCGCCGATCTATGCCTCCCTGGTGGAGGTCGAGGGCGGACACAGTCTGATCTGGTCCCGCTGATCCAAGAGCCGCGGCGGCGCGGTAACCGCGCCGCCGCTCCTTTTTCCCACAATCCGTTTCGAGGAGGCCGCCATGACGCGCCCCGCCGATCCCGCACGCCCGAACGTTCATTCCCGGATCACCCAACAGATCATCACCCAACTTGAAGCCGGCGTTCGTCCTTGGACCCAACCCTGGAAAGCCGCCGCCTCCGTCAGCCGCCCGCTGCGACATGACGGGACGCCCTACAAGGGCATCAACGTCATCCTGCTCTGGGGCGAAGCCGCCGGCCGCGGCTATACCCGGTCCACCTGGATGACCTTCCGGCAGGCGCTGGCGCTGGGCGCCCACGTCCGCAAGGGTGAACGCGGTGCGACAGTGGTCTACGCCAACCAGGTCGTCCGGACCGAAGCCAATGAGGCGGGCGCCGATGTTGAACAGCGCATCCCGTTCCTGAAGGCCTATACCGTCTTCAACGTCGATCAGATCGACGACCTACCCGACCGCTATGGCGAGCTGGATATCGTCGAGATCAATCCGGACGATCGTATCGTTCGCATCGACGCCTTCTTCCGCAACTGCGGCGCAGACGTCAGACATGGCGGCGGGTCGGCCTACTATGCGCCCGGCCCGGACCACGTGCAGATGCCGCCGTTCGAGTGTTTCGAGAGCGCGGACACCTATTACAGCACCCTCGGTCACGAGATGACGCATTGGACGCGGCACCCAACGCGTCTGGATCGGGACTTTGGTCGCCAGCGCTTCGGCGATCCCGGCTACGCCCGCGAGGAGCTGGTCGCCGAACTTGGCGCCGCCTTCCTCTGCGCGGATCTGGGCTTGGTGCTCGAGCCCCGCGAAGACCATGCAGCCTACATCGCCAATTGGCTGAAGGTCCTGCGCGACGACAAGCGGTTCATCGTCTCGGCGGCTTCGCACGCGCAGAAAGCTGTTGATCATCTGAAAGGGTTGCAACCCGTCATCGAGTGAAGCCAGGGCGCGCCGCCATGGCGGCGCGCCCTCTCCGACGGCCGTGGGGTCGGCGGTTCTGGCAGGATCAGAAAAGTCGGCTGTCTAGGCTCGCATCTTCGCCAAACCACTCCGGCGGCATCACCGGATCTGGCCCGAGCAGATGATCGACCGTAGGGACTGCGCCGATGATCCGGTCTCGGAAGTGATCATCATCGAAGGGGTGACGCACGAACTCATAGCGCGGCGCGGTTCCGCCCAAGGTGATGTCGAGAAGCTCGCCGCCCGGGCTTCGGACGACGGAGTGGGAATGGAATCGCAGCCGGTTGTCGAAGGTCTCACCTCTCGCGTTGAGCCAGCCGTGAACGACGGCGTAGGTGGGGTTTGCCTCGACCCATCGCCGGGCGTTCTCGTGGCATCGACCTGACTCAGGGCTCCACCCCGGCGTCTGATCACCGATGTTCGACAGTCGGGTTCCAGGAAGTCCGTACGCGAGGTGTGCCGCCAGTTTATCTCGGTCCATTTGGAAAATCCGGTTCGTGACTTTGGACGCCTCCGCAGGCGGCTGCGTCCGAGCGGAACCGCGAGGATATGGGTTGGTGAAGGATCGGCCAAGCCCCTCGGCGACGGACGATGCGGGATGGGTCGGGATGCAGGTCCCGCCATCGGTTGGGGCGCCCTTCAGGGCGGCGGGCGAGCGACCGGAACCGGCCGCCGAGGGGAGGGCGGGCAGCCCCGTAGGCCTACGGGGCGAAGGGGGTGACGGTCTAGGGCAGGATAGGCTTTGCGCCGGCAATGTCTGACAGACCGACACCTTCATGGATCGCCTCACCCTCCGCGTCCCGCCCGATTTGATCCGCCGCTTCGACGCCGCTGCGGCTTCGAAGGGCGGCCGGTCGCGGCTGCTCCGGCGGTTGATGGAAGAGGCTGCAAAGGCGCCTTTTCCTGAGCCGCTGCAGGCGCCATCGGGAAGGCTTGAAGCTAAATTAGGGTTGCGGCTGACCTTCGCCGACCTGGCCGTGCTGGAGCGCGAAGCGGCGTCCAGAGGGCAGTCCCGAACGCAATGGGCGGTCGCACTGATCCGCGCGCGCCTTCATGGCCGCCCGCAGCTAAACCCGGACGAGGCGATAACCTTCGTCGAGGTCCAGCGCGAGCTGCGACGCATCGGCGTCAACATCAACCAGATCGCCCGGGCGCTGAACACCGCCGTGATGGAGGGGGCGGTGCTGGACCTGGAGGTCGCCCAGCTCGCCGCCTATTCGACAGAAATCCGCGCGCATCTGATCGGGGTTCGGGACGCCTTCGAAGGCAATCTCGCCTACTGGGCGCCAGGCCCATGAATGACTTTCGCGTGCCGGTCGGTTTTGAGGACGCCCTGCGTCCGCCGGTCCGAATGCGCCGGGCAAGGCTCGCCCCGGCCGTCCTGCGGGTCGGCCGGGGCGGGGAGGCCGGCACGGCCCGCGCGAAGCTCGAACGCATGGTGCGTCGGACACCCGAGGTCATGGTCAAGATCACCGGCCGGACGCGAGATGGAGGCCACCTCCAGCGTCATCTCGACTACATCACGCGCAATGGGAAACTGGTCCTCGAGGGGCCTGACGGTGAACGTCTGGTCGGCCGTCCTGAGGTGCGGGCGCTGGCCGAGGACTGGCGTGCCGAGCTGGCTGTGGTGACGTCCCGCCGCGACGCACCGGTTTCCTTCTCGATCATTCTGAGCATGCCGGCAGGCGTCGATCCCGGACGGGTCCATGATGCGGCCCGCGCCTTCGCCGCCACCCTGTTCGGGGATCGGCATCCCTATGTGTTCGCCCTCCATACAGATGATCGCCACCCCCATGTCCATCTGACGGTAAGGGCGCTCGGACGCGACGGCGAGCGGCTCAATCCGCGCAAGGCGGATCTTCAGCTTTGGCGGGAGACCTTCGCGGCGGCGCTGCGGGATCGCGGCGTCGAGGCCGAAGCGACGCCGCGACGGGTGCGGGGCGTCGTGCGCAAGGCCGAGCGTACGCCGGTGAGGAAACTGCGCGAGCGGTTCGAACGGGGCGAGGCGGCGATGCCGGAAACCGTAAAGAGAGCGCTCGAGTCGGCGGCCAAACCGCCTCCGGTCGAACCACCATGGGAGACCCGCTTGCGCGAGAAGCAGGCGTACATTCGACGGACGCTAGTCATCGAGGCACTGCGACTGCAGGCCTCCAAGGCCGGTGATGATCGTCAGCTAGGTCAGGATCTGGAGCGCTTCATCCGCAGCCTCCCGCCAGTGGCGACACGCAGGGAGATGCTCGCCCGGGCGCTCGCCGTTGATCGTGAAAGGCCGCAGGCGCCCCAAGGGCGGTCGCGCTAGCAGCGCCTTCGCTCGATCCTTGCGGAACGCGCCAGCGCCGGATCCTTCTGCTAAGCTTTCTACGCCATGTCCAAACTGAGCATCCACACCATCAACGCCCGCGACAACATCATGCTGGAGGTGATGCGCAGCTATTTCAGCGTGTCATCGACCGGCATGCACCGGGAAATCCGCAGGATGGTCGCCGAGACGGTTCGGCTGCTGGCGGAAAAGGGCATCGACTACAAAAAGCTGCAGAAGGCGCTCGTGCCTCAGCCGGGTCGGCGCGAGATCGCCCTGATCTTTGACACCCTCGGCATGACAGAGAGCTTCTACGCACTGCCGATCCACAAGCGGTTGCTGCCGGCTCTGCACCGCAAGAGCAGCCGGTCGATCCTGCACGGCGACTACATCGGCAAAAACCAGGACGTCATGTACCAGAACCTGGTCGATGTCCTGCAGCCGGTTCGGGACATCGACTATCGGCATAGCAACCAATTCTACATCGTCTACATCAACAACCTGACGGACCAAATGATTGGCGCCGTGACGAAGGCCTTCGAGGGCTATCACCCTTTCGTCGGCTGCGTGGACACGACCTTCTCGTCGCCCTTCAAAACCCACCTGTCATTCAGCATCGGCACCTCCTACATCCAGCATGGTAACGTTATTGTCGGTCAGCATGAGGACGATGCGCCGTCGGACGAGGATTGGAACCTTCCCGGCTTTCCGTTCGAGGAGGCCGGCTACAAGCTTCGCAGCATCGCCGGAAATCCGTTCAGTGTGCTGCTGAGTTACAAGATCGAGCGCCCCGTCTATCAAGGGTTCGAGGAGGACACGGAGTTCTCGCTGAACGCCTTGCACGCCACCCCGCTGAAACTCGGCGATCTCGAGGTCTACATCAGCCCGGAGCGCTTCGAATATCTCCGGACCACACCCGGTCACGGTGTCCGGCAGGGCGAAGTGCAGTCGACATCGGAGCTCACGGCCTTGATCAAAGCCAAGATCGGTCAGAACTACCTTTACGATATGACCCACGACAGCGATTGGAACGTCAGCAAGTTCAACGTCGTACTGGAGCTGGGGGAGAGCGCTTCCCGATATCGGGCTCGGCTAGGTCTGATGTATCAGCCGGATGCCGAGCGGATTGAGGTTCTGACGCTGTACTAGTCGAGGCGGCTCGCCTAGCCGATCTGGCAGAGGCGCGGGAATAGGAGAGGCGGACGTGGCGACGAGATCCAGGGCCAGAACCCCGCCCGCACCGCTGGAGCCGATGCAGGCCGCATTTGAAGCGAGCGCCCGGCGCCTGCCTGAGCTTCAGCTGCAGAAGATCATTGCGAACCGCGCTGCGGCCTCCGGGTTTGAGCTGGACCCCGGCGAGTCAGAGGCTCTAGCGAAGCAACTGCTTGCCGGCAGCAAAGGGAGCGTCACGCTCGACGAACGCTCAAGTCTGACGGAGGCGACGATAACGCTCACGGACGAGGACGTGGACGAAATCCGTCGGCTGCCAGATCGCATAGAGGCCGCGATGACAGGCGCCGCAGAGAACGTCGTCAAAAAGTCAGCGGACGTCCTGCTGAAAGCGATCCGCCGGCAGTGGCCTGCCATCAAGGCCGCGCATGAAGAGGATCGCGCGGCGTTTACCGAAACCATCCAGCTGCTTTGGGGTGACGCGCTCGACAAGCTCGACATGCTCATCGCGACGGCTGAGAGCGTCGGCGGACAGGCCGTCGCAGTGGCCAGAGCGTCGCGCTCCAAGAAGCGTATCGCGCTGACCGCGGCGCTTGGTCGTCTGCATATACGCGGGGTCCAGGTCGCCAATGAGGTCCTGACGCTGCTGCGCGAGGGCTATGCCGACGCCGCCTTTTCAAGGTGGCGGACGCTTCATGAGATCACAGTCGTAGCGATCGTCCTGGGCGACCACGGTGAAGCGTTGGCAATCAGATATCTCGACCATGACCTGGTGGAGGCGGAGCGGGCTGCGGAGGTCTATCAGCGATGTCACCCAAAGGACGCCGCAAAGCGGAACAACACCAAAGCGCTGAAGCAAACGATGGAAGACTACGAGGCGGTGGTTGCTCAGTATGGCTCGGCGTTCAGGTCGCCCTACGGATGGGCGGCTGAGGCCCTTGGAAAGGAGAAGCCGACTTTCCAGCATCTGGAGGAAGCAGCGGACCAGGCGCAGATGCGGCTTCAATACAAGGCCGCCAGCTTTGGCGTCCATGCAGGTGCCAAAGGGCTTACAGTGTCCGTGGCGGACGTGTTTGGAGAAGGGCCGCCCGGCGCCGCCAGTATCGGAGGCTTGCAAGAGGCCGGCGCAGAAACCGCCTACAGCCTGGTCCGCTTGACCGGCCCGCTCCTTGGTCCGACGTGGTCAGTCGACAAACTCGCGGGGCTGAATGTCTTGATCCGCCTTCGGGACGCGGCCGCCAAAGCCTTCACCCGAGGAGGCCAAGCTATGCGCGACGCGACCTGGGTGACTGAAGAGGAGGTTGAGGCCTGGACAAGGGCCGGGGAGAGTGTGCACGCCGAGCCCAAGGATCAGAGCTAGTGGACCGGCTACTTCGGGCCCGCAGTGCAATCTATGACCACTTCCACGCATCAGGGATCCGGGAAGCGTATTTCCTCCAGCCCGGGCAACGAGATCGCTTCGCCCAATACGAAACGGCGATGCTCTTGCTGCAGGATACCGGCGAAGCCTTATGGACCCACCGGCGTCGCGGGTTCTCCCCGTCAGCCATGATGGCCTACATCGAGTTCTGGGGCGTCGTGCAGGCGGTGATCATCCAGCAGGATGCGCTCGTCGAGTTGGCGGCGTCCGTGGGCGCTCCCGAAGTACCCGCAGCCGCGGCCTGGCGAGAGATACGAGACTTCCGAAATCTTCTGGTCGGCCATCCCGCCAACAAGACATCCGGCCCGAAAGTGCTCGGCGCGAGAAGCCCGATGCGCAGCTTTATGGGGCGGCAGGAAAAGACCTACAGCGACCTGACCTATGAGCTCTGGGATGGTGGGGCTCAGAAGGTGAGCCACCCGAGAGTCGACCTCGGGAATATGATCGATGCCTATGAAGCGGAAGCCTCCGATCATCTGGAGGTCATCCTTGCCCACATCCGCCGGGAATGGCCGGCACCTGACTCATGCGCTGGCACGGCAAAAGATCCGGTCGTCTTGTCCTTCAGCCCGCTTCCGATTCCGGGCGCGGCACCAACGTCCGCTGCTGACGCGAATCCGATATGCGCCGCGTCTTAGGTCACGCTGCAAGTCCTCAGGATACTCTGAGCAGGGGACGTCCTGTTTCGACATAATGGTCCTATCGGTCCCTACGCCGCTCCGCTCGCTCGTGTTGCTTTTTCGTGGCAACGTTATGAGGCCGGTCGGCCTCCGGCTGCACGCGAGACCAAGCTCTTTGTATGAGCCGTGCTTGGGCGGCGGGGTCGGCGATTAGGGTGCGGACGACCACAGCAGCCATTTTGAGGCGTCGTTTGACATCGTCGCGCGAAGGCTCCTTCTCGCGAGAAGCACGACCTCCGGTGTTTTGTTCAGGGCGGACATTCGCCGCCTGCCGATCGCGCTCCGTCGGCTTGTATCCAGCGACTTCCAGCCCGAGTGTCCGCGCCTGCACCCAGACCTCGCGACGGAAGGCGTCGTCGCCTGCCACCTTGATCCGCGCCCATCCGCGGTGCTGAGCAATACGTAGCATGGCCGCGACCGAGTCCGGATACGCCTGCGGGGAGGACAGGGCGCGGCCATGATCCCGGAACGCCGGGTCCGCCGTCTTGTGATCGCGGTAGTAGCGCTCCGGGCGGCCCTGCCGATCCCGCTCTATCAGATAGCGATCCAGGAGCGGGGCCGGCACGTCGCCCTTGTCGAGCGAGCGCCGCTCGCGGGGCTCGGTGGTCCGGGGCGATATCCGGTTGGTCGAGGATGTCGACGAACGAGCTGCGGTCACGATCTACGTCCCCGCGAAGGGAGTGCGGCGGCCGGAGTGGTGACCACCCGATCGAGCCACGCCTGCACGTCCTTCTCGGAGGCGCCGGGCGGTGGAGGCGTCAGGCCCTCGGTGGCGAAGCGGCGAACGATGCTGTCGAAATCCATGTCTGTCTCCCCATCTGACGACATCGTTGTTGGTGGGACGGTCGCTGTCGAACGCGGCGGCGCGGGCGCGATCGGCACATCGGGCGGTGGGCGCTGCCTGGCGGTGAAGCGGCGGTCCGAGAAGTAGACGAGCTTGCGTCCGCGCGTCGGAGCAAGGCCCGCCTTCAGCACGATCAGGGTGTGTTGCGGGAACTGCATCAGCTCCTGCGGCAGCATGAGAGCGCGCTTCTGATCGGAATCGGTGAGACTTCGCCGGCCCTGCCCCAGTCCCATCGGTCGGCTGCGGCTGCGCCCTCGGTAGGTGTAGTAGCCGAGCCGTTCGCTCAGCTCCTGCGCCACCTTGAGCTCCTTGGGCGCGAAGACGATCTCCAGCCCGCAGTTGGTGAGAATGTCCTCGGTCACGTCGGGACCATAAAGCGCCCGGAGTTGGGAGGGGCTCTGGATGACCGGCAGCAGACGCAGGCCGTATCCCGCAACCCAGGCGAAGGCGTGCGCCAGCACAGGCGCGCGACCGAGCCGCGCGAACTCATCCAGCAGCACCAAGGTCTGGGGATCGCTCGCGTCAGGCAGGGCGCGGCTGTTGAGATCGACGAGCTGCTGGAACAGAAGGGCGTACAGCGGAGCGACCCGATCCATGTTCTCAGGCGAGGCCGCCAGATAGAGCGACAGCCGGCCGCTGCGGATCGCGCGCAGATCGAAGTCGCTGTGGCTGGTCGCAGCATCCACCAGCGGATTGAGCCAGAGTCCCATGCGGGTGGTGATCGACTGCCGGATCGATGCGAAAGTGTTTTCGCCCGAACTGCAGAAGTCGTTCAGGGCCGTCACCGCTCCGGCGGGCAGGGGATCGCCTTCCTTGCGGCGCTGCTCCAGCAGTTTGGGCAGCCGGTCGCGCGGGTCGCCGTCGGTCAGCTGGCGGTAGATCTCGCCCAGGGTGAAGGGCAGGTCCGGGGTCGCGGCGACATAGGCGCCCACACCGATGAAGCCGGTACGGGCCGCTTCAGCCCAGAACGGGTCGGCATGACTGTGTGCGGGAAACAGCATGTTGGCGATCCGCTGCAGCTCGTCCAGAACGACAACGGGTTCGCTGCGATCGATGTGGCCGAGTGGGTTGAACCGCGCGGTGCGGCCGTCCGGGGCCAGCGGGTCGAAGAGATGGACGGTCTGACCCGCGCCCGCACGAAAGCCTGCCGTGGCGTTGAAATTCTCTCGCTTGATGTCCAGCACCACGACGGAGGACGGCCAGGCCAGGAGGTTGGGGATGACGACCCCGACACCCTTGCCGGTCCGGGTCGGGGCGTAGAGAAGCAGATGGTCGGGGCCGTCGGCGACCAGCAGGCCGTCCGATGTCTCGCCCAGCAGGATTCCGGTCCGCGCTCTTAGCCGGTGACGGCGTTGCTCCGCCCGCGTCGACCAGCGGGCCGCGCCGTGCAGGGGGCGACGTATTCCCAGCGCGACAGCCGTGGCGAGGATGAGGAGGAAAAGGGCCATGACGCCGGCTCCGATCGCCAGCCAGCGACGCACCTCCGGATCATGACGGTAGTAGATGAACCAGGCCGGGACGCGGGCCGGGTCGATGTCGCCCGAGAAGCGGCCCAGTCCGATGAGGGCGATGACCAGCACGCCGACGACGAAAAGGACGACGGCGGCCACCAGCCCGGCTGCGATCAGTTTCCCCCTAGTCTCCGGCGTGGCGCTTGCGAAGCGGGTCATGCCAGACCTCCGTCATCTGGAAGCGGCCGCCGCTCTTCTTCATCTGGACCACCACGTCCACCATCAGGTGCAGCATGGTGCGGATGTCGTCGCGCGGCAGGTCGCGCCCGCCTTCGGATTCCCGCACCAGCAAGGTAAGCTGCTCGAACGCCAGGGTCGCGGAATCCGCGTGGACGGTAGTGATTGACCCGGGGTGCCCTGAGTTGACGTTGCGCAGAAAGAAGAAGGCGGTGCCGTCGCGAAGTTCCTGGAGCAGGATGCGGTCGGGCCGCATCCGCAAGGCGCTCTCGAGCAGCGCCTTGGGACCGACCTTCGCCAGACCTTGACCATCCTTCGAATAGAGGAGATGTACGACGTTGCGCTGCGGCAGGATCAGCTCGCGGGTATCCTCGATCGTCAGCAGGCGCTCGTGTTCCGGAATGAGCTCAACCAGACCCTTGGCGAAGGTCGTCTTGCCCGAGCCGGTCGCGCCCGAGATCAGGATATTGCGGCGGCTTTCGACCGCAAGGCGGAAAAAGGCGACCCAGTCGCCGGCCTCGCGCAGACGAATTAGCGTCGCATCGGTCTCATCCGTCTCGCCGCCCCGGACAATCTCGGCAGAGGCGAACAGACCGGCAGCATGAAACTCGTCCAGACCCATGCGTCGACCTGAAGGCTTGCGGATCGTCAGCGACACCGTGCCGTTTGGAACGACGGGCGGCAGGACGATCTGGCAGCGTTCGTCGCCGGGCAGGACCGTCGAACATATCGGTCGTTCCGCATCGACATCCTGTCCGCTGTAGGCCGCAGCCGCCACCGCCAGGGTTCGCAACCAGCCTTCGGTGAGCTCCGGGGTCTCATGCCAGCGCCAGCCCTCCGGTCCCTCCACGCCGACCTCGCCCGGCCGGTTGACGACCACTTCGGTCACCGTCGGCGGGTCGAGGAAGGGCCGCAGCGGCGCGAGATAGTGTTCGATGACGGAGGTGTCGCGCATCATCTCGGCCGGAGGCGGTAGACATCCGCGAAGTTGAGATCCTGTGCGACGAAGATCGAGACCTCTGATCCCTGAGCCTTCCGCAGGGTCGGCGGGATTCCGATCGAGCCCTGCAGGGCGACCGCTGCGGCGTCGGAGGGGACGCGCGCGGTAGACTGGAGCTGCTGGCCACCGCCGGCTGCGGCGTAGGCAGCGTCATCGACGATCGACAGCAACAGGGCGCCGCCGAAGCGATCCCAGAAATGGGTGTCGATCGACCCTGACAGCCCGGCGCGGCCCAGCGCATCGGCCGCCGGGGAGGCCAGGGCGATGGCGACGCCATTGGGCGTGACCGCGCGGGTCCAGAGAACGAAGAGTCGACCCCGGCCGGGCTGAACCGCCCCACGGTACTCGCCCAGCACGCGCGTCCCGCGTTCCATCAGGACCACAGCGCCGTTCTCGGAATAGACATCCCGGGAAATCAGGCAGCTCACATAGCCCGGCGTGCTGCTGTCCATCGCCGTCTGCAGCACGCAGGGCACGCTCGCCCCTGCGGTGATGAGAAGATTCCGGTCTGGCAGCCGACCCGCCCGCGCCTCTCCGATGGGGCTGACCCGGCGCAACTCATCGAGCGTATGACCGGCGCCGTCGCCGCTGGCGGCGACGTGGAGGGGGGCTTCGGCGCGAGGCTGACCAGCCGGAGCGGCGCCCGGCCGGCTGTACGCCAGGACGGGAGCGCGTTGCGCGCTCTCGGCCAGCGCCCGGCGTTGTTCGGCCGGCGTGGGGCCGGACGGAGACGCTGGCGAGGAGGGCTCGATCGAGGGAACGGCGTTCCGCTCGTCCGCCAGGGTCGGTGCGAGCGGATCGGTCTGCGCCGCCTCCAGCAGGGGCGGGTCCGATCGGCGGGCCGGCTCGAACGGTGCCAGCTGCCGGGGCGGCGTGTCATCGGCCGGTTGCTCCCGTTCGCGCGCGTCGCCCCGATCCCAGGTCGCGAACAGAAACACGCCGCAGCCGGCGGCCAGCGCGGCGAGGGTGACCAGCCGGCCTTGGCGGCCTCCGATCCGGCCGGCGATCGGGGAGACGCCGCGGTCATGGGCGGGCGCGGGCTCTCGCGTCTCTTCGGTCGGCGGAGGCGGAGGCGGGGTCTCGGCGCTCATGACGGGTCTCCGGTCACGGTGCGGTCCACGACAGGCGAGGCGGTTCCGGTCCCTGTGGCCTCGCCGCGCGCATCGAAGGCGTCGTTGAAGATGCAAAGGACCGTCCCGCCGTGACGGAGCCGCAGACCCGCCACTACCCCGTGGATCACGACGAACTGGCCGCGGACATCATACGGAACGAGCCGTTCGGAACCGTCGCTCGTCACTTCGAAGATGGCCGGGATCGGTTGATTGCCGGGAAAGCGCATCACCGTGAACCGGCCGTTGTCCGTGACCTCGCTCGGCTGAAGTCGGGCGTCGCCCTGGACGGAATAGGCGAGGTTGCGCCGGCCTTCGACCGCGCCCGCCTGAAGTTCCAGTCCGACAAGCCGCTCCTCGGCGGCCTGGGCGGAGGCCGCCAGACTCGCGGCGGCGCGCGCCTGCTCATCCGCAGGATAGCGGAAGCGGATCTGGTAGGCTGCCGTACGCGCCGTGCGATCCTGGGCGAGCAGCTCGAAGACATAGTGCCGGGCGAGGCCGCCGCGCTCGGTCACGACCAGAAGGTTGGTGGACTGATGCCGTTCGCGGGGCTTCAGAAATAGGACCGAACCTTCCGCAGCGATCTCCCACGCCACGCTGTCGCCGATCGCGGCATGGCGGATCGTCTCCTCGGGAGAGAAGATGATCTGCGTCGCCGTGCGAAAGGCGCCCGAGACCTGGTAGACGCCGTCCGGCGCGTACGTAAACTCCTGGATGCGCCCGCCTGCGCCCGATTGGGCGAAGGCGGGCTGAGCCAGCGTCAGAACGGCGACGGCAACTGGAACGGTGAAGGCTTTCATCGGATGACCTCCGGGTCGGCGCGGTAGGATGTCACCTGGAAGCCGAGTGGGTTCCTGAGGCGATCGGATTCCGCCATCGGCGCGCGGGTGTAGGTGAAGGCGATCGTGGCGATCCAGTCGCTCTCGGTGACCTGCTGGGCGCGTCGCACCGTGCGGCGGAAGCGCACGTTGGCCACGTCGTCGTTGATGAAGCCGATGGCCCGGATCGACACGACGGCCTCGCCGTCCCGTCCATACAGGTTCTGCGGACTTTGCGGGTTCGAGCCTCGATAGAGATCTGCCCAGCGTCTCTGCTCGCCCGGGCCCGACAGGATCGAGACCTGGCGAAACGCGTCTTCGGCGGCCGGGTCGAGATAGCCCTCCCGGCTCCTCACGTACTGGCCAAGAAAGTATTTGCTGACCGCTTCGTCATACTGGAGCGGTCCGTCGTCAGCGGAGAGACCCCGGACCACATCGACGGAGCCCGTGGCCTGATCGACGCGGATGACGAAGGGCTCGCTCGTCTTCAGAGGCGTCAGGAAGGTGACGGCCGCCGTGGCCGCGATGGCCAGCGCCCCTGCGACGCCGGCGGCGACCCAGGCCAGCCGGCGCGACCGGAGCGCGCTGGCGAGACGGTCCTGATCCCAGCGTCTCGCGTCGGCGAAATACCGCTTCAACTCGTCCGAGGGGACGCCACTCATGCGCAGCCCCCCGAGGCCGGAACGACCGGAGCGGGCGTGACCGGGGTGGCCGACTGCGACGGCAGGAGGACCGATCCGTAAGGATTGGCTGGACGGCGATCACGGCCGTCGCAGGTCGGCGGCACGTCTCCGCGAGCGGTGGCGCAACCGCCGAGCAGGCCGCTCAGGATCAGAAGCAGGCGAAGGCTCATGTCAGGCTCCATTGGGTCGGATGGTCCCGCCGCCTTTCGGCGGCTGACGGCTGGCCTCCAGGGGACCCCGGGCGCGTCCGGACGAGCCAGAGCCCAGCGCGGCGGCATTGGCGAAGTCGGCCAGACCCGCGCTGGCGCCGCCCGCGACGCCGGCCGCGATGGCGGGTGTCTGGAGGAAGAAGATCGCGCCCAGGAGGCACAGGGCGATGAAGATCAGACCGCCGATCATGGGATCGGATCCCTGGATCGTGCCCCATTGATCGCGCACCAGCGACAGGACCAGCTGGAAGATCACGATGATCAGGGCGAACAGGACCAGATAGTTCACGGCCTGGCTGAGCCACCCGAAGAAGTAGCGGCGCGTGGCGTCGAACAGGGCGCAGGCGATGAAGATCGGGCCGAGGGTGACGAGCAGGGCCAGGGCCAGCTTGGCGATCAGAACTACGCCGAATCCGAGCGCCGCAGCCAGGGCGCCGGTGATGAACACGGCGGCGGCGACGATATAGGGCGCGGGATTGAAGGCCGAGGCATCGCGCGAAATGTCCTCGCCGAGCCAGGCGGCGTAGGCGAAGAACTGGTCGAAGGCGGCCCCGACGCTGGGCGTCTCGGATCCGCTCACCGCACGGGTCAGGGCGTTGGGCATGCTGGTGAACAGCGGTTCGGTGACGAAGGTCGAATAGGCCGGCGTCGTGGCGAGCGCGTAGAGCAGGGCCAGCTTGATGGAGCGGACGGCGAAATCCATCACGGGTTCGCTGATCGCCCCGCGCAGAATGGCGATGCCGTAGAGCACCACATAAAGCAGCAGGGCAACGCGCAACGGGCCATCGACCTCGGCGATGACCGACGAGAGCCGCTCCCCCAGAAACACATTGAGGCGTTCGTCGATGAAGTCGTAGCTGGGCTCGAAGACGCGGAAGGACATGATCAGGGCTCACCGAACGTCCGGGCGTAGGCGTCCATGCGTTCTCGACGGCGCGCTTCGGCCAGACCTTCGCGCGCGGCTGTGCAGTCGCGACGCCGCTCGCCGGCGTCACAGTCCGCGATCGTGCGCACGGCCGCTTCGGGGTCGGCGGCGAATGCTGCAGCGTCCCGTTCCGCAGGGGAGCAGGCAGCGAGGCTCAAAAGCCAGAACAGTCCAGGCACCGGGCCGCGGTTCACTGGAATGCCCGTTCGTAGGTAGCCTGGCGGGCGGCGCGAGCCGCCTCTGCGCGCTCGCGGTGTCTCTGTTCCTCAAGGCGGGCCTCGGCCGCCTGGGTGACCGCAAGGCCCTGGAGACGCAGCTGTTCGTTCTGGATCAGCGCCTGCTCGGCGGCGAGACGCGCCTCAAGGTCCATCACCGCCCGTGCATTTGGAGCGGTGTCGAGCGCCCGCCGCAAGGTCTCCAGGCCCTCCAGCCGTCGGTCGGAGGCCTCGCCGACAGCCTCGCCGATCGCGAGGTCACGGGCGGTCCGGGCGCCGGCCCGCTCGAGGCTGTCGCGATAATAGGCGTCGGCCTCGGACAGTTCGCCGGACGAGGGGGTAAACAGTCGGGTCTCGCGCCGGATCGCGCCGGCCCGGTCGGCGAGCGCGCCCAAGGCGGTTAGATCACCGTCGGCGGCGGCGCGCAGGGCGCGGCTGTCGGGCAGGGGATTACGGACCTCGGGCAGGCCGAGCGCCATCGCCAGGCCATTCACATCCGACAGGTCATTCAGGCTGTCGAACAGGGCGCGCTGTTCCTCGATCTGCGCCTGCAGGGCCTGGAGCTGCTCAAGACTGGTTCGCGCATCCTCGATCATCTGGACCAGCGCACGGGGATCATGAACGACGTACTGGGCGTGGGCGGCGGGCGCCCCGAAGAGCAGAGCGGAAGCGAGTGCGGCTGACGCCGCCAGATGACGGAGGGTCACAAGAGTCTCCTCTGGGCGTGGAAGGGGGCGCGCCATTGCGCATAGTCATCGCCGACCTCGGCGCGGATCCGGTCCAGCAGGGCGACCGTCTCGGCGCGGCCGGAGAGGATCGCCAGGACGTCCTCCTGACCTGCAAGGTCGAGCTCGACGACCACGCTGTCGTGGCCCTGCTTGACGAGAAAGCGGTGCGACTCGGGCGTAAGCTCCTCGCGCACGAGCCGGAATTCCTCCTGGGTCAGTCCGAATCCCTCGACGTAGTCGCGCGCCTGTCCGTGCGCATTCGGCAGGAAGATCTTGGTCGCGCACTGCTCGAGAATCGCGTGGGCGATCGGTGACCTGAGAACGTCGGCCGGCGACTGGGTGCCGAAGACCATGAAGGCGTTCTGCTTGCGCCAGGTCTTCAGCCCGTCCTGCGCAAGGTCTGTGAAGGCCGCGTCGCCCAGCGCCTTCCAGAATTCGTCGATGTCGAGAACCAGCCTGCGCCCATCGACGCGCTCGGCGATCCGGTGGAAGAGATAAAGCATCGCCGGCGTGCGGACCTCGTCGTGATCCAGCACATGGGTCAGGTCGAAGCCGGCGAAGCGGGTGTCGAGGCTGATCGCGTCCTCGTCGTTGTCGAGAACCCAGCCAAGGGGACCGCCCTTCTGCCAACGCTCGAGCCGCGCGCCGATCCCTCCAGCATCCGCCTGGCCCAGCAGGCTTCGCAGCGCCGCGATCGAGCGGCGCTCGCGGGGGAGGGCCTCGAGGGCGATGACGCCCTCGTCGATGGCCCGCGCCTGCGCCACGCTCAGGGTTTCATCCGGGCGCGTCACCAGGGTCCGGATCAGCCGGATCAGGAACGCCCGGTTGCCGGCGGAAGGGGTGAGCGCCTTGAAGGGGGCGAAACCGGTCGGCTCCCCGTTGCGCAGGGCGAGATAGGCGCCGCCGCTCGCGCGGACGAAAATCTCGGCGCCGCGATCCTTGTCGATGAACAGCTGCTGGGCTCCGAACCGCTCGAGCTGCGCGAGCATGAAGTTCTGGACCACCGTCTTTCCTGAGCCCGACGGGCCGCAGATGAAGGTGTGGCCGAGGTCGCCGACATGAAAGTTGAAATGAAACGGCGAACCGGCCGTGGTTCTGAGCCGGGCGACGGCCGGTCCCCAGTGATTGCCTTCCGCCTTGCCGACCGGATGAGCGTGCAGGGGCGCCAGAGCGGCGAAATTCCGGGATGTGATCGCCGCCGGCCGCGTCCGTTTCGAAAATACCCCGGGGAACTGGGACCAGAAGGCTGCTTCCAGGCCGAGATCTTCGCGGGCGACCACCAGTCCAGAGTCCGCCAGAACGGCGCGCGCCTTCGAAAGATGATCGGCGAGATCGGCCGGCGTGTCGCCGTGGACCACAATCGACGCCTGGTGTTCGCCCATGACGAAGCGGTTGCTGACGAGATCGTCGAGCGCCTCCGACAGGCCCGCGATCTGGGATCCGGCCCGGTCCCTCGCCGAGACCATCTGGTTCTGCTTGCGCTCCATGACGGCGCGCGCGGCCGGCTTGGAGAGGAAGGCGAACGACTGCGACATCACGAAGCCGAACCGGGCCTTGAGCAGGGCGTCCCAGAGGCCGGGGCGCGTCGTGGCCGGGTACTCCTTGATCGCGAGGATGCCGCCGAACCGTTCTCCCGCGGTATCCCGCAACTCCAGCGTCTCGCGTCCGAAGATCGCGCGGACAGTGTAGGCGGCGGCGCCGAGATGGCCGAAAACCAGAGGGGCGGGGGAACGCCGTCCTGTGAGGATCAGGGCCATGATCTCGAGAGGCTCGGAGAACCAAAGCCCTCCCCGCTCGAAGAGCCCCAGCCGCCGGGGCGAATAGCGGTCGAGATACTGGGCGAGGTCACGGCCGGCCTCTTCCAGCCGACGGACCTGGGCCGTCATCAGCTCTCCATCATCGCGCCGCGCCTGACGCAGCCGTCGCATAAGGGCGGCGGCGCGGTCTGCGCCGTCTCGTCCGGGATGCAGGACGAGGATAACGAACAGCTCGTTGACCCAGAGGCGGCGGCCCGCCATCTGGGCCTCGTAGTCGGCGGCCAGTCCGGCGGCGAAGGCCGACCGGTATCCCTCGGAGGTCGTGGCAGCGACCTCCCGGCGGACGATATGGTGCCAGACGGCGAGCCGGTCGTCTGCGAGATTGCGCCAAGCCTGGTTCAGCTTGACGTGCCAGTCGTTGAGATCGCGGGCGTCGGCCGTCTCAAAGCTTGCGCCACCGACCTGAAACACCATCATCAGGGCGCCGCTGTCGAGGGCGACGACATGGTCGTTCAAATGCCGGGCATAGGGAAGCTGGGAGCGGACCTCGGTTTCTCGTCGCAGGCGGGCGGGGGAGATGCTGTCGTCAGCCACGGATGAGCTCCGCAGGACGGTAACGGCGCACCAGCGGCAGAGGGGAAACGGAACTGCCGCCCCACAGGGCGGCGTTGCGGCTGCGTCCCTTGGTGTCGACGTAAACGAAGAGAAGACGAAAGGCGTTGTGGTCGGCACGACAGATGGCGCGGAACACCAGATGCAGTGCGGGCGCGACCAGCAGGTAGAGCAGGCTTCCTCCGATCAGGAAGACCACGCCGGAGACGATGACGTTGACGCCCATCGCCTCCATCGGCACGCCCATCACCATCGCCGGGCGGGTGCAGGCGAGGAAGAGGGGATCCTCGGTCAGCCGTTCCTCACCCATGGCCGCCTCCATCGGCGAGCCAGACGCCCGTGCAGACAAGGGTGAGGCCGCACGCCGCGCCGCCGAGCAGCTGGGCGAACCGCTTCGGCGAAATCAGCCCAAGGAACTGAGCCAGGCCGAGCGCCACGACCACCAGGGTCGCCGTTCCAAGAGTGATGGCCGCAGGGGTCGGCATCAGGCGCCCCCGGTGATCAGATTGACGATCTCGGCCGCACCGAACACCACGACGATCCCGAGGACGACAATCGCCGCGCGTCTGAGGTCGAAAAGACCGAACATCCAGAGGATGCCGACGACGACGACGGCCAGGACCGCCAGCAGTCGGGCGGTGTTGCCCGTCAGCATGTCCACCACGTTCTGGAGCAGGCCCTCGACGTTCGCCGACGCCAGGGCCGGCTGGGCCGTGATGGCCGTTGTGGCGAGGGCGATGCAAACGAGCGCCCCGAGATGCCGGGCCGGCCGGCGAGCATGCACGTTGGAGGTCATCGGGTTCACCGTTCGACTGAGGTTGAAAAGACGACGAGTTCGGCGGCGGGGCGGCCGAAGATGTCCCAGGCCGGCGAGGGCGCGACCGTGAACGGAACTGGGGCGGGCTGGGCACCGACGGCAAAGAGCGTCGGCTGCGGCTGTGGCCTTGGGGGCGCGGCCAGCCGCAGCGTTACGGACGCCGCTTCGACCCGTCCGACATAGCCGTTCCGGAAGCCTCTGCCGGCGTCGCCCGTGTTGTAGCGGGACAGGGCGATCCGTAGCGCGGACTGGCGGTCAGCCGCTGTGTCGCCAGAGACGCGATAACCGGCTCTCAGGACCGTCGAGGCCGCTTCGAGATTGCGGCACGGGTCGAACGCGTCTTCGACTGACAGGCCCAGCCAGGACAGGTTGCTGCTGTTGATCTGCGCCAGACCGAGATCGATGTTCGCGCCACGGGCCAGCAACTCCCGGGCGACCCGCGAAGCTTCCGCCGCGTCGCGTGCGCGTCGTGGCCGCTGTCCGCCGCGGTTCACTCCGATCGCAAGCGGGTCGAAGCGGCTCTCGACGTGAGCGATCGCCGCCAGGGTTTCAGGCGCCACCGAGGGGGCGCAGGCCTGGGCAAGGGCGAGAACGGCGGCGAGTTCGAGCATCGGGTCCTCCGGCGAGCAGGCTCCACCTCACCAGATGCGCGACGCCCCCTGCGACCCGTGAGCGCTCCGTCGGAGATCTACGGTAGGAAGATTCGGGGCTCCCCCGCGGCGCGGGCGTCCATGGCGAGGCGCGCGACCGCCTGGATGCGGGTGCGAACGCCGAGCGCCTCGCAGGCGGCGGCCAGATGCTCGTCAACCGTGCGAGGGGATATGCCGATCCGCTCGGCTATGCCGGCGGAGGCGAGGCCGGACGCCGCCAGGCAAAGGCATTCGAACTGGCGGTCCGAGAGGGCGTCAACGAGGGAGGACGTCGAGCCCTTGGGGATCGGGACGCGGGTCATGGACCATCCAACCGCGCGGAACCGGTCGGCGAAAAGTCCGCAACCTTACGACCGAAGGCCTACGGTGGAGCGGATCGACCTCAGCTGCCGTCTTCCCGCACGGGCCGCATCAGCTTCGCCCGGCGCTCCTCGAGCCAGGCGTCAGCCTCGGCGTCGCGATGGACGGACTGGACGGCCAGATCCTTCAGGGTCTTGGTGAAGGTGTTGATCAGGGTGCGGGCATCGAGATCGATGATGGCGTCGCCCGCTTCTTCGTCAAACTCCTGCAGCACCACGGCCATAATGGTCGCCAGTTTGTTGTCGGCGCACCGCAAGGCGAAGGCGGGCGATCCGATCGCGAGTGCGGCCAGGATCCCGTGTGGATCGCTGTCGGTCACCTCGGCGAAGCGGTGGATACGTTCGATGTTGATACGGCCCGCCCCGGACTCGAAATGCTCGTAGGACCGGAGCGCCATGTTCATTCCCTGGGCGACGTCGATCGTACGCATGCGCCGATGGCTTCGGATCAGCCGCAGGCTCGAGGAGAGGACGGCGTTGGGGGATGAACGCTGCCGGGAGTCCATCTGTCGATCTATGCCCCCGTCATCCACAACACGCGATCAGTACCTCTGCACCCCTACAGGTTGAAAAATGCCTCAGACCTGCGTCAAATGAAAGCCTATAAAGATCAACAGCATAAAAGCTGCGGCCATGACGCAATATTCTTGCGGAGACCAGTATAGACGCCACTCTCCCGCGTGCGTGCCCCCGAATCCGCCGGTCGTCCGTCTACGGGGACCTGTGCCGAACGTTGCGAGGCCTTGGTGAGACAGCGTGATCCCTTCGGCATGGCGCTGGCGAGTCTGCGCACGGCCATTGAGGGCGGTCTCGCGCCGGGCCAACACCTGTCGGTGGCTGATATCGCCGCTTCGCTCAGCCTCAGCACCAGTCCTGTTCGCGAAGCGCTTTCACGGCTTTGCGGCGAGGGCCTTGTCGAGGATCGCAGAGGCCTTGGTTACTTCACCCGCCCAACGCCGCTCGAGGACATCCTCGGCCTTCTGGACCTGGAAGCCATCCATGTCAGACTTGCTGCGCGGGACACCGGACTGGCCGATCCGATCGACGCGACTGATCCGACGATTGAACTGTGGATCGCCGATGTCATGGCGCATTGCGAAAGCCAGCCGCTGATCGAGAGCCTCCTGCGCGTCCGCAGCCGGCTGGCGCCCCTGCGTCGCCTCGGCGAGGCGCCGGCGCAACCAGCGGCCGCGGAGAGCGACGATCGTCTGGGCGCCTACTACGCGCGGTGGCGGATCGCTGCCGGCATGCTGGCCGCCCGCGTCCGCCGGCTCGATCCCGGCCACTCGGAATATACGCGCAATATCGTTTGAATCGATTTGGGATCGGGCGCTGATGGTCCGTCGTCGACCTTCTGTCGACCTTCAGAAAGAGGAGACGACTATGACCACCAAGAGCATCTCGCGCCTCGTTCGCCTGGGCGCCGCTCGCCAGCTCACCCGCGCTGGCGTCGAAGGCGAGTTCGTCGAACTGAACGGCATCGAGCGCTACGACATCACGCCGGGCGCCTGACGGAGAGGGCCGTCCGCGAGGGCGGCCCGGACGCCCGGAATGCCCCGAACGAGGCGTCGAACATGAGGGGTGTCACGACAACACGGAGAATGGCGATGAAAGCCACCAACCGAGTGCTGCGGCTGGGTCACGCGCGACGCCTGACACGCGCCGCATTGGACGGCGAGCTGGTCGAGCTCAACTCCCACATGAAGTGGGACATGCCGGTCGGCTGACTACGGACGGGCCGTCATCGTTGACGGCCCGATCTGCCCCCCTCCCGCGAAGCCCAATGACAGTCAGATCTCGTTCGGGACAACCACATGCAGACCGCCATCTCAAATCCATTCCAGGATCATCTCGAGCGCGGAGAGCTCGACGAGGCGGTTCACGCGGTGAAGGTAGGGTCGGATCTGGTCCTGCTCGATCTGGCGACGGACGGTTATCTTCTCGTCCCGGAGTGCGGCGACGTGCGTGTCGAGGGAGGGAACCTGCAGGCACCGATGGATCTGATGCTGGATCTGGCCGCCGGCGAGCTTCTCCAGTCGGGCCGGACGCAACGTCATCGCCTGCCGCCGCCGTCAGTTCCGCTTCGACGACTTCCGGAGGCGCCGGTTGGCAGACCCACTGCCGGGGACATGGCCACATTCGCCATCCTTTGGGCAGACACGGTGCGACGCAAGCCGACGCTTCAGGATCTCTCACGCCAGGTCTCCGGGCGACGTGGCCGTCGGGATGACCTCATGGCCCTCTCTTCGCGCGTCGGCCTGTTTCGTCAGATGCTTCCCTATGCGCCGGCCGTCGGCGCCTGCCTGTTTCAGGCTGAACTCCTGCTTCGGTTCCTGAACGCTGCAGACCTGGATGCAGAGTGGGTCTTCGGCGTCAGGGTGTGGCCGTTCCTTGCGCACTGCTGGCTCCAGGTGGGCGAGCATTGCGTGAGCCAGGCTCCGGATACCCTGACGATATACCGTCCCATCATGGCGATCTGACCATGACCGCGGACGCCTATGTCGTTCTGGTGGGGGACAATGCCGCAGCGCTGGAGGCGCTGTCCCGGTCCAACGCTCGCCGCCTCGCCGGGGCAGGGTGGAGCCGCCGCGTGGCCGACCCCTTCATCGCGGTCTATGCGCCCTCTACCTCCAGGCTTGATATTGTGGCGGCTCTCGACGGCCACGGCGCCATCATCGGCGAGATGTTTGATCACGCCGGGCGACCGCTCTCGACCGCCGAGAGGGGCGTCATGGCCTGCCGCGCTCTCGACGCAGACCGCGCGACGGACATCGTGTCCTCCTGCTGGGGCCGCTACGTGCTCATTCGTCGGACCTCAGGCGATGTAGCGATCCTGCGCGATCCATCCGGAGCCGTCGAGGCGGTGACCTGGCGAAAGGACGGCGTGAGCGTAATCGCGCCGAACGCCCCGCCCGCCCTGAACTGTCTTATGCCTGATGACCTCGCCATCGACTGGGGCTCGGTGAAAGGGCTCATGCGAAGGAGCGGCGGCTATCGCCACGAACTGGCTTTGTCAGGGTTCACGCCGGTGGCCTCCGGCGCACTGCTCAGCATCGGTCCAGCCGGTGTCCGGTCCCGACAAATCTGGCGTCCATCCGAAGTCTACCGGACCGCGCGGGATCGGCGTCGACCAGATCTTCGCGAGGTGGTCGATCGGGCGGTGCAAGCACTGGCGGGGGACCGAAACTGGGTCGCAGAAGTCAGCGGTGGGCTGGACTCGGCGATCGTGGCAGGCGCGCTCAGTGATCACCAGCGGGCCCGGGTCACGCACTGGGTCAATCATTTCGTGGACGACCCGGAAGGAGACGAACGCGAGTTCGCGCGCCCTGTGGTCGAGCGATACGGCTACCGGCTCACGGAGGTGAGACGGGATGGATTGACGCTTTCGGCGCCCCGCCTCGCGGAGTCGGCCGACAGTTTTCGGCCACCGGTCAACGACCTCGACACCGACTACAACGATGACATTGCGGCCAGGGTGCAGAGTTCGGGCGCCTGGGGCTCTCTAACGGGGCAGGGTGGCGACGTGGTCTTCTTTCAGATGCCGACCTTCCTGATCGCGTTCGACGAAGTGCAGGAGAGGGGTCTGCGAGCGCGTGCGGAAGTTCTCCATGGCGCGGCGCGCTGGACGGGCCAGTCGCTGTGGCCGAAGACCTGGCTCAGGGCCCGCCGAGCCCATCACACACTGATGAGTGACCGGAAACACCCTTGGCTCGACGACCTCAAGGGCGTGCCCCCCGCGAAGGCGATGCAGATACTGGGGCTGGTCAAGGGCCAAGCCTATCAGGGAGGCGCCGTGCGTAGCCGGCACGGGCCATGCGTCAATCCCCTCCTGAGCCAACCGGTCATGGAGGCCGGTCTGGCCTGGTCCTCGGTTGATCTCACGTGGGGTGGGCGAGACCGTTACGCGGCGCGAGCCGCCTACGCCGACGTTATCCCGCCCTCCATCTTCAACCGGCGATCCAAGGGAGAGCTGGGCACCTTCTATGGTGAAGCCGTAGCCCGGAACCTCGACTTCCTCCGAAACTACCTGCTCGACGGCGAGCTGGCCGGTGCGGGACTCCTGCCGCAGGGTCTCGCGGACGAAATGACGCGCGAGGCTCTGGTCTGGCGAGGCGGGTTCTCGCGATTGCTCACTCTGGCGTTGACGGAAGCGTGGCTGCGGCGATGGCAGGCCCGGATCGCGTCGTCTCGGGTTTGAGGTACCGGTCGAACCAGGCGGTCAGCTGCTCATAGTAGATCCGGGCGTTGCCCGGATTGTGGATGCTGTGATCCTCACCGAACAGGTAGGTCAGGGCTGCCGGTCGCTGGAGACGCACAAGTGCGGCATACATTTGCTCTGCCTGTACGGGCGCGATGTCCATTTCACCATGGAACAGGAGGATAGGCGCTGTGATCCGGTCGGCGTGTTCAAAAGGGCTGCCCCGTCTGTAACGCTCTGGATCACTCCAGTAGGCCTGGACCATCCCGGCCTGGCCGGTCTCAAGCCACCGCGCACCCCCGATAGCGTCGATGGTGTTTCCACCCTGCATCCTCTGGTGCGGAGACATGCCGGCGAGAAAGAGCGGCAGATTGTAGGGGCCATTGACTGCAACGACCGCCTTGAAACGTGAGGACTGCGCGGCGCTCATCACGACTGACCATGCTCCGAAGCTGTGGCCCCAGAGGCCAATACGATCGCCATCGATCAAGCGATCCGTGGCGGCCGCATCGACGACGGCCAGGATCCGCTCCGCGAGGCCGGCCGACGGTTCGGCGTTCGTGGGCAGATCCGGATAGATCACCGCATAGCCCGCTGCGACCAGTAGCCCCCCATTCAGTGTCATCTGGACCGCCTGGGGACTCATGGCCCGAGGGGCGGTGGGGTAGGCCTTGCCCGGGTAGGGAATGACGATCACCGGCGGGGGCTCGCCCGTCGCGGTCTCGGGCAGATAAAGCCAGCCTCGCGCTCCGGTCGGGCCCGTGATCAGGTGGGGCTCCGGAACATATACATTCTCCAGCTCCGGATTGAGACGTCGAATGATCTCCGATCCTGCATCTCTGCGGATTTCAAGACGGTCGAGGGCGCGGCCTTCCCGTCCAATGCCGACACTGATCTGGCGGTCCCAATTGATGCTGGCGCCGGGCGACGCGGCGACGCACGTGGACGGTGAGGGTTGGGCGTCCGCGAAGACGCGACACAGACGGCCGCCTTCTGCAATGACCTCCGCCTGGTCGGCGCCCATTGGATCTGTCGCGCGCCGATGTCCGAAGATCCCCAAAGGGCGTGACAGGCTGCCTGTCGGGCCGAGGTCTTCCGATGACAAATCGGGTCGAAGGCGAAGAATACGGCCGCGATCTTCGAGAAGAGCAGCCTCTTGACCCTGTGCTAACACCCGGCCGCCCTCACTCAGACTTCTGACAGCGGCGACTTCCGTCCCCTGTTGAGCCCACCAGCCCAATTGTCCGTTTCGTCTTCCGCGAACGATGGCGCCGTCGCCCAGCCAGGCGGCATGCGCCGTGGGGCTTGCGAAGACATCGACTGTCGTATCAGGCGTAACCCCGGCCGGCGTCCGATCCCGAACCGCGCCCAAAGGGGTGACTGAGAGAAGACGGGCGGGCGCTGCGCCGATGTCCATCACCAGAAGAGCCGAGGAATCCGCAGACCAGCCGAGCAGGCTGGTGGAAATGTCTGCGGCCTCGGGCGGATCGACTGACAGTCCCGTCTGCGTGTCGACAAGACGCAATGAACGCGCCCTGCGAAGCTCGGTCGACATGTCCAGCCCGGGGGGAGGCGCCAAGGGACCGTCTCTCAGCACAGCAACCTGGCTTCCGTCCGGCGACGCTTCGAAATCCAGGAACTCGCCCTTTGTCAGAACGACTGCATCCCCCGTGTCGGCGTTCACTCGCCACAGGATGCGGGTCTCGCGGACCTCCGCCGAGGCGCCCTGTCCGACCGAGACGAAGGCGGGCTCTCCTCGAGCGGCTTGCGCCCAGAGACCAGGGAGGCGGGTCTGGGTGGCGTTCTGCATCGCGAGACGGGGCGGCAAGGCGCCGTCCGGCATGCCGAGTACGAGAAGCTCGTTGTCCGAAATCCATTGGACCGATCGCCCCCATGCACCGCTCTCAGGCGAAAGATCGCTCCAGGCGACGGTGCCAGCCCGCAGGTCCACAATTCCGAGCCGGAACGCCAGGTCCTGAAGGCGAAAGACAACCAGCCGGGAACCGTCCGCGGAGAATGGCCCCATGGTGTAGCCCGCGTCGTCTTCCATCGGCAGAAGAGGGCGGATCTCCGATGGGGCCTCAGTGTTGAACCGGTAAATTCTCGCGTACCGGACAGCGCCCTCGGGCTGCAGGTCGTAGCGCGGAAGATCGCCTCTCGAGCGGCGCTCCTCAAAAACGGCGACGGAGCCGGAAGGGTCAATCTCGATGCGTCCGAAGGTTTCAAGGCCGAGCAGGATTTCGAGCGTCAGGGGTTCCGAAAGCACCGACGACGGGCAGGCCAGGGCAAGCGCGCTCAGCGCGCTGATCAGCTTGATGCGCATGATCGATCACCAGCGCTTGGTGAGCTGGAGCGAGATCTGCCGCCCGAGCGCGTTCGTATTGGCCCCGTCGAAACCGACCCCGTTGGGCGAATCGTAGAATGGCGGCGCCGCGTTGGCGACATTCAGAATGTTCAGGGCGAGGGAGAGCCCTTCGCCCCAATCTGTCGCGAAGTCGTAGCGGACCTGACCGTCGAAGGTCGTCCAGTCGTCGATCTGACGGTTCGTCAGAGGGTCACGGCCCCCGCCAACGTAATTCGCGATCAATCCCAGGCTCAGCGGCCCCCGCACCCATTGGGTCCCGACGCGACCGCGCCATTGCGCCGGAAAGTTCGGGTCGCCGAGAAGGTCTTCAACCGGCGCGGCCGTGGTGACCTTGCGGTCATTGGTCAGGAGATGAGTGACCGTTCCGTCGATCGTTGCCTGCCAGTCCGACACTTCGAAGCGGTAACGCGCCGACAGGTCCAGACCTTCAACATCGACACCTGCAGCGTTGACGAAGCGGTTATCGACGATCACGCCGTACGACGTCGCCGGGAAGACCGTCGGATTGAAGTTGCCGGGATGATCGAGCAGCGACTGCACGAGCGCCCGGTCGTCGGCGGACGTCGTGGGCGAGACATTTCGAACGAAGGGCGCAAGGGACGGATCGTTCAGGGCATTGGCGAGATTCTGGATGATGGGATTGCCGATACGGTCGTTGAACCGCGTCCTGAACCAGCTTCCTTCGAGCCGGAGGCCTTCATAAGCCGCCGGTGTCCAGACGAAGCCCGCCGTGGTGGACTCCGCAGTCTCCGGTCGGAGGTCGGGGTTTCCGCCGTACTGGATGAGCGTCAGGATGTTCCCCCCACCTCTGCTCAGGAACGACGGGCCGATCTGGTAGGTGCTCTGCAGCTCCCTCAGGGATGGCGCGCGAAAGGACGTACCCCACGACGCGCGCAGCAGCAGATCGGACGTTGGGCCGTACAACAAACCGACTTTGGGATTGCCTGTGCTCCCGACCCGCTCATGGTCCTCCACCCGGCCAGCCAGTGACAGCTCCAGTCGCTCGATGCCGGCGCGTGCGTTCTCCGGACCGACGAACGGGATCCGGAGTTCGGCAAAGGCCGACGATACATCCCGTTCGTAGGACACCGGCGCGGTCACGCGAGGCGCGGTGCCTGACAGAAAGCTTTCGCCCCCCGTCTCGAACTGCTCAGCGCGGAAGTCCAGGCCGAATGCGGCCCGCAACGGACCGCCGGGAAGATCAAGGATTGTGCCATCAACCTTGACGTTGAACGAGGCGACCGTGCTCACCCATTCGGTGTCGGTGTAGCCGGAGCCAATGTGCGCAAGGATCGCCGCCGAGTTCGCGGCCGGGCCACCGAAGGGGTTGAAGAAGCCGTCTGCCGCTGTCGTGAAAGACGTGGTGGGGATGTCAGCCCGAGCTCCCAGAGCCTCCTGGAGGAATGTGGTCTGGACCCGGTTCGAAAGACGACGGCCAGTCGTTTCCTCCGCACCACTGGCGTAGGCGGAAATGTTCCATCCGACCAGTTCGCCGGAGACGCCAAGCGCGCCGCCCAAACTCGTCGAGGTGCCATCCGAGCGACCTGGTCCGAGGTCGTTGATCCAGGAGTAGGCGATGTCATGGGAGGCCGAGCCGTTCGGCGAGACGAAATACGGGTTGGCGCGCGTGACAGTCAGCGTTCCCGCGTCTGCACTCGTGCTCAGGAAGAAGTCACGTTGGGTGTAGCGGATATCTCCGTCGACGCTGAATCCGGCGGGGAGGTCCTGTCGGGCGGCCAGAAAGAGGCTCTGGCGCTCCTGCCGTGGCAGGAACCACTGACCTTCGAGCTGGTTGGTGCGGTTTACCTGACCTGGGATAAAGTCTCCGGGGGTGAGGCCGACACCGTCCTGTCCGGCCGGGATTGCGAAAAGGGGCACATAAGTCGCCGTGGCCACATCGAGGCGGACGATGTTTCCGGGCGAAGCCATGACGGGCCGGTGATCGGTCCCGCCGAACCGCCGCAGATCGGCGTCAGAAGTCGCGTCCCGGTCTGCCCCCCTGAGCTCGCCGCGTTCGTGATACTCGTAGGCGGCCACCACGCTCCCGCTCCCCCAGCTAAGCCCCCCGGCATGAGAGAAGAGGATTTCCTCCGCTCCGCCGTCACTGGTTCCGCCGACCCGGACACGGGTCTCGGCGCCTTCAAAGCGGGACTTCAGGATGATGTTGACGACACCGCCTACGGCGTCCGCGCCGTAGAGCGCCGATGCGCCGTCGAGAAGCACGTCCGCTCGGGAGATGGCGCTGGACGGTATGTTCGAGATATCGGCGAAGTCTCCAGCGTTCCCGGTTCCCGCGACCCGCCGGCCGTTGACGAGGACCAGGGTCGCATCCGCACCGAGACCGCGAAGGTTGACGCCGGTTGCAGAGCCGACATTGCGCCCCGAGCGATCGGCTCCGGTGTTGGTCGATCCTTCATGGGCCGCGCCGGTGAAGTTCTGAGGCATGGCCGCCAGGGTTTCGGCGACTGTGCCGCGCCCCTGCCGGTCGACATCCGCCTGGGTGACGATCGTCACAGGCGAGGGACTGTCGGCGCCGCGCAGATAGGTGCCGGTGACCACCACCTCATCCAGTTCGGTCGTCGGACCGGTATCGGCGCGGGACGAAGGATCGACGAGAACGAAGACTGTGGGACGGCTCTGCCGGTAGGTCAGCCCGGATTCCCGAAGGATCAGCTGGAGAGCTGCCTCCGGCGTGTAGTCCCCGCTGACGGCCGGGGACTGGCGACCGGCGACAAGCGCACTCGGATACAGAATCTGAAGCCCGCTTTGGCGACCGAAGGCGGGCAGGGTGCGTTCGAGCGGCCCGGCAGCGATGTCGAACCGCCGGACGCTGTCCGGCGACTGTGCGATGACCGGCGTCGTGACTGCCATCATCAGCGCGGCAAGCGCGGTTGAAGTGTATCCGTGGCCCATGGTTTCCCCCGTTAGTTACCCGCGAACTTGCGGGGCGGGGAGGAGACGTTGGGTCGCGGGCTTTCCCCTAAGTCCGGGGGCAGATTATTTTTTCAGGTGCCGCCAGCTAGGACGATACGACCGTCGGGGCTTCGGGTCGCCTCAAGCGGATAGAGATCTGTCAGTGCGGCGACGAATCCGTCGATGTCCCCTGCGTTGAAGACACCGCTGACCCGGATTTCAGAGATTCGGGGGTCGCGCAGTTCGATCGGCTCGCGGCTGTAACGGTTCACTTCCGCGACGGCGACCGAGATGGGCGTGCTCTCGAAGGTTAGCCGTCCCACCGTCCAGCTGGTCGCGGCGGGGACGTTGGCCGCGATCACGCGTGGCTTGTCGGCCGATGTGGTCACCTGCTGGCCCGGCTCGAGGGACCACCCGGAAGGACGCGCCACCTCCTGCCGAACGGCCACGCGACCATAGACGAGAATGACACGCGCCCCGGACCCGGATCGACGGACGTCGAACCTCGTACCCAGGGCGGTGACACGGGTGTCGCCCGCCGCCACGATGAAAGGACGCTGGGGATCGCCTTCGACCTCGAACATGGCCTGGCCGGACGTCAGGGTGACCGAGCGGCTTTCCCGCGTGTATCGGACCGCGACGGCCGAGTTTGTATCGAGAACGATCCGCGAGCCGTCGTCCAGCTGGACGGTTCGCTGCTCGCCAATCTCCGTCGTGTAGGATGCTGGGCGTTGCTGAAACCAGACGAGGCTGACCACGCAGACCGCCACCGCCCCCGCCACGCCTAGTGGAACGAGGAGGCCGGATGTCGCCCGTCTGCGCCCCTTGCCGCTGCGAACCGCCTCGGCCGTCAGGGCGGCCATGTCGGGATTGCCGGCGAGGGCGCCCGCCGCCTCCCACATCGTCTCAACCTTCTGGAAGGCTCGCGCGTTTTCGGGGTCGCGTCGCCAGTCGCTGAAACCGCGCACGTCGGCCGTCGTGACCTTGCGCTGATTGAGCCGAGCGAACCACTCGACGGCTTCCTTGCGCCTGATGTCGGCATCCGCCTCGATCGTCATCCGTCCTGCCTAAAGGTCCAGCCGAGACGCGCAGTACTCGAGCGCCCGGGCCATCCGCCACTCCACGGTCTTTACGCTGATGTCGAGCGTCCGGGCGATCTCGGGATAGGTCATACCGCCAAAGCGGTTGAGAACGAAGACGTTCCGGTAGAGCGCCGGCATCGAACGGATCATCTCCGATAGCAGCAGCGCGTCAATCTGCGACGCGGCCTCGCTCTCCGGGGCCGCCGTGGTTTCGGTATAACGCTGGTGCCGGCCCTGCCGACGGCTCTCGTCGCGCAACAGATTCATGGCGATCCGCAGGAGAAAGGCCTTCGGGTGCCGGATGTCGGCGAGCGCGTACGGCGCGGCCCGGATGTAGGTTTCCTGGACGACATCGGCCGCCGCATCGGCGCCGATCCGCGCGCGCAGGCGTCGCCGCAGCCAGACGGCGTACTGACGGTACAGACGGTTCAAACCGTCCTGCCCCTCCACCCCCAGCTGTTTCGTGTCTGCCACCACGGCTCTCCGGCCTCTTCAAAAGAGGTCCGGAATCCGGGCGAGACGGCGCGAGCGGATACGCGCGCGTCAGCACACGCCCCCTCAGGCGTCGGTAACCGACATCCGCGCCACGCACGGGGTCGTCGATGATTTGATGTCGCACAGGGGATTCCAGGCCCCACCAACGCAGGCGTCGGCGACGGAAGCATGAATCAAAGGGGCTGCATGTGCAAGCCGCACCCGGTCGCAACCCGCATCGCTCCCGCTCCGCAAGTTTTTGGCGGGCGCTCCGCAATTCACTGTCGTTGCCAGAAACCGCGATTCCCGCCCAACGTGAATCATGAACACCCAAGGAGCTTTCATGGAATGCGGAACCTCACCCCAGCCCCGTGACCCGGCGCCGTTGAGCCCGCGCGAATCCGAATGCCTGTTGTGGGTCAGTCGGGGCAAGAGCTCCGCCGACATTGGCCAGATCGTCGGTCTGTCACCGAGGACTGTGGACAGCTACATCGAGAAGACCTGCGCCAAACTCCGTGTCAGGACCCGGATCGAGGCCGTCGCCTTTGCGGTTCGCACTGGTCTCATCGACCCGGAGACTCCTTAAGCCGTTTGGTGCGTTGACGAGGAAGGGGGCGGGCCTGGAACTTCTGTACGGAAGCCGGACGCTTCAGCCCTGGTCGTCGCCGACGCCATGCGTCCCCCGGCTCAGGATCGGGGCCTATCCGTTCCGGAGCCCGCCGCGTCGCAGTCTATGATCGCACTCCGACCGGAGTCGATCCTCCTGTTCGACTTCGTGCGGGACGCTTTTGCCGGCTGGTCGCCTGCAACCGGTGCGGGACGGCCCCAGCCAGTTCGCCTTCTCCTCTCGACCGCTGCGAATCAGTTCAAGCAGAACCCTGTTCTCACGGAGAAACCATCTTGCCGTCTGCTCAGGCCCTTCACTTCCTGAAACTTGTCCGGGATGCCCTGCCCGGGACCGGGGATATCGACGCAGCCGTGCTCTCGGTGCGCAGAAGTCTGGAAGGGGTGTTGCCGCCCGACACACCGGCGTGGGCGGATCTTGCGGAGGCCGCAGAGCTTCTGAAGCAGGAGTTCCGGATCACCATTCTCCGCCGCAATTCGATCCTGCGCGAGCGGCCGGAGTGGTATCACGGACCCCAGCCGGGCGATCACCACTGGAGCGCGCTCAAGACCTATCTGACCGGGGCGAAGGGCTGGGACGAAGATACCGTCGATGTCATTGACGAAGCGTCGAGCGAGGTGGTCTCGCTGCTGGAAAATCCGCGGCAGCAAACCTTCTCGTCGCGCGGTCTCGTCGTCGGATATGTACAGTCTGGCAAGACCGCCAATATGACGGCGGTGATCTCCAAGGCGGTCGATCGCGGCTACAGTCTGATCCTCGTCTTCGCCGGCCTGACCGACAAACTGCGTCAGCAGACCCAGCGCCGGCTCGAGGCGGACATCGTCAAACGCCATCCCACCCTGTGGCATCTGCTGACGACCACGGACATCAAGGGGGAGTTCCAGATCCCGGCGCAGGGCCACCTGATGGGCATGGACCGCGCCCAGATCGCCGTGATGAAGAAGAACGTCGCACCGCTCGAACGCCTGCTGAAGGTGATCGCCAAAACGCCTGCATCGGACATGCGCCGGCTGAAGGTTCTGCTGATCGATGACGAATGTGACCAGGCGACGGTGAACTCCGCCTCGCGGGAAATGGACATGTCCCGGATCAATGAACAGATCCGTTTGATCCTGAAGGCGCTGCCGTCGGTGTCCTACGTCGGCTACACCGCCACGCCCTTCGCCAATGTCCTGATCAATCCCTACGCCGACCAGACCGACACACTGGACGATCTCTATCCGCGGGACTTCATCACTGCCCTGCCGCTGCCCGATGGTTATTTCGGGACCCAGAAGCTGTTCGGGCGCACGCCGGTCGATCCGGCGAACCCGCAGCCGGACGAGGACGGCATGGATGTCGTGCGCGAGGTGACGGCCGACGAGGAAGCCAGGCTTCAGGCGCCCAGTCAGAAGGCCCAGGCCACTTTTGTGGTTGAGATGACCGCAAGCCTCGAGAAGGCGATCCTGTACTTCATCGCATCCTGCGCTGCCCGGCGGGCGAGAGGTCAGGAGCAGGAACACATGTCGATGCTGGTCCACACATCGTCGGCGATCGTCATGCATGAAAGGGTCGCCGCACTGATCGAGGCCTGGCTGGACGAGAACCGCAAGGCGCTGGTGAACGGGACGGGCGCCGTCTGGACGGCGCTTGAACAGGTCTGGAACGAGGAGGCCGGGCGCGTCGCCCGCTCTGGCGGCGCCGAGAGCTTCAGCCAGATCAGCAGCTTCGTGCCCGCGGTCCTGGGAGCCCTGCACGTGCCGGTCGAAAACGGCGCCAGCGATGACCGGATCGACTACACCTCAGGGCCGGTCACCTACATCGTGGTGGGCGGCAGCATCCTGGCACGGGGACTGACCCTCGAAGGCCTCTGCGTCAGTTACTTCCTTCGGACGTCCAATCAGTACGACACCCTCCTTCAGATGGGGCGGTGGTTTGGCTACCGGAATGGCTATGAGGACCTGCCGCGGCTCTGGATGCCGGAAGCGCTGCGCGTGCGCTTCCAGTCTCTCGCCGCCGTTGAAGCAGAGATCCGCGAGGACATCGGCAGCTACAGTCGCAGGCCTCTGGTGACCCCCATGGACTTCGCCGTTCGGATCCGGAGGATACCGGGAATGGCCATCGTAGCGAGGAACAAGATGCGGCACGCCCGTCGTGTCAGCATCGGCTACTGGGGCAGACATCTCCAGACCATCCGCTTCGCCCGCAACAACGCGGAGCTGCTCGAAGCCAACTGGAAGGCCGCCGGCCGGCTGGTCGAGGCTGCAGGCGCGGAAGGCAGCCGCGACGCCAGCTTCACCCGCCTGCTCTTCCGCGACGTTCCGCGCAGCGCCGTGATCCGGTTCATCCGGGACTATCGCATCGATCCGACCCATCAAGATCTTGATACCGGACTTCTTCTGCAGTTCCTGGAGCAGGATCACCCGGCCCTACAGCACTGGAATGTCGGGGTCGTCACCGCGCTCGACGGAACGCCGTCGGCCGAGCCCCTCGGGGATCTGGGCCCGGTGAGCATGGTCAGGCGCTCCCGGCTCAAGGGTGTCGACGCGCTGGCCGACATCAAGGGCCTCATGTCGCGTCCCGACATTGCCTTTGATGTCCCCGGAGACGCCGGTGACGGCGACTGGGAGGCGCTCAAAACGGAACGTCGGGAAGCGCTGGGCGAGCGTCCGCTTCTCCTTCTTTACCCGATCGACCGGGCCTCCCCGGCGAAAAACGGAAGCACGGCGCGGGTCGCCATGGACGCCGTCCACGACATTATTGGCCTGGGGCTTGTGATGCCCCTTTCCAAGGATCACGGCGGCGACCTCGTCAGCGTCGAGCTGGCGCCCCCATCCGCCGAGGAACTCGAGGCGATGGAGCAGGAAGACATGGAAGCGGTAGAAGCCGCCGGTCTCGAAGAGACTGCCGATGTCTAGTCTGGTCAACGAGATCCACGCCCGCTGGACCTCCCTGCGTAGCGGCGCCGTCGCCACTTCTGACGGGCTGCCGGTGAGCACGCTGACAATCGGCACGGGTCATGGCCTGACCGCGCTTGCGCTGAACGAGCGGGGGCAAGCCCAGTTGCTCCTTCCCGTGGCGGCGGGCACGCGACGGCCGGCCCTAGACACGCCACCCGCCCTGGAAGTCGGCGCCGCATCACTGACCGGTGCAGGACAGCGTCGCGCCTATCTGGTCGTGACCTGCGTTGACCCGCTGCTCGACCGGGCGTTCGCGGATCTGGTGGAGGCGGTGCTGACCCGCGTCGTCAGTGGGGAGCCAGCAAAAGATGCGCTGGTCACTGCGATCAATGATCTGGGTGCCCTGTTCGCCAGCCGCGAAGCCGATGCGGTGGATGACCGCATCATTCGCGGCCTTGTCGCCGAGCTTATTGTCCTTCGACGGCTCACAGCGCGTCATTCCGGCGCGCCCGCGCTCTGGTTCGGACCCGTTCCCGAGCGCCATGACTTCCGCGGCGGATCACACGCCATCGAGGTGAAGTCCTCGAGCCGCACGGCGGGGCGGGTCACCATCTCGTCCGCCGACCAGCTGGAGGCGCCAGTCGGTGGAACCCTGCAGCTCTGGCGCGTCGCGCTGGAGCGCACCCAGGGTGGCGCGACCGTATCCTCGCTTGTGGCCGACATCGAACATCATTCCGGACGTTCAGCTGGATTGCGAAGCGGGCTCGTCGCCCTTGGATGCCATGATCCGGATGACGAAGACTGGAACCGCATTTCGTTCAACTGCGAGGCCATCGACGCCTGGACAGTCGAGCCGGGCTTCCCGAGGATTGTCGCCTCCGCCTTTACAGCAGGCGTCATACCTGCCGGCATTCAGGGCCTGTCCTATGAGCTGGACCCGGCCGTAGCGGATGCCTTCAGGGTTGATGAGGCGGAGATGCAGGCGCAGGAAGCGCGACTGGCGGCCTCCCTCCCATGACGCGTCTTGGTCTGTTTTCAGAGCCCTACGCGCCGACCGGCAACATGGGCGACGGAGGGTTTGAACGGCTCCTCGGAGCTCCGCGTCTGGACGGGCTGCAGCTTGTGCTGCGCGAAGCGATCCAGAACAGCTGTGACGCCGCCAAGCTCGGAAAAGGGCCAAAAATCCTGATCCGGCTTCGCACGCTGACGCCCGATCAGCTTGCGGTGCTGCGCAATCAGGTGCTGGCCGAGCTGCCTTTCATCAGCAGTTCCGCAGACGCGCTTACGGCCTTCCTCGACGCAGAGACCCCTCGCGTGCTCGAGATCTGCGACTTCGGGACGACCGGTCTCGGCGGTCCCACGCGGGCTGACCGGATCCCGGCCGGTGTCGACCGGACCGACTTCATCGACTTCATGCGCAACGTCGGCACGCGCCGGAACACTGATCTTGGCGGCGGCACCTATGGATTTGGCAAGGCGTCCCTTTACCGGACGAGCCGGTGTTCCACGGTCCTTGTCGACACCTTGGCCGAGGATCCCGGCGCAGGGGCGGATGCCCGGCGACTGATGGCCTGCCATCTGGGCGAATCCGGCGAGCGTGATGAGGGCAACGGTTTCCTGAGCCGCTACACCGGGCGGCACTGGTGGGGCGTGCAGGGAGCGGCGGACGACGCCGGAAAAGTTGGCGAGCCGCAGACAGGCGACGCGGCAGCGGCGCTCTCCGAAGCCCTCGGAGCTCCTCTGCGGACCATGGCTGGCGCGACGGGAACTTCGATCCTGATCCTTGACCCCGACCTGCGGCTGGACGTCGTGGATCAGGACGGGACTGAAGGCAGTGCAGGATCAGCGGATGTGTCAGACATCGGCGTCCACATCCTGGAGCGGGTGCTCTGGAACTTCTGGCCGCGCATGCTCGGCACGACGCCAGAGCACCGGCGCATTCACCTGACCGTGGAGGTCGAGGGCGTAACCCTCGAAACTCCAAGGCCTGAAGACTGCCCGCCGCTCGACCTCTTCGCGCGGGCCATGAACGAGATCCGGGACGGGAAGGGGCGTGAAATCAGAAGCTACCGACCCCAGACCTTCCTCGGACGCCTGGCGATCAGCCGGGGCGTGCGCGCCGATCGCCTGCCGGCGTTCCGTGCCGAAGGTCTCCTGCCAAAACGATCGTCGTGCATCGCTCTCATGCGTCCGGCGGAAATGGTTGTCTGCTACATGGATGGGCCTGTGCTTGCGGACGAGCGGACCGAATGGGCCGGTGTCTTCGTGACCAGCGACGACAAGGAGGTCGAGGAGGCTTTCGCAAGCTCTGAGCCCGCCGCCCACGACGTCTGGGATCCATCCGCCCTGCCGAAGGGGCCGGCGCGGACCTGGGTGAGAATGGCTCTTGCCCGACTGAAGGAGGCGGCCAGCGAAGTCGCCGCTCCGGGGGCGGCCTCGGGCGGGAGCGAAGGATCGACAGGGTCGGTCGCGGCGGTCGCCGGCATGCTCGGCGCCTTCCTCGCAGGCGTCGGCGCCGGCGGGCCAACACGGGGCGGTGGCGGCGGCGGCGGCGGGCCGTCAGGACGCCGCCGCGTCAGCCAGCCGACGTTTCAGCGGCTGGAGATGTTCGAGGGCGAACGCACCGCCCTGTTCACCCTCACCGTCCTGGGCCGCGGAGCCCTGACCCGGCTGGACCTCACCCCCACGATCTCGATGGATGGCGGCGGCGTGGCGGCTGCCGGACTGGACGTCGTCAGCCCGCCTGTCGTCATCGAGGTTGACGGCGACGGCGACGACATCTTCCAGGTCCAGCCGCTGGTGGACATCGGGGATTTCGAAGGCGAACTCACCGTTCGCGTCTCCGTGCCGGATGACTGCGCCGTGGGCCTCAGGGCCTCCCTGCTTCCGGCGGAATCCGCATGAGCCGCCGGACCGCTGCGCCCTTCAACCGACTGGACGCGGCCATCGTCGCCCGACCCTGGATGATCACCGTGGGTAACCAGTCGCCAGCTCCCCTCGGGGAGATCACGCCTGACTGGGATTACGCCAGTGCCGTCAGTCTCGAACGGGTCATCACGCTTGACCACCTGAAGGCCGCAGCCGAACTTGGGCTCGCTGACGAACCTTACACGCTGGAGGTCCTGATCGAAGTCGGCACGGGGCCGGGCGACCTGCCCCGGGAAGTCGTGCGGCAGACGCGCCTTTCCCTGGAACCCGGAGAGCCTTGCGCGATCGCCATCCACGTTGATCCCTCCCGACTGTCGGCGCAGCTCAGCCTGAGGACCTCTGTCCTGCTGGCATCCGCCCTGGAGCCGGGCGATCCTCTCGCGCCCCGGCGTGCGGCGTCCCGTCTGTGGGATGAGCGGTGCGTCACCCGGATCGAGGGTGATGATCCACGATTCCCCATGGAGGTCATAAGCTTCTCCACCGTGTTCGCCGGTCGCCCACATGAAGCCGCGCCCTGGATGCTCTCCTGGAGCCCCGCCAGTCCGGGGCGCGACTTCCACGGCGCCGCACGCCTCTACCTCAACGCCGACGAGGAGGATTTCGTGGAGCGCGTTCAGGAAGGAGACGAACTGACGCTTCAGGCGCTCATGGGTGATGTCGTGTCGCAGATGTGCGAAGCCGCGCTGAGGGCGGGTTGGCATGAGGATTTCGACAGCGCTGAACCGGCTTCCGTCGCCGGTCGGGTGGCGCACTGGCTTGAGCAGGCTTTCCCGGACGTCGCCGCAGCGAAGACCGCGCTTGAGAACCGGCCCGGCGAGTTCCGGTCCGCCATTCTCGCCAGTGTGAGGCTCTGACGATGGCGGTCACCCTTCTTCCCCGGCTAAGCGCCGCGGCCGTGGACCAGCTCCTGTCCGGCACTCCGGGATCCGCCAGCGCTGCGGGGGTCATCGACCTGCCTGACGCCATCACCTATGGCGCGGTAGGCGGAAGCCGGCTGCACGGCGCAGACCTCGTCGTCCTCAAGGAGGGCGTGGAAAAGGTCGCGCGGGAGGCGGGCTACCCAATTGCCACGACAGTCGCGGCACGTGCTGCGTTCGATGCCGCCTGCGCCCGGCATCTGGCGCAGGTGCCGATCCTGCCGTCGGGTGAAGCGCATCGCGATGACGTATGGGCCTTCATGGCCGCCTATCTGTTTCGGCCGATTACCCTGTGGCGATACGCAGAGGCGCCCGATCGTCATCACGGCGGGGTTCGCAACACCTTCCAGCGCCTGTGGATGCGCGGAACGGTCCTTGACCGTGGAACAGGCCACGGCGAGCGCTGGGGACTCGTAGAAGGTCTGACCGAGGACGCCTTTGTCGCGATCCTGGAGCGGCCCGCCATCGCAGCGAACCGGACGCTGGCCCTCGCTCTTGCCGAGGGGTGGCTGGCCGCCGCCGAGCGCTACGGCCGCGCAGCAATGCAGCCCATCATGCGCTCGGCCGTCATCCGCATCCGAATGCGGAATGAGATCATGGCGCTGGGGGCGCTGCCGGCCCAGGAACTGCGGGAGATCGTCGATGCGGTCTTTGTGGATGCTGAAGCGGCGGTCCGGCGCATGGCCTGACGGCCGCTGAGGCCGCATTCGGAAGGGAGCGCATGTACAGACAGGGCAGTCTCGACAGCCTGTGCGGTGTCTACGCTGTGATTAACAGCGTCAAGGCTGTGGCCCACACCCGCGGCTTCAGCCTTCGACGTTGGGAATGCAGTGAGCTTTTCAGACAGCTCTGCGGCGTTCTGGCCGACGGAGGGCTTTTGGCTGACGCGCTCACGGACGGTACGACGATCCGGACCTTCCAGGCCATGACACGTGACGCTCACGTTTGGCTTTTGCACATGCGGGGGCTGCAGCTGGAGTGCCGCAGGGCGTTCGGAAAGTCGCCCGAAAGCCTTGATCTTTTCTGGCGCAAGCTGTCCGACCATGTGGAGGCCGAAGGTCCGGGCTCGGTCCTGATCCGGCTTTCGGGGCGGATGGAGCACTGGAGCTGCGTCCGATCCATCAATGATCGCGCGATCATCCTCGTCGATTCGGACGGTGTCAGGATACTGCGCCGAAAGCTGTGCACGATCGCCGGTCCGGACCGGCGCCGTATTCACCAGCTGATACCCACCCAGGCGCTGCTGGTGACCTGCCGGTCCGGGGCTCGCGCGTAAACAAAACCGGAACATCTGCCTTGCAGGCTGGGTGTGACCGTGCCATCCCGTCCTCAGGACTCCCAGTTATGAGATTCGGCCGACATGAGCACCGAGAAACCCTTTGCCCTCTGGCTGAAGCAGTCCGGCATCACTCCCGAAACCGTCCAGGACGAGCTGGGCTATTCGTGGAAACAGGTCGGCCGCTACGTGACCGGCGAGGCGCCTGTTCCCAAACTGGTGGCTGATCGGGTTCGCGCCCTGGCGGAGGCACGGCTCGCCACGCGACCTGAAGGGAAGTTCCGGTTTATTGACCTGTTCGCCGGCATCGGCGGGATGCGTCTGGGGTTCGAAGGCATCGGCGGGCGCTGCGTCTTCACCAGTGAGTGGGACCGGTGGTCCAGCAAGACTTACGCAGCCAACTTTCTCGACGGCGACGACCATGTTCTGGCCGGCGACATTCGGCCCTATGGCGACAACCCTGCGCTGATCCCGGCCCATGACGTACTTCTGGCGGGCTTCCCCTGCCAGCCGTTTTCTCTCGCCGGCGTCTCCAAGAAGAACTCGCTCGGGCGTGCCCACGGGTTTGACGACGAGAAGCAGGGCAACCTCTTCTTCTACATCCGGGACATCCTCAAGCATCACAGGCCACCGGCCTTCTTGCTGGAGAACGTCAAACATCTCGAGCGCCATGATGGACGGCGGACATTTGCGGTGATCCGCGACATCCTCGAAAATGAACTCAACTATAAAATCGATGTTCGGGTGATCAGCTCCGAGCCATGGGTGCCGCAGAAGCGGGAGCGCATCTTCATCGTGGGCTTCCGCGAAGATGTGGGTTTCAGCTTCAGCGGCTTCGACCGGATGATCCCGGACCAGAAGACATGGCCGAAGCTCGGTTCGATCCTGCAGTCCCACAATGAGGTGGACTCAAAATACACTCTCACGCCAAAGCTCTGGCAGTATCTGAAGGACTACCGCGCCAAGCACGAACAGGCCGGAAACGGTTTCGGATACAGCCTGTTCGGCCCTGAAGGCG
The DNA here is from genome assembly GCF_963975535.1 of uncultured Brevundimonas sp. Taxonomy (GTDB): domain Bacteria; phylum Pseudomonadota; class Alphaproteobacteria; order Caulobacterales; family Caulobacteraceae; genus Brevundimonas. The sequence goes on along the minus strand of NZ_CAXBHE010000001.1, from coordinate 47,361 downwards.
TCACCCGCACCCTGTCCGCCCGCTACCACAAGGATGGATCGGAAATCCTGATCGACCAGCAGCCCCGGCCCCGTCGCCTGACGCCAATCGAGTGCGCGCGCCTGATGGGCTTCGAGTACGTTACGGGGGAGGGAAGGGACCGTCATCAGCGGGAGTGGACCATCCCTGCCGACGTGTCCGACACCCAGGCCTATCGCCAATTCGGCAATGCAGTCGCCGTTCCGGTCATTGAGGCGATCGCCCGCTACATGGAACCTTCTCTCACTGAGATGCTGGCCCGCGACCGCGCGCGGGAGGCTTTGAAGGCCGTTGCCTGATGTCGTAAGTCCCGAGGTCCGCAGCCGGATGATGGCCGGCATCGGGTCCCGGGATACTCGCCCGGAGATGATGATCCGGCGAGGTGTCCACGCCCTTGGGTATCGCTACCGCCTTCACGATCGCCGGTTGCCGGGCCGGCCCGATCTCGTCTTTCCCTCGCGGCGTGCAGTAATCTTCATCCACGGCTGTTTCTGGCACGGGCATGACTGCAACCTGTTTCGCTGGCCGGGCACGCGTCCGCAGTTCTGGCGCGACAAGATCGGCGGCAACATCGCGCGCGACGCACGCGTCCGGGCCGAACTTGTCGCCGCCGGCTGGCGGGTGATGGACGTCTGGGAATGCGCCCTGCGCGGCCGGGAACGGCAGCCCCTCGAGATGGTGCTCGCCGCATGCGCGGCTTTTCTGGAGGGGGACGCCGCATTCGCCGCTGTGGGCGCGGACCGGACTGTTCCGGTGGACACGGCCGGGGAGAGCCGGCCGCCGTTGGAGGGATCAGTGGCCTGTTCTAAGACGGGTGTCAGAACGCTGGGGAATCGATGACTGACCAGACCGATCTGTTCGCTGCCGGGGACCCGGATGGGACCCTCCTGACCGCGCTTCTCGCGCGGGCTGGGCGCGTGTTCGTCAAGAAGCTCTCGAACAACGATCGCGACTGGTCGACAAACCCGAACAAGCACCAGGGCGGCGTCTACATTCCGGCAGCCGAGCGTGACGGCGGATTCTTCCCGCCGCTGATCGCCAAGACACGTGCCGATCCGGGAGCCGATCCGATCCGGGAAGCGTGGGTCCGCACTGAATGGCCCCAGACCGGAGAGGCCAAGGATGACACCCGGCTGGTGAACTACACCAGCAAGGGCGAGGAAACCCACATGACCCGGCTGCCGAAGGCCGCGTTCAGCGCCCTGTCTCCGGCGTCATGGCTTGTGATGGCTCCCCTCGCGCCTGACCTCTCCACGTACGAATGCCTTACGATTGATTCCGCCTCGGAGACCGCCGGGCAACTGCTTGATATGCTCGGCCTCGACGCAGACTTCGTCGTGGGGGTGCTGGAGCCTGCGACGATCGCCGCGAACGAGCGGGATCTTTTGATGGACTTCGCGGAAGAGGTGGCCTTCGCCTGGATAAGCGGGAGCATCGCTTCGTTCGCCGATGCGCGGGCCATCATGCCGGCCACGGCCGACCTGGCTGGGCTCGCTCGAACAGCCTTTCTGAAGGATGCAGGCCTGGAGGCGCTCGACCCGTTTGTGATTGCGAAACCAGGCGACGCCATCCGCCAGATCAGCCGGGTGATCGAGTGGGATCTGTTCCGCGAGTTCCAGCGTCGCGAACGGGCCGTCCAGCTTGTCCGCTCCATTTTCGGCGATACGCCCAGTGAACCAGGTATGAAGGCTGTCATTCGCCGGATCGTCGACGCGGTCCCGGAGATCGACGCCATCATGCTGTCGGCCAGCCAGCAGCGAAAATCCCGCGCCGGCTACTCCTTCGAGCACCAGATCGAGGCGCTGCTAACTGCAGCCGCTGTGCCGTTCGGGAAACAGGTCGTGATGGACGCTACGAAGCGCAGACCTGATTTCGTCCTGCCCTCTCTGCCGCATTTCAGACGCCCGCTGAGTGGGGCCGAGCGCGGCCTGATCCTGAGCGCCAAGACCACACTTCGGGAGCGCTGGAAGCAGGTCGAGAACGAGATGGGAGGGGGCGCCGATCTCTTCCTTGCGACTGTTGACGAGAACATTGCGGCGACCGCGATCGAAGCCATGGCCGCCATGAATATCCGTCTGGTCGTGCCTGAGACTTTGAAGAAGTCCAAGGATACCGAATACGACCGGCACTCCAACGTGCTGGATTTTGCGACCTTCTTCGGAAGGGAGCTCCGGGATCAGCGCATGCCGGCCTGGGCCAGGCTCACCTGAGCTTTAGGGGCAGGGGCCGCACGCAAAGACCCTGCAATTGCCAGCAGACAGTCGCACCCGCCAACGGCTGCTGGCTTGCGTCGGGCAGACAGGCAACTTTGGCTGCTGGTGAAAACCTGATCAGAATTGGGGGACTTGATTTAGGGGCCCAGGGGTTCCTGCTCGTCTTCTCCGCGTCGCCATGAGGCGACGATCCAGCGGAGAAACCATGTCTGTCCTGAGTGTTGCCCCTGAGACGAAGCGGCCGAGAGGCCGCCCGCCTATTCCAATCATCCCCCATCCGGAGCCGCTGTGGCCAGTCGATGTCCACCCGCTGGATTTCCATGCGGCGCTCGACCTGCAGATGCGGCGGCACGGCGAGCCAGCCCACCGGCTTCACAGGGCCCTCAAGGCAGCCGGCGGACTGACGGACCGCAAGACAATCTTTGACTGGCGACGCGGGATAAAGACGCCCCAGACGCCGGCCAGCCTGAAGGTCATCGATATGATCGAGGAGCGCTATCGACTGCCGAACCGCTACCTCCGGTCTCGTCTCGCGCAGCCTCGCGCCACAGCCGGTCTGGTACCTTCAAATGTTGAGCCATCGGAAGCGAGGCGACTGGCCTGGCATCTTCCGGACGACTTCACGCGGCGTACAGCCCGTGAGCGCGCGGAAATCCTGGCATGGGTGAGGACGAATGTCCTCTCCGGGGGGACCGCGTACAGCCAGTACCATTCGGCGGTTTCCAAACACCGCTTCGCGCTCCGCTTCGACGCCGAGGTTCTTCCGCAACGGCGCGGACGGGGGATGAAGGGATGCGTGGAGCTGGTGGCCCCTCCGGAGCTCCAGCGCGAAATGATCGCCCTTATCCGGTTCAAGTCCTCGACACTGACGGAGATTGGATATCAGCGGTCCGGCGTCTGGGGAGATGAAACGGCAGCCCAGCGCGGAGAACACCTGGCGCTGCTGTTCGGTGCCCTGGCGGCGTCCCCGTCAGGGGAGGTGAAGGGCTTCGGGGCGAATGTCGAACACCTCTCGTTCGCTCACCTCGTCTTCCCGTCGGTTTGGGACTGGTACGTTCAGTGGCGTGAGCGTCGTCGGGGCTTCTTTACCGGTTGGGAAGCAGAGATGCTGCTCCTGGCAGCCGCGCTCACCCGCGAGAAAACCGGGTGGATTCGCCAGAGTCCGGCCCTGGCGGATCGCCTGGTTCCACTGGATTGCCTGGTCAGCGCGGACGACGTCGATACCGCTCGCGACGATTGGGAGGGCGCTTGCGAACGGCTGAAGGTGCACGCGCTGCAGAGGGCAAGGGAAATCGGGCGTGTTGCCCGCATCCACCGTGACCCGTTCGAGCCTCTGTTGCCGATCCTTGAGGCCGCCAGTCCCGTCGGGGAGTATCGCAAGATCACCGAGGAGATACTCAGGCGCATGCCGGATGAGAGACGCTATCCGCGCGCCACTGCCGAAAGCGTTCGGTCGCTGTTGATGATCAGGCTGGGTCTGCACCTCGGCCTTCGCCAGAAGAATCTGCGTCAAATGCTCTTGTGCCCGAGGGAGCGCACGCCGACGACCGAACGCGAACTTGAACGGCTGAAGTGCGGCGAATTGCGATGGAGCGATCGGGACGAGGGCTGGGAAGTCTTCGTGCCTTGCGCCGCGTTCAAGAACGCAGGATCGGCCTACTTCTCGAAGAAGCCGTTTCGCCTCCTGCTTCCTAACCTTGGCGATCTCTACCTGTATCTGGAAGCCTATGTCGCGAGGCACCGCGCCGTCCTGCTCGCAGGAGCCTCGGATCCCGGCACGCTTTTTGTGAAGACTCGGAAGAGGACGTCCACAAACGCGGCCTACAATCAGACCACCTTCTATGAGGCATGGCGCCTGATCATCCAGCGCTACGGGATTCACAACCCGTACACCGGCAGGGGTGCGATTCCAGGACTCCTGCCGCACGGTCCTCACAGTGTCCGAGATGTGCTCGCGACCCATATTCTGAAGACGACCGGCTCATATGAGCAGGCCAGCTATGCGATCCAGGACACGCCGGCCACCGTTCAGGCGCACTACGGCCGGTTTCTTCCTCAGGACAAGGCAGCGCTGGCGGCAGTCGTGTTGAACAAAGTCTGGGCATAGGTAGACGAAATGTGGAGGTGAGGCGGTGCCGCCGCCTCACCTCCGACCTGACCGCATTTTGCGCCAAGGACGAAACGGTCATCGACGTGTCCTTCCGGTTGTTTAATGATGAGAGGATGACTGATTCCCGGCTTCACCCCGAATATGGACCATGCAGCTGGCGGCAGGCGCCCAGATGCATAAGCGTCGTTTCCACGCCATCTCGGGCGGCGAGCTGAATGCCCGCGCCGCCGGCAGCTACGATATCGGTCCGCGCCACGCTCGACATGCTGGACGGACCCAAACGCGAACTTGCGGACGGCGTCGCCAATGATCGTTACGTCTTCTGGCTCGGGTCAGGGATCTCGCGAGAGCGGATGCCTGACCTCCGAGACCTGGCGAAGCGTATCCTGATCGAACTGCAAGCGCGGGTCGTGTCGGCGGACAACGCCTGCCGCTTCCGCAAGGCGCTTACTGCTGTCGTTGCGCTCACCACTCCGAGCGATGATGAGCAGTCGGGGATCGATTTCTCCCTCTCCCCCGACCAGTGGCCGGCGTTTGATATTTTGGCCGCCCGCTTGATCAACAACTACGCCCGCATGCTGAATGTGACCGTGGACGGGGAAGAGGCCGACTATCTGCTCTGGGACATTCTCAATGCGGCCAGTATCTACGCCGACGCGACGATAGAGCCGGATGCTGAACACCTCTGCCTTGCGGCGCTGGCGATTGAGGGCGCCGCCTCTGAAATGCCGTCGGCGAACTGGGACCCCTTGGTAGAGCGGGCGATAAGCTTGCTCGCTGGCGCACAGCCGATATTGCGCGTCGCAGTCGCACCGTCGGATGTCCGAAGCGCTCGGCGCCGCGCCAATCTCTACAAGTTTCACGGCTGCGCCCTGGCTGCGCTCAACAACCCCGGTGAATTCCGCAAGCATCTCATAGCGCGCCAGAGCCAGATCAATGGCTGGGTGGCGAACAACCCTGTCGTGGCGCCGTTCCTCACTCATCTTATCGTCACCAGACCCACCCTCATGCTGGGTCTGTCGGCCCAGGACTCAAACATTCAGGGGCTCTTCGCTGCGGCCGAAGCTCAGCTGGCGTGGCGTTGGCCGTCCCATCCGCCGGCGTACGCCTTCTCCGAGAATGCACTCGGAGGCGATCAGGAAAGCCTGCTTCAGAACGTCTACCACCTTGACTACACCCCCGAACATCGACCGCTGATGGAAGACGAGGCTCTGGTCCAAGCCTACGCCAAGCCGCTACTTCTCGCGCTGTACCTCTTTGTCATCACGGCGAAGCTGAAGATGCTGGTGACCCACAAGCTGCCGGATCTGGCGGATGCAGATCGGGAAAAGCTGCACAGAGGGCTCGAACACGCGCGCAATCATATCTCCGAAGGGCTTGAGCCGACTGCCATTGCGGTGAGCGAGCTTCTCACCCTTTCAGGCCGCGCGATGACCATGTTGCGTGATGGAACCCTGCCGGACGCATCGGGTGGCGTTTATGTGCCGATCTCGCCGGATGCCATCGACCGCATGCCCGCCGATCCGACACTGGCAGGCAGCGGCGTCTGCGAGTTCGCCATTGCTTCAGGCCTGATCGGCCTGGGTCTGGAGCGTGGTCTGTGGACCGCGGAGAAGCCGGACGCGGCGGATGCGACTTCAGGCGCGCTTCTACTGTCCGGACGGAGCGGACCCGCCCGCGTCTATTTCGCCGCCAGTCAGCGCGCGGCGATCCGCCTCGGCACAAATGGACTGATTGCGGACAATGACGACGCGGTGATCATCCACAGTCACGAGAATCCGCCGGCAATGCCGCGGTCTCCGCGCCGGCCTCCTGGCCGAACGGGCCTCGCGACCGTGCGAGAGGTCAGCCTCGAGGAGTTGCTGGCTTCAGGTTCCGAGGTTGAGGATCTTCTCGAACGCTTCCGCAGCAAGGTGGCGCTGTGACAGCTGTTGTTCCTGCAGAGCGCGTGGCCGACGTTCTCGTCAGCGCCGGATACCGACGGATCGGCACGCCTCTTCAGATTGCCGGCCTCACCTTCGATGTGGCAGGTGCCTTCACCGGTGTCGATCATTCGGCGGACCTCGTCATCATCGGTGATATGGCTGATGGTGAGCGCAAGGTTCTGTTGCAGGTAGACGGAATCGCCAGAGCGCTCGATGTGATGCGGTCCCATCGCCCTCTAACCACGATCGTCGTCGGCCCCCGGCCTGTGGGTAAAGCGCTGGAAGCGCTGGCTCAGGTCGGCCGTGTTCTGGCGGTGGAGGAAGCCGCCAATCCCGCCGACCTCAGGGACCAGCTGGCGATCCTGTTACCGCTTGAGCTGCCTGCCTCGCTCTCGCTCGATCGTGACCTAGGAACAGGCGAGTCGTTGGCGCTACCTGACGACCCGCTCGCGCGTGAGCTGTTCGAGGCGTCGAAGTTCGGCGAAGACTCGGTGCGCGCCCGTTTTCACGCCGCCATATCCCAAATCTTCGATCCCGGCGATCCGGATGACGGGGAGACCGTCTGATGTATCGGTTGAAGTCGCTCTACGTGAAGGATTTTCGCAGTATCGACGGGGTTGTCGACGTCTCGCTCGATGCGCCGATCGTTCTCATCCACGGCCCAAACGGTGCCGGAAAGACTAGCCTCCTATCGGCTATCGAACTGGCTCTGACGGGTGGCGTTCCTGCGCTGTCGCGCGCAGAGCCGGATTATCTAGCCTATCTTCCCCACAAGGATCGACCGTTCGGAGAAATCCGTCTGGAGATCGCAGAGGCCGATGGCGCTATTCGTTCCGGGGAGTTCAGGGTTACGACTGGCGGCATCTCAGGAGCGCCGCTTCTTCAGGAACCTGAAGCCAGTTTTTTCAGCGAGCGCAGCTACCTCGCTCAGTCGACTCTAGGTCGCCTTCTTGAGATCTATCAGCACACTGACAAGAAATCGGACTCGCCGCTGACGCGCTTCGTGAAGGAGCTGCTGGGGTTGGATCGGATGGAAGCGATGATCGGCGGCCTGTATTCTGCAGGAAACATCGCCAGGCTCAAGATCCCGGTGCCCGCCTATGGCCTCGCCCGAGACGACATTCCCGTAATCGAGAAAAGCGTCGCCGATCTCCGGCGACAGGACGATGAGATCGCTGCGCGTCTGGCCGAAACAGAGCCGAAGCTGCGGGACACGCTCTCGACCGTCGATCCGTCGCTGCTCGTCGTCGTCGCCGATCTTCCAGAACTTGCACGCCGCCTGAAGACCGACCCAGAAGAGCTCGAGCTTGTGGACCTGGTTCGGGCGCGGCGCGAGCTTGACGTATCGCAAGCGAGCATGGCGGCAACGAGTACGTCACCCGGAGCCGCTGAACGGGCCAAGGCCGAGGCCGACCAACAAATCGCCCGCAGTAATCTCGAGGCTTGGAGGCAATCGCAGGCTCCTGCGATCAACGCCCTCCTGACGCGCGCCGCCGGCTTATTCGCCGACCTCTCTGTTTCGGAGGAAGCGTCCTTTGTGGATCGAGCCAGATCTCTGGAAACACGGATCACGGGTGACCTCACTCGGGTAGGTCAGCTTATCTCAAGCCACGAACTGGCGCTCGCGCGGCGCAACGAGATATCTCAACAGCTCGACGAAGTTCGCGCGCGTGTCGCACGGTTGGACACGGAGATTGAAGCCGCCGCCGAGAGCGATGGCGGCTTGGCGGAGGGGCTGTCGGAACTCGCTGAGCATATCCACGGGGAACAGTGCCCAGTCTGCGACCGGGATTTTTCGCAGATTTCCACGACGCCGCTGCACGCCTATGTGACTGCAAAGATCGCCTCGTTGGTCGAGCAGTCTGGCCGGCTACAGTCGCTCGTACAGGGACGAGCGCAAAACAACGCCGAGGTGAACCGGCTCGAACGCGAACTGGTGGCCGCATCAGCCCAGGTCGTCGCGGACACGGATCTCAACCTTCTCAAACGCCGTGCCGCGGATCTCTCCGAGGTAGCCACCCAACTCGTGCAGATGTTGCCAGCGATGCAGTCGGGTGATGGTCTTCGCTCCGAAGCGGAGCGCGTCGCTCGATCTGTCATAGCGGTTCAAAGCGCGGATCAATCGTCCGTCGTGTTGAGGTTGAGCCTAGAAGAGCTCGCGGCACGCTTCGATGTAGCCGTCCTCGACGGCATGCCGACAAGCGCCCTGCTCGACGCAGTCCGGATCAAGCTCGTCGAGAAGGAGGTTGCGCTGACTGGCCGACAAGGCGCGCGCCGTTCCGCAATAGAGGCCGTGTCCATCCTGAGCCAGGACGTTATCGAGCGCAAACGACTGGGCGAGCTCCGGCAGCAAGCCGAGGCCAGATTGACGATCCTCCGCCATCAAAAGAGCTCGGCGGATGCCATCATCGAGCTTGGAAAGGATCTCGTGAGGCAAACCCGCGAAGCGCGTGGTCACGTTGTCCGGCGGGTGTTCAACGATGAACTAAACGCGGTGTGGCGTGACCTGTTCGTGCGCTTGGCCCCGGAGGAGCCTTTCATTCCCGCCTTCGCCATTCCGGACGTCGGCGCCGCAGATATTGAGGCTATTCTGGAGACCCACCACAGACGCGGTGGCAAGGGTGGTAACCCTCGAGCAATGTTGAGCGCGGGAAATCTGAACACTGCTGCTCTGACTCTCTTCCTCGCTCTCCACCTTTCCATGGACGCGAAGTTGCCCATGCTGGTGATCGACGATCCGGTTCAAAGCATGGACGAGGTCCATATCGCGCAATTCGCGGCGCTTCTTCGGACGCTGTCAAAGCAGATGAAGCGGCAGGTGATCATCGCTGTGCATGAGCGGTCCCTCTTCGACTATCTAGCTTTGGAACTCAGCCCTGCCTTCGAAGGCGACCGGCTGAACATCATAGAGCTCGGCCGCAACGCCGTAGGTCAGACCACCAGTCGTTGGGATCCGAAACTGTTCGTCGCCGACCGTGCAATAGCGGCGTAACGCCCAAGCATTAACTACTGAGCGTGGAGGCCTTCGTGGGTATCGCTCGTTCCGCCATTCTACAGTCGAGCGGGGGCGGGACAAAATCATAATGGTTCCCGTGAGCTGGCTAAGGTTCGGCCAAGGATTTGGAATAGAGCTCGCTGTGTAGCGTCGAGACGGAGCCAATGAATTCGTCGTGGCTTCCGGCTGCACCCCGCAGGCGGGCGTGGCTAAATGGTAGACGCACTGCGCTTAAAACTCGGATCTTATGGAGTGCTGGTTCGAGTTCGGACGCCCGCACCAGTTCTGAAATGACTGCCACTGACTCATTGCGGACTCTCGGGAGGTCCGCAACTTGAACCGGAGCCGTCGTTGGCAAGTGAAGCAGTGGTGGTCGGAGCCGAGGTCTCACTCGTCAAGATTTTTGGCTTCGAAGGCGACCAAGGTAGGGGTGACCCATTCCCCGTAGACGCCTGAGCGTCCAGACACGCTGAGAGGCTCGGTGTTCGCCACGCTACAAGGGATCAGCCACGCTGGACGTCTCTGACCTGATGATCGCTCGCGGCTTGACGGTCGACCAGATGGGGCCACGCCGGGCCTATCCGCGGCCGACGCGGGTCCGGCGCCCGGTTATCGCTACTGGGGTCAATCGATGGCGGATGGCTGGAGTTAGGCGTGCAGTCGCAGCCGAAAGCTCTGCTGCCGAAGCCGGTATGCAATGCCTTGGAAGCCGCCGGCTTTTTACTCACGCCCAAGCGGACCGAGGCCTTCATCCAGTTCAGTCGCGCCGTGCGGGTAGCGATCGAAGAGGCCAGGGCGGCCATCGCGCGCCTTGACCACGTGATGAAGCGGCGGGCCGGCTAAGACAGGGCTTGACCCTCGACGCGACGGCGATGCGCATGCGGTCGCCGTACAGGGCGGAGATCCTCTTTGGACCCGTCGGTGGACTGCTTACGCCTGGGAGAGATGGTCTTCGATGGACCGCAGAATGCTGGAGACGCCTCGACCTGCGGCGTAAAGCAGCGGTTTGTCGCCGCGATGCTCGCGAATGTAATCGGTGGCTGGCCATGTCCCCCTGGTAGCAGGTCAGGGTTTCGCTTCGGATGAGTTCGACAAGCGGCGCGCCTCCGAGGTCATCGGCGAGCGCCCAGGTCTGGGCCTTGTCGATCCACATCAGCGGCGTCTCGAGCACCAGTCGGCTCTCCATACCGAGATTCAGGGCGACCTGCAGGGCCTTGATGGTGTCGTCCCGGCAGTCCGGATAAGCGTTCGGTGCATCGGACGTCGAGATAGACCCTGTCGGGACTACGCCGAATCCAATGCTCCGCCGTGCGAAGCTGAGCAGCGGATTGCGTGATCGCGCTTCGGTAGTAGCGCGTCCAATCCAAGGTCTGATCGCCAGACTCTGGATAAGCGCCGCCTTTGTCGGAAAACAGCAGCACATCATCGCCAAACACGACGATGAGGTCCGCCAGCTCCCGGTTCAGCTCCTTGTACGGGTTGGGATAGGTCCAAAGTTTCAGGAAGGACCGATCCGCGATCTCAGCGAGGAGGCGCTCGGATGGCGTCAGGCCAGCGGCCCGCTGGAACCGGGGCGGCCTCATTTCACGTACTCGCCGCTTGCCATCACTGTCCTTTCGAACCGCGGCCGACGCTAGCCGCGGACCGGGACAGTGTAGTCTTGGCGCGCCCCAAAGGCGAGAATCTTGAGGGGTCTAGCTGGCAAGGGGCGGTGCAGATGTTTGACCTCCTCCTGGGCGTGCCCGCCGCAAAGAAAGATGCCGTTGGCGTACAGCCAGACCGATATCTACAGTGCGAAATCGGCCTGCCGAGAGTCCGAGTCCTATTGCGATACCAAGGTCCGACAGCGCCGCAGGGAAGACTGAAGAGCGCTATTTCTTGTTTGCTCGCAGTTCGGCCAAGCGAGGTGCCAGCCGATTTAGAACCCGGCGTGTCCCATCCGCGCTCAGCCACCAGGGGCCCGGCCGAATTCCTGCCTTTGCCATCGTCAATTCAAACAGTTCCAATTCGTCTGAACTCGGTGCGTGGCCAAGCGCCAGCGCCGCAAGGTCCTCGACAGTGCTGGAAAAGCCCCCGTACGAGAGGACCTCATCGGTGCCAAGAGCCTCAATGTCCAAAACGATCTCGAACTGCGAGTCGCCGTATTTCCCGATGCCCCACGAGAAACCTGGGATTGCTTCGCGGTGCGTCTCACATGCCTCTGTGAATTCTGAGTCGGCGTAGACCTCCACAAGGTTTAAGATGACTTGGTCATCCGACGGGGCCTTCACGAAGATCACGCCCTGCAGGTTATTTGGCGGCACCCCGCTCCAACACATCTGAATTAAAACGTTCGCGCAAACCGTCCGGACAGCCGACCCCTCCATGGGTCGCATGGACCATGGGCGGCTTGGGATTGATGCTGGTCTTGGCCTGCCTTGCGATCATCCTCATTCGCGCCAGTACCTCCATCCAGGGGGCGGACATCCAGCTTCGACTGACAGACACCCGCGCATCGCAAGGCCAATGGCTGGCTGAGATCGAGGCCCGCAATGTCGGTGGCGAGACGGCAGCGCAGGTCGAGATCGAGGGCATGATCGGCGGTGAAAACGCTTCGGCTATCATCGACTATCTACCGGCATCCGGTCGCGGCACAGTCGTATTGGGGTTCTCATCGGACCCCAGCGAGGAATTGCAACTGCGCACCCGCGGGTGGACCGAGCCATGATAGCGCCTGAGTATCGGGGGTCTGCATGTGGGGCACCGAGCTTGTGGCAGTGGAGCGCGGGGACAGTCGTCTGGTGGTGACAACACTAAAGGTGGCGGGCTATCCGCGCGGCGGCCCTTCAATCTTCTCCCCACATTCGGAGAAGGTTGCCGATGGTCTTGTCGAGCACCAAAGACGCTTCGTCTGCGGTATCGATGCGTAGGCGTTCCAGATCAAAGAGCACTTCCCTCTGATCCTCCCTGCGGATCAGGCTTTGGACCCAGCCGACGCAGGCCAAGCGAACCCCGGCAGTTACCGGCGTCACCCGGTGCACGGCACCGGTTGGATATACGACAACCGAGCCTGCGCGGGGCCGGAAGTCCCTATCTTCATTGAGGCTCCGGATCAGCAGCGCGCCTCCCTCGTAGGTTTCGGGATCAGACAAGAAAACTGTGAAGCTGACGTCCGTTCGCAGCGGGTAGCCTGCGGAATCGTACATGGCCGCGTTGTCTACGTGCAGCCCGTAGTGCTGGGCGGGCCGGTATCGTGAGAATAGGAGGCTGCTCCAGCGGACAGGCCGGACAAAGCTCCGGATCAAGGGGTGCATCTCAAGGGAGCGCCTGACCCGCCGGCCCAGCGCAATCACCTCCGGGTCGTCGCCCCGCGCCTGTTCGTTATGCTTTACCCTGGCCGCAGTTTTGCCCGCCGTGCTTTCGCCACCGCTGAACGGGACCCTTTCCAACACATCACGGATCGCAGTCAGTTCGGTTTGGCTCAGGGCGTCATCAATGACGAACATTTGCCCCCCCTTCGAGTTCCGCCGCGGCTGGCAGCAGCCTTCTGCCGTGCCCGCGAACGTTTAATCAGCGGCGAAGTTGGGCGAGGTCCCAACCTGAGTCGATAGTAACTGGTTCGCGCCAGACTATATGTAGCCCATCGTGGGGTCTGTCGTCACCTGAGCTTTCATCGGGTCGAGCGGCAGTATCGGCGGCGGCGCCTTGCTGGCAGAACTTTCTTGAGGCTGCTCACGCGGTGAGTTGTCTTGCAGGCAACGCTTGCCACAAGACGGCTACGCAACTATCTTCACCTTGCGGACCGGGCCCCTCTGGCCCTGACCGGCCTCTGCGCCGTTTATGGCGATGTCGGACGCGCAATGTTCACCGAGGCCCGATCCTGCTCTCCATCATCGCGCCTCTCACGCTTCCGAAGGGACCTGACGATGCCTTTGCTTCTTTGCCCAAACGACAACGGCTCCATGCAGACAGTGGACCGCGCCGGCGTCCAGTTCGACATGTGCCCCAACTGCCGCGGCGTCTGGCTCGACCGCGGCGAGTTGGAGAAGCTGATGGCTGCAGGGGCGCAAGATGCACCGCCCCCCCAGCAAGCCGCGCCATACGCAACTGGTCCGGGACCGCAGACGTGGAACACCAACCATGGTGAGCGAGGCGAGTACGGCGAACGTGGAGAAAGAGGAGAGCGGGGCGAACACGGCTACGGTTACGGTGGTCATAAGAAGCGGCGCGGGTCGCTCTTCGACATCTTCGACTAGACTGCCCGGCACCCAGGCGCTTGCTCAGAAACATTAGCACCCAAGCTCCGCTCTCTCCCGTTAGCTGCGGCGGAGCTTCGACTAGGATTTGTAGATGATCCCCACGATCCGAACCACACTTCTTGCCTTGGCAGTAGGGGTGGGGCTCGCCGCCTGTGAGCCTCTGGACACTTCCGCCCTGCAGGAAATCGAGGAAGCCGCGAAGGCGGCGCGCACGACCGGTGACAGCATCAACGCCCGCGCCGCCGAAATACAGGGCGCGGTAGACGACCCGGTCGGGGCTCTTCGGAATGCTGCCCTAGGGGCGACGTTCACGAAGACGGAGACCGCCGAGGCAAACCTGTTCGTGCTGACCGACCTGCAGACCGGCTGCCAATGGCTCGCGACCTACGGTCCTGGCGGTCAAGCCGTCAGTCTCGTGCCGCGCACCGAGCCAGGCGGACAGAGCACCCAGCAACGATGCATCTCGATCACCGGGCAAAGCGCAGGCGAAAGCGCACAATGATCAGCGTGCACCTCTGATGATGCGGTTCCTGCGAAGTCCGCATAACCAGTAAGGCTTCCGGCCCCGGCCGCCGACGTCCGTTCTGGGTTGGTAGCAGCTGTTGGCGTCCTCGCCGAAAGCGTACCTTCCCGACGTCCTCCACGGGTGGTCAGCGGACTCTCCGTGCGTCTACGCAGTCTTGTAGGAACGGGATATTGAGCGTTCGCGGTGGGGCGGGGTATCGCACCGTGCCGCTGCCATCGGCGAATATGCTGCCCACTTCAAACCAGTCGCCACGGATGAGTTCGGAAAGCTGATATGGGGTAGGCCTTAGGATGAAATGGGCGTGCTTCGAGAAGCTGCCGTGTTCCCAAATCGGCTCACCCGACAAAGAGACGACGTCGCTCTGCAGGCTGAAGCGCGGAACGACGTCAGGCGGACCGCCAACATCTGTGCCTACCGAATAGGCGTTTCCCGATACGCTGACACTGCCATCCGGAAGGCAGGCCAGGGCGACCTCAACATCTGGTGCCGCTGGATACAGCCCGTCCCTTCGGGCGATTACCAAAGTTGGCGATGATGCCCATCCATCTGCCGGAACCCGGCTCCAAATGAATGAGCGGACAAATTCCTCGTCCGATACGACCCGGCGGTTGTCTACGGGCTTGTTCTCAGCGCAGGCCGCTGCCGAAACCGCGACAAAGAGGAGAAATGCGAGAGCGCGCATTGGTCGAGCGTGCCGGAGGCCGATAAGGTCCGCAATGGGTCGGTAGCGGCCAAAGGCATCGGACCGAAAAGCGGACGCTCCCAGGCTCAGACGGCATGGCTGAATGTCGTGTTTCCGGCGCTCAGTGAATGTCTGGTCCTGGCGCAAAGCAGCCAGGACAAAGCTGGACCGACCGCCGATACGGTTCAGCGCGCCAAGCGCACCTTTCACTTACACAGAACCTTACACATCCTAGTAGTGTGTGATAGAAACATGATGAGTATCAATATCTTGGTACTGGCGTGTGTGACTTAAAATCCCTCGACTTCGGTCATGCGGGTTCGACCCCCGCCGCTCGCACCAATCCTTGGATCGCGGCCGTTTCGCCAGGACCGGCCCGCGGGTCAGGCGGCGACGTCAAGCTGTTCGGGCAGGGCATTGGTCAGGTCGGCCAGGATGTCCGCAACATCCTCGAGCCCCACCGACAGGCGCACCAGACCGTCCGAAATGCCGTGAGCCAGCCGTTCCTCGGGCGTGTAGGTGGCGTGGGTCATGCTGGCCGGGTGTTCCACCAGGCTTTCCGCATCGCCCAGCGAGACCGCGCGGCGGATCAGGTTGAGCCGGTTCATCATCGTCACCCCGGCGGTCATGCCGCCCTTCAGTTCGAAGGCGATCATGCCGCCGAAATCCGCCATCTGTGATTTGGCCAGTTCGTGCTGGGGGAAGCTTTCCAGGCCCGGATAGTGGACCACGGTCACGGCCGGGTGGGCTTCCAGATAACGGGCCACCTCCATGGCGCTGCGGCAGTGGCGTTCGACCCGGATCTGCAGGGTCTTGAGGCCACGCAGGATCAGGAAGGCATTGAACGGCGACATTGACGCCCCGGTCATGTCCTTGATGCCGACGATGCGGACCTCACTCATGTCTTCGGCGCTGCCGGCGACGAGGCCGCCGATCAGGTCGCCGTGGCCGCCCAGGTATTTGGTCGCGGAATGAACGACGATGTCGGCCCCCAGCGCGATCGGCCGGGTCAGGAACGGGGTGGCATAGGTGTTGTCGACCACGGTGCGCGCGCCGGCGGCCCGGGCGATGGTCGAGATTGCAGCGATGTCCACCAGCCGCATGTTCGGATTGGCCGGGGTCTCGAAATAGACGATCCGGGTCTTCGGACCGATCGCATTGATCAGGGCCTGGGGGTCGGTCAGGTCCACGTGGGTGATGGTGATGCCGAACCGCGACAGGCCGTCGCGCAGGAATGAGAAGGTGCAGCCATACAGGGTCTTGTCGGTGATCACCTCGTCGCCGGGCGACAGGAAGGTCCACATCACCGCGGTTATGGCACCCATGCCCGAGGCGGCGGCCAGACCGGCCTCGGCCCCTTCGAGAGCCGCCAGGCGACGCTCCAGCAACTCGTTGGTCGGGTTGGAGACCCGGGTATAGAAATGGCCCTGCCGGGTGCCCGCGAACATCTCGCCGCCCGCTTCGGCCGTCTCGAAGGCAAAGGTCGATGACAGGTGCATCGGCGGGGTCAGGGCCCCATGCTCGTCCTGGGGCTCATAGCCGAAATGAATGGCGCGCGTGGCGAAGCCGGCTGTGGTGTCGATCATCGGGGAACTCCTGAACTGCCCCATGATGTATCAATTGACGCCGCATTATCATGCGAACTGCGCCGCCGGATCGGGTATGGTTGGCACAATATGCCAATCGGAGTGGTGGTGTGGACGACAAGGACCGACAGATCATTCGCGCGCTTCAGGCCGACGGACGTCTGAGCAACCAGGACCTGGCCGAGCGCGTCAGCCTGTCGCCCTCGCCCTGTCTGCGGCGGCTCCGCAACCTCGAGGCCGCGGGGGTGATCACCGGCTATACCGCCCTCGTCGACCAGAAGGCCTGCGGCCTGCCTATCACCGCCTTCATCCGCATTCGGCTGGAGCGGCATTCTGAGTCTGTGGTCAAGGCCTTCGACGATCATGTCGCCCGCATCGACGAGGTGCTGGACTGCTATCTGCTGGCCGGGGGCGACGACTATCTGCTGCGCGTCGTCGTCGCCAGCCTGGAGGCCTATGAGGACTTCATCCGGCGGCGCATTCACGCCATTCCGGGCGTGGCCTCGATCGACACCAGCTTCGCCTATGGCGTGGTCAAACAGACCCGGGTGTTTCCGATGTGAAAGCGGGGTGGGGTGCCTGTGACCCGGCAACACCCTGGCAGGGTTTTGCGAATTCAGGGTGCCAACCCTGCCAATCTGTCGACGAAGAAAAGTGTTTTGAATCCTGCACCTGACTGACGTCCTGTCGGTCGGCACCGGAAAACCGTGCCAGATTATCGGAAATTGTCCCGCGGAACGCCGCTGAGGTCGCCACGTCCTTCATCTGGTTTTCAAAGACCGATGCGAAGCCAGTCGACCCCGACCGCCCGGATGTGGGGCGCGATGATCACTATCGTAGCAGGAATACATTCCTAAATCAACCCGCATCATTGATCATCGAACGACCGACCGTCCGGTCCTAGCGCTTCTTGCCCAGCTCGGCGGCGATGTCCTTGACCATCCGGCCGGCCTTGCGATGGGCGGCGGTGATCTGGTCGCGGGTCACGCCCCATCGCTTCATCCAGTATTCGACAGCCTGACGCTCGGACAGGTCAAGCCGATCCTTGTCGATGAAGCCGCGCTTGTCCTTGAGGCCGGCCATGGCGGCGTCTCCCTGTGATCGTCTACAGGGACCTACGCCGAACACCGGGCGATGCGAACCCCGCGCCTCCGGTCAATTCGCATAACTTCGTGTTTCGATGAGCGCTGGGGGTTTAACCTGACCGGGACTCATTGGCACAACAGGGCCCCAACCCACTGGCCGACAGAATTAGCATGAACCGAGCCCGCCGTGCCCGCATCGTCGCGACCCTGGGACCCGCCAGCCGGTCGCCTTCCATGGTCAAGGCCCTGGCCAAGGCGGGAGTGGATGTCTTTCGGCTGAATTTCAGCCACGGTTCGCACGACGATCATGCGGCGGCGCTGAAGGCTGTGCGCGGAGCGGAGGCGGCATTGCGGCGACCGCTGGGCGTGCTGGCCGACCTGCAGGGGCCCAAGCTGCGCCTGGGGCGATTTGCCGATGTCGAGATCTCGGTCAAGCCGGGCCACAAGATGCGCTTCGACCTTGATCCGGCTCCTGGCGATGAGACGCGGGTGCAGATGCCGCATCCGGAAATCTTCAAGGCGCTTCGGACCGGGATGTTGCTGCTGCTCGATGATGGTCGGGTGCGGCTGCGCGTCGGCGAACGCACTGACAAATGGGCCGACGTCACCGTCGAGAGCGGCTCCAAGCTGAGTGACCGTAAGGGCGTGGCCGTGCCGGAGGCCATCATTCCGGTTTCGGCCCTGACGCCCAAGGATCGCGAGGATCTGGCCTTCGCCCTGCGCATCGGCGTCGACTGGGTCGCGCTCAGCTTTGTACAGAAGGCCGAGGACATGGCCGAGCTGAGGCGACTGGTCGCCGGCAAGGCGGCCTGCCTGGCCAAGATCGAGAAGCCGGCCGCCCTGGCCGATCTCGAGAGCATTCTCGACTACTGCGACGGCGTCATGGTGGCGCGCGGCGACCTGGGCGTCGAACTGGACCCCGAGGATGTGCCGGTGGCCCAGAAGCAGATTATCCGCGCCGCCCGCCAGCGTGGTGTGCCGGTGATCGTCGCCACCCAGATGCTGGAGTCGATGACCGAGGCCCCGACGCCAACGCGTGCCGAGGCCTCGGACGTCGCCAATGCCGTCTATGAGGGGGCCGACGCCCTGATGCTGTCGGCCGAAACGGCCTCCGGCGACTACCCGCTGGAGACTGTGGTCATGATGAATCGCATCATGGAACGGGTGGAACGCGACCCGGTTTGGCCCAGTCTGATGGACGCCGAACACGCCGGGATTGATGATTTCGACGCCGACGCCCTGGTCGCGGCGGCGCGCAAGGCGGCCGAGGCCCAGTCGACGGCCTGTATCGTCGTCTTCACCACTCTTGGCGGCACGGCCCGGCGCATGGCCCGGGAGCGCCCGCTTCAGCCGATCCTGGCGCTGACCCCCAATCCGGACACGGCGCGGCGGCTGGCGCTGGTCTGGGGGCTGGAGTCCAGGCTGGGCAAGGAGCCGACCTCGCTGGAAGATGTGACCGAGGATGCCGTGGACAGCGCCATGGAATACGGTCTGGCCGAGGCTGGCCAGCGCATCCTGGTTCTGGCTGGAACGCCCTTCGGTGCGCCGGGGGCTGCGAATCTGCTGCGACTGGCGCATGCTCCGGCCAAGGGCAAACGCCCCCGGAAGACCTGACGGACCGAATGATCAAATACATCGGCTCGAAGCGGGCATTGCTGGGCCATGTCACGGGTGCGGTGCGCCGCCTGCTGCCGGACGGCGGTACGGTCTGTGACCTGTTCTCCGGATCGGCACGGGTCGGACATGCCCTGAAGGGGCAGGGCTTCCGGGTCTGGTCCAATGATCACAATGCCTACGCCCACACCCTGGCCACGGCCTATGTCCAGGCCGATCGCGAACGCTGGGCGGATCGGGCGGAACGCATCCTGGCCGAGTTGCGAACGGTACCGCCCGAGGCCGGCTGGTTCACCCGCAGCTTCTGCGAGGACGCGCGTTTCTTCCATCCGGACAACGGGGCCCGGATCGACGCGATGCGCGACCGGATCGAGGCCATGGGGCTGGAGCCCGAGCTGAAGGCCATCGCCCTGGTCTCGCTGATGGAGGCGGCGGACCGCGTCGATTCCACCGCCGGTGTGCAGATGGCCTATATGAAGTCGTGGGCGGCGCGGGCGTTCAATCCGCTGACGCTGCGCATGCCTGACGTCCTGCCGGGTGTCGCGGCGGGCCCGTGCAAGGCGACCCGCGGCGATGCGGTCGAGATCGCCAGCCAGATCGAGGCCGATCTGGTGTATCTGGATCCGCCCTACAACCAGCATTCCTATATCGGCAACTATCACTGCTGGGAGAGTCTGGTGCTGTGGGACAAGCTCGAGACCTACGGCATCGCCAACAAGCGGATCGACGTGAAGACCCGCAAGAGCCCGTTCAACAGCAAGCCGGGCATCGCCCCGGCCCTGGCCTCGGTGGTCGGGTCGCTGGCCGCGCCCAATCTGATCGTGTCGTTCAACGACGAAGGCTATCTGTCACGCCAGCAACTGGTCGAAATGCTGTCGGCGCGCGGTCATGTCCAGGTGATCGAGATCGCCCGGCCCCGCTATGTCGGGGCCCGCATCGGCATCCACAATCTGAAGGGCGAGAAGGTTGGGGCCGTCGGTCGGCTGCGCAATGTCGAGTATCTGTTCGTGGTCACGGCACAGCCGGTGGTGCTGGCCGATGCCGCCTGATCCACCGCTAGAGGGAACGGACAGGGCGCTCCGGCCGTTGGGACCGCATGGAACATCCATCCTGCCCTCCCGTCCATCCCGTCCGCGCCGGTGACGTGGACGACTACAACGCCTTTGCCTGGCGTGAGCGACACCCGGTCGAGGACCGGGTGTCCGGTCAGCGCCTGGCCGAAGAGTCGACGTTTGCTGAAATCCTGTCCAGCCTGCCTGACTGGGTGGTGATCAGCGCCGGGGGCCTGGTTGCCGCCATCCTCGGGGCCATGGTCGGCGGGGCCCTGCACATCTAGATTTCCAGAAGCGCCCGGATCGGGGCCCAGGTCCGGCGGTGCGCCGGGCAGGGGCCCAGCGCCTTCAGCGCTGCGACATGCGACGTCGCGTGATAGCCCTTGTGCCCCGCGAAGCCGTAGCCGGGGTATTGGGCGTCCAAATCGACCATCAACCGGTCGCGCGCCGTCTTGGCCAGGATCGAGGCTGCGGCGATCGACAGTGACAGGCTGTCGCCGCGGACCACGGTGCGGATCGGGCAGGGCAGGGAGAAACGATAGTTGCCGTCGACCAGCGCGGCGCTGGGCTGGGTTGCCAGAGCGGACACCGCCCGGTGCATGGCGAGGCCCGTGGCCTGCAGGATGTTGAGGCGGTCGATCTCCTCGACCGAGGCGAAACCGACGGCCCAGCAGACGGCCCGGGCCTTGATCTCGATCTCCAGACGGTCGCGACGCGCATGGCTCAAAGCCTTCGAGTCATCGATGCCGTCGGGCAGGTCGTCGGGGTTGAGGATGACCGCCCCGGCCGAGACCGGCCCGGCCCAGGGACCGCGTCCCGCCTCGTCGACCCCGCAGACCGGGCCGCCGTGGCTGTCGATCAGCAGCATCTCCAGCGACAGGGTCGGTCCGGTGGCACTCATCGGCCGGCCATCGCGCGGACGTCGGCGTGGCGCGGGCAGCCGGTCAGGTGGTCATTGACCATGCCGGTGGCCTGCATGAAGGCATAGACGATCACCGGGCCGCAGAAGTTGAAGCCCCGCGCCTTCAGCGCCTTGGCCATGGCTTCCGACTGCGGGGTCTGGGTCGGGACATCGGCGAGAGTGGCGGGCCGGTTCTGTACCGTCTGACCGTCGACAAAGGACCAGAGCCAGGCCGAGAAATCCTCGCCCTGGTCACGCATGTCGAGCCAGACCCGGGCCCCGCGTATGGCGCTGTCGATCTTGGCTCCGGAGCGGATGATACCGGGATCGGCCATCAGCCGGGCACGGTCAGCCTCGCCGTAGCGGGCGACGATCTCCGGGTCGAAATTGTCGAAGGCGGCGCGCAGACTGTCGCGTTTGCGCAGGATGGTGATCCAGGCGAGGCCGGCCTGGAAGCCATCCAGCACCAGCTTCTCCCACAGGGCGCGGGCATCGCGTTCGGGTACCCCCCATTCCTGGTCGTGATAGGCGACATAGAGCGGATCGCTGCCGCACCAGCCACACCGGCCCGACGGGTCGCTCACGCTGTAACCTCCGGCAGGAAGGCGGGGCGGCGCACGCTGGCCGGGCGGCCGTCGACGGTCAGGGGGCCATCCAGACGATCGAGGCGCAGCAGGGCCATGGCCGCGCCGTCCTGGCCGGTCATGACCTCGCCGGCGCGGAGCTCGCCGTTCAGCACCTCGGCCCCGAAGGCGGGCGGCGGACCGTCGAAGGTGATCGGCAGCATGCGGTTGCGGATCGCACCGCGTCGCCACATGCGCGAGGTGGTCTCCTGGCCGATGAAACAGCCCTTCTGGAAATCGATGCCGTGCAGCAGGTCGTAGTCGGCCTCGATCGGATAGGTCTTGTCGACAACCGCGTCACCCGAGGCCGGGACGCCGGTTGCCAGCTGGTGCGCCAGATAGTCAGCCTCGGTCGCATTCGGTGTGGCCGCGCCGTCATAGCGCCGACCGCCGAGACCGGGCAGGCGGGGGTCGGGAATGAAGTCGGCGGCGTTCCCGTTCCAGGCGGCCATAACCGGCGTGTCGAGCGGGGCGATCGTGACGTCGGCGCGCAGCCGGTACATCGACAGGCGCTGGATCAGGGCCTCGCGGCGATCGGCGGCGACGTCCAGGATCACGCCATCGTCCTGGCCGAGCAGGAACAGGTCGAACAGCAACCGTCCCGGCGGCGACAGCAGCGCGCCGAAGCGCAGCTCGCCGGGGTGCAGGGTCTCGACGTCCTGGGTCAGCAGGTTGTGGAGGAAGGGGCGGACGTCGGAGCCGGAGACGCGGACAGTGGCGCGGCTGGCAAGATGGGCGATACGGGTCGACATTACGTCAGGATAGAGGGCCGGAGAGCGACCGGCGAGGGGTGTTCGGCGCGCGACAGCAATCGTGAAGGAAATGCAGAATCTCTGTAGTCTGGATCGATGACAGGCCGCTTTCCCATTCTCTATATCGCCGAGGCCGAGGCCGAGGCCGCGCTGCTGTCGTCGGGTGTGCTGGCACATCTGGTCGAGGCGGTGCCGCAGGCCAGCTTCACCATCGTCGGATCGGCGGCCAGCGCGCCGCTGTTCGCCGATACACCACGGCTCGACTCGCTGATCGTGCTGGACCGCGAGGGGCACTGGGACTGGGTCGCGCTGTGGAACCGGGTGCGGTCGACGCGATGGGGTCTGGTGGTCGATCTGCGCGGCTCGAGCCTGTCCGGCCGGCTGAAGCGCCAGAAGCGGGCGGTCCGGGCCCCCGACCTGCCTGGCCTGCACGCGGTCGAACAGGCCGCGCGGATCATGCATCTGGACGAGGTTCCGGCTCCGAAGCTGTTTTTCGGGGACGAGACCCGGGCGGCGGCGGATGCCCTGATCGGACCGGTGACGGGCCCGATCCTGGCCGTCGGACCCGGGGTCGAGTGGATGGGCAAGCGCTGGCCTGCCGAACGCTATTCCAAGGTGGCGGGACCGTTGCTCGCCGAGGGCGGGCCGCTTGCGGGCGGGCGACTGATGATCGTCGGCGAGGACATCGATCGGGATTCGGCCCACACCATCCGCTTTGTCGTCACGCGTGACCGGGTCATCGAACTGCAGGGCAAGCTGACACGGCTGCAGACGGCGGCGGCGCTGTCGCGGGCCGATCTCTATCTCGGGGCCGATTCGGTCTGGACCCAGCTGGCGGTGGCCGCAGGCGTGCCAACGGTGGCCGTGTTCGGACCGTCCGACGAGGCGCATCACGGACCATGGGGCGGCGTTGCCGTGAGGGGGCCGCGCACGGTCGACGAGTTCCGGGCCATCGACCCCAATCTGAACCAGGCGATCCAGCACATGATGGACCTGCCCGCGGACCGGGTGCTGAAGGCGGCGCGAAAGCTGCTGGCAGACAAGACGGCGCGCTGATCCCGGGGTATGGGAAGATCATGACCCAGACCTATGACCTGATCGTTCGCGGCGGCGATGTCGCCAACCATGCCGGCCACGGCCGCGCCGATGTCGGTATCCGCGACGGGCGGATCGTGGTGGTCGGTGATCTGGCCCAGGCCTCGGCCGGCGAGACCATCGACGCCACCGGCCTGACCGTGTTGCCGGGGGTGATCGACACCCAGGTCCATTTCCGCGAGCCGGGGCTGGAGTGGAAGGAAGATCTGGAGAGCGGCTCGCGCGCGGCGGCCCTGGGCGGGGTCACGGCCGTGTTCGAGATGCCGAACACCGAACCCAGCACCACCGATCCGGAGGCCCTGGCCGACAAGCTGGTACGGGCCCGGGACCGTATGTGGACGGACCACGCCTTCTACATCGGCGGCACCCATGGGAACTCCCGCTTCCTGCGCGAGCTGGAGCGGCTGCCGGGCTGCTGCGGGGTCAAGGTGTTCATGGGGGCCTCGACCGGGACCCTGCTGGTGGCCGACGACGACGGTGTGCGCGAGGTGCTGCGCAATGTCGGGCGGCGGGCGACCTTCCATTCCGAGGACGAATACCGGCTGGTCGAGCGGCGGCCGCTGGCCAGGGCCGGGGACTGGACCAGCCATCCCGAGGTGCGCGACGCCGAGAGCGCGATCATGAGCACGCGGCGGCTGGTGGCCCTGGCGCGCGAGACCGGGGCGCGCATCCATGTGCTGCACGTCACCACCTCCGAGGAGATCGCCTTCCTCGCCGACAACAAGGACGTGGCCACGGTCGAGGTCACGCCGCAGCACCTGACCCTGACCGCGCCCGAGGCCTATGAGCGGCTGAAGGGGCTGGCGCAGATGAACCCGCCGATCCGCGACGCCAGCCATGTCGCCGGGCTGTGGCGCGGTATCGAACAGGGCGTGGCCGACGTGCTGGGCTCGGACCATGCGCCGCATACGCTGGAGGAGAAGGCCCGGCCCTATCCGGCCTCGCCCTCGGGCATGCCGGGGGTCCAGACGCTGGTGCCGGTGATGCTGACCCATGTGGCCCAGGGACGGCTGAGCCTGGAACGGTTCGTCGACCTGACGTCGCACGGAGCCAACCGGGTGTTCGGCATCGCCGGCAAGGGCCGGATGGCCGAGGGCTATGACGCCGACCTGACGCTGGTCGATCTGAAGGCGAAGCGGACGATCCGTCACGCGGACATGGCCAGCCGCTGCGGCTGGACCCCGTTCGACGGCTTCGAGGCCACCGGCTGGCCGATGGCGACCATCGTGCGGGGCCGGACGGTGATGCGCGACGGGGCCCTGATCGGCAAGGCGGCCGGGCGGCCGGTCCGGTTCCAGGAAACGCTGTAGTGACCGGCGCGCATCGTCCGGCGCGGTGCGTTCGGCGATGAGCGACCCGATGACCGCCCGAATCCTGATCGTCGACGACGACCCGTTTATCTGCGACGCGGTCACGCTGATCCTGGGCGGTGCGGGCCACAAGGTGAGTTCGGTCAACAGCGGCGCGCAGGCGATCGGGACGGTCCCGACCCTGATGCCCGCCCTGATTCTGCTGGATGTGCGCATGCCCGGAATCAGCGGACTGGACACCCTGACGGCGCTGCGGCGGGCCGGGGTGACGGTGCCCATCCTGATGATGACGGCCGACAACAGCCCGGCGACGCTGCAGGAGGTCATGTTTCTCGGCGGCAGCGGCTATGTGCTGAAGCCGTTCGACGCCGACAAGCTGGTGGCGCGGGTCGGGCAGGCCCTGAGCGAGGCCGCCGCGGCGGTCCTGCCACCGCCGGCCGGCGGCTGAGGCCCCGCCGCTAGCCGGCGAGCACGGCGCGGGCGGCGACGGCGTCGGCATCGATCCGGGCCTTCAGGGTCTCGAGGTCGTCGAATTTCATCTCGCCGCGCAGACGGGCGACCAGGTCGGTCTCGAGCGTCTGGCCGTACAGGTCGCCGTCGAAATCGAACAGCCAGACCTCGAGCATCGGCTGTTCGGTCTCGAACATCGGCCGGATGCCCAGGTTGGCGACGCCGTCGATGACGCGGCCGTCGGGCAGGCGACTGCGGGTGGCGTAGATGCCGTAGGCGGGGCGCATATAGTCGGTCAGCGGGACGTTGGCGGTGGGCACGCCGATGGTGCGGCCGCGCTTGTCGCCGTGCACGACCTCGCCGGTTATGGCGAAGGGGCGGCCGAGGATGGCGGCGGCGCGGGCCATGTCGCCGGCCTGCAGGGCCTCGCGCACGGCGCTGGACGACAGTTTCAGACCATTGGGGTCGTCGAGCCGCTCGACGGTCGAGACGGTGAAGCCGAGGTCGGCCCCGTAGCGGCGCAGGGCCTCGGGCGAGCCGGACCGGCCCTTTCCGAAGGTGAAGTCGAATCCGACGGCGGCGTGCTGAACACCCAACCCATCTGTCTGGCCTACCGCGCTTCGCGCTACTTGAGGCCCGGCGAGCACCTTCCGGGCGAAGTCCTCATCCGACATGGCGGCCATGTCGGCGTCGAACGGCAGCAGATAGAGGCGCTCGACGCCCAGCGGCTCCAGCGCGCGGGCCATCTGGTCGGGGGTCATCAGGCGGAAGGGGGCGGCGTCGGGCTGGAACCAGCGGCGCGGGTGCGGGTCGAAACTGACCACGGCCAGGGGGGCGTCGAGAGCGCGGGCGGCGTCGCGGGCCGCGGCGATCACCGCCTGGTGGCCGCGATGCACGCCGTCGAAGGCCCCGATGGCGACGGCGGCCCCCTTTTGCCCGGGGGACAGGTCGCGCCAGCCGCGGATGACCTCGATCGCCATCTCAGGTTCTGGCGGGGCGGCGCCGGCGCGGGACACGGACAGTGGCCTCGCCGTCCATGACCAGGTCGTCGCCGACATGGCCGGTGGCGGTCAGGACCACGCGGGCGGTCTCCGGATCGACCGAGGCCACGGTGACGCGGGCGATCAGGATGTCACCGATGCGCACCGGCTTGTGGAAGGCCAGGGTCTGGCTGAGGTAGATGGCCCCGGCCCCGGGCAGGATGGTACCGACCACGGCCGAGCCGACCGAGGCCGACAGCAGGCCGTGGGCGATGCGGCCGCGATAGGCGGTCTTTGAGGCAAATTCCTCGTCCATATGGACGGGATTGAAGTCGTCGGAGGCCTCGGCGAAATGCTGGATCCGGGCGTCGGTGATCTCGACCTGTTTTTCGGCGGTCATGCCGACGGACAGTTCTTCGAGGATGTAGCCGCCGGAGGGATGTTGTTCGGTCATCGGCCCCTGTTAGCCTCCGGCGCGTGAATTGGCGAGCGTCACCAGGCGAGATCGAGGGCGGCGTAGCGGGCGAAGGTGGTCTCGGCCTTGAGCAGGTCGGCGGCGCGGGCCGGGTCGAGGTTGCCGTCCGGGCCGCGGGCGGCGTCGCCGTGGATGCCCTGGGCGATGAACAGACAGTCCAGCGCCTGCTGGTTGGCCCCGCGCACATCGGTGATCACGCCGTCGCCGATGCACAGCACGCGGGCCCGGTTGACCGGCGCGCCCAGCAGGCGTTCGGCCTCGGCCATCGCCAGGGCGTAGATGGGGCCGAACGGCTTGCCGGCCATGGTCACCCGGCCGCCCATGGAGTCGTACAGGTCGGCCAGGGCACCGCCGCAATAGATCAGCTGGTCGCCACGCTGGACCACCCGGTCGGGGTTGGCGCAGATCAGCTCCAGATCGCGGGCCACGGCCGGGGCCAGCCGCTCGCGATAGTCCTCGGGCGTCTCGACGGTGTCGTCATTGGGGCCCGTGACCGACAGGAAGGCGGCGTCGGCGGCGGTGTCGACCGTTTGCAGGCCCAGGCCCTCGTACAGAATGCCGTCGCGGGCGGGGCCGATGATCCAGGCCGGGCCGGGCGCGCGCCGGGCCAGCTCCATGCGGGTGGCGTCGCCCGAGGTGACGAAGGCGTGCCACGACTCACGCGGCACCCCCAGGGCATCCAGCTGGGCGACCACGTCCGAGGCCGGGCGCGGCGAGTTGGAGATCAGCACCACATGGCGCGGGCCGTTGGGGCCGGGCTCGCGGTTGAAGCGGGCCAGGGCCTCGCAGGCGTCGGGCCAGCTCTCGCGGCCGTTGTGGATCACGCCCCAGACGTCACAGAGCAGGATGTCATAGGCGTCGGCGACGGCGGCGAGGTGCGGGAGCGGATGCGGCAGGGTCATCCGGGGGGGATAGCCGGTTCGGACGGGGGGGTGAAGGTGTGGTCGGCTTCGTCGTCGCCGGCCTGATCGTCGGTGTCGGCGGCGGCGTCCGGTTCGGGGGTCATCGTCTCGAGCAGCAGCAGGGCGGGCGACAGGATGAAGTCGTCGACGGCGACCCGGACGCCGCGGCGGCGCAGGTCCAGATACATGGCCTCGCGGTCGCAGCGCGGGGTGTAGGCCCCGGTCAGCAGTCCCTCGAGCCGGATGCGCTGGATCGCATAGACGTTGGCCCGGTAGCGGTCGCTTCGGCTGGGGCGGCGGGGGCGCATGGCAGGCTCCGGCGGTTGGTGGCGATCAGGCACGGGTCGGTGCCGTCGGGCGCAAGGCCGGACGGTCGGGGCGGGCGCGGGGCGACCGGGGCTCGCCCGGTGCAGGATGAAATACCGTTTCGACGAGACACAGCGCCCCGCGTGGCCGTTTTCCACGCGCCCGTCGCCTGCCGGCCCTGTTCGGGCCTTGGCGACTCGCCGCCCCGTCCGTTGCCGGGCGGGACAGGGGGCGGACGTGCCGGTCGGTGCCGACAGCGGTCGCGACCCGAAGGCGCGCGGCGAGCAAGCGGGCGGGATCCGTCCCCGCCCGGCGAGGCCCCCGGAGATATGCCTCTCCCCGGCTTCATCGCTCGGCCACAGCCCGCCGTCGTCGAGCAGCGTGGATCCGACGCCCTCCCCATCGACGGGATGCGGCGGAGTCTGCCACGAGTTGGAACCAGGGCGGGTTTTTCGGGCGGGATTTTGGGGAAGGGGTGGGGAAACAGGGGGTTGGGGAGGGGCGATAGGGGGATTTTTGCGGGGGAGGTAGCGGTGGATTTTCCTTCTCCCCTTGAGGGAGAAGGTGGCCCGCGTAGCGGGTCGGATGAGGGGTGAAATTCGGCGGCTTCCGGTTTAGTCTCCAGCCATGCTCAAGCCATCTGAGCGTACACGAACTGCCGCCCGCCGCTCTCGCCGGGAGCCGACGATGGCCGAGGCTGCGGTGTGGACCATGCTGCGTAACCGGCGGTTGGAGGTCTTTAAATTCCGCCGCCAGATGCCGGTCGGGCCCTATGTGGCCGACTTCTGTTGTCCGTCGCTGAAGCTGATCATCGAGCTGGACGGCGGGGTTCACGCCCTGCGAACCGAGCGCGACGCGCGACGGGATCAGTGGCTGACGGCCGTGGCGGGGTTCACCGTCCTGCGCTTCGCCAATGAGGCAATCCTGAATAATCCGGCCCTGTTATTTGACGCGGTGCGGCAGCATGCGGTGCGCCGCCAATGAGTTGCGGTGTTTCACCCCTCATCCGCCCCCTGCGGGGGCACCTTCTCCCTCAAGGGGAGAAGGAAGGTGGGTGGCGCGAATCCCCCCGGAACATCCCGCCGCCTTCGGGGGTTAGCCCTGCGGGGGCTGAGGGAGAGACCGATGCGATATCTGACGGGACTGACGACGGCGGCGGCCTGCACAATGGTGCTGGCGGGGTGTGCCACGACGGACGGCTATGCCTCGGCGTGCGAGCGCGACTATGCCCAGAACCGCGAGCGGGCCACGGCGGCGGGCGCGCTGCTGGGGGCGGCGGTCGGCGCGGCGGTGGCCGGCAGTGAGGACCGGGAGATCGGGGCCGCGATCGGGGCGGCGGCCGGGGCCCTGCTGGGACGGGAACTGTCGGCCGAGGAGGATCCGTGCGGCTATGGCTTCGGCGGCTATAACCGCGACGGGCGTTACGGGCGCGAGCGCATCTACTGGCGCGACGACGGCCGGCGCTGGTGATCATCGGGCGACGGGCTGCGCAGGCGCAGCAGCTCGCCCCAGTGATCGGCCATCACCATCAGGGCCTGACGGCGTTCGGGGTCGGGTTCGGGGACGGCCTGCTGGATGAGGTCCGAGAGTTTCCGGCGGCAGTCCTGGGCTGAGATTGAATGGTCCATGCCAGGGATAACCCGTGGAAATGGAAATCGCTTCAGCTTGACGGCAAAGAAAACAGGCCTTTACCCGAACCGGCGGCGTTGTTCGGCGCTGCGCAGGGTGGAGCGCAGGAAGTCGGCGGGGGGGTCGGTTTCGGCCAACACGGCTTCCTTGATGGCGCGCGGCTCGCCGAACAGATGGCCCTGGCCCATGCTGACGTCCAGTTCGAGGATGTCGACGATCTGGCGTTCGCTCTCGACCTTTTCGGCGATCAGCTCGACGCCGTAGCGGCGCGTCAGGGCGGCGAAGTCGGCGGCGCGGATGTCGCGCATCGCGGCGGTGGGGGCGGCCCCGTCGAGGTCGAGCAGCTGTTCGATCAGCAGGTCGGCGGCGACCTTGATGAATTTCACGTCGGAGCGCTGCAGGTCGGCGAAGTCGAGATCGAGGGTCTGGACCTTGTCGAGCGAGAAGCGGAAGCCGAGGTCGGCCAGCCGCGCCATGTTGCGGGCCTCGATCGCGCCGCGGGCGTCGAAGGTGGCCTGGCCCAGTTCGAAGATCAGGGCCTGGTTGAGGTCGCGGTTCTCGCTGAGGAAGTCGAGGAACTGGGGGAAGAAGGTCTCGTCGCCCAGCGAGGTCAGGGCCACGTTGCAGAACACGCCGACCTTGCGGTCCTGCTTGGCCAGCCGGCGCACGATCTGGGCGCAGCGGAACAGCAGCAGGTTGTCGATGGCGGGGACCAGGCCCTCGCCCTCGGCGGCCGACAGGTATTCGGCCGGCATCATCACCCGGTCGGTCGAATCGCGCAGGCGGGTGAAGCTCTCGTAGAAGATGGTGCGGCGCTGCGGCAGGGACACGACCGGCTGCAGATACAGGTCGACGCGGTTCTCGCTGAGGGCGTCGTGGATGGTGGCCAGCAGGGCGTTGGACTGCTGGTGACGACGGCCCTCGTGGCTGTCGACGGCGGCCGGGGCCGGGGCCGACAGGCGGGCGTCGATGCTGTGGCTCATCTGCTGGATCAGGGTTTCCAGCATGCGGACCTCGTCGGACAGGGCCTCATTGCTGCTGAGGGCCCCGGACTCGATGGCCCTGGCCAGTTCAGTCAGGGCCCCCTGGGTCGACTCCAGCGCGTCGGCCAGCAGGCGGTGGGCCTCGCGCACCTGTTCGACCTCGCGGGTCAGGGCGACGCGGGCCAGACGGCCGGTCACCAGGCCGTGGCCGGCGGCGAACAGGCCCAGGGTACCGAAGGTGGCCGCCACGCCCGCGCCGGCGCCGAGACCGGCGCGCCACAGGAAGGCACCGACGGTCATCGCCACGAAGACGTAGAAGCAGAACAGGATAATGGTGGTCAGTGTGCGCATCGGTTCACCAGACCGGGGAACGGCGAATCCCGTCTTCCCGGATGGAATCGCCCGAGTATCGGGGTATCAGGGCGTATCGCCTAGAGTGCACTTGGAAGAATTGCAGGGATTCGCATGGAACTGTTCGATCTGACCGGCAAGGTCGCCGTCATCACCGGCTCGTCCAAGGGCATCGGCAAGGCCATCGCCGAGCGGATGGCCGAACACGGGGCGCAGGTGGTCATCTCGTCGCGCAAGGCCGGCCCCTGTGACGAGGTCGCCCAGGCGATCAACGCCAGGCACGGCGCGGGCCGGGCCATCGCCATCCCCGCCAACATCGCCTCCAAGGACGACCTGCAGCGACTGGTCGACGAGACCAATGCCGCCTTCGGCAAGATCGACATCCTGGTCTGCAATGCCGCCAGCAACCCCTATGCCGGGCCGATGTCGGGCATCAATGACGAGCAGTTCAACAAGATCCTGCAGAACAATGTGGTCTCGAACCACTGGCTGACCCAGATGGTCGCGCCGCAGATGCTGGAACGGAAAGAGGGGTCGGTGATCATCGTCTCGTCGATCGGCGGCCTGCGCGGCAATGCCCTGATCGGGGCCTACAATGTGTCCAAGGCGGCGGACATGCAGCTGGCGCGCAACCTGGCGGTCGAATGGGGGCCGTCGAACGTGCGCTGCAACTGTATCGCGCCGGGCCTGATCAAGACCGACTTCGCCCGCTATCTGTGGGAGAACCCCGAGATCCTGAAGCTGGCCACCGATCCCGCGCCGCTGAAGCGGATCGGCCAGCCGGACGAGATCGCCGGGGCGGCGGTCTATCTGGCGTCGCCGGCCTCGACCTATATGACCGGCCAGACGCTGGTGGTGGACGGCGGGATCACCATTGCCTGGTAGGGACGACAGACCCGGGTTCGGCCAGGACGTCATATGGCGGCTGCAGGCCGCGGCCTTCGCCACCCTGATCGCCGGTCTGCGGGCGCTGGGGCTGGAGCGGGCCTCGGCCCTGGGGGGGCGGTTGCTGCGCGCCCTGGGGCCGAAGACCAGCGTCCACCGCACGGTGCTGCGCAACCTGACCCTGGCCTTCCCGGACATGGACCCGGCCGAGCGGGCGCAACTGGCCATGGCCCAGTGGGAGCAGACCGGGCGCACCTTCGCCGAACTGACGATGATGGACCGGTTGACCCCGGCCTCGGGGCGGATCGAGATCGTCGGGGCCGAGCGGCTGGAGGCGATCCGCACGGAGAAGCGGGCGGTGGTGTTCGTCTCGGGCCATTTCGCCAATTTCGAACTGATGCCGGCGGTGATCCTGGCGGCGGGCATTCCGTGCCAGATCACCTATCGCGCCACCAACAATCCCTATGTCGACCGCCAGATCCGGGCCAACCGGGCCCGCTACGGGGTCAAATTGTTCGCGCCCAAGGGTGGCGACGGGGCGCGCGAACTGCTGGCCGGGCTGCAGCGCGGCGAGTCGGTGGCCCTGATGAACGACCAGAAATTCTCGGAGGGGCCCGAGGTGAGCTTCTTCGGTCACCCGGTCAACGCCGCGCCCGGGCCCAGCCGGCTGGCGCTGCGCTTCGGCACGGTGCTGCAGCCGATGTCGGTGACGCGGCTGCCGGGTGTGCGCTTCCGGCTGACGGTGCATGAGCCGATCGCCCTGGAGGCCACCGGCGACCGCAGCGCCGACATCGCCCGCGGCGTCCAGGCGATCACGGACTTCGTCGAGGCGCGCGTGCGCGAACATCCGGTCGACTGGTTCTGGGTCCACAAGCGGTGGCCCAAGGCGGCCTATTCCGGCAGTTCGACCACATTGGCCTGATCGGACTTGCGCCGCATCGGACCGGTATAGCCCGGAAGCTGCTTGCGCCGGCGGTCGGGGCCGAAATAGCCCCCGGTGCGGATGAAGGGGCGCGGATTGTGGATCACCGCATGGACCCGGTCGAGCAGGGCCTTGGCGGTGAAGGGCTTGGTGACGAACTCGGTCACCCCGGCGTCGCGCGCCGCCATCACCTTCTGCCGGGCCGAATGGCCGGTCATCATGATGATGGGCAGGAAGGTGTCGAGATCGGTGGTGTTGTTGCGGACGAGACGGGTGAATTCCACGCCGTCGATCGGCGACATCTTGTAGTCGACGATCGCCAGATCGCAGGGTCGGTCCTGCAGGGATTTCAGCGCCGCGGCCCCGTCCGGGCTCTCGCGAATATTGCGACAGCCGGCGGCCTTGAGAATTGCCGACGTCATCGACCGAAACTGCTTGTTGTCGTCGACGAGCAGGATCTCGAGAGATTGAAGGTCTGCCATCGGGTTCGGATCGGCCCTGGTTAAGCGATGTGTGCGGGCGGTCTTTAGCCATATTCACCCGGCCGGTCCATCGGGTTGACGGACTTACGACCTGAAGGAACGGGCGTGCGCGCTATGCGCGAATGAACAGCGACGGATCGAGATTCCGGTCGCGCCATTTGGCGCGCCAGCACAGATGCGGACCGGTGGCGCGACCGGTCATGCCGACCCGGCCGATGACATCGCCGCGCTGCAGGTCCTGGCCGGTTTCAACCATGATGCGCGACTGGTGCAGATAGGCGGTGATCAGGCCCTGGCCGTGGTCGATCAGGACGAGGCCGCCCTCGAAATGCAGGTCGGGCTGGCTCAGGGTGACGCGGCCGGCGGCCGGGGCCAGGATCGGCGTGCCCTGCGGCGCGGCCAGGTCGATGCCGTAGTGGGGCCGGGCCGGGGTGCCGTTGAGGATACGCTGGCTGCCCCAGCGGCTGGTGATGCGGAACCCGGTCACCGGCCAGGTAAAGCCGTCGCGGAAATGGTCGGCGTCGAGACGGCTGGCGAAGCCCTCGGTCTTCAGCGCGACCTCGCGGCGGATGCGTTCCAGCAGGGCGGGATCCGTCGGGGTGACGGTGGCGGCGGGCAGGCCGTTGATGCGGGTGCTGGGGAAGTCGACGCGGGCGATGTCGATCACCCGGCGCATCGCGCGATCTCCTGACCGGGCCTCGAGCACGACGCTGCCGGTCTGGTCGCGGTCGAAGCCGACGATGAAGGCCCCGTCCGACGAGGCGGTGGCCAGGGCCTCGCCGTCGACGAAGACCAGGGCCCCGGGCCAGGTGGTGCCGATGGCATGGCCACCCTGGACGAAGCTGCCGGTCAGCCGCAGCGTGTCCTGCATCCGGGCGAGCGCCGGGCCCGCGGCCAGGGTGGCGACGGCCCCGGCGAGCAGGCCGCGACGGTCGGCGTTCACTGGCTGGCCGCCAGACGGCTGCGGGCCTCCTCGGGGCTGAAATAGGCTTCCTGACGCTCGGCCGACCAGTAGCGCAGGGCCTCCAGCGGGATGGCGCGGGCGCTGACGGCGCAACGCACGAAGCGGCCCGGACGCAGGACGGCGAACTCGCCATCGCCATAGTGGAGGGTGGCCTCTTCGGCGGCTTTGGGTGTGGTCATTCCGGAATCATACCGCCGCGGGGGGCATTGTGCCACCGGGTTTGGCGGCGGGCGGAGATGGGCCTCTCACCAATCGTTTGTCGTATGGCGGCGCGACCCTGACAGGGCCCGCCGCGCTCGCGCTGAGATTTCAGTGACAGGGTTGGGCTGGCACCGTCCGACGTCCGCTGTTGGGGAAAGGCCGAAGGTCGGCTGTCGACCCGTTGCGGACCTTCCGGGGAGTCGCTCTGGAGGTCCGGGCCTGACTCAAAGGAGACCTTGGGAACGTCCGGTTTGTGCTCGCGCCGCCAAGACGCAGGCCTTGAGACGGACGAGGCCATTGGTCTGGGTGCAACGTAGGGCGTCGGGCTTTTCTCCAGAGAAGATCGGGATGTGCGCCAGGCCTTCCAGGGCTGGCGTTTTCCTGCGATGGCTATATAGGTAGGCGCCTACATATTTAGCGGAACGGTTCCAATGAGCATTCGAATGACACGGCGAGGGGTGATGGGCGCGACCGCAGGGCTGGGCGTCTTGAGCTGGGGGGGGCTTGGTCGAGCAGGGGACGGCGGGGGCTCCATCGCCGCCCGTCTGGACGCCGCCGTGGAACAGGCCATCATTGAGGCGGATTTCTCCGGCGTCCTGATGTTGAATCGCGGCGGCAAGGTCGTCTATCAGCGCGCGGTGGGCCAGGCCGAGAGGGAGTTCGGCGCAGCGAACCGTATCGACACCCGGTTCAACGTCGCCTCCATCGGCAAGATGTTCACCGCCACGGCGGTCCTGCGCCTGGTGGAGCAGAGGCGGATCGACCTGGACGCCCCGATCCTGCGCTACCTGCCCGACTATCCAGTCCGCACCATCGCCGAACAGATCACCGTCCGCCAGCTGCTGTCGCACAGCTCCGGCGTCGGCAGCTACTGGGAGGCGATCGCGCAGAAGCCGTCCCAGGCCTTCGTCGAAACTCGCGACTTCCTGCCCCTGTTCGTCGACCAGCCGCTGGAGTTCACGCCCGGCGAACGGATGGGCTATTCCAACGGCGGCTATGTGATCCTGGGTCTGATCATCGAGGCCCTGACCGGCGAGACCTACGCCGAGCACATCGGGCGCACGATCTTCGAGCCCCTCGGCATGAACGGCAGCGGCTACTGGCCGCTTGATCTGGTCGTACCGAACCGGGCCGACGGCTACACCCGCGACGAGGCTGTTCCCGGTGCCTGGCGCAACAACCTCTTCGTCAACCAGTTCCGGGGCAACCCGGCGGGCGGCGCCTATTCGACCGTCGAGGACCTGTCGACCTTCATCGCCGCCCTGGGCGACGGTCGGCTTCTGTCGCCACAGATGTACACTATAGCGACCACCAGTCTGTTCGATCTTGGCCGGGCGCGTTACGGCCTGGGGTTCATGGAAGAGACCGTCAACGGCCATCGCATGGTGGGGCACAGCGGCGGCCATTTCGGCATCGCCGGGGAGGTCTGGCGCTACCAGGATCTGGACGTCACCGTCGCCATGCTGAGCAACAGCGAGGTCGACGGCTACTGGGCGCTGAACGTTGCGGTGAAGGACATCCTGTGCGGACCCAGCCCGGCGACCGACGCCTGGCGCCTGGGCATGGCGATGGCGGCGGCCGCCGGGGGCGACAGCGTGGCGGCCGCCCGGGCTCTGTTCGACGCGAGGCCGCAGGGCCTGGAACCGCGCTCGGTATTCGAGGTCGAGGCGGCGAAAGCTCGCCATCGCGGAAATCCGGCCGCCGCCGAACGGATCATGCAGGTCGCCGCCGTCATCGAGCCTCCCGCGTGACCGATGTGAAGGGCGGCCACGGCGCGGCCATCGGTGCCCAGTTGCGCCGCCTGTCGGAGCGGATCGACCGCGACGTCGGCCGCACCTACGCACGGCTGGGCATCCGGTTCGAGCAGCGGTGGTTCGGGGTCCTGAACCAGATCGTCCTGAACGGGCCGATGACGGTCGGCGACCTCGCCGCCGCGCTGCGCATCACTCACGTCTCGGTCAGCCAGTCGCTGCGCTCGCTGGAAGCGGCCGGCTATGTGCGGGCTTTGCCCGACCCCCGGGATGCGCGTCGCCGCAGACAATCCCTGACCGCCGAAGGCGAAGCGCTGGTCGCCCGCCTGACCCCTCTGTGGCTCGCCATGAATCGCGAGGCCGAGGCCATCAACCGCGAGGCCGACGACGTCGCCGCCCGGCTGGACAAGCTGGATCAGGCCCTGGACCGCAGCTCCTTCTACGACCGGCTGATCGCCGTGGTCGAGGTCATGGACCAGCCTCAGCCATAGTTGGAGCGGCCGCGTTCATCGGCACCGCGTGGTGCAGCCTGCTTCCCACATCAGGACCGTCCTGGCGCACGGCACCAGGTATGCGAGCGTCATGATCTCCAGACTGAGCAGCAGACGAAACATCTGTTCCCTGGTCTGCTTGCCCTGAGCAGCCGAACTGAATGGCTGCTGAGGGTCAGGAACCGCCCTAGCCGACGGGAATAGCGCCGCATCGCTGAATGTCGCCGTTTCGGCTGCGCGCGCGAGTCTGCTGTTGGCGCATACGTGACTCCTAGCATGGTCCGGGCTTCGGTCCGCCTCCCCCCGTTGCGGACATTCAGCGAGTCTGCTTCGGGCCGGTCCTGCCCGTAGAGGCTCAGAACAGATCGCCCTGGCCCGGTGGCGGGGCCTTGGGGCGGGGTGCCGGACGGGGCGCGGGGCGGGGCGGCGCAGGTGGGGTGCTGCCGTCATCCTCGCCGTCGACATGGGCCGCGGCCGCGCCGTCGGCGAAGACCAGACGCACAGCCTGGCCGGGCGACAGGGCGGCGGCCGAGGTCAGCCAGTGGCTGTCGCGGTCCTCGACGCGGGCGAAGCCGGGCTTGGGGCGGCCGGGGTCGAGACTGGCCAGGGCCCGGGTCAGGGCCGACAGGGCCACGCCCGCCTCGTCGAGGCGGCGGGGCAGAACGGGGGCAAGGCGGGCGGTCACCGCCTCGAGCCGCGCGGCGCGCTGGTCCAGTCGGCGGTGCAGGGGCTCGGGCGACAGGCGGGCGGTGACCCGGATCAGGGCCGTTTCGCGGGTCTGGATCGCGCGGGTCAGGGCCGGGGCCAGCTGGGCCCCCACGGCGGACAGACGGTCGGTGCGGCGTTCGATGACCCGGTCCAGCAGGGCGCGGCCGAAGCGGCCGGAGACGCCAGCGAAGCGGGTGGTCTGGCGATCGACGCCGCGCTGCAGGCCGGAACCCAGACGACTGGCGGCGTGGTCGAGGCGTTGGCGCGGCAGGGCCAGCAGGTCCTCGGGCCGGGCGGGCAGGCCGCGGGCCACCGCGCGCAGGCGGATGCGGCGCTCCTCGATCAGCCGTCCACCCGCGCCGGTCAGGCGGCGGTCCAGATCGGCCAGGGTGTAGCGCAGGTCGGCCAGAACCGGGGTGGCGATCTCGGCCGCCCCGGTCGGGGTCGGGGCGCGACGGTCGGAGACGAAATCGATCAGGGTCGTATCGGTCTCGTGGCCGACGGCCGAGATGATCGGGATGCGGGCGGCCGCGACGGCCCGGGCCAGGGCCTCGTCGTTGAAGGCCCACAGGTCCTCGACCGAGCCACCGCCGCGCGCGACGATGACCACGTCGGGGCGGGGGATGGGGCCGCCGGGGGTCATCGCATCGAAGCCGCGGATGGCCTTGGCGACCTGGGCCGCGGCGGCGTCGCCCTGGACCACGCAGGGCCAGACGATGACATGACAGGGCCAGCGTTCGGCGATCCGGTGCAGGATGTCGCGGATCACCGCCCCGGTCGGGCTGGTGATGACGCCGACCACGGCGGGGAAGGTCGGGATCGGCTGTTTGCGCTCGGGCGCGAACAGGCCCTCGTCGCGCAGCTTGCCCTTGAGCCGTTCCAGCTGGGCCAGCAGGGCCCCGGCCCCGGCCGCCTCCATCGATTCGATCACGATCTGGTAGGAGGAGCGAGCCGGGTAGCTGGTGATCTTGCCGGTGACGATGACCTCCAGCCCCGGTTCGGGCTGGATGCCGAGGCCGCGGGCCGAGCCCTTCCAGACCACGCCGTCGATGGCGGCCTTGTCGTCCTTCAGCGTCAGATAGATGTGGCCCGAGGCGTGGCGGTTGACCTTGGAGATCTCGCCGCGCAGCCGGACGTGGCCGAACCGTTCCTCCAGCGTGCGCTTGAGCGCGAAGCTGAGCTCCGAGATCGACAGCGGCGGATTGTTGTCGCGCGGAGGCTCCGGCCCGTCCGCCGGGCCCTCGAACACATAGGAGTCGTCACTCATCGGCGCAGACTAGCGGGGTGCGGCGGCGGCGGGAATGGGGGAGGGCGTGACCCGACTCCACGCTGCTTGACCTTACAGTGACTATATGACAAGTATGCTTGGCATTATGACAAGAAAGCTGGGCAACTTCACTTTGCCTGGCGACACAACCCGCCGGGCGTGCCGCGAGGATGGTGCGCCGCAGGTCAAGGAGAAGCCCATATGTCATCGCCCGCCCTTAACCGATCGCGCATCCTGGCGCTCGCCCTCGTCATGCTCGTCCCACCCATCGCGATCGTCGCGGCCATTCCGTGGTTGAGGCAGCAACCCGAGGGCCTCGGTGTTCTCCTGACCGGGATCGCCGCCACGCTGACGGTGGTCTCCAGTATCGCGCTCGCCGTGCTTAAGGATCGCCAGATCGATGAATGGCAGAGAAGCAATGCGCGGTTCTCGAGCCAATGGGGCTGGATGGTCGGCGCTGGTATGGTCGCGCTGCTCCTCGCCGTGCCGGCCGTCCGTGACCTGATCGTTTCCAGCGCCTCGGTCTGGGGCGGCGTGCCGAATCCGGATGCGCGCCTGGTGGTGACGACCTTCACCTTCGGCTTCATGGCGGTGGTGGTCACACAGGCGATTTGCACCATGCTGCTTAGTCTGGGCTGGCACGTCTTGATGTCCCGGGGCTCGCGCGAGCCCTCGTGAAAAACAAGATTAGGATTCTCCGCGCCGATCGGCGTTGGAGCCAGGCGGAACTGGCAACGCGGGTCGGCGTATCGCGCAATTCGATCAACTCGATCGAGAACGGCCATTTTGATCCATCGCTGCCGTTGGCGTTCGCCATCGCGGACGCGTTCGCGTGCATGATCGAGGAGGTGTTCGAGCGGGACCCGCCCAGGTCCGGGGCCTCCTGATCAGGATCACGGCCTGCTTCAGCCAACACCGCCGCCAGCGGGGAGGGGCGTGAGGCGCGACCGGCTGGAACTCTCGTTCCGTCACGCCGATGCCCGCCAGCCGCCCGATCAGGTCGCGGCCGAGTTCGGCGATGGCCGGATCGTCGAGCGCATCGCCCGACACGTTCGCCGTCAGGATCACTTTCCGGCCGTGAGTCGTTAGCCGACCCCCGCGTGTCGTGATATGGCCCCCACCCCAAGGCGGCCGACAGGCCGCACAGACGATGAAGTTCAGGAGATCTGCAGATGAGCAGGGTGTTGGTTATCGGTGCCGGTGGCGTCGGATCGGTCGCGGTCCACAAGATGGCGATGAATGCGGACGTGTTCTCGCACATCACCCTGGCCAGCCGGACCCTGTCCAAATGCGACGCCATCGCCGAGTCGGTGAAGGCGCGCACCGGCGTGACCATCGACACGGCCCGGATCGACGCTGACGACGTGGCCGCGACCACGGCCCTGATCCAGGCGGTCAAGCCGGCGCTGGTCGTCAACCTGGCCCTGCCGTACCAGGACCTGAACATCATGGACGCCTGTCTGGCGGCCGGGGTCCACTATATGGACACCGCCAACTATGAGCCGCGCGACCAGGCCAAGTTCGAATACAGCTGGCAGTGGGCCTATCAGGACCGCTTCAAGAAGGCCGGGCTGATGGCCCTGCTGGGCAGCGGTTTCGACCCCGGCGTGACCTCGGTGTTCGCCACCTGGACGAAGAAGCACCTGCTGGACCGGATCGACACGCTCGACATCCTGGACTGCAACGGCGGTGACACCGGCCTGCCGTTCGCGACCAATTTCAATCCCGAGATCAATATCCGCGAAGTGACCGCCCCGTCGCGGCACTGGGAGAACGGCCAGTGGATCGAGGGCCCGGCCCTGGCCCACAAACAGGTGTTCGACTTCGATCAGGTCGGTCAGAAGAACATGTACCTCATGTACCATGAGGAGCTGGAGTCGCTGGCCAAATTCTATCCGGAAATCAAGCGCATCCGCTTCTGGATGACGTTCGGCGACTCCTATCTGAAACACCTCGAGGTGCTGGAGAACGTCGGCATGACGCGGATCGAGCCGATGATGTTCCAGGGCCGGGAGATCATCCCGATCGAATTCCTCAAGGCCCTGCTGCCCGAGCCGGCCTCGCTGGGCCCGATCACCCGGGGCAAGACCAATATCGGCACCATCGCCACGGGCGTGAAGGACGGCGAGCCGAAGACGGTCTACGTCAACAACATCTGCGACCACGAAGACGCCTATGCCGAGACCGGCAACCAGGCGGTCAGCTATACCACCGGTGTCCCGGCCATGATCGGCGCGGCCCTGATCCTGACCGGCCAGTGGACGGGGGCGGGGGTGTTCAACATGGAGCAGATGGACCCCGATCCCTTCATGGCCATGTTGAACCAGCACGGCCTGCCGTGGCAGGTGCGCGAGCTGGACGCGCCGCTGCCGTTCTGATCGGGCCGACGATGGAAACCCAGGCCGCCGGTCCCGGCGCATTCGCAGAGTTTGACCTGGGCCGCGTGCCGTCGCCCTGTTTCGTGGTCGACGCGGCGGCGGTGCGGCGCAACCTGTCCATCCTCAAGGATGTGGGGGATCGGTCGGGGGCGAAGGTGCTGCTGGCGTTGAAGGCGTTTTCGATGTGGTCGCTGGGCGATCTGGTCGGCGAGCATCTGGACGGCACCTGTGCCTCCGGCCTGTATGAGGCCCGGCTGGCGCGCGAGCATTATCACGGCCACCTGACCACCTATTCGCCGGCCTACAAGCGGGCGGACCTGCCGGAGATCCTGCGGCTGTCGGACACGGTGATCTTCAATGCGCCGGAGCAGAGGGCGCGGTTCGCCGACCTGATCGCCGATGCGCGGGCGGCGGGTGCGGTGTTCGACATCGGCCTTCGGCTGAACCCGGAACACAGCGAGGCCGAGGTGGCCAAATACGACCCGTGCCAGACCGGGTCGCGGCTGGGCTTTCCGGTGTCGCAGTTGCGGCCGGAGCATCTCGAGGGCGTCGACGGCCTGCATATCCATGCCCTGTGCGAACAGGGGTTCGAGCCGCTGGAGCGGATCTGGGCCTCGCTGGAGCCGAAGCTGGCGGGGATGCTGGGGTCAATCAAATGGCTGAACCTCGGCGGGGGTCATCACATCACCCGGGCCGACTATCGCCGCGACGATCTGGTCGCCCTGGTGCGCGGGATCAGCGAACGGCACGGAGTGCA
Organism: uncultured Brevundimonas sp.; assembly: GCF_963975535.1. Lineage (GTDB taxonomy): Bacteria > Pseudomonadota > Alphaproteobacteria > Caulobacterales > Caulobacteraceae > Brevundimonas. Next base: position 5,754 of record NZ_CAXBHE010000001.1, on the reverse strand, counting down.
GGTGTATCTGGAGCCGGGCGAGGCCATCGCCCTGGACGCGGGCATTCTGGTGGGCGAGATTCTCGACACCTTCGACAATGGCCTGGCGGTGGCGATCACCGACATTTCGGCCACCTGCCACATGCCCGATGTGATCGAGGCCCCGTACCGGCCGGCGCTGATGGGCGAGGTCGACGGCGGCGTCACGGTGCGGATCGGCGGGCCGTCCTGCCTGGCCGGGGACATCATCGGCGACTATGGTTTTGCCCTGCCGCCGCAGCCGGGGGATCGCATCGCCTTCCTCGACCAGGCCCATTATTCGATGGTCAAGACCAACACCTTCAACGGCGTGCCGCTGCCGGCCATCGCCCTGTGGGACAGTGAGACCGACGCCCTGCGGCTGGTGCGGACCTTCGACTACAGCGACTTCCGCGACCGGTTGTCCTGAGGGCACGGCCCCGGCGGATATCGGCCTGCAAGCCCCTTTGAATCCCGCTGCCGCTTGACCCGTCCGCCCGGGGCGGTCATGCCGCCTGCATGATTATCTTGCTTGTCGGATCGGGAGGGCGCGAACACGCCCTGGCCTGGAAGATCGCCCAGTCACCGCTGGTCAAGCGTCTGGTCATCGCGCCGGGCAATCCGGGCATGGAAAAGCTGGGCGAGCGGCGCGCGGTCAAGGGCGACGACGCCGAGGGACTGGCGGCGCTGGCACGGGAGATCAAGGCCGACCTGGTCGTGGTCGGGCCCGAGAGTGCGCTGGAGAAGGGGCTGGCCGACCGGCTGGCGGCCGCGGGCATCCCCTGTTTCGGCCCGACGCAGAAGGCGGCGCAGCTGGAGACCTCCAAGGCCTTTTCCAAAAGCTTCATGGAGCGACACGAGATCCCGACGGCCGGCTACGGCGTCTATGAGCGGCTGCACGAGGCGCGGCAGGCGCTGGACGTGTTCAAACCCCCATATGTGATCAAGGCCGACGGCCTGGCCGCGGGCAAGGGGGTGGCGATCAGCCCCGACAGGCGCGACGCCGAGGCCGAGATCGAGCGCATGCTGGGCGGCCGCTTCGGCAGCGCCGGGTCGCGGGTGGTGATCGAGGAGTTCATGGACGGCGAGGAGGGCTCGCTGTTCGCCCTGTGCGACGGCGAGCGGGCGGTGCTGCTGGGCGGGGCCCAGGACCACAAGCGCGCGTTCGACGGCGACATGGGGCCGAACACGGGCGGCATGGGGGCCTATTCGCCGGCCCCGGTGTTCACGCCGGAACTGGTCGAGGCGGCCGACCGGCTGGTGGTGCAGCCGACGCTGAAGGGAATGGTGGCCGAGGGCGCGCCCTATCGCGGGGTTCTGTATGTCGGGCTGATGGCCACGGCCGACGGACCCAAGGTGGTCGAATACAACGCCCGCTTCGGCGATCCCGAATGCCAGGTGCTGATGATGCGGCTGGACGGGGATCTGGTGCCCTATCTGCTGGCCTGCGCCCAGGGCGACGTTTCGGGCCTGCCGGGGCTGGGCTTCAGGGACCAGACGGTGATCTGCGTGGTCATGGCGGCCAAGGGCTATCCCGACAGTCCGCTGGAAGGCTCGATCATCCGCGGGGCCGGCCAGGATTTCGGCCCGCACGTGCAGGTGTTCCACGCCGGCACCCGCCGCCGCGACGACGGCCAGCTGGTCGCGGCCGGGGGGCGGGTGTTGAACATCTGCGCCGAGGGCGACGACATCGTCCAGGCGCGCGAGCGGGCCTATGCCGCCATCCGCAAGATCGACTGGCCCGGCGGCTTCTGCCGCACCGACATCGGCTGGCGCGCGGTCGAGCGCGGGTAGGGGGCTCACCCCTTGGGTGAAGCCGGGGTTTTCGACTTCATCAAAGGTTGAGCCTGCGTGAGCCGGGTCGCGTGCCGTGGTAAGGTCACCTCATGACCGAACCGCCCCATGAAATGGACGAGGAGCCCGGTGTCTTCGACGTCGAGGACGCGGCGGCGATCGAGGCGTCCGACCAGCGCGCCCTCGCGGACTTTGAGGCCGGTCGTTTCGTCAGCCACGAGGCGGTGAAGCGTTGGCTGCTGTCGCTGTCGACGGATCACCCCCTGCCTCGGCCGAAATGTGGCGAATAGACTGGTCGGACGAGGCGCTGGATGATCTCGAGGCGATCACCGGCTACGTGCGGGATTTCAGTCCTGCGGCGGCGGCGCGGATCGAACTCGCCATTGTCGAGGCTGCCGACAGCCTGGAAACGATGCCGAATCGCGGACGGTCGAGTGGACCGAGCTGTCGGGAACTGACGGTGGTTCCGCCCTACCTCATCCGCTACGTCGTCGTGGGTGACGCGGTGCGCATCCTGTCGGTCCGCCACGCGGCGCGACGTCGGGAGCCATAGGCTGACCCACGGGCCGTGCGTTGAGCGATGGCCCCCTCGGGACAGCCCCTGAAATAAGGGGGGTGGCTCAACGTTAGGCGTACAGGCGCTTCGCTAGCCTAGAGCACCAGATGCACTATCCACTGGATGCCGATCATCAATGGGACTGTGATGGCTGCTCCGCCGAGCCAAGCCCAGAAACCAGCGGCCACCCCTCGCTTCTCGGTGGCCATTTTGATTCTGGAGCCCATGATAAACCATGGCAAAATGAGTCCCAACGTAACCCCGCCTATGAGCCAAGTCATTTCCCGGGCAACTCCAGTGTAGGCGCGGTCGCCAACTACCGCAGCTTGCCGTTGAAATTAGCGTCGACGCAACATCTACTTCGGGTCGTAGTTCGCCATGGGCCTCCGCCGAGAAGCAGACGCCAGGATGGCCACGGTCATCCATTGTTTCTGCCCGGATGGACACGCGCCCGCTCGATTTCGAACCGGTGTCGCCCGCTCATAACCCATGCCATTATCGTGGCGCTTGCCCGGCACCCCGCCCTGGAGACCGCCCCCGTGCCCGACACCCTGCCCCCTGAACCCCCCAGCCACTACCGCGACGGGGCCGAGCGGCTGGCCGATCTGATCGTGCATCTGACCGGACTGGCGCTGGCGCTGGTCGGGGGCGGGATGCTGCTGGGTCTGGCCATCGGCTTCGGCGACGCGGGCAGCCTGACGGCGGCGGCGATCTATGCGGTCGGGCTGCTGACGATGCTGGGGCTGTCGACGGCCTATAATTTCGCCGCGCCGCGATTCCAGCCGCTGCTGCGGCGCTTCGACCATGCCGGCATCTTCGTGATGATCGCCGGGTCCTACACCCCGTTCACGACCCAGCATCTGACCGGGGCCTGGGCCTGGGGGATGACGGCGGCGGTGTGGAGCACGGCGATCGTGGCGGCGGCGGCCAAGCTGTTGCTGCCCGGACTGGGCAAGGGCTTCTGGATCGCCATCTATCTGGCCCTGGGCTGGGTGATGGTGATCGCCATCCAGCCGTTCATGCAGAGCCTGGGCCTGGCCCCGGTGGTGCTGCTGGCGATCGGCGGGCTGCTGTATTCGGTGGGGGTGATCTTCTACGCCAACAAGCAGATGCGCTACCGGCGCGCGATCTGGCACGGCCATGTCGTGGTGGCGGCGGCGGTGCACTGGGTGGCCGTGTTGCTGGCCGTCTTACGCTAGACGGGGATTACGCCCCGGCGAACAGCAGCCGGCCCTCACCCATGCGCTGGCGCAGGGCGGGAAGGTCGAGGTGGGAGACCGAGAAACAGCCGTAGCTGCGGCCCAGCTTGCCCTCGCGGGCGAGGAATTCCGGATCGGCGTAGTCGGCACCGTGCACGATGATGGCGCGCTCGCGGGCCTTGTCGTTGGAATATTCGAGACCGTCGAGCAGGACGTTGGGTCCCTGCTGCGGGCCGAAGTTGGCCCCGGCGGTGGCATAGGCCCCGATCGAGGACATGTAGCTCTCGGGCGTGTTGGAGAAGTTGCGGGCATAGCCGGAGTGGGCCGGATCCGACCCCTTGCCGTGGCTGGTGCGGAAGGCGTTGACCTGGCCGCTGACCAGATCGACCTCGAACAGGCGTTCCTCGCCCGAGAAGCGCTTGAAATCGACCAGATACATGCGGTCGCGCAGCGGGACGCGGCGATGGTGGATGTCGAGGGCGGCCATGGCGCGGGCCATCAGGACCGGGGGCACGATCCCGTTGGGATCGAGCGGCGGGGCGATGACCTGGGCGGTGGAGACCGGCGCGGCGGGCAGAACCGGATTGACCAGCGGGGCGGACACCGCCGCGTACTGCGTTCCGGCCGACGCCGTGGCGCAGCCCGAAAGCAGGGCCGAACCGCCAAGAATGATGCCTCGTCTCGATATCCGCATGCGACGCCCCTTCGCGCGGCTTCAACAACAGTGAGCAGTTGTTTCATGAACCGAGGCCCGGATTCAACCGGAGCCTTGGCGGAAACTGTCATCCGAGTATGGTGCCCAACTGTTCAGGGAGGGTTCATTGAAACCGTTAATGCTGGCCATTGCGGCCGTTATGCTTGCTGTCGCGCCGGCCAGCGCCCGGCAAACGTCCGAAACCCCTACAGCTTCGCCTGATGGGGGAACCGTGTTCGTGCAGGCGGGGCGGCTGCTGGCCGATCCGTCGAGCGGGGTTGTGCTGCGCGATAAAACTCTCGTGATCAGAGGGAACCAGGTCGTCGAAATCCGCGACGGCTTCGTTTCCGGCAGTGAAACCGGTGACCGGACCGTCGATCTGCGCGACGGGTTCGTGCTGCCCGGCCTGATCGACAGCCATGTGCATCTGACCAGCCAGCAGAACCCGAACGGGCGTCTGCAGCAGGTCACCGACTCGAGCAGTGACCGGACCATGGCCGGCGCGGGCTATGCCCGGCGGACCCTGATGGCCGGCTTCACCACCGTGGCCGATCTGGGCGCGGCGAACGAGGCGATCTTCGCCCTGCGGGACGGCATTCGCCGCGGCGACGTTCCGGGACCCCGGATCATCGCCTCGGGTTCGACGGTGTCGATCCATGGCGGACACGGCGACGCCAACGGCTATCGCGACGATGTCATGCACCTGCTGTCGCCCGAGAGCGTCTGTTCGGGACCGGACGACTGCATGCGGGCGGTGCGCACCCAGGTGCGGTCGGGCGCCGACATCATCAAGATCATGGCCACGGGCGGGGTGCTGTCCAACACGGCCGCCGGTCTGGGCCAGCAGTTCACCGACGCCGAACTGGCGGCCATCGTTGAGGTGGCGCACCGGATGGGGCGCCAGGTGACGGCCCACGCCCATGGCGTCGACGGCATCAATGCCTTCCTGCGCGCGGGCGGCGACTCGATCGAGCACGGCACCTATCTGGACGCGGAATCGCTCCGGCTGCTCCGGCGCGAGGGTACCTATCTGGTGCCGACCCTGCTGGCCGGGGACTTCGTGGCCCGCATCGCCGCCAGCCCGGACAATTTCTTCACCCCGGCCCAGACGGCCAAGGCGCTGGAGGCCGGTCCGAAGATGCTGGATATGGCGGGCCGGGCCCATGACGGCGGCGTGCGCATCGCCTTCGGCACCGACTCCGGCGTCTCGGCCCACGGTGACAATGCCCAGGAGTTCGCCCTGCTGGTCCGGGCCGGGATGACACCGCTGGAGGCCGTTCAGTCGGCCACGGTGGTGGCGGCCGCGCATCTGCGGATTTCCGGCGAGGCCGGACGGATCACGCCCGGCATGCCCGCCGACCTGATCGCCGTGTCCGGTGACCCGCTGAGCGACGTCACCGTGCTGGAGCGGGTCCGCTTCGTGATGAAGGGCGGGGTGGTTTACCGGACGGAGTAAGGGCGGAACCGGCCCCCTCCACCAGCCTTCGGCTGGTCCCCCTCCCCCAATGGGGGAG